>JBIKWZ010000006.1:0-69122 GCA_044356035.1 Cyanobium sp. | reverse complement strand
ACTCGTTTTCAACTGCTGTTCAGTCTTCAATGGAGTCCAGAGCGCTTATAATCTGATCGAAGAGTTGATTCGGTATTGATTGGTCCATTGCCCGAATCATTCCTGTGCCATCAATGCAGAAGTAATAGTCCTTCATTCCCTTGCTGAACCAGAAGGTCCGAACGATCTGGGGCGTCTCATCATCCAGGAGGTCGTGAGTCAGGTCAATGGCATAGTCACTAATACTCTTCTCTAGTGCCCCTTGAGCGACATTCAGGACGCTGAGAGTATTTTCTAATTGCTTTGGCGTCAGGTACCCGAGTGCTTCTTGATACTGGTGCTCAATGGAAAACTTGGTCTTGATTTTTTCGGCATTTTTCTTGTTCATATAGTCTGGTTACTCATAGGATTCTTTGTTTCTTCATCAGGTCATAGAACGTTTTGACGGCATAGTCAATCACGGCATCCTCATTGGCAAACTCCTTCTGCCCGGTGATTGGACTTTTGATTTTGGTCTGGATTTCCCGAATCAGGGATTTGGTCTTGGTGTTCATTGGATTGGTCCTCATAGAATGTCTGGATTTTCAGTGCCATCAGGTCCCGCTGCTGGTGGTCCAACTCTGCCATCAGGAACTGGTAGGTCTCTGGCAGATAGTGATCCAGTGACTCCAGTTGCTGTTGAAGGAAACTGATTCGTTGCTGAATCTGCTCCTGAGTTTTCACAACCAGTCTTTAATGAACCCAGCAGGAATGGTTTCTGGTTTTTGTAAGAAGTACTCCTCCTTCTTGATCAGGAACTTAACTAGGTCTGATTTGCTCAGGTGGTAGTGAGTGCATAAGAAGTTCCAGGATTCACGGATGTGTTCTTCTCTTTTCTTAAAGGACACCTGTTCTCGGATGGCATTGGTTTGATTTCTCATATTGTCTTGCGTGGTCTTATGGTTATTTAGGTGCGGACGATGGTTCTGATGGTCGGTTGTGAGTTCTTATCGTCTACAGGGTTAGGTGGCGGCTCCTTAAGGCAGTTAAAGAACTCAAGTATGTTTTTAGTGGGTTTATATTTGGATTCTGATGCGGTTTTGGTGGATTCTTGGTGGAATGTCCTTCGGACATTGCTTTCAGCAACTCTTTGTTTGAGTCTTGAGTTGAAGGGTTTGCTGTAGCGGGGTCTTATAGAGTCCTCATATCCCGTTGAAACTACTACGTAGTTATTTATGAGATTGAATATTTACACCTAAGCCAATTGCTGAAACTAGCACGTAGTTATTCTACTGCTATTTTGCTATTTTGTCAAGTTGACTTATGTGCAGCAATGTCTTATAATGCTTAAAGAATATCAATAGAGATATTTGAGCTTATGGAATCACTAATAGATCAACGGTATCGACTGGATTTAATTAAATATCACCTAGATGGATATGAGGAGAAGCAGGGGAAGTCAGTGTTTTTCTGTCCTCTGTGCCAGTTCAATAGACCAAAGGGGAAATACGTTCAGAAGAAGGGTGGAATGTTTTGGAATCCTCAGTGGAATGCTTGGCGGTTCAATTGCGTCAAGTGCCTGCCGATGACCACGATGCATCGGTATCTGGAGAAGGTCAATCCAGAACTGGCACGGCGCTATCAGCGGGATCGGTGGCATTCAGGCACCGCTGGATGGGGTCACGACTGTGGTGCCCCTCAGAGCGTTGTAGAGGTGTCTACGGGGTCAAACAATCGCCAGGTTCGTCAGAGACCCTGAATACCCTGTGATTTCAATGATGGCGTCGGTGGAGGCAGAGAATGCGGCGGCTGAATTGTTTAGGGCTACAAATGTCCTGCGACCAGCAGTCGGATCGTTGTATGTGAAGACGCTGGCACCGTTGGCAGCGAAGTTGCTGTTGCTATTGAGGAGAGTGCCAATGCCAGCTGCATCAAGCGTCTGCACTATGCCGACGCCATTGATGGATCCATTGCCATCTTTGACGTTGGCAGCGGTGACAGCAGTGGGACCATCCAGGCGATCGGTCCCGATGGCGAAGTCAGTGATCTTGTCGTAGTTGGGAAGTAAGGAATCAGCAAGCACCAGGCGGAAGGTGTCCGTGCCTGCTCCGCCTGTTAGGTGGTCTGCTCCTGTGCCGCCAATGATGGTGTCATTACCGCCTTTGCCGTCAATGGTGTCATTGCCAGCAAGACCAGAAAGGGTATTGACAACATCATTGCCAACAATGGTGTTGTTCAGAGCATTGCCAGTGCCGTTGATAGCTGCAGCGCCAGTAAGAGATAGATTCTCTAAGTTGGCACCTAGCGTGTGAGAGATTGATGACTGAACTGTATCGCTGCCTGCAGATGTGGCTTCAATTACGCGATCACCTGTGTTGTCGATGAAATAGGTGTCATTGCCCAATCCTCCGATCATTGTGTCTGCACCCGTAGACCCATTGAGGATATTGGCGGCGCTGTTTCCCGTAATGGTATTGGCAAGAGTGTTGCCTGTGCCGTTGATCGCTGAAGTCCCTGTTAGGGTCAAATTTTCTAGGTTGGAGCCGAGTGTGTAGGTAATGGAGGATTGAACAGTGTCAGATCCAGCAGAAGCTGTTTCTGTGACGATATCTCCTATGTTGTCTACGACGTAGGTGTCATTCCCAAGCCCTGCTGCCATTGAGTCAGCGCCTGCCCCGCCATCAATATTGTTGCCAGCAGCAGACCCATTAATGGAGTCATTGCTTTGTCCTCCTATGATATTTTCAATTGAGATTAATGTATCAGTTCCAATCTCAGGCCCCGACGCTGCACCATTTGCGAGGTCTATTCTTATTGAAAGTGTGGCTGACGAATATCTCACTGTATCGGTGCCTGCGCCACCGTTGTAGATGTCATCGCCTGCCCCATCGCCTCCCACAATTAGGTCGTTTCCTGTCCCGCCATTTACATTGTCATTTCCCGCGCCTCCAATTAGCGTGTCAGTCCCAGCTCCTCCGTCAATAGTGTCATTACCCAAGCCTGCATCAACAATGTCGTTGCCTCCAAGTGCCACAATGGTTTCAGAGGCTGTTGTTCCTTCTAATACGTCTGATGCTGCCGTGCCTGTAATTGAGGTTATCAGCAGAGCTGCGGAGCTTGCATAGTCAGAGCCTCTGGCAATGGCAATCACGACAGACCCATTCCCAATTGTTTCCGCATATGTTGGTCCATATAGCCTTTGCCAGCTAAACACGACGTCTAATGTATTCGTCGTTCCGTTGTAGCTTCCTGTAAAGAAGCCATTGTTTATATTTGTGGTCTGTCCGTCTCTAAAGGAGCTTGCGTCTATCGTTGGACCAATGCCTCCGAGATTCTGCCCGAACTCGTTTAGCAGCTCAAAAGCAAGTTGCATTGATCCTGTTGGATCAGATGAAAAGCCGATTGTCAGCCTAGCCGTCGGACTCTGGCTGACTTGCTCCCTAGAAAAAGTGTATCTAAGTGTTGTGTCTTGTATAGCCTGCTCTATTAATGCATCTGCATTTAAGTCGCTGGTCAATAAAAACTCGGCGGTTTTGAGGAAATCTTCAAAGACTGTTATCCCTGAGTTGACATAAATTTGTGATGATATTAGGTCAAACTCTTGTCGGGAAACAAGGATGAATTGATCATAGCCGATATTTGGCTGCAGCTCGTTGTTAAACGATATGTAGGGAGCCTGGTTCTCTGGAACTACCCACCAAATGAATCCATCTGGAGAGAATGCGCCTATCGCAATTGCCCCACTTGGCTGCCTTAATATAGCTAAATCGCCCGTGCTGGGCACAAGCTTTGTTGTGGCATTTAGATTGTAGCTACTTATCGCCATAATGGTCTAATTTTTAAGGAATCTCTAATTTGGCGGTGGAGCGGTTCGAGGTGGCTCACTGGCTAAGGGCGATGCTAATTAAAGCACAATGTTGAGCTGCGTTTTTATGTGTACTTTTTAAAGTGTACAGGAAGCACGTGGATCCCGCAGAAAACCTGTAGCGGCGTCCGCCGGCGCTTCTTATGGGGTCGCCTAAGCGTTGCGGTGCAATCGCTTTGGTTTGGTTTATGCAGAACCCGCATAAAGCTCTCTGCTTTCAGTAGCCATCACAGAAGCCACTCCAGCACCTACTCACCCCCTCTGCACCCCACTCCCGCAACGGTTCCGCTGTCGTTCCTGTTTGCGTTGCAGCCGCTCGGTGATGCCCAGTTCAGCCCCTTTCCAGAGGCGGTCGACTTCGGCGGTGAAGTGCTGGGCGAGCAGGGGGGAATCGAACACCAGCAGGGTTTCATCGTTCTGATGGGCGGCTGAGGGGCTCCAGTTGAAGGAGCCGGTGATCACGGTGCGGTTGTCGATCACAGCCAGCTTGTGGTGGAGCTTGTCGCCGCTGGCCAGCCGTGGTGTGCCGACACTCTCAAGGGGGCGCTGCCAGGGGCGGTTCGCTGCCTCTAGGCCGCAGCGGTGGTCGGGCAGCTTGGTTCCGAGAAGGTCGAGCACTTCGCTGAAGGCTCGGTTGGCGAAGCCGGGGTCGGCCAGTAGGCGGATCTTGACGCCTTGCTGCTGCAGGTTCTCCATCGCATTACCCAGTCCTTGATCCGAGAACACGAACAGGGCCAGATCGAGTTGCTTGCGGGTGCCTGCGAGCAGCTTCTCCAACACCACCAGGCCCTGGTGGGGATCGCGTCGGCGGTGGGGGGCGAATAGCACCGTCACCGGCGTTGATTCCACCAGCAGCTCCTGGGGCGCCCCGCCGCCCTTGCCCAGCCCAAAGCGGCTGTCGGGCTTGCGGCCGGGGCCGTCGCCCCACATCCGCTCAAACTCGGCTGCAAAGGTGTGGGCCAGCTCACGGCTGCGCAGCCGCAGCAGGTGGTTGACGTTGCCGCGGCTGCGGTCTGCACCTGGATCGCCGTGGATGCAGGAGGGGGTGAAATTGGCTGAGCCGGTCACCACCACGGCCCGGTCCACCACCATGAACTTGTGGTGCATCAGACCACTGCCGGCACTGCCATCGGCGGTGTCATCGATCAGGGGCACGCCGGCCCGCTGCAGGATCGCCACCGCGTCCCCCCAGCCGAGGGCCTTGAGCTGCTCATGGCGGGTGCGCTGGTGTGGCACCAGATCGGCCGGATGCTCTTCGCTCCAGGGGCTGCTGTAGGTGTTTTCCAGCACCACCTTCACCGTCAGCCCCTCGCGGTGCTTAGCCGCCAGCGCTTCGGCCAGCTTCGGCAGCGACAGCTCCTGCACCGCTACCAGGATTTCCCGCCGCGCCGACTGAATACTTGCCAGCACGAAAGCCTCGAGATCGTCGCCCTGACGCCATTGACCGTTGATAGGGCTGCGGTAGCGGCTGGTTTCGGCGTGGTTGAAGGCCAGCTCGATCCCCTTGGGCAGGGGCTTGGGCCGGGCTGACTGGCCCAGTAGCTGGGCGTCTGCGCTGCAGCCAGCTAAAGCCAAGCTCACAAGGCTTGCCCAGGCGAAGGGGTGGCGCGGCGAAAGGTTGGCCATGGCAGCCCTGGGCGGTTGTACCCAGGGTTCCCACATTGGATCAAGCTGGGGCTTTATCTAGTGGTGGCCGGGCATCTCGGCGGTCCGCAGCATCACCACAAACCAACCAGTACCAATCAACACAGCGCTGAGCATGGCGGCTGGCAGGCCGAAGCGCATCAACACAACCGGCACAATCAGCGGAAATGCCAAGGCTCCTGCCATCGGTGTGAGAGCGACGGCTGAGCGCTTCAGTGCCAAGGCTCGATTTAGAACCATTCGCTTAGGGCCTTTTCGGCTGGGTTGCTGTTGTCTTCAGGGGTAGAGCGGCTGAATTCCAGGGTGATGTTGCGCTTCTGCTCGCCATCGGCGGCGACCGCCTCGATCGGATAAAGCTGCTGACCATCGCGGAAGGGCACTTGCACCCGGAAGGTGCCATCGGCGGAGAGGGGCACCTCCTCACCGCCAATGGTGAGGCGGGCAGCGGGATCGGTGGCCCCATAGACAATCAGCTCAGCATCAGCCACAAGCCAGAACGAGCGTTGACGGGAGGCGACCCCGCCGATGCCAGAGGCGTTGCGGCCACTGGCCCAGATGCCGGCACCAGAGGTGTTGAGTTCACTGGTGTCTAGGCCGGCTGCGTGTAGCGCATGGAAAGCCTCAGAACCCCTGCCAAGACTGCGCCAGCGGGCTGTAGCTGTTTGATATAGGCGTTCGTGTAGTCCTGCATCGGCTGGCTCCACCGGCGTCGGCAGGATGGCTGGAGCCGTGTCCAGCGAAAAGGGCACGAACTGATCGAGTATTTGCTCGCTGGGGTGCTGGGCCGGTACCCGTGCCACTGAAGAGAAGGCCAGGGAGATCCAGCCGCCGCTGCCTTTGCGGTAGCCGAGTTCCACCCGGTAATCCCGATCGCACAGGGGCACTGGCAAATACCACTCGGTGGCATGGCTGTCGACCACCACTTCCTGCAGGGTGTGGGGGTGGGCTGAGCCGCCGGGCAGGCCAGTTACGTCGGCGACGCGCAGGCAAAGCTGGGTGGCACCAGTTGCCAGGGCTGAGGCCCGATCGCTTTGGGAGATATCCCAGAACACGTAGGCCCACTGGGGATCGCGGGGCAGAAATACGACACTGGTATTTGCTGAGCTGGGGCGGGGAGCTGGGGGTAGCTCTGCTTCGATTGCCTTGAGACTGATCGGCGTGTCCTCCTCATCCTGGCGATCATTGATGGCGGCTAGGAGTTCATCCTTGGACTTACGGCTGTACAAGCCCACCCCAAGGTCGCTAGCGACTTGGCGAAGCTGACGCAGGGTCATGCGTGCCAATGCGGTGAGTGCCTGTGTCACAGCAACAGATTTCTTTTGGGATCAGTGTGGACGAGTTTCTCCTGGCTCGGGTAGCTCGATCTAGAGCCGTCAGTAGATGCTGACGGCCTGGGTGCTGATGGCCCATAAAAAAGGGCGGCCTTTTGACCGCCCGGAGGTTTAGTTGGAGACTGGCTTCAGCGGCCGATGCTGCGGTAAGGAACCTTGGACAGGTAGTCCATGCTGACGCTGCCGGATGCACCGCCTTGGCTGCGCATGGCAGGCAGATTGCGCACCCAGGGGAGGTAGTCCTCGGGGAAGCCGCCACGGCGCTGACGGGAGCGAGCGGGGATCGTTTTGGCGGTGCCGGTGTACACAACTTGGGGGAAGCCCAAGATGCCGCGGTAATAGGCCTCGTATCGCGGAGTGGTGATGTTGAAGGGGGTTTCGCCCAGATCGCGGGAGCCCACCACGCGGTTGCGGTGGAAGGGAACGGTGTCGTAACCGAAGGCGTCCAGGTATTCCTGGCCGTTGAGGATGTCGTCAACCATGCCCTTGACCCCGCGGGTCATCAGCACGGCCGCCCAGGCGATCTCCTCAGACCTGCCGTGGGTGGGGCGACCCAGCAGCTTTTCCACCAGGTGGCGCACCACTCGGTAATTGCTGTTCAGGTTGTAGAAGCTGCGGGTGAAGGTGTCTGAGAGACACAGGGAGCGAATGAAATCCCGCACACTCATTTGGCCGTTGCGCAGCTGGCTCTCCAATGTCGAGTTGCGGTCGACCTTGAAGGCATAAAAGAAAATCTGTCGGTAACACGACTCAATGACCAGATTTAGGTCTTTGGGATCCATTGCCCTGTCCATGGACATGGGTTTGGGGTCCTCATCCGAACCCACCCGAAGCGGGTCAACCCGCGAGTTTTGGGTAGTGGGCGCGTATTTCAGGAGGGGCAGGGCCACACAACTTCATCATCCGTCGTTGCTGATCGTAGAAGTGCAGCCGCGGCCGGGTTCGGCTGGCCGAGACAGGGCTCACAGTCCGTAACGTTCGTCACCATCCCAGGGGAGACAGGGGCTGCTCGGAAACGGGCTCTTGGGCTGGGGTTTTGGCCCCAGGCTGAGGGCTGTCTAGCAGCCGTGTTTCGACGCAGAACGACGCCGTATTGGAGAGGCCCTCCACCGTGCTGGTGCGCAGACGCACATTGGGGCCGGCAAAGCTGAATCGCTCCAGGCTGGCCATGGTTTCGTAGCCGGTGGTGAGCAGTAGACCGTCGCGCTCGTCCATGGCGAAATGACCTGCCACGGGGGCGGTTTCGGCGTAGCCGCGGTCGCGCAGCAGCAGGCCGGACCGGCCGAGCTCATCGGTGGGGATCAAGCCGAAAACGCTTTCCCCTTCGTGGGCTTCTCCGGCTTTATCCCACGCCATCGAGGCGTTCCAGGTCACCCGGCAGCCCCCAACTAGGCCGGCGGGATTTTCGCCGTGGAGCTCGGCGATGGCGATCAGGCGGGGGTCGGCGGCGACGATCTCCACCACCTCAATGAAGGAGCCTCCCGCCTCTGCTCGACGGTGCAGCAGGTGATGGCTACTGCGCTGGGAGCGCCAGCGACCGCAGCTAAGGCGGAAAAAGCTGAGGGCGTCGGCGATCGACTCGGATTGGATTTCGCTCACTGGCGTGATGTGGCTGGGGCTGGGGCTGGGGCGATGATCGCAAGCCGCGGCGATTAGGTCGTCCAGCTCTAGGGCCAATGGTGCCCGGCTCAGGCTGGTGGCCAGTTGCTGCAGCTGCCTGCCCGCCGCCTCTAATTGCTCCACCAGAACTGCCTGGAAGCAGGGGGCGTCGGCGAGGGCGGGCTGCTGGCTGGCCCAGGCGCGCATCGCGTCATGGCCTGGGAGGTCCCCTGCGGGCTGGTGGGCTGCGATCGCCTGCAGGCTGCGCAGGCTGTGGGCGAGAAGGCGCAGTTGGTGCCGCTCCAAGGCGGGCAGGAGGGTGGCCTCCAGCTCCGCCAGTTCCGCTGCTGAAAGCGGGCTTTTGGCTTGGGGTGGCGGCGCTTCAGTCGTCACGGCAGGGCGTCAGGCGAAAGCCGCAAGAGTGACCCTTCTCCAGGCGCCATTGCACCCGATCCACCTGGCAGTCGGGAAAGGTGTGGCGAATGAGCTGCAGCTCCTGGTCGCAGATGCACGGGAATTGCTCGGCGATGCGCATCACGGAACAGTGAAATTCACTGAGCATCCAGGCTTGTGGGTCGCCGGCATCTTGGGCACATTCCGCCAGATACCCCTCCTGCCGGCGTAGATCTACCAGTTGCTCCAGCCGCTCAGGAAGCGAGCCGGCGCCGATGCGTTGGCGGTAGGCGTCAGCCTGCTGAATGGCTTGTTGTAGTAGGAGTTCCTGCAGGGTTTCCGGTGGCAGGTTGCCAGCCAGAGATTGCAGCAGGCCGAGGGCGAAATGGTCGCTGCCATCGGGAAATTGCCCCTGGCCTTTGGCGGTAAGGCGCCAGTGATTACTGGGCCTGCCCGGACCCTCCGTCGCTGGACTGGACTCGACCAAACCATCATCTTCCAAGCCACGCAAATGGCGACGCACAACCTGCACCGACATCTCTAGGTGAGCGGCTAGCGCGCTCGCGGTGGCCTCTCCATGCCTAACCAGCAAGGTGAGCACCGTATCCCGGGTGGATGCCGGATCGGCGTGCTGGTGAATGATTTGGGGAATGGCGCTCACGGCAAAGGCCGGTTGAGACAACGATGCCACGACTGGCGGGCGGTTGGGGATTGGGCCCCACTTGCGGCCTTGGTGTCTTAGGCTCAATCACTAACGAAACATATTAGTTTCGTAATGGTCTGCCGGTAAATCCCTTGCTGGCTGCCGATAGCGCCCCATGCGGAGGTGCTGTTTGACTATCGCTTTCTGATCACCTTCCCTTTCGAGCCATGTCCGACACTCCGGCCAGTTCGACCGCTGAGAGCTCCGTAGGGAGCTCGCCGGCGCACTCCGACAGCTTGGAGGTGATTCGAAAGTTTGCCGAAACCTACGCGCAGCGCACCGGTACTTACTTCTGTAGTGATCCCGGTGTGACAGCGGTGGTGCTTGCTGGCCTGGCCAAGCACAAAGATGAGCTTGGTGGTGCCCTTTGCCCCTGCCGTCATTACGAGGACAAGCAGGCAGAGGTTTCCCAAGCTTTTTGGAATTGCCCTTGCGTGCCCATGCGGGAGCGTAAAGAGTGCCACTGCATGCTATTTCTCACCGAGGACAATGCTTTCCGCGGTGATCAGCAGACGATTTTTCTAGACGAAGTTAAAGCCCTTACTGCCAGCTGAGTCGGTTTACCTCGATGAGCACTGCAACCGTTGGCGATCTAGTTTCGCAGCCGTACAAGCACGGTTTCGTCACTGATATTGAAACTGAAAAGATCGCCAAGGGTCTGAGTGAAGACGTTTTGCGTCTGATCTCCTCGAAGAAAAGTGAGCCTGAGTTTTTATTGGCTTTTCGGCTGCGGGCCTACCGGCAATGGCTGCAGATGCGGTCACCAGATTGGGCAGCACTGGGCTTCCCGCAGATTGATTATCAAAACATCATCTACTATGCAGCTCCAAAGCAGCAGGAGAAAAAAGCCAGCCTTGATGAGGTTGACCCCAAGCTGCTGGAAACATTTGAAAAGCTTGGCATCCCCCTAAGTGAGCAGAAGCGCCTATCCAATGTGGCAGTTGATGCTGTTTTTGACAGCGTCTCAATTGCCACCACATATCGCGAAAAGCTGGCTGAGCATGGCGTTGTTTTCTGCTCAATCAGTGAGGCTGTAAAGGAGCATCCAGGCTTGGTAGAGAAATATCTCGGCACAGTAGTTCCGAGTAATGATAACTATTTTGCGGCCCTAAATTCGGCAGTTTTTAGTGATGGCTCTTTTGTTTTTATTCCCAAGGGCGTGACTTGCCCAATGGAGTTGTCAACATACTTCCGGATCAATTCTGCCGACACAGGCCAATTTGAGCGCACTTTAATAATTGCCGAGGAGGGTGCTTCTGTTAGTTATTTAGAGGGGTGCACGGCCCCGATGTTTGATACCAATCAGCTTCATGCAGCCGTCGTGGAGTTGGTGGTGCTCGATGATGCTTCTATTAAGTATTCAACGGTTCAGAACTGGTATGCCGGTGACGAACATGGCGTAGGTGGTATTTATAACTTCGTCACCAAGCGCGGTCAATGCCGAGGTGACCGCAGCCGCATTAGTTGGACTCAAGTGGAAACTGGCTCAGCAATTACTTGGAAGTATCCCAGTTGTGTATTGCAGGGTGCCGATTCGGTGGGCGAATTTTATTCAGTTGCCCTCACTAACAACTATCAGCAGGCTGATACTGGCACTAAGATGATTCACGTTGGTCCGAGGACCCGATCAACCATTGTGAGCAAGGGTATTAGCGCTGGCCATTCATCTAATAGCTACCGCGGTCTTGTGCAGATCGGCCCTAAAGCGGTAGGGGCTAAGAATTACAGCCAATGTGATTCGATGTTGATTGGCGATCAAGCTGGAGCCAATACCTATCCCTATATCCGCTCTCAGCAGCCGGATGCCGCAGTGGAGCATGAGGCAAGCACTTGCCGCATCTCCGCAGATCAACTCTTTTACCTGCAAAGCCGGGGCATTGGGTTTGAAGAGGCGGTTTCGATGATGGTCAGCGGTTTTTGCCGCGATGTGTTTAATCAATTGCCCATGGAATTTGCTGCTGAGGCAGACAAATTGCTTGCCCTCAAGCTCGAGGGATCCGTGGGCTGAGCCGCTCCGATCTGTTCTGTCTGTCCGTTCCCCCTTCCCTGCCTTTCCTTACCTGCTGTGATTCGCCCAGACGCCCCGGTATTGCTCGAAATTTGTGATCTGCACGCTCGGGTTGAGGAGCAGCCAATCCTTAAAGGGGTGAACCTCACGATCCGAGCTGGGGAAATCCACGCAGTGATGGGGCGCAATGGCAGCGGCAAAAGCACCCTTTCCAAAGTGCTGGCTGGCCATCCCGCCTATGCGGTCACAGCCGGGTCAGTTTCCTATATGGGCTCAGACCTACTTGAGCTAGCGCCAGAGCAGCGTTCCCGCTTGGGCTTGTTTCTGGGATTTCAATACCCGGTGGAGATCCCGGGGGTTAGCAACCTTGAATTCCTACGGGTTTCCACTAATGCCCGACGCGCTCAAAGGGGTGAGGAGGAGCTGGACACCTTTGCTTTCGAAGACCTCGTGCGCGAGCGCCTCAAGGTGGTGCAGATGGATCCTGCATTCTTAGATCGCAGTGTCAACGAAGGCTTCTCCGGTGGCGAAAAAAAGCGCAACGAGATCTTGCAGATGGCTCTACTTGAGCCTCTAGTGGCGATTCTCGATGAAACCGATTCTGGCCTTGATATCGACGCCCTACGCATCGTGGCTGATGGGGTCAATCAACTCGCTGGCCCGGACAATGCCACCTTGCTGATCACCCACTACCAGCGCTTGCTGGATCTGATCACCCCCGATTACGTCCATGTGATGGCGGCTGGCCGGATCCTGCGCACCGGAGGCAAGGAGCTGGCCTTGGAGCTTGAGCGCACTGGTTACGAATGGGTGGATCAGGAGCTGGCCAGCCTGAGCCGGGAACCTGCGGAGGTGCTGTGATGCCAGCTGCGGTTATGCCAAATACTGCTGATTGGCTCACCCAGCTTGCTGGCGTGCCCCTGCCGGGCCGAAATCAGGAGGAATGGCGATTCACAGGCCTGGCTGCCCTAGAGGCCTTGGCGCCCGAGCTCTGGAGTGGTGTCGATCCATTCGCCCAACTCAGCTTGCCTGCGGGCATTAGCCGCATCGGAGCTGATCAGGTGCAGGGGTTGCAGCAGCAGGTGCTGAAGGCCACAGGCGGCAGCGATGCTTGGTCGGTGCGGCTAAACCAAGGCGCTTCGCCCCGCTGTCTGGCTTTGCGGGTGGCTGGAGCGGCTGATCCGTTGCAATTGCATTTTGATGCCGGTGCGGCGCCGGGGCTGCTGGCACTGCAGCTGGTGCTCGTGCTTGAGGAGGGCGCCAGCTTGGAGCTGCTGATCCAGCACGGCTCCAGTGGCCCCAATGCCACCAGCTTGGTAGCGGTGGCCCAGCTTGGCCGCGGCGCCCAGCTCAATCTGGGGCTGCTGGCGCCTGGCGATGCCCGCGCCAGCCTGCTCAGCCACCTGTCGATCAGCCAGGCTCCTGCCAGCTCCCTCCAGCTCACCACCGCGGTTGGGGGTTGGGCCCTAAGCCGGCTCGAGCCCTGCATCAGCCAGCTGGAGGGAGCGGCCCAGACCCGGCTGCGGGCCCTGCAGCTGGTGGATGGCCAAGAGTTGGCCGACACCCACAGCCAAGTGCGTTTTGAAGGCCCCGATGGGCAGCTTGACCAGCTCCACAAGGTGGTAGCTGATCGGGCCGGGCGCAGCGTGTTCAACGGGGCCGTGCGGGTGCCGCGCAGCGCCCAGCAAACCAACGCCGCCCAGCTCAGCCGCAGCCTGTTGCTCTCCGATCGGGCCCGTGTGGATACCAAACCCGAGCTTGAAATCGTCGCGGACGATGTCAAGTGCGCCCACGGCGCCACCATTAGTCGACTGCAGCAGAACGAGCTTTTTTATCTGCAGAGCCGGGGTATTGGCGCTGAACAAGCCTCACGCTTGCTGTTGCGGGGCTACTGCGAGGAGGTGTTGCGCGAGCTTCCCGCGGCGGCGGCGGCCCTGAATCCGCTAAAGCTGCTGCTGCGGGAGTATCCATGACCACCAGCACCACCACAACCACCGCAGCAACTACTGCAGCAACCACCTCAGCAAACACCGCCTTAACCCCGCCCAGCATTGAGGTGGTCGCGCCAAATCTTGCTGCCCTCACCCGGCCTGATTTCCCCCTGCTGGCCCAAACGGCTTGCCTTGGCCAGCCGCTGATCTACCTCGATTACGCCGCCACCAGCCAGAAGCCCCGTCAGGTATTGGCGGCCCTGCAGCACTACTATGACCACGACAACGCCAACGTGCACCGCGGCGCCCACCAGCTCAGTGCTCGCGCCACTGAAGGCTTTGAGGCAGCCCGCAGCAAAACCGCCACCTTCATTGGTGCGGCCAATGCGCGAGAAATCGTGTTCACCCGCAATGCCAGCGAGGCGATCAACTTGGTGGCTCGCAGCTGGGGCGAGGCCAACCTGGGCCCCGGTGATGAGGTGTTGCTCACGGTGATGGAGCACCACTCCAACCTGGTCCCCTGGCAGCTGCTGGCGGCGCGCACTGGCTGTGTGTTGCGCCATGCGGGCCTCACTGAGAGCGGTGAGCTGGATCTGGAGGATCTGCGTTGCCAGATCAGCGAGCGCACCAAGCTCGTGAGCCTGGTGCAGGTGAGCAACACCCTTGGCTGCCTGAACCCGATTGAGCAGGTGGTGGAGCTGGCCCACGCCGCTGGCGCTCTGGTGCTGGTGGACGCCTGTCAGAGCCTGCCCCATCTGGTGGTGAATGTGGCCCAGCTGGGCTGCGATTTCCTGGTGGGCAGCTCCCATAAGCTCTGTGGCCCCACCGGCATGGGCTTTCTTTGGGCCCGCGAGGAGCTGCTTGAGGCGATGCCGCCCTTCCTGGGCGGCGGCGAGATGATCCAGGACGTTTACCTCGATCACAGCAGCTGGGCCGAGTTGCCCCACAAATTTGAGGCGGGCACTCCGGCCATCGGCGAGGCGATCGGCATGGGTGCCGCCCTCGACTACCTCAGTTCCATTGGTCTTGAGCGCATCCACGCCTGGGAGCAGCAGCTCACCCGCCAGCTCTTTGCGCGTCTCCAGGCGATCGAGGGAGTGCATATCTTGGGTCCCACCCCCGAGCAGCAACCCGATCGCGGCGCCCTGGCGGCCTTCACGGTGGATGGCCTGCACGCCAACGACATCTCCGCCCTGCTGGATTCAGCCGGCATCTGCATCCGCAGCGGCCATCACTGCACCCAGCCCCTGCACCGCCTCTATGGTCTTCCCGGCTCAGCTCGCGCCAGCCTGGGCTTCACAACCACCCCTGAAGAGATCGACCGCTTCGCTGAGGAGCTTGAGGGCACGATCACCTTTCTGCGCGAGCACAGCTGAGAGCTGGCTTGATCGAGTGCATTTTCAGTTTCTGAATGCCCTGCTACTCAAGGGATGTGCATACGGGCTTCCAAGCGCTTAAAGAGAATTGAGGCCGTAGTGGTCATGACGAGATATACCAGTGCAACGGCAATGTAGATTTCGAATGCACGGTAAGAGGTGGCCACCATCAGTTGGCCCTGTCTGAAAAGCTCATCAAATCCGATGACAGCTGCGAGGCTTGTGTCTTTGATTAAAGTAATGAATTCGTTGGCAAGTGGTGGTAAAATCCGTCGAATGGCCTGCGGTGCTACTATGCAACGCATGCGTTCAACTGGGCTGAAGCCCAATGCATCAGCGGCCTCCCATTGCCCCCTGTCTATCGATTCAATTCCGCTGCGCAGCGTCTCAGCCAGATAGGCAGCAACATTGAGGCTCAGCGCTATAACGGCTGCAGCCAACCTGTTGATTGTGAAGGGGAGCTCCATGCTTTGCAACAGTGCTGGGAGTCCAAAATAAATAAGAAACAACTGCACAAGCATCGGCGTGCCACGGAAAAAATCGATATAGATACGGCAGAGTCGGTGGGCGAATGCCCAAGGGACTTGCAGCACCATGGCGAGTGCTGTGCCGCCTAACAGTCCGAAACTGAAAGAAAGCACGGTGAGCAGCAGGGTCACGCCAGCGCCCTTAAGCAAGTTGCTCAACAACATGTTGAGGTCGAGTCCCGCTAACGGAGAAGCAGGGCGCGTCAGGCTGGGAGCACGATCTGGAAGCGCTGGTGGCTCTGCGCCAAACCATCTTTCATAGAGCGTTGCATATTGACCATCTTCAATCAGCGCATTGAGTGCCTGATTAATAGCTGGAGCTATTGGGGAATTGGTGGGGAGTGCAATGCCATAATATTCTGTGCTGAGGTGTTCTCCGGAGATTCGCAGACCAGTGAGTTTGGCTTGATCAATCGCATACAAGATAGCGGGAACATCACTGACAACAGCATCGGCATTGCCGTTGGCGAGCTCCTGTAGCGCCGTGGGGGTAGAGTCAAAACTAATGACCTGGGCATCAGTTATTTTGCCTGCTTCTTGAGCGCCAGTGGTGCCGATCTGAACTGCGATGCGGCGCCCTTTTAGCTCAGCAAGAGTGCTGAAGGAGGGGCCATTGGTGCGCACAACAATCGCCTGCCCCGCTTTGAAATAAGGACGACTAAAGTCGACAGCACGAGCCCGTTCTGGTGTGACGGTCATTGCGCTGATTGCAGCGTCGACACTGCGGGATTGCAGGGCTGGAATCAGGCCGTCGAACGGCAAGGGTATCCATTCTATGGAGTGTCCAGACTGCTTGCCAATCGCCTCGATTAGCTCTATGTCAAAGCCTGTAATTGCACCAGTCGATGTGTCGCGGAACTCAAATGGCGGGAATGTAGGATCGGTACCTACTTTCCAGGCTTGTGCTGGCATGGCCCAAAGTGCGCTCTGAAGGCTCACTGCCATCAGGCCAATGACAAGAAGGGCAAGTCTTCGCCACACGCTGGCCATTTGCCGCATACTGAGTTTTGGCCGGTGCGCCATATCCCCTGAAGACAGTCGGAAGTCCCATGATGACCCCCCTTGGACCTGAACCTGTGCTTCAGTGCAGGGATTTACACAAAAGCTATGGCGACATCAAGGTGCTACAAGGTGTGAGTGCCACGGTTCATGCCGGTGACGTGGTTTCAATTATTGGTCCATCCGGCTGCGGCAAAAGCACGTTCCTTCGCTGCCTCAATCGGCTGGAGAGCTTCCATGGCGGCGAATTGTGGGTGATGGGGCAGAATGTGCCAGGGACTCCTCTTCAATGGAAACAGCTCCGTCAGCTTCGGATGAGCGTGGGGATGGTGTTTCAACAATTTAACCTATTTCCGCATCTTACAGTCATAGAAAATCTCGTACTCGCACCTCGACAGGTGTTGGGATTACAGCTTGAAGAGTGTCAAAAACTTGCCGAGCACCATTTGTCCCTGGTCGGCCTGTTGAATCGTGCAGATTCTTATCCCAGTCAGCTTTCGGGTGGGCAAAAGCAACGGGTGGCCATTGCGCGTAGTCTCTGCATGAATCCCGCCGTGATGCTTTTTGATGAACCTACTAGTGCTCTTGATCCTGAGCTTGTGGGTGAAGTGCTGCAGGTGATGAAAGTGTTGGCTGAAAGTGGCATGACGATGTTGGTTGTAACTCACGAAATGCGCTTTGCGCGCGACGTGTCCAACCAGGTGTTGTTTTTCAATAATGGCCTGATTGAAGAGCAGGGGGACCCCGTAGTAGTATTTAATAATCCCAGAAGTGAGCGTCTCCGTAACTTCCTGAGTCGCCAATAATGCTATGCATAGCTATCGGAGTTTATATGGGGCATTGAAGAGGTTTCATGCTTCTTTATTTGCGTTGAGCCTGTCTTCGCATATCGCATGCGACGGTAGTGCCTCGGCAGCGCCTGGGCCGACTGAGAATCAACCCAGTGGTTGCACATTTTCATTCCCCTACGTCTGCCCAGAGGAGGAGGTTGCTCCCAGGCACGCTCATCAGGGCGTTACGTTTGAAGCGAAGTCTTACAAGGCCGTTGACGAGAGCTTTCTCGTCAACGTATTAGATATTAGTGATGAAATACACCTGGCTTACACTAATGCCATGGTGGATAATATTGAAACGCGGGTTGCTGCACTGGAAGTTATGCAATTCACGCCAACAACGACACTGTCGGGGCAAAGCACTTTCGTTTTGGGTGGCAGCTCTTTCGAGGGTAGCGCATCGGATCTCGTGGATCGTAGCAGTCGTGAATATGGGGCGACTACTTTTAACTACGATACGAGGCTGATGCTGGATACTAGCTTTAACGGTCGTGATTTGCTTCATATAAGACTTAGGGCTGGAAATTTTGACTCAACACGCAATAGCTTCGGTGGGGCTGGACCTAGTGCTCTATCGCAGTTAGAGGTGGCTTTCCAAGAGGCGTCAAGAGCCGATCGATTTTCAGTGAATCGACTTTATTATCAGGTCCCGATTGGTGATTTCACGTTCACCATTGGCCCGCGGGTTGAACAAGATAATATGTTGGCGGTTTGGCCCAGCCTGTATCCATCGGACTCTATTCTGGACCTTATGACTTCTGCGGGTTCAATAGGTGCCAATAATTTAAATCTCGGTGTGGGTGCGGGTGCGTGGTGGAAGAAAAATCGCTTTTCGATTAGTGTTAATTATGTTGCTGCTAATGGAGGCGGGAGTGAGGCGGGTCAGGGCGGGATCGCCACTAAGGATTCGGGTAGTACTAGCACTGTGCAAATTGGCTATAGCGCTGATCAATGGGCAATCGCTGCAATTTACTCTGCTGTTCAGAATGGTCAAGGCCTAATCCTATATGCCACCAATTTTACGCTCGCCAGCTTCAGAAATTCGGGCTATACCTCAGCCTTTGGGCTCAGTGGCTATTGGCAACCTGCTCAATCTGGCTGGCTCCCATCGATCAGTGTTGGTTGGGGTATTAACAGAACCACCTACTCAAGTGATGTGAATGATCTCGGCCTCGTTTCACTTAGTCAGTCGTGGGCTGTGGGTCTGCAATGGTCAGATGCCTTTGCTAAAGGCAATACGCTGGGAATGGCTGCTGGTCAAGCAACCTTTGCTACCAGCCTTTACGGCTCTGATACACCTAATGATGGTAACTATGTGTGGGAGTGGTGGTACAGCATCCAGTTGACTGATAATATTGCCGTGACTCCAGCCATATTTTATCTCTATCGTCCGTTAGGTGCGGATACCCCTGCTGGCGAGAGTTTCAACCAGCTGGGCTGCTTGATCAAGGTCAGTTTTAGATTCTAAAGCTGCTCTGCTGGATAAACGACTATCAGTGGCCTTGAGTTGTATCTACGCCGCAGTAGGCTCAGGTTGGTTTTAATACCGCCACAGCTTCTGCTTGATGTTGCCCTTGCCATGCCCTCTCCCAGTGCAGCCTGTGATCTTGCGGCATTTTCAATGAATTGCTGTTCCGCTGGGATGTCGAACTGCCGTTGATGGGCCCCACATGCATGCGTTGTTCTAGATCAAGTATCGACCAACTATGTTTAATGCGTTCTGCGTAGCGATCGGCATAACCAGTTAGTGATGCACCTGGCTCACAGAATACATCTGCCCAGGTGAAAATTCCACCAGGCTTCACGCGACGACGTTCGCCCTTTGGGATTTGTAATTTCTGATCACTGTCTAGGTGGTGAAGTCAAATTCGGAATGCAGGATGTCCGGCCTGGTGCCGGCCCACTGGTGCAGGTCTCCCTCTCGCTAGTGAGTGGTGTAGGGCACCGGGCCGAGAACCATGGGGGCAAGCAGGGCCAGATCACCACAGCCAAAATCCACCATTGACGGTGCGGATGCAGATGCGGGACGCTTGGATAGCCAGCGCTTCAACTCCTCTGCGGTCCAGTCAGCTACCGAACGATGATGCTCTATGAGGTCGTGGTCCACGATCGCTCGGAAAGAACTCCATTGCCGTTCGAAGAAATCCATGGTGCTTGTTTGGAGAACTGATCTGCGATAATTTTTAGGCTTGGGTACAGCAGGACTGACTGACAAATGCTCGAAGCTAGGGTGGCGCTAACAGGATGTTCACTGTATCGCCGCCCAGGATGTTGAGACCGTCCCAATCGAAATAGTCCGCTCGACTGAAACCAACGTATCGTGTTCCTGCAACGGCCTGATTCTGCTGGCTGATTGTCGCAACGCTTAGGCGATTAGTTTTATTGTAAATATCTTGTTGGCCAGGTACTGCTTCTGCTTTGGCGGCTGACGCCGCATTGCTTGCATTTTCCTCGGGGCCCCGCTATAAAGGTTTATGGAAAAAGCATTCCCACTTTGAAAACTAGGGCGATCACTCAGTTGATGCGCCGTGTGGGAGCGGTCCCCAGTGCTATTAGTCGTCGCCGTTTTCTCCAAGCCTCGCTAGCGGCGGGAGCAGCGCTGATGTTGCCCCAGCGCCAAACCACTGCCCAGTCTATTTTGCGCCCTAGAGTATTCATCATCGGTGCTGGTTTCGCTGGCTTGAGCTGCGCTTATCAACTGCACCGCGCCGGAGCGGATGTATTGGTTCTAGAAGCCCGCAACCGCTTAGGTGGTCGTGTCCTTACACTTGGTAATGTTATTCCCGGTCAGCTGATTGAAGTTGGGGCTGAATTAGTTGGTGGCAATCACCCCACTTGGATGGCCTATGCCAAGGAATTTGGACTCACAATGCGAGATGTCAGTGATGATGATGATCTTGCTTCACCCTTGCTGATCAATGGCAAATCTTATACTAACCAAGCAGCTAACCGTCTTTTCGCAGAGATGTATAAGGCTTTAGCCTTGATGAATAGCGATGCGAGGTTCATCAACCGCGATCGCCCCTGGCTCACAGCCGATGCTGCACGGCTTGATCAACGTTCGCTTGCTGATGTTGCCAGCCATTGGTCGGTTGAGCCCGATGTTCGCGCCGCGGCCTTGGCATTGCTTGCTAATGATTCTGCGACCAACCCCTCTGAGGCCAGTTATCTGGGGATTTTGAGCACGATTGCTGGGGGCGGCATTGAGGCCTTTTGGACAGAATCCGAGATCTATCGCTGTGCTGAGGGAAATCAAGCTCTTGCTACTAAACTCGCTTCTGCTATCGGTAGTGACCGCATTGCCTTGCGGACGCCCGTTGAGCGAGTTTCTCTGCAACACAATGGCGTTCTTCTTACCACTGCTGACGGCCAGCAGTTCCGTGGCGATCTGGTGGTGTTCACGGCGCCTCCATCCACTTGGGCACAAATGGAGATCCAGCCTCAATTGGCTGCTGAATTGAGGCCCTTTGCTGGGCCCGCCATTAAATACATCAGTGCTGTTGACAGACCATTCTGGCAGGATTCAGACCTTGGACCTAACGCTCTGACATCGACAGCGATCGGTGAAACCTGGGATGCGAGTGATGGCCAACGGCTTACACCCCAAGACGCTGGCGCCTTCACCGTTTTTTCAGGAGGAGCCGCTGCACAGCAGTGTTTGCAAATTCCGAAGAGGCAGCGTGATGCTCAGATGACGACATGGATCAATGCGATTTATCCACATTATGGAAGTGCAGTGCGGAAACAATTGTTTATGGCTTGGCCCGAAGAGCGCTGGACAGCTTGCGGCTATAGCTGCCCATCTTTAGGTGAAGTGACTAGCATCTACCCACGGCTGGAGGAAGGCATTCAGGATAAACTCTTTTTTGCTGGAGAGTATGCCAGTTTATTGTTCACTGGCTACATGGAGGGTGCACTGCACAGTGGAGCCGTCTTGGCTGGTCGGATCGCTAAACGCTTGAATCTAGCCTGAATTGTCTGTCATATTGATGCTGTTTCTCATGCCTTATCAGTATAGAAGTGATGCAATTGAAGTCGCGGAGTCAAGCCCCGCTTGAATTGCATCTTCGTATAAGCCCGCCCATGTTGATGACGACTCTGTCCCAGCCCATACAATGCGTCCGACTGGTTCTCGCCATGCAGGACCAAAGCTGGTCCAGGCTCCTGTCGTCATATAGGACGTGAAGGCTTCGGTTGTCCACGCTGCATCAGCCCAGTTGATTTCGATGTAATCATCTGGAGTCCCCGCTTCTGGCCCCCAGTATTGAACGAGATTGGCAAGAATTGCTTCACGCCGTTGCTTGGCGGATAGCAACACAAGTTTGACGATTTTATCGGCGGCTACAAATGAAGCAAGTACCCCGGGATTCCCTGAAGGAGGTGAAGAGTCAGCAGTGAGCTCTACAGTTTGCAAATTTCCTTGGCCGAGACCATTAAGGCCCCGTTGTTGCCACCAGGCTGATTTGTATACGGTCATGATCTTGAACATTGACCCCATTGGCGAAAGTTGTATAAGGCCTGATATTTGATGTGGTAAACTCGGTTCGAAGGCGATTCGAGAACGGAAGGGTGGTGGTACGGCAACCACTACAGCTCGACAACCGTGTGATGTTCCATCCGCAGCTTTAACCAGGCATCCATCTTCCCTGCTAGTTATAGCTTGTGCGGCGGCATTGGTTCGAATCAATCCTTTAATTCTATCGGCCAAAAGCTCAGGCACCTGACCTGCTGCCCCGTACAGCAAACACTGCTCAGGGGTTTCTCCTTACGGACATGCTTTTTGTGTTTGAGCCAGGTGAAGCATCGATGATTCACCTGGCTCAAATCCGCCAGAGCCACCTACGCGCGTATACCACTTGAAAATATAGTGTGTAAGCTCAGAGTTGGTTCGGCTGTTTAGCCATGTTTCGATGGTCTGCGTATCGAGCTCTCTAGCCTGTGGGCTTTGCCAGGGCCGTTCGTTGTCGACAGACTTCGTGAGTTCCAGGAATTCTTGATGCAGTTGGCGGGCGGCTTTTCGGTCTTCTTCGGCAACCGGGACCCTGTCAAAGGGGACGTAGATGAAGGAGCTTGCCCAATCACTGTCCATCGGGGCAGTGATCCTTTTCCCATTCCAGATAAAGACTGTTTCGCCATCGTAGAAGCTGTCAAATGTTTTGATGTCAGGCTCCTTGGCTAGGTCCTTAAAGAGATGGTGTGTTTTGCCCATCCATTGCCCACCAAGGTCCACCCACCAGTTCTGGATTGTTTTTTGGCGTACACATCGTCCACCGAAGCGAGAACTGGCTTCGAGCACCGTTGTTGTATTGCCTTTCTTCTCAAGTTCAACTGCTGCAATTAGACCTGAGATCCCACCTCCGACTATCACGACGTCGCTTGAAGAGTTGAATCTTCCTTTCGCTCTTGATGTCTCAAGTCTGGGCTCATTCTCGGAGAAGGCAGGCGACCCAAGTGTTGTTCACACTACTGCTGCGGAACTGGCTCCTAGGAACAGCCGACGTGAAAAAGGCATGCGACTACTCCTGCTACTCTGTTCAGTAAACTACTTTAATACCTTGCTCTCGGATGTTTTTATTGGTTCATTCTTTTTATAAAACCTTCTCGCTTTGGTTGGTTGCCCTGGTCTCGGGATAGATTTTCCTGTTTATTCATTAATTGTTTGGCTTGAAAGCAACGCCCGTATGGGGGTTGCGTTTTGGTTGTCAAGGATGATCCATAATTGCTGATTGTCCGCCTCTTCCTCATCGATTGGCCTGGATTTCAGAGTGGCTGGGGCAGCTACGTGGTATACATCTTTAGTTGGTGAGAAACCAACGGTTGCATGTAGCTCACACCGCCATTGCAAGTGAATCTTGCGGGCCTGCCGATATCCTGCAAGCAGGTTTCTGCTCTAACACCATGGCGTTGATTGCGTCATTGGTGATCCGCCCATCTTTGGTCTTCGTCGCTTTCTTCAGCTGAACCAGCCCACGCTGGCTACGATCACGAACCCGGAAATCATGCTTACCTGTACGATTAAATCGAGCCTATTAATTTTATTGCTGATTGCTTCACGTTCTTGCTCGCTCCCACGGCTATGAGTATTGGTTCCCACTAGGAAAAGCAAGAAGATCACGAAGCAAGCTATGTAGCTATAGGTGTATATTTCATCGAGGTAGGTTAGGTAAGGAGCTGGAGGGAAATTCTCTTTGTAACCGTCATGCAACACCACCAGGGTCAGCAGGGCTGCAGATGGTATTGCCAGGCGCACATCGCCTAATGTGCCGTCAATGGATGGTGAGAGTATCACGATTCCCATTACTGCAATGAGTGGTAGCAGCCACTTGAGGAACACTGTGACCGGGTCTGGTGAGTATGTCAAAATAGCTGTTGCGCGGCTGTAGCGCACAATTTGTCTGGATCTGGTCTGATTCTTGCCGGCAAGTGGTTCAATATAGTTGGCCATCTGACGAGTCCATTCGGTGTCAGTGAGAATAAAGCCGTTCACGGAAGAAAACTCCCCAGCTATAGGCAGTTGTTCGATCGAAATTGGCACTAGGTTGATTTGATTTGGGCCTTCTGTAAGGCTTGATAGCTTCACTTCCAGTGCCAATTTTAATCGCTGCGGATCAAATGGTGCTAGGCGCTGCGCCACTTCGTCTATGTAGAACTTGCCTGAAAATTTTACATACAGTGAATGGGGGGTTCCGGATTTGACCTTCACTTCTTCGGGGAGTACCTCATTTACAGAGAATTGGCCCGCTTCGATTTCATTGGGAAATTCAATCATCTGGGTTGGCTCAATCTTTAGGCTCTCTAGTACCGCCTGAACCTCATCATTCCAGCTTAGCCAATACCAGCCTTCGGCTAGAAAGCTTTGGCTTGCTAGGTTGAGGTCGTAGATGTTCTTTAGCTGGATGCCCACATTTACTTCCATGCCCTCCGTTTTGGCGTCCGGGGCCAGTTCCACGGTTTTACTGCCGGTCTGCACATCGGAGAGCCCCTGAGCTTTGCTGAGTAGTAAGCCACTAGTTGGCAGAAGCACTGCGGCCAGGCACAGCAGGCTGCTCAACACCAGTACCACGATTCTTTTACTGCTGGGCGGCAGCTTGTGCAGCACGCTATTACTAGTCCGTGATCGCATGGTTCGAGGGGGCTGTCGTTTCGCCTTCATTTATGGAGAGTTGTGATGTGGTGCTGGTCTGTGCGGGCCGGAGGTTCTTTTCAGGCGTCACAACCGCCCCACCTCCGCAGAAGGGTTAGGGATGACTCATTGATCAAGATATGTCTTTGAACTCCCAATTGCTGATCATCTAATTCGCCCGAGGGGCACTCTGCTTGCAGCTTTATGTATGGGTTCCATCTGTTGCCTCCAGCACGGCGTGGCTGCGTGCGGCAGCCCGCTCGCCGGCCTCAATGGCGCCCTCGAAGTAGCCAGGCCAGCGGGGCGAGACTTCTGAGCCAGCCCAAAGCACTCGTCCATGGTCTGCAGGGCCCGGCCCGCCCTGATCTCCCGCCGCCAGCCTGCCGACGCTGGTCCATGTGCCAGGGATCAGAAAGCTTGTGAAGGCGCCACCGGTGAACGTTTCGCCGTTCCAGGCTTTCTCCACAAGATCGAGTGGTTCGGATGCTTGCGGCCCCCAGTAGGAGACCAGGTCGTCAAGGATCATTTTGTGGCGCTCGGCGTCGGCAAGAGCTCCCAGCTGGATCGCTTTTTCACCTGCGATGAAGCTAGCCAGCACGGCTGGTTGATGCTCAGGGCCGCCGCTGTCGGCGGTGAGCTGCAGGGCTGGTCGATCGCCAATGCCCAGCCCGTTGAGGCCCTGCTCACGCCAGAACGCATGGGCATAGGTGGCCAGAATTTTCGTCATGCCTCCCATCGGGGACCGCTGCAGCAGCGCCTGATGTGGTGGAGCCAAGGGCGGGGTAAAGGCAATTGCCTGGCGTTGTGGCGGCGGAACCGCCACGACCACGAGGCTGGCTTGCTGAGCAAACCCACTGCTTGTTTTGACCTCCACCAGCAGACCGCGTTGTTCGATCTCTGTCACAACCTGCCCCAGCAGCAGACAACCGGGTGCTTGCTGCTCCAGATCCTGTGCCAGGCGCTGGGTCACAGAGCCAGCACTGCCCTCAACCAGCCATGCCTCGGGTGTTTCCGCCTGTGGTGCCACTGCTTGTGTCCAGGCCAGATGCAGGATTGAGCTTTCCCAGGGTTCAAACCCACCGGATCCGCCGACGCGGCAGAGCCATTGGAGTGGCAGTTGCGCCAATGGAATGCTGGTGTACTCCGCCGCCCACGCAGCAACGCTGAGCCGATCCAACTGTTCAGCCCCGTCCGTGAGCCAGGGCTGTTGCCGATCCACCCGGGCCACGAGCTTCGACAATTCGTTCAGGAGCAAGCGCGCAGCCTCCATCTCTTCCCTGGGCAGCGCGAGGGCCTCTGGCTGAAAGAACAAGAAGCTTTCAGCGAAGTCGTTGGCCAGCGGGGCTTCCTGCCGCTTCCCCTGCCAATGGAACACCCCCTTGCCCTTGTAGTAGCTGGGGTAGCTTTCGATTCCGAGCTCTATGAGCAGTGCGCTGAAGCCGTGGTGGCTGCTTCCCCCCCATTGCCCGCCCAAATCCACCACACTGCCGTTGCTCGTGGTGTAGCTGACCATTCGACCACCAACATGGTGTTGGGCCTCAAGCACCACCACGCGCTTGCCTTTGGCTTGCAGTCTCCTTGCGGCAATCAAGCCGGAGAGCCCTGCACCGACGACGATCGCGTCGAGGTTGGTGTTCGCATTGTGATTCCTTGAATCTTTGACGGCTGGTACCATTGTCTCTATGAATCTTTAACTCAACTTGACAGCCGCTTTTGATTCTCGGCAGCTAAGCACCAGTGCAATCAAGCTGCAGATCAATACAATGGTCGATAAGACGTGAATCTGGGGCGATATTTCTCTTTGGAAGGCTCCCGCAATTCGAATTGGAAAGGTAATGACTGATCCTGCTGTAATTGAAGAAACGACATAATCATCCATCGAGATCGACAGGCTGAGCAGACCCGCTGAAAGCAGCCCAGGTGCAAGTCTCGGTAAGGTGATTTTTGAGAATATTCGGAATGGCGAGGCACCTAGATCAGCAGCAGCTTCTTCTAGCGACCAGTCATGGCCTCCAAGTCGCGCTTTGAGTGCCATTGCCGTGTAGCTCAGGCAAAACAAGGTATGGGCAATGACCAGGGCTAGTGGACCGGGTGGTACGCGCAACTGCACGAACAACAATAATAGTGATGCCCCCAATACCACTTCAGGCAGCGTTAAGGGAAGCACCAGCAGCAACTCCATGCCTGAGGCTCCTCTGATGCGAAAGCGTTCCAACGCCATAGTCATCGGCAGCGCCAGCAGAATGCAGAGCAGTGTGGATAGCAGGGCCAACCCTAAACTTGTAAAGAAGGCCTGTGCGAGTGTTGGATCTGCAAACGGATTCAGCCAATTTTTTAGGGTAAAGCTATGCCAAACAAGGTTGAAACGGCTTTGAGGAGCATTGAAGCTGAACAGTACAATGACTGCTACTGGTGCGAAGAGTAGCCCGTACACAGCGAGGCTCCAGAGTGCAAGCCAGGGGGCCTGCAGTCGGTTTTGACTTGGTTTCAAAGTTTCCATTTAAGTGGTGCCTGCTAGGCTAGTTTGCCGAATTTGTAATTGTATATAAATAGGGAGAATCCTATCATTGCCAGCAGCAGGACGCTGATGGCGGCTGCCGTTTCAAAGCGTTGCTGAATCAACACAAGATCGGCGATAAGGCTACCAATCATGCGATCGTTTACGCCTCCAAGATATTGCGAATTCACCACATCACCCATGGCGGGAATGAATGTCAGTAAGCTCCCTGAGATAATTCCAGGAAGTGCCAGAGGAAACACAACCTTGAGGAAAATTCGTGGCCCCTGCGCCCCTAGGTCTGCTGCGGCTTCCAGGAGTATTGGGTCAATCGTTCCCAAGCTAGCAATGATTGGTAAGGCGAGAAAAGGAAGGTAATTATAGGCTATGCCTGCAATCAGGGCTGCCGTGGTGTTTAGTAAGCGCCCATCCTGGAGCACGCCAACGCTGTTCAGTACGTGGCCAAGGGACAGCGTGCGCAGAAGTTGCATCAGGGGTCCGCTATCTGCAAGTAAGGTGGTCCAGGCAATGGTGCGAACGAGATAGGAGAAAAAGAAGGGAACGACAATCAGGCCTGTGAGCAAGGGTTTCCATCTGCCTCCTCTTCGGACAATCCACCATGCCAGAGGAAACCCAATGATCAGGCCAATGACTGTGGCCAGTGCTGCAATCCCCATGGAACGCAGAAACAGAGGTGTCGCCAGCGACAAGGCATCGTAATAATTGTCGGGATTGGCGCTCAGCGTCGTTTCGAGGCCGAATCGGCTGATTGGTCTTGACCACGACTGCTTGAGAAGTCCAATGATCGGCAGAACAAAAAAGAAGATCAGCCACGTTACGCCTGGGGCAACCAGGAGCAGGGGTAATTGTTGGCGAGAAAAGCGTAATTTCATGATGCAGTTAATAGAGAGAACTCTTTCTCGATGGCCACTTCATCCCGATCGCTGAAGGCTCCGAGCATGTGCAATCGCTTTCCCATTGCAGCATTGGGAAACATCAAGGGGTCATTGATGAGCTCGGCCGTTGCTGGGGATGCCGCCAGCACTTGGCGAACCCCTTTGACAGGGCTAATAAAGTGAGTTGACGCAATAATCTTTGCGGCGTTGGTGGGCTCGTAAACGTAGTTCATCCAGGCAGCAGCTTGCTCCACTGCATCTACGTCTCGGGGTATAACCATCACATCGGCTGTTAAGACGCCACCTGTTTCTGGGACAACAAAACGCAGATCTGGATTCTCGCTTAGCAGCTGAGCCACATCCCCAGCCCAGGCAACACAGGCAGCCAGATTGCCAACGAGTAGATCTTTCTGGTAGTCGTTGCCAGTGAAGGAACGAATATGCCCACTCGCTTTTGCTTGTTTCAGTCTCTGTAATGCTGGTTGGGCATCTTCGAACGTTGGGCTTGCGATATCCTTGCCATCGGCAAGCATCATTAACCCGAGTGTGTCACGCCAAAGTGAGAGAAAAGAAACCCGCCCATGCAACGACTTCGCGAACAGGTCGTCAACTGAGCTGAGTTCTCCGCCTGTTGCTTTTACATTATAGGCAATACCCGTAACTCCTACCATCCAGGGTAGCGTGTACTGCTCTGTTGGATCCCAGAGCGGTCGGCGTAATGACACCTCGAGATTGCTTGCGTTGGGTATCTTCGCGAGGGGAAGCTTGTCTAGCCAGCCCAGGCGGATCAGGCGGGATGCCAGCCAGTTTGGAATGATCAGGATATCTTGCTCTAATGGCTGTCCCATGGCAAGAGGAATCCTGATGCGTGAGAAGAACGAATCAGGATCATTGAGGTCCTCTCTATATACGACTTTGAGGCCAGTTGCTTGCTCAAATCGTTTGACAGTTCCTACTGACCCTGCCTGATCAACGTCGATGAATAGTGGCCAATTCGAAATCGTTAAGGGTTTTGCTTTTGACCTACCACTACCCAGGTCGCATCCAGTTAATGCGTGGCCGAGCATCACCGTGCCACCACTGGCAGCCAGCAGCCTGAGGAATCTACGCCGATTGAATCCCATGGAGTGCATTAGGTTCCTTCCCCAGTGATGGGATGGAGATCGGAGCGCTTCCAGTTGCCCCAATACTGGTCTCCGATCTTCAGTGTTGGCGGCGCTTCTCCTACGTTGAGAAGAATAAATAACACTTTCCCATCATCACGCGTGAGTTCGAGGCGCCAGTCAGCCCCTTGGTAAAACACGGCAGTCAGATGACCTTTCCAGCCATCTTCTTCCCCGAAGGGTTCTGTTTGGCTGAGTCGTATCCGTTCTGGTCTGATCATGCCCAATGTGCCACTCGCCATGGGCAACAGATTGGCCTGGCCTGCGAATCCAGCCACGTAGCTTGTTGTTGACTTTTCGTAGATTTCTTTTGGTGTTCCCAGTTGTTCGATGCGCCCGGCGTTTAACACAACCAAGCGATCGCTCATTGAAAAGGCTTCGTCTTGGTCGTGGCTCACCATCAGAAATGTTATCCCCACTTCACGCTGAATGCGTTTTAATTCCAGCTGCAGTCCTCGCCGCATTGTGGCGTCAAGTGCCCCGAGCGGCTCGTCAAGGAGCAACAGTGCGGGCGTGTTGACCAGCGCCCTGGCCAGTGCTACCCGTTGCCGCTGGCCACCTGAGAGATCCTTGGGGAAAAACCTTGCTTTCTCTGTCAGTCCAATAATCTCCAGCATTTCTCCTACCTTACGGCGGGTTTCTGCGTTGTCCTTTCCCTGTGAACGAGGCCCAAACGCGACGTTGTCCCAAATACTTAAGTGTGGGAACAAAGCATATTGTTGAAACATCGTGTGGACATTGCGCTTTTGGGGAGGCAGGTTTGTGACATCCCTGCCGTTAAGCACCACGCGGCCGCCATCGGGCTGGTCGAATCCGGCAATCAGGCGCATGATTGTCGTTTTTCCGCAACCAGATGCGCCCAGGAGCGTGAAAAACTCCCCTTTGTACAAGCTGAGATCGAGATGGTCTACTGCAACCAGGGATCCAAACTTTCTGTATAGCCCCCTAAGCTCTAATACGTTCGACTGATTCATCCACCTTGTCTGTCTACTTTCTGCCAAGCTTGGCTGATGGAGCGGGAGTCTCGGTTTTGGCCTTGGTTTTTGTTGTAAAGTGTAATCTGCTGCCGAATACTGACTCTAGTCGCCCTTCCCTCTGGCTATTCTTTTACCTTGAATGTGTTGCCTTTGTTTTAGTATCGCCTGCCCTGTTAACTTCGCTTGTCCACCTTGTTTCTGGCGGTGCTGGGTGGCCGTGCACCGGGCTGTCACGTCGAGCTCCACGACGTGCGCTTCGTGGCCGGCGCCACGATCGAAGCGGCGCTTCCAGAGTTGCGGCGGCAGTGGTTCGGGAGGCGTGAGGGCCTGCACCTGGACAGCTACATGGCGGTGCGAGCGGTGGATGGCTTCGCGGTGAGCCTCGGGCGAGAGCCGGCCGCGCCCCGGCCCGAGCGTCTGTGGTTTGTGAACCTGGGCGCCTACCGCCCCGATTCGCTGGCGGAGCTGCACCATTTCGGCCTGGTGGTGGCCTGCTCGTCCCAGGCGGCCAAGGCGGCGGCTAAGCGCCAGTGGCTGCGCGGCGCCCTGCAGCAGCACAAGGATGATCTGGTGGCCGTAGATGACTGCCTGGCGATCGAGCAGCTTGAGCTGCTGGGCGGCGAGCGCTGGCATGTGCAGCTGGAGCCCCACCTTGAGGGCCTTAGCCAGAGCCAGGTGCCGGATTGGTTTGGCTACCGGCTGATTTGAGCAGGTGGCAGGGGTGTGTGGTCGGGTTGGCGACAGGCTCCGGAAATCTGCAGTACAAGCTGTACGGAATGCGAGACAGTCCTTTCCGGAATCGTTCTGCTGCCGGTCCTGGCGCTGATCTGCCCCAGTTCCCCACCCCCAGAGATGATCAGGAGAAGACTCGGCCCACTTCCGCAGCCATGAACATCGACGGCAAGCCCTGGCGCACGATCTGGCTGGAGCTAGACGGGGGCTCGGGCTCCCATGCGGTTGGCGTAATCGATCAGACCCTGCTGCCCCACCAGTTCACGACGCGCACCCTGCGCAGCTGCGCTGAGGCGGCTGATGCGATCCGCACGATGGTGGTGCGCGGGGCCCCTCTTATCGGTGTGACTGGGGCCTATGGGCTGATGCTGGCCCTGCAGGCCGACCCCAGCGATGGCGCGCTGGCGGCGGCCTTTGAGCAACTCAATGCCACCCGGCCTACGGCGATCAACCTGCGCTGGGCCCTGGAGCGGGTGCGGGCCAAGGTGCAGCAGCTGCCGCCGGCCGAGCGGGTCGAGGCGGCCAGGTTGGAGGCCGCGGCGATCGCCGATGAGGACGTGGCCATGGGCGAGGCGATCGGCGAGCACGGGCTGGCGATCTTCCGGCGGCTGGCGGCGGCCAGGCCAGGCGCCAGGCTCAATGTGCTCACCCACTGCAACGCCGGCTGGCTGGCCACGGTCGACTGGGGCACGGCCCTGGCGCCGATCTACAAGGCCCACCGCGCCGGGTTGAACATCCACGTGTGGGTCGATGAAACCCGCCCGCGCAACCAGGGCGCCTCGCTCACGGCCTATGAGCTGGCTCAGGAGGGTGTGCCCCACACCGTGATCGTGGACAACGCCGGCGGCCACCTGATGCAGCACGGCCAGGTGGATGCGGTGATCGTGGGCACGGATCGCACCACCCGCCGCGGCGATGTGTGCAACAAGATCGGCACCTATCTCAAGGCCCTGGCGGCCCACGACAACGGCGTCCCTTTTTATGTGGCCCTGCCCGCCTCCACGATCGACTGGACGATTGGCGACGGCGTTGCCGAGATCCCGATCGAGGCCCGCAGCGCCGAGGAGGTGACCCACATCCAGGGGCGCGGCGCCGATGGGGCGATCACCACGGTTCAGCTCAGCCCCGATGGCAGCGCCGGCTTCAACCCGGCCTTCGATGTGACGCCGGCTCGGCTTGTGACGGCCCTGATCACCGAGCGGGGCGTGGCAGCGGCCACGGAGGCTGGGCTGCAGGAGCTTTATGGCAATGACTGAGCAGGTGCTGCGCCAGCAGCTCGTGGAGGTGTCTCGGCGCCTAAACGCCAGCGGGCTCAATCAGGGCACCTCCGGCAACCTATCGGTGCGTATCCCTGGTGGCCTGCTGATCACGCCCAGCTCCCTGCCCTTCGAGCAGATGGAGCCGCAGGATCTGGTGGCGATTGCCAGCAGCGGCGAGCCCCTCGCGGCGGCAGCTGGCCAGCGGCGGCCATCCTCCGAGTGGCGGCTGCACGCCGATCTCCTCGCCAGCCGGCCTGAGATCCAGGCGGTGCTGCATTGCCACTCGATTCATGCCACGGCCCTTGCCTGCCATGGCCGCCCTATCCCCCCCTTTCATTACATGACCGCCGTGGCCGGCGGCGATGACATCCGCTGCGCCGGTTACGCCACCTTTGGCACCGCCGAGCTCTCAGCCCTGGCGGTGGCTGCCCTGGAGGATCGGCTGGCCTGCCTGCTGGCCCAGCACGGCCAGGTAACGCTAGGCACAAGCCTCGATCAGGCCCTGCGCATCGCCGTTGAGGTGGAAACCCTGGCCCAGATGTATCTGCAGGCCCTGCAACTCGGCGAGCCACCGGTGTTGAGCGCCGCCCAGATGGCGGCGGTGCATCAGCAGTTTCACGCCCTGCACTACGGCGCCGGCGCCTGATTGCGCGCCAGCCACAGCCCGGTGCCGCCAAACAGCAGCACCAGGGCAAAGCAGAAGCCGGTCCACAGCGGCAGCCCCCAGCCCGCCACCGCCAGCGGCGCCACCACCGTCACCACCCCTCCAGCCAAAAACGGCTGCAGCATCAGCTGTTTAATCGAGAAGGCTGGTAGGGCGTCGCTGCGGTCGTCTGGATCGGCCATGCGCAGCAGCAGCAGGCCGCTGGCCGCCACTCCCGTGGCCTGGCCAAACTCAATCACCGCCCGCTCAAACCAGTCGGCGGGCAGCAGCCGCGGGGCTAGCAGCAGGGTTACCGCCAGGTTCCACACCAGGCCGCCTAGGGCAAGCACCGTGAGCGGCAGCCAGTCGGCCTTGAGCAGGGCCAGATCCAGCCCGGCGGTGGCGGCTGTGATCAGCAAATCTGCCGAAAGGGTGCCCACCTGGCCCTGCACCGCGGAAGAGGCCCAGTGGGCCTTGTCACGGCGCTCCAGCGCCAGCCGCACCAGCAGGGACCCCACGATCGCCAGCGGAAACACCGGCAGCGCATCAACAACGCTGCCAACGCCATCCCCCAGCCCAGAGGTGAGCCAGCGCAATCCCGCCAGTAGCGCCACGCCCGTGAGCACGGCAATTCCCACCAGGGCCAGGTTCACCGCCCAGGCAGCAGCCCAGGCCATTGCACCACCTGATTCGCCGCTGGCAGCGCTGGTGCTTTCGCTGGCGGCGCTGCCTGGGGCATCTGCCAGTAGCCAGCCGCGGCTGCGGGCCAGCACCACCACCAGCCCTCCCACCAAAGTCGAGGAGAGCAGCCCCACCGTGGCCATGGCTAAGCCCAAAGCCTGGCCGCCGGGAAACCCCAGGGCCGCATAGCTGGGCCCCATCGCTGCAGCGGAGCCATGGCCGCCCTCGTAGGCCACCTCGATCAGGCAGGCCATCACCGGGCTCACCCCCAGCCAGGGCTGCAGCACCAGCAGCACTGCCAGGCCGCCCACCACGTATTGGCCGAAGGCAAGCACCAGCGCCAGCGACACCTGCCCCGACACCGGCCGCCACAGCCCCTCCAGCTTGGGCAGGGGTTTGCCGAGCAGCAGCGAGCCGAACACCAGGGTGAGCAGCACCAGCGGCAGATCGGCCCATAGCTGCATCACCTCAGGAGGCAACAGCGGCAGGGGGCCGCCCGGGGCCAGCAGCAGGCCCAGCAGTCCGGCCAGCAGGGCTTCGGGTATGCCCCAGAGCCGCAGCTGCAGCCTCGTGCCAAGGGTTCGCCCCACCGCCAGGATCAGGCTGAGGCAGGCCAGGGCCAGGGCCAACCAGCCGAAGCTGGGCAGCAGGTCGCTCGCCAAGGTTGCGATCACAGGTTGAAGTGCTGGCGGAAGAAGGCCTCGGTGGCCTCCAGGACGCGGATCAAGGTGGCACCATCACGGAAGCCGTGGCCCTCCTGCGGGAAGCGGTGCACCTCCACCGGGATGGCGTTGGCTGCGAGCGCTGCTGCCATGCGGTCGGTCTGCTCCGGTGGCACCACCTTGTCATCGAGGCCCTGAAAAAAGATCACCGGGCAGCGGATTTGATCGGCGTGCGCCAGCGGTGAGCGGGCCTCGTAGGTGGCGCGCGCTTCCGGCCAGGGGCCGATCAGCCCATCGAGATAGCGGGCTTCAAAGCGATGGCTCTCAGACGCCAACGCGCTGGGGTCGGCTACGCCGTAGCGGCTCGCGCCAGCGCGAAATACGTCCGTGAAGCAGAGGGCGGCCAGGGTGGTGAAGCCGCCGGCACTGCCGCCTTCGATTGCGATGCGCTCGGGATCGGCCCGGCCCGCCGCCACTAGGGCTTGGGCGGCGGCGGCGCAATCGTCCACATCCACCACGCCCCACTGGCCTGCGAGCCGCTGCCGATAGGCGCGGCCGAAGCCGGTCGAGCCGCCGTAGTTCACATCCACCACCCCCCAGCCTCGAGTTGTCCAAAACTGAATGGCCAGGTTCAGGGCCGTGCGGGCCATGGCGGTGGGGCCGCTGTGGCTTTTCACCAGCAAGGGTGCCTCCCGGTGGGCTCCCCCGGCTGGGGGGTAAAACCAGGCGTGGCTGCGGGCGCCGCCGTGGCCCTCAAACCACAGCTCCTGCGGCAGGCTGATCGTCTCCGGCGCCAGAGGGCAGGTGGCAGCAGGGGTGTGCCACCAGTTGCCGCTGGCCAGGTCCAGCTCGAGCAGGCCCGCGGCTTCAGTTGCTGAAGCGGCGATGCAGGCCAGCCGTCCCCTTTCGGCGCAAACACCAGCCAGATCATCAAAGGGGATGGCCAGGGGCTGCCACTGGCCGGCGTCTCCGCCCTGGCTCGGCAGCTCCACCCGGCCCAGCTGCCAGCGCCCCTGCAGGCAGGCGGTGGCCAGCAGCTGCTCGCCATCCCAAGCCTGGGTGCCCATGCCGAATACCCACTGGGGCAGGCCGAATTCCGCCTGCATGGGCAGCAGCGGCCGCCAATGCAGTGGCGCCTCTGCGTTCAGGTCTCCTGCGCCGAGTCCTTCGGCGTTGTCGAGCTGCTCGAGGTTCCAGAAGCCGGAGCGATCGTTTGCCACCACCAAGTGGGGCCCGCACCAGAGCGGCTGGAACACCGAGATGTCCGGGTTTGGCTCCACCCCCGATCCTGCGACCAGGCGGCGGCCGCTGAGCTGGCCTGCCGCATCGAAGTGCCCCAGCCACAGCTGGCTGCGCTCCCAGGGCATGAAGGGCTGCTGCCACTCCACCCAGGCCAGCCCTGCGCAGGAGGGGCTTAGGGCCGGATAGCCACAGAAGTCGGCTGGGTCCACCAGCGGCTGGGGCTCGCCACCTTCCAGTCCAACAGCCACCAGCTGGTCGCGGCCAGAACCTTCATCGCTGCCGCTTTCCAGTACACCAATCCAGCGGTCGCGGCCGGCATCGATCAAGCCGCCGCCGTAGGCACCTGGCGGACTGAGTCGTCGCGGCGGGCAATCGCTGCTGTCGAGCTCAAGCAGCCAGAGGCAGCAGTCGCCGTCGTGGCTGAATACCGCCACCGGCCGGCCATCGCTCCGGTGGCCCAGGGCCGTACTGCCACCTCCGTATTCATGCACCCGGCTGCGCAGATTCCAGCTGCCAGGGGTTAGCTCCTCTGCTTGCTGGTCTGGCCCCAGGCGCCTCAGCAGGGTCGTTCGCCCCCCTTCATGGGGTCGCTGCTCCAGCCAATAGAGCACCCCGTCGAGTAGCTGTGGCTCCCGCAGGCTGGTGGTTTGGCCCACCACAACAGCGGCAGGAAGGGCTCCAGGGGGATCAGCCACCGCATACACCGAGGCAGAACGACTTAAAGTGAATGTCCTTCGATCAAGTATCGCGTTGGCCCGCAGTTCAGCCGGCAGCTTCGCCCAGATGGCACGCTCCGCCGTTCAGGCCAGCCGCGGCGTTCAAGTGCCCAAGGATGCTATTGAGGAGTCCCCCCTCACAATCCACACCCTTGGCGATGGGGTGCTGCGCGCCCCTGCTAAGCGCATCAGCAAGGTTGATGAGAGTGTGCGAGATCTGGCCCGGGACATGCTGCGCAGCATGTACGCGGCCAAGGGCATCGGTTTGGCGGCACCCCAGGTGGGAGTGCATAAGCAGCTGCTAGTGATTGATCTTGATCCCGAGAATGCCGCTGCGCCGCCGCTGGTTTTGATCAATCCAGAGATCGCCTGCTTCGGTGCTGCAATCGAGACCTACGAGGAAGGTTGCCTCAGCATTCCAGGCGTTTACCTAAATGTGGTGCGCCCGGCCACGGTCGAGGTCAGCTATCGCGACGAGATGGGCCGCCCCCAACGGGTCAAGGCCGATGGTCTGCTGGCCCGCTGCATTCAGCACGAGATGGACCACCTCGAAGGTGTGCTTTTCGTAGATCGGGTTACCGATGAGCTCAGCCTCAATGAAGGCCTGCTGGAAAAGGGCTTTCAACGGGCAGATGTCCGTTCCATCCGCTGATCTTTCTTCTCCATGCCGATGAAACCACTGGCCGGCTTTTTCCTGGCCCTGGCTTGCCTGCTGGGCATCGCTTCGATGGGCTCAGTTTTTGAGCTGGCCTATGGCGACCCCGACCTGGGCCTGCAGGCCACCCTTTGGATTTTGGGTCTGAGCCTGCCTGGCACGGTTGCGGCCCTGTTGGTGGCCATCCGGATCAACAAGCCGGCCTAGCCCTAGCCGGATGCCGTGCATACGATTAGGTCCATGTTGCTTGCCAATGCCGTGATGCGATTGCTCCAACTGGGTGCCAATTACCTCCCCCTGGCAGCTGGAGCTTGCGCCACTGCGGTTGCCTTTGCTGCCACCCCAGCCATGGCCAGCGCCCTGTTTCAAGCAGCGGATCTCAGCCAGGAGCGTTTTGTGCTGGTGGCAGCGCCCATCGGCGATGGCGTCCGCGCCCAACTCAACATCTATGAGCAGATAAACCCGACCCGGCCCTGTTTTGCAGTAGCCCCTGGCTCACCAGCTCCGGTGGACCCCCTGCTTGCAACTTTTGATTTCAGCGGCATCTGCAGCCGCTTCATCGATGCGAACGGCTACTCGGTGCGTGTAGGCGGCGCAGATCTGGCCACGAGTTATCGCCTAACAGTTCTGCGTCAGAGCGGCGACAACGTGCTGCTGGCCGTGCCCACCAAGGCTGGGGCGGGCCCGGAAATGCTGGTTGCCCGCACCCAGGGTCCGGGCGCTGGCTTCCTGCAGTTGGTGTTTGAACCGGGCTGGCAGCTCAAGCGCCGGGCCTACGGCGGTCGAAATCTGGGCCACGTGTATCTCTACCGCGATACCTGGCCAGATGCTGCGATCCAGCCTGGGCTGCCAGTAGTGGCGCCCAGCCCCATTTCAGACCTTTCTGGCGCCGGGGGCTGACCTGGAAGCAGGGGGAATGGTCGGCGCGGAAAGGCAGTTGCTACATTGGCAAGCTCTGTGAGCAGCGCAGCGCTTCATGACCCAGGTCACCGTCGGCGAAAACGAAGGGATTGAATCGGCCCTGCGCCGCTTCAAGCGCCAGGTGTCTAAGGCGGGCATCTTCGCTGACCTAAAGCGTCTGCGTCACCACGAGACACCGGTCGAGAAGTACAAGCGCAAGGCCCAGCAGCGCCGCCGCCGCCGTTAATTGCTTTGATCTGGTCTCCCGCTTAGCGAGATACCCCTTGATCAAATGACCGGTAGGTGAGCGCTTCGGCAATTGCAGTTGCGCCAATGCTGGCTTGATCGTTTAGGTCGGCGATCGTTTGGGCAACCCGCAGCAGCCTGGCGCCAGCCCGGGCACTGAGTTGCCGGTGCTGAATCGCAGCCTCCCACACCTCTAAGGCTTCGCCTTCCAGTTGAAGTACTTGCTGCAGCTGACCTCCGGCGATGCGGCTGTTGCAGCAGCCCCCCGGATTGCGGGCAGCCATGTGGGCGCGGGCCCGGCGGACTCTTGCTCGCACCTCAGCGCTTGATTCGTCGCAGGTCGAGCTGCAGTCGCCTTGGGTTCGAAACGGTGCCGTCAGTGCGGCGCTGGATGGCCGTCTCATTACCACCTGCAAATCAATGCGATCCAGCAGCGGGCCCGACAACCGGCCCCAGTAGCGCCTCCGCTGGCCCTCGCCGCAGCTGCAGCTGCGCTCTGGATCGCCAAACCAGCCGCAGGGGCAGGGATTGGCCGCGGCCACCAGGGTGATGCGGCAGGGGAAGCGAGTTCGCTGGCGGGCGCGGTGAATCCAGACTTCGCCGTCTTCTAAGGGTTGGCGCAATTGGTCGAGCACGGACCGGCGAAATTCGGCCAGCTCATCGAGAAACAGCACTCCGTGGTGGGCCAGGGCCAGCTCCCCTGGTCTGGGTTGGCCACCTCCACCGATCAGCCCTGGCCCGGAGCAGCTGTGGTGGGGGCTGCGAAAGGGGCGGGTTTGCAGCAAGCCCTGGCTGCTGTCCAGCAGGCCCGCCACCGAGTGGACGGCTGTGAGCTCAAGGGCCTCCGCCGGATCGAGCGGTGGAAGTAGCCCCGCCAGTCGCTGGGCCAGCATTGTTTTGCCGCTGCCGGGTGGGCCGCAGAGCAGCAGGTGGTGGCCTCCGGCCGCGGCGATCTCCAGGGCCCGGCGCCCGTGGGGCTGCCCTTTGACGTCGGCAAGATCTTCAGCCGGGGGCCTGGCGGCTATCAGTGCGTTGGCTGGTTGAAGGGTAGGGGCAAGGGCGGTGGCGGCCGGACGGGCCCGCGGATGCTGCAGCCGCCATAAGGCCTGGCCGAGATCGGCGGCGCCCCACACTCGCAGCCCCTCCACCAATGCAGCCTCCCAGGCATTGGCCTGGGGCACGACCAGGGCCCGGGCGCCATGGTTCCGGGCCGCAATCGCAATCGCCAGCACCCCCCGGATCGGCCGCAAGCTGCCGTCCAGCCCCAACTCGCCGGCGCTCCAAACCTCGTTGTTGCTGGCGGCATCGAGCTGGCCACTGGCCAGCAGCAGGCCCAGGGCGATCGGCAGGTCAAAAGCCGGCCCCTCCTTGCGCAGGTCGGCGGGGGCCAGATTGACCACCACCCGCGTCAGCGGCACCTTCAGGCTGCTGTGGCGTATGGCCGAGCGCACCCGCTCCCGGGCTTCCTGCACCGCCGCATCGGCCAGGCCCACCAGCTGCAGGCCCGGCAAGCCGGGAGCTAGATCCACCTCCACCAGCACTGGCCTGGCCTCCAGGCCCTGCAGCGCTGCCGTCTTGCACCGTGCCAACATCACGCCATGGGCCACTACCTCGTTAGTGCCACCCCTGTCCCACCCCCGTTGCCCCTGTGAGCCAAGACACGATCTTTGGGCGTATCCTCCGCGGCGAGATCCCCTGCGATCAGGTGTATGCCGATGAGCATTGCCTGGCTTTCCGCGACGTAACGCCCCAGGCTCCAGTCCATGTGCTGGTGATTCCACGCCAGCCGATTGCCCAGCTTGCTGATGCCACCGCAGGGCACGAGGCCCTGCTCGGCCACTTGCTGTTGGTGGCTGCCCAGGTGGCCCGCCAGGAGGGTCTGGAGTCGTTCCGCACGGTTATTAACAGCGGCGCGGATGCGGGCCAGACCGTGTTTCACCTGCATGTGCATGTGCTTGGTGGGCGTCCGCTGGCCTGGCCCCCGGGCTGACCGCGGGCCCGCGACAATGACCTGATACGACCTGCTCCATGAACTCCTTCAAGGCTCTTCGCGGTCAACTGGCGAAGTTGCAGCGCCTGGCCCAGCCCTATTTCCTGCCGGTAGACGACACCAAGAGCTGGCAGTTTCTACTGCTGGTGGTGGCGTTGCTTGCGGTGGTGGTAGGCAGCACCTTGTTGCTGCTCACTGGGGTTTTGGCCCTGACCGGGGCCTTGATCCCCGAACTGCGCAGTCGTTTCCTGCCCGGGGTGCCCGAGCAGGTGGCAGCACTTTGGAACAGCCCGATCGGGCCGCTGGTGATGGTGCTGCTGGCCGGGGGGCTGGGCTGTTTTGTGGCATTCCGCGGCAAGTTGCGTCACGGGCGCTGGCTGCCCTGGTTGTTGATGGCGGTGATCACCCTGTTGATCCTGGTGATCAATGGTATTAATATAGGAATTAGTTACATATATCGAAACCTCGAAAATGCCCTAGTTGCATATAATATAATTGAATTCTGGAAGATAGTTGCGATTTATGCATTTTGCTTGGTTCTTGCCTTACCGCTTAGAGCCATCCAACTATATCTTATTCCCAAGCTAGGCTTATTGTGGCGTGAGTGGCTGAGTGGCCGCCTTCTTGGCCGCTATCTTTCCAATAAGGCCTATTATATTCTCAATCCAAACGACGAGTCGATCGAAGAAATTGATAATCCAGATCAGCGGATTTCCCAAGATACCGAAAGCTTTACCCGAACAAGTCTGAGCGTCATTGTAGAAGTTGTCACTGCTCTCCTGACGTTTGTAAGCTTCGTTACTGTTTTATGGACTATTAACGCGACCTTGGCAATAGTGCTACTTTGCTATTCGGTTGGCGGAACTGGTCTAATCGTATTTGCTAGTCGAAAGTTGGTGAACCTGAATTATAAGCAGTTGAAGTTGGAAGCCGATTTTCGCTACGGCTTAGTTCACATCCGAGACAACGCAGAGTCGATCGCTTTCTATCGAGGTGAAAGGCAGGAGGTTAAAGAGGCTGAGCGGAGACTTGGTGGTGCCATTCGCAATGCCGACCGACTTATAGTCTGGGAAGCGCTGATTAGTGTAATTCAGCGTTCCTATGATTATTTTTCACGCTTCCTGCCTTGGCTGGTTATAGCTCCTCTTTATTTCTCTAAGGTTATTGATTTTGGGGTATTTGGTCAGGCCACGTTTGCCTTCAGCATGGTATTTTCTTCGGTGAGTTATATTGTTAACAACATTGATCGCCTCGCTGCCTTCTCGGCTTCGATCAGCCGTCTTGAGGGTTTTCAGGGCAAGGTTGATTCAATCGGCATTGAAGCTGCAGCGCTAGAAGCCCGGTTGGCGGCCACGAGCACTGATAGCAGTGGAAATTCGATCCTGGTTAGCCATGTTGATTTGGTGCCGCCCCGCACTAATCGCACCTTGATCCGCGACCTCAGTGTTGAGGTGGACCGTCATCAGCGTTTGCTGGTTGTGGGCCCATCTGGCTGCGGTAAAACCTCTTTCTTGCGCATGGTCAGTGGGCTGTGGCCCCCAGCTGCTGGTCGGGTGGAGCGGCCCAGTGAGGGAGATCTGCTGTTCATTCCCCAGAAGCCCTACATGCTGCTTGGCAGCCTGCGCGAGCAGCTTTGCTATCCGCTCCAGCCAGATCGCTTCAGCGACGAGCAACTGCGCCATGTTTTGGAGCAGGTGCGGCTGCCCGAGCTGGTTGGGCGCTACCCCGATCTCGACATCATTCAGGATTGGCCTCGCCTGCTTTCCCTAGGAGAGCAGCAGCGTTTGGCCTTTGCGCGCCTGCTGCTCAATTCACCAAGTTTTGTTGTCCTAGATGAGGCCACCAGCGCCCTTGATGTGGCAACTGAGCGTCACCTTTATGCCCTGCTAGCTGAGCGGGAGATGGCTTTTGTGAGCGTCGGTCATAGGCCCACCCTCACCGCCTTCCATGACACCGTGCTGGAGCTCGATGGCAGCGGCAACTGGCGGCTGCTACCCGCGGCCGGCTATGACGTGGGCCGCCACGCCTGACCCCCTCCCTGACCCCATGCCTGAACCAAGCCCCGACCAGAGCCCAGAAATCAGCTCAACAACTAGTGCAGCAACTAGTGCAACAACCGGCGAAGTGCCGGCCTTTGGTTGGAGTGGTTACGCCGAGCGGGTGAATGGTCGCTTTGCCATGGTGGGCTTCATTGCCGTGCTGCTGATCGAAGCCCTGAGCGGCGAGACGTTTCTGCGCTGGGCTGGCCTGGTGCCCTGAGCGCCTGCTGCTCTAAGGAATTAGCACCAGATCCACCTGCCAGATCCCGCCTCTGCTCACCTGCACAGCCAGCTGGCGACCATCGGCCTGCAGCTGCACCTGGCGGGCAACGCCGCTGGGCACCATGGGTATGGGTTGCAGGCTCTGCAGGGAACGCCGGTAGAGCACCAACTCGGTGCGTCCCTCCAGCTGCCGCACCAGGGCAATTCGCTCTCCTGCAGCGTCGACGCTGACGCTCACCGGTTGGGCATCAGCCCGGTTGAGGCCCGGAAGGTCTACGGGCTGCTGGCGCTCCAGATCCAGTAGCAGCACCTGTTCGCGGCCGCCCCTGCCGCTGATTAGGGCCAGCCAGCGCCCTGAGAGGGCTGGATCCCGGTTGGCACCTATGGCTTCCAGCCTGGAGTTGAGCGGCGCTAGGGGCTGGGGCATGGGGGCAAGGCAGCCGCCCAGCAGCAGGCCTATTGCTGCTACTGCGATGGCTCTATTTGGTAGCGAGCTGCTCATGGTGAGGGCTGGGCTCCGCCCCCCTGAACGGCAAGGCCGCCGGGCAGGTCTGGCTCAAGCAGGCTGCGCAGATCAAACAGCTGCACGCGCCACTGGCCAGCCTGGGCCACCTGCACCGCCAGCTGGCGTGCCTCCGGGGAGAGACTGAGGCGCACTGCAGTGCGGTCCGCCGGTAGGGGAAGCCGGTGCAGGTTGCCGTTGGCTCGGTCTTCGATCAGGGCCAGTCTTTGGTTGCCCTGTTGCACCAGGGCCGCCACATAACGACCGTTCCAGCTAAGGGAGGGGGAGCTGTGGGGCTGGCGGTTTTGGAAATGGCGCAGGGGCACGATTCGGCCGCTGGGCTGCTCCTGCAACAGCAGGGTGGCCCGGCCGCCCCGATCAACCACTGAGGCAAGAAATCGCCCCTGGCCGCTGAGGGCGGGTTCTTGGCGGCTGTTGCCGTTGAATACCCCAACCGGACCGGCACTGCGGCGTGCCAGCCACGCTCCACCGGAGCAGCCGCTGACAAGAAAGGTCAGGGCTGTCAGCAGCAGGGCAGACACCCCTAGGGGCCCCAATCTGTTGGCGGCGAAAAGCTTCAGTCGTCGAAGCGGGAGCTGTTGTCCCGGGGGCTAATGCCTCGGGGGCTGGGCTCGGGGCGACTGGACGGTTTCACTGGGGTGAAGTCCGCATCACTGATATCGCTTGCCACTGGGCGATTGCTTCTGCCGCTGGCAGGGGTTGCTGGGCTGATCGGTGAGCCCTGGGGCACGCCCGCTGGTTGGGAGGCCCTAGGCGATTCTGGGGCAGGAGAAGGGGGAGTGGGCGCGGGCCTGCGGCTGGAGCGAGGCATGGCCTCACTAGCGGCTGTCGGCCGGCTGCCGCGCCGGGGCTCAACTGCGGCATCTCGATCACGCCTGCGGGCACCGAAATCGATACTGGGCCGGCTAGAGCTTTGGGGTGCCCAATCCTCTTGCGCAGGGCGGCGGCTGGCGGCCCTTTCCGGGATGGCGGCCCTACTGCTGGGCCGGGGTGCCCTGTAAAAGTCTTCCTCTTCTGGCGCATCGCCTTCGCCGCGGGAGGGGATGCGGCGCCTCAGTGGCTCGGGCTCATCAAAGCGATCCGTAGAGGCCTCGCCCCAGGCGCGGCCACCCATTCTGGGCCTAAAGGGGCCTGGTTCAGGCATTGGTTCGTCGTCGTCGAAGTAGGACGACCGGCGCGCCTGCTCAGTGGTTACCCCCCGCAGGCGCACACTTTCGTAGGCGAAAAAGACAGTGGTGCCGGCGAGCAGAAACTGTCCAAATTGCAGGATTGGATCGAGGCGCCACCCCTGAAAAAACAGGATGCCGCCGCAGAGCAGGCCAACCGCAGCGAAAAAGACGTCGTAATCGCGGGCGAGGGCGGGCTTGAAGCTCCGCATGAAATAAAGCAGTGCACCGCCCACCGCAAGCACTATGCCCACGATGCTGGCCCAGTTCAGGCTGGCATTAACCACGGTTTTTCACCCGAGAGTCCGTCTCGTAAGTGTAGGCAGCTGAGCCCGAGCAGCCAGGGACTTGGAGTTACTCAGGTGCCGGAAGCTCAAAGGCGGCGATCAAGCTGATCGTTTTGGCTGATCAGCACCAGCCCGATCGTAATGGGCACCACCACGATCACGGCGCCGGCAAGCAGGCTGGTCAGGAAATTGGCCAGTGATGGCGTCATGGCAGGAACAGCTCTATGGCTTGATCGTGGCGCGATCCTAGGCATTGGTGGCGGCTTCCTACGCTGGGAGCCCAGCTACTTAGAGCTTTGTGACGGCAGCCCCCTCCCTACCCCAGTCCTGGCTGCCGTTGTTGTCCGGCGTGCACTTGGCCCTGGCCCTGGGCCTGGCGCTTTGGACCTTGCTTTTTCTGTTTCGCATCGTGCTCACCTGGTATCCCCAGATTGACCTGAGCCGCGGAGCGATGCGCTTGATCGGAGCCCCCACCGAGCCCTTGCTTGCCCTCACCCGTCGGCTGATCAAACCAATCGGTGGCGTTGATGTGACGCCGGTGGTGTGGGTGGGCCTGCTCAGTCTGGTGCGGGAAATTTTGGTGGGGCAGCAGGGGCTTGTCAGTCAGGTGTTGTTTCGGGCCCAGAGCGCCGGGATCGGCTGAACTGAGATCCGGCTTAGCTGCCCTTCTGCGGAAGCATGTCCTGCTCCACGAATTTGGTGTGTACGTCGCCCGCCTGAAATTCGGGGCGATCCAGCAATTGCAGGTGAAAGTCGATGGTGGTGGGAATGCCGGTCACCGCGCATTCCGACAGGGCCCGGCGCAGCCGCCTGAGGGCGTGGGGGCGATCCGTGCCCCACACGATCACCTTGCCGATCAAGGAGTCGTAGAAGGGCGGGATCTCATAGCCGGTGTACACGTGGCTATCGACCCGCACACCGGGGCCGCCAGGAGGTAGCCAGCCGGTGATTTTGCCGGGGGCTGGCCGAAAGTTTTGGCGGGGGTCTTCGGCGTTAATGCGCGCCTCGATGGCGTGCCCGCAGAGCTTGATCTGGTCTTGGGTGACCGAGATCGGCTCCCCACCGGCAATACGCAACTGTTCGGCGATCAGATCTACCCCTGTGACCATCTCGGTGACCGGATGTTCCACCTGGATGCGGGTATTCATTTCCATGAAATAAAACGCCCCACTGCGGTCCACCAGGAATTCCACGGTGCCGGCGCCCTCGTAGCCAATGGTGCGGGCGGCGGCCACGGCGGCATCGCCCATCTGGCGGCGCAGGTCGGCGTTGATGGCCACGCTGGGAGCCTCTTCCAGCAGCTTTTGGTGGCGGCGCTGGATCGAACAGTCGCGCTCGCCCAGGTGGATCACGTTGCCGTGGCGATCGGCCAGCACCTGCACTTCCACGTGTCGGGGCCGGTCGATGAATTTCTCCATGTAGAGGCCAGGGTTGCCGAAGGCAGCCTCCGCTTCCCCCTGGGCCGCTTTGAACAGGCTCTCGATTTGATCGGGCCCAGGCACCAGGCGCATGCCGCGGCCGCCGCCACCAGCTGTGGCCTTGATCATCACCGGGTAGCCCATCGATTCGGCCAATCGCGCAGCCTCCTCCGGGCTGGCGAGCAAGCCGGCACTACCGGGGATGGTGGGCACCCCCACCCGTTCCATGGTGGCCTTAGCGGTCGACTTATCTCCCATCGAGCGGATGGCCTCGGGGGAGGGACCCACAAACGTGATGCCGTGGTCGGCGCAGATCTCGGCGAAGCGGTCGTTTTCGGCCAGAAAGCCGTAGCCGGGGTGAATTGCGTCAGCACCCCGGGAGGTGGCCGCCGCCAAAATGTTGGGGATGTGGAGGTAGCTCTTGCTGCTGGGCGCTTCGCCAACGCATACGGCTTCGTCGGCGAGCTGCACGTGCAGGGCGTTTTTATCCACCGTGCTGTAGACCGCGACGGTGGGAATGCCGAGCTCCCTGCAGGTGCGCAGGATGCGTAGGGCTATCTCGCCACGGTTGGCGATCAGCAGCTTGCCGATGGGCATCCGCGGCGTCTCAGCTGATATGGGCTGAGGCGGACTGTATCAGTGCTGCCTGGACATCTCCCTCAGAGGGTTCTGGCGCCGGCGATGGGTATATTGCTCGCACCGGAACGCCCAGCGATCCGAACCACATGCGGATGTGGTGGAATTGGTAGACACGCACGTTTGAGGGGCGTGTGGCTTCGGCCTTACGAGTTCAAGTCTCGTCATCCGCATTTCTTAATTCGAGCCATCCAGGCCTTGCCCGAATCGATCCGGCCCTCGGCAGCGATCGTGCTTGTCAGCAACGGCCCTGGAGAGCTGTCCACCTGGGTTAGGCCCCTCGCCCAGCGCCTGCATCGCCAGATGCCACTGCGGCCTGAAGTGCCTGGGGCAGCCTGCAGCCTCAAGTTGCTGCTTGTGCCCTGTCCAAATGGCACGGGACTGGAGCATCAAGCCGCCGCCGCCTGGGGCCTGTTTGAGCGCATCGTGCCGGCGCGTCAATTTTGGTCGCTGCTACTGCGCCCCCAGCGGTTTGGCCCCTGGCCCCGCCAGGGACTGGTGGTGTTTTTAGGGGGTGATCAGTTTTGGACCGTGCTGCTCTCGGCACGGCTGGGTTACCGCCATCTCACCTATGCGGAATGGGTAGCCCGCTGGCCCCGCTGGAACGATCGCATCGCTGCCATGGGGCCCCTGGCTGCTGACAAGTTGGCACCGCGTTGGGCATCCCGCTGCACGGTGGTGGGTGACTTGATGGCAGACCTCTCGGAGTCGGCCCGCAGCGAGGCGCCCTTGCCGGCAGGGGAGTGGTTGGCGCTGCTGCCCGGCTCGAAGCGGGCCAAGTTGCGCGTGGGCATGCCGTTTTTGCTGGAGACGGCCGACCGGCTGGCGGCTCTGCGTCCTGGCTGTCGCTTTCTGTTGCCCTTGGCACCTACCACTGCTGTGGAGGAGCTGCTGACTCAGGCAGGCCCCGCCAATCCGATCGCCCGTACCTACCGGTCGGGTCAGCCCCGCCTGCTGGCTCCGGATCTACTTGAGACGCCAGCTGGCACCAGGATTCGGATGGTTCGGGAGAATCCGGCTTACGGCAGCTTGAGCCAGTGCTCCCTGGCCCTCACCACCGTGGGCGCCAATACCGCCGAACTAGCTGCTTTGGGGGTGCCGATGCTGGTGCTGGTGCCAACCCAGCACCTGCACGTCATGCAGGCCTGGGATGGACTGGCCGGATTGCTGGGGCGGTTGCCCCTGCTGCGCTGGCTGTTTGGGGTGCTGATTACGGCCTGGCGGCTGCGCCACCGGGGCTTTCTGGCCTCGCCCAACATTGCCGCTGGCCGCTTGGTGGTGCCGGAGCGGGTTGGGGCGATCACCCCTGAGGCCATCGCCGCTGAAGCCGCCGACTGGCTGGCGGCACCGGAGCGACTGGAGCAGATGCGCTCCGATCTGCGCAGCCTGCGGGGCCAGCCGGGGGCGGTGGCCAGCCTGGCGGCCCTGGTGCAGGAGCTGCTGCCTCCTGAGCTGAGTGCCTCTGAGCTGAAATCCCCCAACTCCGCTGCCTAGGCTTGCGGCTCATTTTCGCTGAGTTCGATGGCCGACGCTGCTAGTTTTTCCGACCCTTCAGCCTGCGGCCTCGACAGTGGCTTGGCCCGCGGGGCCAGCGAAGAGCAGTGGCGCCAGCAGCTGACCCCTGAGCAGTTCCGGGTTGCCCGCCAGGGCGGCACCGAGCGTGCCTTCAGCGGCGCCTACTGGAACCAGAAGGGCAATGGCAGTTACCACTGCATCTGCTGTGATGCCGAGCTCTATAGCAGCGCCACCAAGTTTGATTCCGGTACCGGCTGGCCCAGTTTCTGGGATGGGGTAAGCCCTGCTGCCATCAGCACCCATACCGATAACGCCCACGGCATGGTGCGCACCGAAATTCGCTGCGCCAATTGCGACGCCCACCTTGGCCACGTCTTCAACGACGGCCCGGCCCCAACCGGTCAGCGCCACTGCGTCAATTCGGCGTCCCTGGCCTTCAAAGCGAGCTGAGAGGGATTTTTTACCAGGGGTCGTCTAGGTCGTTGCTGGCCAGGTCTTCAGCCTCCACATCCAGGGGTTCCCGGTAGGGGGTGGGGGCGGGCCGCCTCTCTAGGGGGCGAGGTTCTATTGGTCGAGCATCTAGAGGGCGTGCCTGCCTGGGCAGGGGTTCGGCCTGCAGGGGGCGGCGACTGGGTTCCGCTGGACGCTCGTCGTAGCGTGGCTCCTCGTAACGCGGTTGCTCGTAGCGGCTCTCCTCCTCGTCGAGGTAGCGGCGCTGGCGCAGGGGTTCCCGTTGGCGCTGCTGCTCATCGAGTTCGACGTAATCGAACTCCTCATCGGGTTCGAAGCTCTGGCTGGTGGCCGGCTGGATACGGCGCTGTTCCTGCACTGCTGGCTGGCCTGCCGCCAGTTGGTTTTCCACGGGCACCATGCCGGTGCGGTAGCGATCCCGCTCCTCCTGCTCCCAGCTCGGCCCACCAATACCAAGCTTCTCCAGCAGCCCGGAGCCCAACTGCTTGAGCTTGTCTTCGGCGCCCTCGTAAACAATGATCCGATCCGGCCCGCTGCTGACGATCTCTTCAACGGTGAGTTCCCAGGTGCTCAGCACGCCTTCACCCAGCAGGGGCACTCCCAGGGCGCCGATCACGAGGGTGGCCAGCTCGCCGGTTTCGATGTCGAAGCTGAAGCCCAGCACCCGGCCCAGCTGGTCGCCCGCTTCGGTGATCACCTGGCAGTTGATCACCTTGCCGTAACGGCCAGGATTGAAGCCTTCGGCCAGCGAATCGGCGGAATCCACCAGGATCACATCGCCCACCTGGCGGATCCGGTCGAGGGGCATCCAGCGGGGCAGGCCTGGCAGGAAGCGGGTCAGAGGGTTGTCGCGCAGGCCCAACGCCACCACTTCGCGCCGGTCGATGTCCACCACCACCTCGCCCACCACTCCCAGCCGGCGGCCAGTGTCGCGGGTGATCACCTGGGTGCCCATCAGCTCGGAGCGCAACCAGAGGCGATCGCTAGGGGCGGCAGCCGTTGCCCCGGGATCAGCGGAAGGGGGGATGGAGGAGGTCAATGAAAGGGTCGTACCCGTGGCCCAGTCGGCCCATTGTGGCTCACCTGCTCCGCTGGGGAAGGGGCGGCTTAGGCGGCGGGCGGTAACCCGACCACCTGGGTGTGGGCACCTCGGGCCTGGGTGACGCCAATGGTGCGGGTGGCGGCGGCGATCATCGGGCGCCGGTGGCTCACCACCATGAATTGGGCCTGGTCTGCCTGGCCGGCAATCAGGGCGGCCAGGCGCTCCACGTTGACCCCGTCGAGAAAGCTGTCGACTTCATCTAATGCGTAGAAGGGCGAAGGGCGGAAGCGCTGCAGGGCAAACAGGAAGCTCAGCGCCGTGAGCGATTTCTCGCCGCCACTCATGGAGTTGAGCCGCCGCACCGCCTTGCCCTTGGGGTGGGCCACCAGGGTGAGGCCACCTTCCAGAGGTGCTTCCGGATTTTCCAGCTGCAGGTGCCCCTCGCCGTCGGATAGCCCTTCAAAGATTGTGCGGAAATGGCCATCCACGGCTGTGAAGGCTTCAAGGAAGGCCTCCTGGCGCAGGGTGGCCACGGTTTCGATGCGTAGCAGCAGCTCTTCGCGCTCCTTGCTGAGCACTTCGAGCCGCTCCTCCAATTCCGCCAAGCGGGTTTCGAGCTGCTCAAGCTCCTCGAGGGCGAGCATGTTCACCGGTTCGAGGGCTTCCATCCGGGCCTGCAGGCTGCGCAGCTCCGCCTTTAGGGCATCGAGGCCTGCCTCCCGCACTTCTGCGGGAATCTCCGGCCTCGGCTCAGGAAGTTCCCGCTCCATTTGTTCGAGGCGCAGCTGGTCGCCACGCTGCTGTTCGGCCAGCGATTCGAGCTCCTCGCCGAGGCGTTGCAGTTCCCATTGGCGCTGTTGCAGGGCCTGGCGCTGGGCGGCCAGCTGGGCTTCGGCGGCATCGCGGGCGCGGCGGCTTTCGCCAAAGCGGGTTTGCAGCTGCTGCTGCTCGGCGGCCAAGGTGCTGCGCCGCTCCTGGTCCGCCTGGTGCTGCTCTTTCCAGCGAGCTCGCTCCGCCACCAGGGTGTTCACAGCGGCCACCAGCCGCTGTTCATCAGCGCTTAGGGCCTCGAGCTGGTTGCTGAGGCGCTCGGCGCTTAAGGCCCGTTCGCGCCGGGCCGCCAGCAGACCATCACGCTGGCTGCGGGCCGCGGCCAGGGCAGTGTCGGCTGCCTCTAGCTCGCTCTGCAGACCCTGCCAGCGGGCCGCATCACCGGAGGATTGCACCGCAGCCTCGGCCTCTTCCAGGCTGATGCGTTGTTGCTGCAGGGGCAACAGCAGGGAATCAAGTTGCTGCTGGCGCTGCAGATCGCTCTGCAAGGCCTGCTGCAGTTGGCCCAGGCGACTGCCCAGCTGCTGCTGGCGTTGCAGTTGGGGGGCCAGGGCCCGCTGGGCGGCGCTGCGCTCGGCCTCCAGGCCCGCCTGGCGCTGCTGGTGCTCCAGCAGCCGGGGGCGTAGGGCTTCGAGCCGCTGACCCAGCTCGGCTTCCTTGCGGCGGCAGGCCAGCAGGCTCTCGCCCAGCTCCAGCAAGCGCTGGCGCAGGGGTTCGGCTTCGTCGCCGTCCTGGCTGCGGCCGAAGCTGAGCTGGCTGCCCCGCTGTTGCAGGCTGCCGCCGGTCATGGCGCCGCTCTTCTCCAGCAGTTCGCCGTCGAGGGTCACGGCCCGGCAGCGGCCCAGTTCGCGTCTGGCATTGGCCAGGTTGTCGAATACCAGGGTGTCGCCAAAGACGTAGCGGAATACCTCGGCGTAGACGGGCTCGTAACCCACCAGATCCACCGCCTTGCCCACCAGCCCACCGCTTGCAGGGCCAACGCTGCCCGCGCCGCCACCGCGTTGCAGGGCGGCTCCGCCACTACCGCTGGAGCCGCCACCGGAGCCACTCCGAATCTTGTTGAGCGGCAGGAAGGTGAGCCGGCCTGCCCGGCGACTTTTGAGCAGCTCTATCGCCCGGGCGGCGATGCGGTCGTCGTCGACCACCACCTGGCCGAGGCGTCCGCCGGCGGCCACTTCCAGCGCCAGGCGCACCCGCTCCTCCACTTCGCCGAGCTGGGCCACCGGCCCGTGGATGCCTTTCATACCAGCCTCCAGCAGCACCCGCAGGGCGCCGGTGCCGCGGCTTTCCTGCAGGGTTTCGCGGCGGCTGTCTAGTCGGGCGATCTCGCGCTCGAGCTGGGTTTGCTCCTGCTCGAGGCGGCTGCGGGTGCGCTGCTGCAGGGCCAGGGCTTCGGCCAGCTCCTGCACCTGCTGCTGCTCCGCTCGGGTGGCCTCCAGCACCTGCTGCCAGCTGCTTTCGGTGGCCTCCAGTTGCTTCTGGGCACTGCGATGGCTGGCCCCTTCCTGCTGCTCTTCGGCGCCGAGCTCGGCCAGGCGCTCCTGGTGCTGTCGCAGCCGTTCCTGTAATTGCTGCCGCTCGGCCTCCAGGGGGCCGATCTGCTCGCCCAGCTGCTGGCGGGCGCGGCTGCGCTGCTGCTGTTCCTCCAACCAACTGCCGGAGCGCCCCGCCACCTCGCCGAGCCGGCGGCGCGATAGCTCCACGGCGGCTTCGGCAGCGCGGCAGCCGGCCTCGGCGTCGTCGAGAGCGGCTTGGTCGGAACTGGCCTCGAGGACTTGCTGCTGCTGGCGCAGCTCGCCCTGGGTGCGGGCCAGGTCGTGGCGCTGGCGTTGCAGGGCCTCGGCATCGAGCTGGTGTTTGCCTGCCTGGCGCGTTAGTTCGCGGCCACTGGCCTCGAGGCCGGCCAGCTCGGCCTGCACGGCGATCAGCTGGTCTTCACCGAGGGCCTTTACCTCAGATTGGAGCTGCTCGAGCACGGCGGCGGCGGCAGTGAGGCCCGTTTCGCCTTCGCTGATCGCCTCGCGTTCAGCCTGTTGCTGACTGGCGAGGCTGGCGCTGCGTTGCAGCAGGGCAGCCTGGCTCGCCTGGGCTGCTTCAAAGGCCAGCACCTGCTCCTGTAGGCGGCCGTTGTGGTGGCGCTGGCGCAACTCTTGATAGGTGCGGGCCTTGGCGCAGTCGCGCTCAAGTTTCTGACGGGAGCTGAGCAGCTCCTGCTGCACGATTGAGCAGCGCTCCTGACGCTCCTGCACCTCATCAAGCTTGCCGCGGGTCTGTTCGATGCGGCTGTCGAATAGGGCGACACCAGCTAGCTCGTCGATGATGCCGCGCCGGTCCCGGGCGCTCATGGAGACGATGCGGGTGACGTCACCCTGCATGACCACATTGCTGCCTTCAGGATCCACTCGCAGGCGCCGCAGCTGGCTCTGAAGCTGCTGCAGATTGCAACTCACGCCATCAGCGCTGAAGCTGCTGGCATAGGTGCCGCCGGGGGCAACCCGCAGGCGCCGGCTAACGGTCCACTCCTGTTGGCCTGGCTTGATCCAGGGCCCTTCTTCTGGTGGCTCCAGGCCAGCCTCGGCCTGGTCGGGTTGCCACTCACTGAGGTCGAAGCGCACGCTCACCGAGGTTTCGGCGGCCTTGCCCTCGCGCAGCATGGCGCTGTTGATTAGATCAGGCAGGCGATCTGCCCGCATGCCGCGGCTGCTGGCTAGGCCCAGACAAAACAACACCGCATCAAGGATGTTGCTTTTGCCGGAGCCGTTGGGGCCCGTGACCACAGTGAAGCCTTCTTGCAGCGGGATCGTGATCGAGCCGCCAAAGGACTTGAAGTGGGTGAGCTCGACCTGATTGATGTGTACCAACAGGCCCGTGCGCCGAGCATCAGAAATGTAGCGGAGGGTTTCGAAAGCTCAACCCCCTCCTTACCTTGAGGTCTGAGCTTCGCAGTCGCCCCCTCTCCCCATGACCGCAGAACTGCCATGACCGCTGAAACGCCTCCCCGCGCCGCCAGCCCAGAGGGCTTCCGCGACCGTTTTGAGACCCTGATCCCCACCATTCAGAGGGAGTGGCCGGCCGTTGCCCGTCAGACCCTGGAGGCCACCCGGGGCAGTTTTGATGAGGTGGTTGAGGTGATTTCCAGCCAGACTGGCCGCACCGCTAGTGCGGTGAAGGACCAGTTGCTTGAGCTGCTTGAGGTGGCCGGGGATCAGACCAGCCGCCTAGCGGACAACCTGGCGCCCTTGGAGGCCCAGCTGGAAAACCTGCTCGATGAGCTCAACAGCACCTTGCGGCCTCGCATTGAGAAGCCGGTGCGGGAGCGTCCGCTGCTGGCGATCGGTATTGCCACGGGCGTTGGGGTGTTGCTAGGCCTGCTGCTGGCCTCAGGCCGGCGTTCCTCATGACGGATTCGACCTCACCCGGTGTGGCAAGGGTGGCGGCGGGCCGGGTTGGCGCCCTGCTGACCTCCGTGATGGACCTGCACGTGCGCATTGCCCTGCAGGAGGTGGATCGGGAGAAGCGGCGCTTGATCAGTGGGGCCCTGCTGCTCAGCGGGGGCCTGGCCCTGCTGCTGCTGGCCCTAATCGGCGCCGAGCTGGCCCTGCTGCTGTGGCTGCACGCGGCCCAGGGGCTGAGCTGGATCCATGCCGCCTTGGTGGTGGCCGCTTTGGATCTGGTGCTGGCCGGGGTGTTTGTGCGGGTGGGCGGCCAGCTGCTCAAGGGCCCCTACTTACCGGAAACTATCGCCGGCTTGAGCAAGACCACCAAGGCGGTCCTGGGTCGTTAGCGCACCTCATAGTGAAGCCAGCGGCAGTCGATGCCGCCGTTGCTGATTGGGATGCGGCGGCTGGCCTTCATTTTGAGGGCGCCGGTGAGCTCCGGGTTGCCACTGAGCAGCCACAGGCTCCAGCCGCCGCAACGCTCCTTCACCATGCGGCCCAGGTCGGCGTAGAGAGGCTCCAGTCCCTCACGCTCGCCGATGCGCTCGCCGTAGGGCGGGTTGCACACCAGGATCCCCGGCCCTGGCGGAGGCATGAAGTCGCGGCAGTCGCCCAGGCGCATATCCAGGCTACTTGCGATGCCGGCAGCCTCAGCGTTGCTGTGGGCTTGATCAAGCACGCCGGGATCCTGCTCCCGGCCAACGATGGGCGCCAGGGCTTCTCCGCTGGGGAGCGTCTCTCGGGCCAGGTCGCTGGCCGCTTGCCGCTCTTGCTGCCAGAGCTGGGAGTCGAACTTCGGCCAGCGCTCCAAGGCGAAGTGGCGGCCCAGACCCGGCGCCCGGCCCAGGGCCAGGCAGGCCGCCTCAATCAGCAGGGTGCCGGAGCCGCAAAGGGGGTCGGCCAGGGGCACCGAGCCATCCCAGCCGGTGAGGGCGATCAGGCCGGCGGCGAGGTTTTCCTTGAGCGGGGCCAGGCCCATGGCAGCCCGGTAGCCGCGGCGGTGCAGGCTGCCGCCGCTGCCATCGAGGCTCAGGGCTGCTTCGCCGCCGCCCAGGTGCAGGTGGATGGAGAGGTCGGGATTGTCTAGGTCAACGGAGGAGCGGGCGCCCCACTGCTGGCGCTGCAGATCCACCAGGGCATTTTTGACCTGCAGGGCGCTGTAGTGACTGTGGTTGAGGCCAGGAGCGCTGCCGGTGGCATCGACCCGGAAGGTGGCGCCAGGAGGCAGCCAGCGGCTCCAGTCGACGGCGCGCTGCACACCGTCGTAGAGCTCGTCCTTGCTGCGGCAGGGAAATTGAGCCAGTTCAAGCAGGAGCCGGAAGGGCAGGCGGGCTTGCAGGTGCAGCCGGTAGTAGCCAGCCAGGTCTGTTTGGAAGCGCACGGCCCGGCGTAGGCGTGATACGGCTTGGCAGCCCAAGGCCGTGAGCTCAGTAGCCGCGGCGTCTTCGAGCCCCGGTGGCACAACCGCTATTCCGCTGATTGATGTGCTGTTTAGTTCGGTGATGCCCACCCCTGCGTTGGCCCTTGCTTGCTGCCACAATGAACCAGTCCGGTTTCGACCTGACTAGGTGGCTCACACCAGTGCTTCGGACAGCGGTTCGATTCCGCTCAGCTCCATTTAACGGGGCTGCAATGGTTTCGACGGGGTATAAGGAGGGTGACTGAAGCCTGCTCGGTAAGAGCAAATCCGTAACAGCGAATAACATCGTTCGTTTCTCCCGTCAGACCGCCCCCGTGGCCGCCTGACCCTTTAAGGGAGATGGGGTGAGATCAGCCTTATCACCCAAATGATCCATGGGGCCTGGAAGGGCCCTTTTTAGTGGCTGGGGATTGGGATCTCGCGCGAAGCAACTGATCGCGATGTTCAGCAACCCCGCGGCTGGCACAACTCAGCCGCTTTCTGCTGCGCGGCCTGCGCATCGCTGCCAGGCTGAACCGTGCCAGCTTGCTGCAAGGGAAGGACATTGCTCAATGCGCTGGTTGCCATGGCCCTGAGCCTGCTGATGCTGCTGACGGCACCCGGCGCTGATGCGAGCAGCGGTGCTGGGCAGCAGTTCCTCTGTGAGGGCGATCCCCTGGAAGCCTTGGTCTTCAGGGGCGCGGTGGATGCGGCGGATATCCCCAACAGCAACGCCAACTCCGTGCCAGGAGCCTTCGTGGTGCTGCGTTGGCGGGACGTGAGTCTGCAACTCCCCCGCACCAACAACGCCGGCGTGCCCAGCTACTCCGATGGCCGCTGGTGGTGGCAGGCCAGCGATCCGGATCACCCAGACTTCGCCCAGCTGCGCGGAACTGTCGAGCGCTACAGCTGCGAGCGCCAAGACTGAGGGCTTGATTCACCAAGCGCCGTTGACTCTTGGCTGCCGGTGCTCACCACTGTGAAGATCCCGTCGGCGTAGGGCTATGACGGGGGCACCTGAGTCCCAATGGGTGTGAGTCCGGGCCCGCTCAGTTCCCGAACTGGCGGTCCAACCACTGGGTCAGTACATAGACCCCGATGAACATCGGCAGATAGGCGATCCACATGTTCGGCAGATCGAGCTCTGCGTTGTTTATCAACACCAGCCCGCCGTAGCTGATCGCGCCATAGATCAGGGCTCTGCGCAGTGGTCCGGTGATCTTGTTCAAGCGCAATCGGTGTAGGGCTTGGGCTCAGGCTAGGCCCGGCCGCTGCCACCCCCCAGCTCTCCGCCTGGTTAGGCAAAGGATGGGTGGGCTAACAAAACAAAACCCCTGGGGTAGACGACTACTCTAATTTCCAGGGCATGTTCAACCTGATCGTGGTATGCAGGGCCCTAAATCTCTTTGGTTTAGAATCCAGGCAAGTCAGACATCCTCCTTTGTGGCCAAATTTCAATTTGAATTCACCCCTAAACAAGACGCCGAGTTCAGGCAGCTTGTGGCCAAACAGAGAATTGCTGCCATAGCCATCGCCGTGCTGGTTCTTGTCAAGGCGGGGGGATCTTTGGCTGGCGTAATGTCCGCTAACTGGCAGCAGGTGATGTTTATTGCACTTTCTTTTGTGGCATCAATGTATTCCTGTTACGCGCTCTACTCAAGCAGCGTGAATCTCTACCGGATTACTAAGTCGAGTGGAAGCGATATGGGCCATCTATTCGCTGGATTGCAGGGCCTGCAGAATTGCTTTGCTGCATTGGCCCTGGCTGTCCTGTTCAATATTATTCCTGATTATTTGATCAGCTAGGGATCTTGGTTGCGTTGCTTTCCGGATCTGATGATTCGACGTTTTGCCGTAGATCTGCCAGGGCCTGTTTTTTTGTAATTGCTCTTTTCTGTTAAATGATCCTCCAGCTTGCGCTGCAGAATCAGGCCCGAGAGCACAACGGTGATGGCATTGGCAATGATTAGGGGGCCGTTGCGTGCGAAGATGCCATAGACAAGCCAGAGGGCAATTCCACTGGTAAAAAGGGCATACATGCTGAGGGAGATGCCCCGGGTGTCTCCGCTGCTGAGGGTTCTCATGGCCTGGGGAATAAAGCTCAGCGTGGTTAAAGAAGCAGCTATATAGCCAAGGATTTCAATGGCTGGAGATAGTTGGCTCATGGTGATTTAATTAAAACAATAGAATGTCTTTGCTGGCCTAATAGAATCAAGGAAGTTATTAAGGTAGTTATTGAGATTCGAAGGCTAGCAAGGCTTCAATTGAGACCTGTTTTGATCGCCGGCGCATGCGGCAATTTGCTGCCTCGCAGGGGAGTTCCTCAATCTGGAAGATCAGGTTCCGTTTTTGGCGGGCATCGCCCCATGTGCAGGGGGCTGCAGCGTCCGGGCGGGACCGGCCAGCAGTTTGGCCCTCCTTTGAGTGCCCGTTGTGCTGGAAGTCTTCGTGCATATTGCTCTAGCGATAAATCTCATATATTTTTTAGCCTTCTCAGGGTTGTCGGCTGCATAAATCTCTCATTTTATCTAATTGCGAGAATCTATACCATCCCTCTCCTCCTAACATGGAAGCCAAATAGTCTCGTCGGACACGGTTCTTCCCCGAGATATCTTGTCAATATAAATTTATTTATATTAGGGCGCCTTGCTTCGCTACTATACTTCCCTTGAGGTGTGGGCTGCGTTGCTGCATTGCCTCACGGCGCCGCTGACGATAGCGCCGCGACAGCCACAATCAAACCCATGCTGAGACCTTGAATCAACCCTGGCTGCTGATGAATATCCAGAGGTTGCTTGAGCTTCTTTTTGCCCTTTTTATGGCCTTACTACGCCTTTCCCTTGTCGATGTTAGCGGTCGGAGTATTTGTAATGGGCCGCTGAAACCTCAGATAGTCAAGGTGTGATGGGAGTACTGCAGGCTCAATCAAGCCGGCTTATTGTTGAGGCTGACGCCGTGTTCACTTCCTAGGTAGGCCCCATTTAGAAGCGATAAAAATTATCTCGCAGTCGCCAGTTTGGACACCAGTGACAAAAAGAATTGCTTGGGGCTTTTGAATTCAAATAGCCTGCTGCTTTGGCCCCAAGCTTGACCACAGTAATCGTCGAGGCTTTGATTCTTTTGTCAACTTAAAAACTACTTCCAAACCTATAGCGGAAACCAGCTTTGACGCCAATGCCGTTGAAGCTGCCAAACTTGCTGCCATTGCCTACGTCGACTGAGGTATTGCCAAAGTAATTACCCTCGAAAAACAAATCTGTGCTCTGCGAAGCAAGATAAGAAAGGCCAATCTTGGCCTGATAACCCAATGCACTGCCGCTTCCGCCGGGCACCTTTGAGATTCCAATTGCATTGCCGCCGGAACCCAAAGCAACATTATAGTTAAAAACCCGTTCCGATGCACTTACGTTTGTGTAGCCTAGCCCCCCTCCAAAGTAAGGGACCCATCGAGACTTAGTAGGGATATCATAGTAAAGACTTGCCAAGACACTGTTTCTGTTTACTCTGCCTGATACATCGGCCTGCCCGCTGAAGGTATCGCTGCCACCGGCGAACGAAATACTGCCGGAATACTGTTTTGAGCCGAGCGTGCTGGTGTTAAACAAATATGTTAATTCTCCGCGTAGTCTATTGCCAAAGTCGAAGCCAACTCCAGCTTCTGCGGCAGCGCCATCACCCTTCTCAACGTCTCCATAGCGCTCCTGCTGAATCTCTTCGCCTAGTCTTGGCGAAAATACACTAGATTTGCGGCTATAATTAATTGCGGACTCCCAGGAATTTCCGGCTCCAACAGTTACGTACCAGCCAGTTTTGGAATTAGGCATTGAAGAAGTTATTGACGAAGCTGCAGCAGCAGGCTCATCATTGATCTCCTCTGCGCTGGCAATTAGCAGAGGGTTGACCGAAGCCGAAAGGACCACGGCCCCCGAGAGGCGAAGGGCCGATTGGGTGACTTTTTTCATTATGAAATAACTGCTACAGAGAATTATCACAAACTAAAACCATAAACCGGAGGGGCCTTGTAATTTAAGATACATTCCGTGTCGGTCAGGTTTATGTGCTCTTTGCATTGGTAACTTGTTACCATTTCCAATGGAGGTCTGGTAACACCTTTTCTTGCCTCTTTGGCCTGGTTGGGGCAGGGCCATAGCCGGCATGATGTCGCAGGTGTTGGCCGTGAACACGGCGTCGAAGCCCTGGTGTGGCCACTACCCGGCTTGGGTCACATCGAGGGAAATCGGCGGCAACAGCTGGGCCCTGGCGCCAGGAGGGTTGGGGTGAGAGCATCCAGCAGGGCCTGCACCATCGCCATCTTGGGCGCCATGGGCCCTCTCGCGCCTGGCCCTGTGGTTGCCTGGAGGCTGGCACCCTCTGATGGCTCTCTGAGCGATGGCCTGTACCAACTGCGGCAGCTGGTCGGTTAAGGCGGATCGCAGCCTGGCTGGACGCCTGGTGTGTGGCCATTGCGCCAGGCCGCTGGGGGCAGCCCAGGCGCCCCGTCGTCAGCGGCGCTCCCGATCGAGGCGCCCAGGTCTGTCTTTGGGCATTGGCCTGCTTGTGCTGCTGGTTTTGGCTGCGCTGTTGGCAGCCTGGGATCAGCAGCGGCTCAGATTCACTGCGCCGCCCGAGCGCCCCGCCCCTAATTCGCAATTACGAACCCCAGGATTGTTCTGAGCCTTGCGCTTCAGAGATCCACAAGGGGTCGCGGGGATTGCACGGCTGCTGCTTCAGGGCCGTCCGATTGCCCGCATCAGGGCGCCTTGGCAGAGGCCTCCATGGGAGCACAACGGAATCGCCTGGTCGTTTACAAAAGCGCCGCTGGGCGCACCGCTAGCCATGTTTTGAGCTGAGCTGCCAGCAAGCGGAGCGGAGGAAGGGCCTGGGCTGGAGCCTGAACCAGCTGCCGCCTGCAGGGTGCCTTGAATAGCGCTGGCTCCCACCATGGGCGCCAATCCTTGCGCTAAAGCATTGCCGGCTGGCAACAGGACGGCCGCAATCAGGGCGGTTTTCAGCAGATTCGTAGTCATATCGAGCGCCGAGGGGGATCAAGGCTGACTTGACTGTGCAGCTCCGCTAAAGCCGCTCCACACTTTCAGTTCTTCAATTGTTTGTACCCCTTCGCGGCGCTCTTTGCCAGCCAGGTCCCAGGTGGGGAAAGCCCGTATCTGGGCGGCCATGCAGCGGCTGCGGCCAGCGTCAGTTTTGTCGCACTCCAAGTAGGGGAGGGAATTGCCGCCTTCCTTGCCAAACAGGTTTTTTTGCTGGAAGCAGGCCGGGCACCACCAGGCGCCATAAAAAACAGCTCCCTTGGCGCGCAAGTGGGCGCTGAGCGCTTTTTGCTCCGGGGTCGAAGCAGCAAGGGCCTCCCCCAAGGTGGCAGTGGTGGAGCTGCTGGAAGAGTTGACCCCGCTACCGGCGCTGGCAGTGGCCGTAAAGCCAAGGAGCACCGTGCTCAGGGCAATCAGCAGGCCGGAGCGCAGGGAGCCAAACCGGGGCATCAGCTTCCAAAAGCAACAACCAAAAATAGTTCCGTTGCTTGCTTTTGCCTGACTGTGTGGGCAAAACACAGCCGATCGCCGCGCCGCCGCGTTCGGCCTTCCGCCCTTCCTTGGCCCAGCGGAAGTTCCCAGCGGCTGAGACACTTAACAGGTGCGGTGGTTTTGGGGTCGATGAGCGCGAACGGCTACCGCGATTATTTCAGTGTGCTTGGGGTGGAGCGTGGCGCTGATGCCGATGCCATCAAGCGCGCCTTTCGCAAGTTGGCCCGCCAGTACCACCCGGACGTGAACCCCAATGATGCGGGGGCTGAGGCCAAGTTCAAGGAGGTGAGCGAGGCCTATGAAGTGCTCTCCGATCCAGATAAGCGCCGGCGCTACGAGCAATTTGGCCAGTACTGGAGCCAGGCGGGCGGTGGCTCGGCCAGTGGCGGCGTTGACGTTGATTTTGGCCGCTACGGCAACTTCGACGACTTCATCAACGATCTGCTGGGTCGTTTTGGCGGCCCTTCCCCCGGCGCCGCCCCGGGAGGTTTTGGTTTCAGTTCAGGCTTTCCTGGTGGCTTTGCTGGGGGCATGCCCGGCGGCGGCCGCGGCGCCCCGATCAATCTCGATGCCGAAGCCAGCATCAGCCTCTCCTTTGCCGATGCTTTCCGCGGCTCCGAGCGGACCTTGGCCGTCAACGACGAGCGGGTGCAGGTTCGCATCCCGCCCGGTGTGAAGCACGGCAGCCGACTGCGGCTCAAGGGCAAGGGCAACCTGCAGCCAGGCACCGGCCGCCGCGGCGACCTCTACCTCAACCTGCAGCTGCAGGAGCATTCGGTGTGGAAGCTCGATGGCGACCAGCTGCGAGCCGAGCTGCCCCTCAGCCTCGATGAATTGGCCCTCGGCGGTGAGGTGCGGGTGGCGACCCCCGACGGTGAGGCCTCCGTGCAAGTACCCCCTGGCATGACCCTGGGCCGCAGCCTGCGGCTCAAGGGCAAGGGCTGGCCCCTCAAGGACGGCCGCGGCGACCTGCTGCTTACGCCGGTGCTCAAGTTGCCCGACCAGCTCAGCGCCGAGGAGCGCCAGCTGCTGGAGCAGTTGCGTGCCGCCCGCAGCGCCGATCCCCGCTCTGGCTGGATTCAGGCGGCCCGTCTCTAGGATCCGCGTCAGCCAGGCCGTTTTCATGGAGCTCACCTACCGTCCCCGCCGATTGCGCCGCACCCCGGCTTTGCGGGCGCTGGTGCGGGAGCATCACCTAAGCGCTGCCGACTTTATTTATCCGCTCTTCGTGCACGAAGGCGCCACCAATGAGCCCATTGGTGCCATGCCAGGAGCTATGCGCTGGAGCCTCGAAGGCTTGGTGCAGGAGGTGGGCCGCGCTTGGGACTTGGGCATCCGCTGCGTTGTGCTGTTTCCCAAGGTGGCCGATGGCCTTAAAACCGAAGACGGCGCCGAATGCTTCAACGAAGGTGGCCTGATACCCAGAGCAATTCGCCGGCTCAAGGAGGTGCACCCAGGCATGGCGATCATGACGGATGTGGCCCTCGATCCCTACTCCTGCGACGGCCATGACGGCATCGTTAGCGAAGAAGGGGTGGTGCTGAACGATGAAACTGTGGCGATCCTCTGCCGCCAAGCAGTGGCCCAAGCTCGGGCCGGGGCGGATCTGATTGGCCCCAGCGACATGATGGATGGACGAGTTGGGGCTATCCGCGAAGCCCTCGATGAGGAGGGATTTGAGCATATCGGCATTATTAGCTATACAGCTAAATACTCTTCTGCTTATTACGGCCCCTTCCGCGAAGCCCTTGATTCGGCCCCTCGGATTAGCGCGGGCAAGCCAATCCCAAATGATAAATCAACCTATCAAATGGATCCGTCCAATGGACGTGAAGCGCTCACCGAAGCCCTGCTCGATGAACAGGAGGGAGCCGATATTTTGATGGTTAAGCCTGGCCTTGCCTACCTAGACATAATTTACCGTCTGCGTGGTGAAACCGAGCTGCCAATTGCGGCTTACAACGTAAGTGGAGAATACGCCATGGTGAAAGCCGCCGCTGAAAAAGGCTGGATTGATGAGCGGGCCGTGGTGCTGGAAACCCTGCTTTGCTTTAAGCGGGCTGGGGCTAATTTGATCCTCACCTATCACGCCTGTGATGCGGCGCAGTGGCTGCGGCAGGGGTAATTCTATTAATTCCCGATATTTTTGGATTTGGCCTTTTCTGGCTACAGCTGCTTACATCGCTTTGATGACTGCACTGGCTAGGGCAAGTGGCATCAGTTATCTGTTGTTTCCTGAGCTGGGGGCGCTCGCCTCTGTTGTGCTTGCCGATCCACTCAGCAGCTGGGCCCGCTCCCCCAAGCTTCTGGCTCTGACACCGGTGTTTACTGCTGTGCCTGGAGTGCTGCTCACCCGCACCCTGCCCTATGGCCCCACCGCACTGATATTGGATCTCGCGATCTGTTTGCTTGTGATCCGGCTTCTACGCTCGCCGGTTATTCCCGCAATTTCAGCCGGGGTATTGCCCTTGGTACTGGGAATTACGAGTTTTTTATACCCGGTGGCGATTTTGGTGGGCACAGGTGGGTTGGCTCTAATCGTCATGCTTCGCTCTCACTTGATGCCGCCGCCGGCTCAGGCTCAAGTTTCCCCATTGGTGCCAACTATCTCAAGTTTGGTTGCCCCCAAGTCCTGGTTGGAAAGGGTTCCCTGGTTGCTGCCTTTGGCTGTTTTCTTGCTGGGAGCTCTGGTAATGGTTCAGCTGCTGGGATCCCACTTGGTTTTGTATCCCCCTTTGCTGGTGATTGCTTGGGAGATGTTGGCTCATGCTGATGAATGTCCCTGGCAAGGCCGCTCCTTAGTCGTGCTGGCGGTTACTGCTGGAGCGGCGGTGGCTGGAATTGCGTTAGTGCTGGCTTTGGGAGTGAGTCCCCTGGCCGCATTTTTGGCTGTTTTGGTTACTGCGCTGCTGCTCAGGTTGGCTCGCCTTCGTTGTGCGCCGGCTTTCGGTTTGGCCCTGCTTCCCTTCGTAATTCCTGCCCCAACGCTCGCCTATCCCCTCCTCACCTTGGCTGGCACCGCCTGGCTGCTGTTGGTGGTGAAGCTCGATCAGATCCTCAAGATTTGGTTCTGTAACCCACAATGAACTCACCCGGTTCAGTTGCCATGGCTCCTGCTGCTATTCATCACCTTGGCCATGTGGCACTGCGGGTGCAGGACATGGAGCGGGCCAAGGCCTTCTATGTCTCCCTGGGTCTGCAGCTCTGCTGGGATGCCCCTGATTGGGCCTATTTGCAGTGGCCTGGGGCCGGCACGGGCTTGGCCCTGCTTAGCCCTAGTTACAAAGCTGCTGGGCCCCATTTTGCTTTCCATTTCCGCGATCGCTCAGAGGTGGACGCGGTGCACGCCCAGCTTGTGGCGGCCGGCCGCTCCTGCGGCCCAGTGCATGACCACCGTGACGGAACTGCCAGCTTCTATCTCCAAGACCCTGAAGGCAACTGGCTCGAGATGCTCTACGAGCCCCCTGGCGGCATCCCCTCCAACCTGCCCGGGTGAACGACCTCACCGTCCCATTGGCCCAAATTCAGCAGGAGGCCCTGGAGCTGCTCGAGTGGCCGCGGCTCGCTGAGCAGCTGGCCAGCTTCGCCAGCACAGCTCCTGGCCGCTTTGCCTGCCTGGAGCTGGCCCTGCCCGCTTGCCTCGCTGCCAGCCGCCGCCTGCTCGCTGAAACCACCGAGCTGCTCGGCCTCGACGGGCTGCTGGAGGGGGGATTGAGTTTTCAGGGAGTTGCCGACATCGCGGCGCTGGTGACCCTCTGCGCTAAGGGCGGCATGGCTCCGGGCGAGGAGTTGCTGGCTCTGGCTACCACCCTGGCTGCGGCCCGCCGGCTGCGGCGCCAGATCGACGATCCCCAGCTGCGGCCCGTCTGTACGGCCCTGGTGGCCGAGCTGCGCACCCTGCCGGAGCTGGAACAGCGGCTGCATTTTTGCCTTGAAGAGGGCGGCCGGGTGGCGGATCGGGCCAGTCCGCCCCTGGAGGAATTGCGGCGCCAGCTGCTTGGGGCCCGCTCAGATCGGCGGGATCGACTGCAGGAGCTGATGCGTCGCTGCGGCGTCATGCTCCAGGACACGGTGATCTCGGAGCGCAACGGCCGTCCCGTGCTGGCTGTGAAGGCTGGCGCTGCCGCTCAGTTGCCGGGGCTGGTGCACGACAGCTCGGCTTCTGGACAAACGGTGTTTGTCGAACCCCAGGCGGTAATTGCCCTGGGCAATCGCATACGGGGCCTGGAGGGGCGCGAGCGGGAACTGGAGCGGGCCGTGCTGACGGCCTTGAGCGCCCAGGTGGGCGAGGAGGCTGAAGCTTTGGCGGCACTCCAGCAGGTGCTGGTGCGCCTGGATGCGGGGGTGGCCCGGGCGCGCTACGGCCAATGGTTGGGGGCGGTACGCCCGGAGCTGGTAGACGACCCCAGCGCGCCCTTCGAGCTGCGGGAGCTGCGCCACCCCCTGCTGCTTTGGCAGCAGCGGCGTCAGGGTGGCCATGCGGTGGTGCCCGTGAGCCTGCTGGTGGCAGCGGAGCTGCGGGTGGTGGCGATCACGGGCCCCAACACCGGCGGTAAAACCGTGACCCTCAAAAGCGTCGGCTTGGCGGCTCTTATGGCTCGGGCGGGCATGTTCCTGCCCTGCAGCGGCACGCCGCGGCTGCCCTGGTGCGGCCAGGTGCTGGCCGACATCGGCGATGAGCAATCGCTGCAACAAAACCTCTCCACCTTCAGCGGCCACATCGGCCGCATCGCCCGCATCCTCGAAGCTCTTCCCGCTGCTGGCGGCGCCTCCCTGGTGCTACTCGATGAGGTGGGGGCAGGCACCGATCCTCTCGAGGGTTCGGCCCTGGCCACGGCCCTGCTCAAGCACCTGGCCGATCGGGCCCGGCTGACGATCGCCACTACCCACTTCGGTGAGCTCAAAGCTCTCAAATATGCCGATCCACGCTTCGAGAACGCTTCGGTGGCCTTCGATGTGGACACCCTCTCGCCCACTTACCGGCTGCAGTGGGGTATCCCGGGTCGCAGCAACGCCCTGGCGATTGCCCGCCGGCTGGGGCTGGGGGAGCCGGTGCTGGAGCTCGCCGCCGCCCAGCTGGAGCCCCTCGGCGAGGGTGAGGTGAACCAGGTGATCGCCGGCCTGGAAAACCAGCGTCAACGCCAGCAGGAGGCCGCTGAGGAGGCCGCCGCCCTGCTAGCCCGCACCGAGCTACTGCACGAGGAGTTGCTGCTGCGCTGGCAACAGCAGACCCAGCAGAGCGCCGAGCTACAGGAACAGCGGCGCCAGCAGTTGGAGCGCTCGATTCGTCAGGGGCAAAATGAGGTGAAGCGCATCATCAGGAGGCTGCGCCAGGGGCGCGATGGAGGAGAGGCCAGCAGCGCTGCCCTAGGCGAAACCGCCCGCCAGGCCGGCCAGCGTCTCAAATCTCTTGAGCAGCAGCACCGCCCCACCCCGGAGCGGCGCGAGCACCGGGGATGGATGCCCGCCGTTGGTGATCGGGTGCGGCTGTTGTCCCTGGGCAAGGCCGCTGAGGTGCTTGCCATCGCCGATGACGGCCGGGAACTCACGGTGCGCTGTGGAGTGATGCGGCTGACCCTGGAGCTGGCCGGCATCGAGGGGCTGCATGGCGAAAAACCCTCACCCCCTGAGGTGCGGGTGCAGGTGAAGGGTCAGCGGGGGCTGCGGGGCAGGGGCCCGGAGGTGCGCTCCGAGCGCAACACCGTTGATGTGCGCGGCCTGCGGGTGCATGAAGCCGAGGCCCAACTGGAGGAGCGGCTGCGCGCCGCCAATGGTCCCGTGTGGGTGATCCACGGCATCGGCACGGGCAAGCTCAAGCGTGGCCTGCGGGCCTGGTTGGCAACGGTGCCCTACGTGGAGCGGGTGAGTGACGCCGAGCAGGGCGATGGGGGCGCGGGCTGCAGCGTGATTTACGTAAAATAGGGAAGGGTCGGCTCCACGCTTGCGGGCTCAGGGGGCAGGGGCAGGGCTTCGCCGATGGCGTCAAACAGGCGCCAGCCGCGGGGATCAATATCGAGGTGCAGGCTTGCCCCAGGCGGCAGGATTGTTTCAGGGCTGACCCGAACCTGCACCAGGTGACCGCCCTCCTCCAGGCGGCAGGTGAGTAGCTGTTCGTTGCCCAGGGCTTCGCCATGGCTCACCTCGGCCTTCAGGTTGCGGTTGGTTGCGGGAGCTAGCTGGAAGTGCTCCGGCCGCAGCCCACCGGTGAGCGCCTCGCCTGCCCGGGCCGCCAGCACCTCGGCAAGGGGACCTTCCACCGCCAGCTTGCGGCTGCCTAGCTGCACCTGACCCGCGCCGATCGCGCTTACCGGCAGCAGATTCATGGGCGGGCTGCCGATGAACTGGGCTACAAACAAATTGGCGGGCCACTGGTAGAGCTGCATCGGTGTGCCGAGCTGCTGCAGCCGGCCGGCGTTGAGCACGGCGATGCGGTGGCCCATGGTCATGGCCTCCACCTGGTCGTGGGTGACGTAAAGGGTGGTGGTGCCCAGGCGTCGCTGCAGCTCAACGATTTGGGTACGGGTGCCGGTGCGCAGCTTGGCGTCGAGGTTGCTGAGCGGTTCGTCCATCAAAAACACCGCCGGTGCCCGGGCGATGGCCCGGCCCAGGGCAACCCTCTGCTTTTGGCCGCCGGAAAGCTCCTTGGGTAGCCGATCGAGTAGCTGGTCGAGCTCCAGGGTTTCCGCAACCTCGGCGATGCGCTGGGTGATGCGCTCCTCCCGCCGTGAGCGCAGCCGCAAGGGCATTGGCAGCCGCCTGGTGGCCAGGTGCAGGCTGTCTTGAAGCTGCTCAAGGGCCGTGCGGTTGCGGCTGCGGCGCAGGCCGAAGCCGATGTTGCCGGCCACCGTTAGATGGGGATAGAGCGCATAGCTCTGGAACACCATGGCCACGTCCCGTTGGGCTGGGCGCAGCGAGCTCACGCGCCGATTGCCCACGAAGATCTCCCCCTGGCTGGGCTGCTCTAGACCAGCCAGTAGGCGCAGCAGGGTGCTTTTGCCGCAGCCTGAGGGACCAACCAACACCAAAAATTCGCCGTCCTGAATCTGTAGATCCAGCTGGCGTAGCACCTGCACCGGATCACCACCGCGCCGGGGTGGGTAGGTCTTGCTGACCTGCTGGAAGCGAACCTCTGCCAAGACGGGCCTTCAGACGGCGCGATCCTAGGTTTGTTCCAATGCAATTCATCGATCAAGCTCGCGTAACGGTCAAGGCCGGCCGAGGCGGCGACGGAATCGTGGCCTTTCGCCGCGAGAAATATGTGCCAGCCGGCGGCCCTTCCGGCGGCGATGGCGGCCGTGGTGCCGACGTGCTGCTGGTGGCTGACGCCAACCTCCAGACCCTGCTGGATTTCAAGTACAAGCGGCAGTTTTTAGCGGTCGATGGTCGTCGGGGCGGCCCCAACCGCTGCACCGGTGCCAGCGGTAACCAACTGGTGATCAAGGTGCCCTGCGGCACGGTGGTGCGCGATGCCCGCACCTCAATTTTGCTAGGTGATCTCACCGATGCGGGTGAGGAGCTACTGGTGGCCTTTGGCGGCCGTGGCGGCCTGGGCAATGCCCACTACCTCAGCAACCGCAACCGGGCCCCGGAGAAGTTCACCGAGGGCAGGGAGGGAGAGGAGTGGCTGCTGCAGCTGGAGCTCAAGCTGCTGGCTGAAGTTGGCATCATCGGCTTGCCCAACGCTGGCAAGAGCACCTTGATTTCGGTGCTTTCAGCAGCTCGGCCCAAGATCGCCGATTACCCCTTCACCACCCTGGTGCCGAACCTCGGGGTGGTGCGCCGTCCCAGTGGTGATGGCACCGTCTTTGCCGACATTCCTGGTTTGATCGCTGGAGCGGCCCAGGGGGCAGGGCTGGGGCACGACTTCCTGCGCCACATCGAGCGCACCCGGCTGCTGATCCACCTGATCGATTCCAGCGCTGATGATGTGGTCGCCGACTTGAACGTGGTTGAGGGGGAGCTCACGGCCTACGGCCATGGCCTCGACCAGAGGCCCCGCATTGTGGTGCTCAACAAGATTGAATTGCTCGATCCAGCCAGCCTTGAAGAGCTGGTGGAGAAAGTGAGCCAACAGGTGCATGCCCGTGGTGGCTTGCCCGTTCTGGCTATTTCAGCTGCTGCCTCGAAAAATTTGCCGAAGCTGCTGGCCGCGGTATGGCAGCAGCTCGGCATTATCCAGCCCTAGGCATTCAATCGTCGTAGACGCGGCACTCGGGGGCCGAAGGGTTCAAGTCACAGAACACTTCAAGCGGGGTTGGGTCGTGGCTGTCCTCGGGATGGTGGTCTTTGAACTCCTTGAGACCCTGGAGCTCTTCCTCCAAGTGGCGAAGCTTGCCCAGGTCGCCGGCGGCCTTGGCAGCCTCGATCTCGCTCTGGTCCTTCTGGATGTGCTCGTCGATGCTTTTCATTCGGATACCGGCCACTAGAGACCGGAGCTCGTCGCCGCTCACCTTACGGGCGCCTGTTCTGGATCGTCGTCTCGTGGGCCCACTGCTACCTCTTTGACCAGCACCAATGGCGCCGGGAGCTGAGCTTTGGCGATGTGTTGAATTGACAACAACGTGAGCCCGTTTCACTCCGCTAGCTCGCTGAGTTCGAGCCAGCGCTCCTCGCCGCCATGGATGCGTTCCGTTAACGCGGCCAGCTCCTGGGTGAGTTCTTCGAGGGCGGCGTAGTTGCTGCCTGAACTGGCCAGGGCCAGCTCCAGTTCACGGCGCTGCTGCTCCCAGGCCGGCAGGTTTAGCTCCAATTCGCCCAGCTCCCGACCCTCCTTGAAGCTCCGCCGCCGCGCCTGGGCCTTGCTGGCTTGGGGCGCTACCGGGGCTGGATTCTTGGGACTCTTGGGGGTGGCCTGGCGGGTGGAGCTCGCTTCTAGGTAGGCGCTGTAGTTGCCCTCAAAGCGCTGCAGCTCGCCATTCTCAAAGCAGAACAGCCGATCCACGGTGCGATCGAGGAAGTAGCGGTCGTGGGAGACCACCACCACGCAGCCGCGGAAGTCTTCGAGGAAGTCTTCGAGCACGCTCAGGGTCTGCACATCCAGGTCGTTG
>JBIKWZ010000005.1:0-69793 GCA_044356035.1 Cyanobium sp. | reverse complement strand
GTGGTGGATAAGGCCAGCTACCGCACCCTGGTGGCCGACCTTTATTTCGTGTACTCCGCCATGGAGGAGGAGTTTGGCCGGCTTAGGGAGCATCCGGTGGTGGGCCCGGTGGCCTTTCCTGAGCTGAACCGGCGCGAAAGTCTCGAGCAGGATCTTGCCTTTTACTTCGGTGGCGACTGGCGCAATGCGGTCCAGCCCACCCCTGGAGCCCAGCAATACGTAGAGCGTCTGCATCAGGTGGCGCTGGAGTGCCCGGAGCTGCTGGTGGGTCACCACTACACCCGCTACATAGGTGATCTTTCCGGCGGCCAGATCCTCAAGAACATCGCCCAAAAGGCGATGAGCCTGGGCGAGCACGATGGCCTGCGTTTCTACGAATTCGCGGCTATCCCCGATGAGAAGGCCTTCAAGGCCAACTACCGCACCACCCTCGACGCCCTGCCAATCGACCAGGCCATGGCCGATCGCATTGTGGAGGAGGCCAACCACGCCTTCCACCTGAACATGACCATGTTCCAGGAACTGGAAGGCAATCTGATCGCGGCCATTGGCAAGGTGCTGTTTGGCTTCCTTACCCGCCGTCAGCGCTCGGGCAGCACGGAAGTGGCGGCGGCCTGAGCGAGAGTTGGCGGGCCGCAGCCTCTCAGCGTTTTGCGCCCCCTTCGCTTTTTGGTGCCAGGCACCAGCGGTCGCTACCGCTGCGGTGGCCTGCTGGTGGAGCAGCAGACGGCCCGGCTGCTGGCCGAACTTGTGCCAACAGAACTGGTCACCTATCGGCAGCGGGAGCCCGGATTGCCCTACCTGGATGATCTGCTCCGGGCTGAACCCTTAGGCAGCCCCGCCGCCACCGCTGCCCTGTGGATCGTGAGCTGGGGCTTTGATGTGCCGCGCCAGCTGGGAGCGTTGCGGGGCCGGCCAGTGGCTTATCACGCCCACAGCAGCGGCTATGGCTTCCGCCTGCCCCCCGGGGTGCCGGTGCTGGCGGTGAGCCGCAACACCTTGGGCTACTGGGGCCAGTGGGCCAGCCGCAATCCCTTGTTTTTGGTGCCCAATGCCCTGGGGGCCAGCTGGATCGCCCGTGGCGATCGCCCCCACAACCACTGCGGCCGCACCATCGATGTGCTGGTGCAACGGCGCAAGTGCAGCGCCTACGTGTTGGATCAGTTGGTGCCGGCCCTGCGGGCCCGGGGGCTGCGGGTGGAGGTTCAGGACGGCTGGGTGGAGGATTTGGTGGGCTTGTTCAACAGCGCCACGGTGGTGCTCTACGACTCCGCCGACCACTGGCGCTGCAGCGGCGTGAGTGAGGGGTTCGGCTTGCCGCCGGTGGAGGCGCTGGCCTGTGGCTGTGTGCTGTTCAGCAGCTTCAACCACGCCCTGGCCGACACCCTCGACCCCGGTGCCACAGCCCACCAGATCGGCGCAGGCACGCTGGCCGCCGACGTGGAGAGGATTGCCGCGGCTGTGGCCGACCCGGCCTCCTGGCTGCCGCCTCTGCGCCAGTTGGAGGAGCTGCTGGAGGAGCTCAGCGAGCCGCGGTTGCGGGAGCGCTGGCGCCAGGCCCTCACCGCCATCAACGTTCACCTGGATCGCCTGCAGGCGGGTGACGCACCGCTGCACGCTCCCTCCCTGGCGCGATTGCGGCTGGAGCGCTGGTGGCAGCGGTTGCGCAAACGGCTTCCCGCTGGGCTGGCCCGTCGCCTTGCCTAGGGTCTCAGGAATGAGCGCATTTCTCGCCGGCCTCAACGACGCCCAGCGCAAGGCGGTGGACCACCACACCGGTCCGCTGCTGGTGGTGGCCGGTGCGGGCAGCGGCAAAACCCGCGCCCTCACCCACCGCATCGCCCACCTGATCGGCCACCACGGCGCCGATCCGGCCCATCTGCTAGCCGTCACCTTCACAAATAAGGCGGCCCGCGAGATGAAGGAGCGGCTGGAGCTGCTGCTGGCCCAGAAGCTTGCCCAGAGCCAGTTCGGCCAACCCTGGAGCACCCTGCCGGCGGTGGAGCAGCGCCAGCTGCGCTCGCGCATTTACCGCGAGGTGATCAAGGAGCTGTGGATCGGCACCTTCCACGCCCTGTTCGCCCGGCTGCTGCGCTTCGACATCGACAAGTTCAAGGATCCCGAAGGACTCAGTTGGACCCGCCAGTTCTCGATCTACGACGAGAACGACGTGCAGAGCCTGATCAAGGAGATCGTCACCCAGGAGCTGCAGCTAGATCCCAAGCGCTTTGAGCCTAAGAAGGTGCGCTGGGCGATCAGCAACGCCAAGAACCAGGGCTGGATGCCCGAGCAGCTCGAGGCCGATGCCGGCGGCCAGCGGGGCAAGTTGATGGCGGAGACCTACCGGCGCTACCGGCGCGCCCTGGCCGCCAACAACGCCCTCGATTTCGATGATCTGTTGCTCTTCCCCGTGCAACTGTTGCGCCAGAACGAGCAGATCCGCGATTACTGGCACCGGCGCTTTCGCCATGTGCTGGTGGATGAATACCAGGACACCAACCGCACCCAGTACGACCTGATCAAGCTGCTGGTGACCAACGGTCGCGAACCCTGCGACTACGAAGACTGGGATGGGCGCTCGGTGTTTGTGGTGGGTGACGCGGACCAGAGCATCTACAGCTTCCGCGCCGCCGATTTCACCATCCTGATGGGTTTTCAGGACGACTTCGGTGACGGGGCCGCCAGTGAGACCACCGCCACGATGGTGAAGCTGGAGGAGAACTACCGCTCCACCGCCACGATCCTGGAGGCGGCCAATGCCCTGATCGCCCACAACTCCGAGCGGATCGACAAGGTGCTGCGTCCCACCCGCGGTGAGGGGGAATTGATCTCGCTCACCCGCTGCGACGACGAGATCGCCGAGGCCGAAGCGGTGGTGCATCGCATGCGCATGCTCGAGGCCGCCCACCCCGATCTCAGCTGGGGCGATATGGCGGTGCTGTATCGCACTAATGCCCAGTCGCGGGCGATGGAGGAGTCGCTGGTGCGTTGGGGCATCCCCTACATCGTGGTGGGGGGGCTGCGCTTCTACGACCGCCGTGAGATCAAGGATGTGCTCGCCTACCTCAAGCTGCTGGTGAACCCCGCCGACACCGTCAGCCTGTTGCGGGTGCTCAACACCCCTAAGCGCGGCATCGGTAAAACCACGATCGAGCGACTCACAGACGCCTCAAACCAGCTCGGCATTCCCCTCTGGGAGGTGGTGCGTGATGCTGAAGCAGTGCGTTCTTTGGGCGGCCGCTCGGCCAAGGGGTTGCTGCAGTTTTGCGAGCTGATCAACGGCCTGCAGGCCTGCGCTCAAGACATCGCCCCTTCTGAACTGGTGCAGCGGGTGATGGAGCAGAGCGGCTATGTGGCCGAGTTGATCACCGAAGGCACCGATGAAGCGGAAGACCGGCGCCGCAACCTCAATGAGCTGGTGAATGCTGCCTTGCAATATCAGGAGGAAAACGAGGAGGGCTCCCTGGAGGATTTCCTGGCCTCAGCCGCCCTGGCCAGCGACGCTGACAGCAAGGACACCGAGCAGGACCGCGTCACCCTGATGACCCTGCATGCCAGTAAGGGCTTGGAATTTCCGGTGGTGTATCTGGTGGGAATGGAGCAGGGTCTCTTCCCCAGCTATCGCTCCTTGGAGGACCCCTCGGCTCTCGAGGAGGAGCGGCGCCTCTGCTACGTGGGCATCACCCGTGCCAAGGAGCGGCTGTTTCTCTCCCATGCCAGTGAGCGGCGGCTTTGGGGTGGCATGCGCGAGCCGGCGGTGCCCTCGGTGTTTCTTTCCGAGCTGCCTAGCGCCCTGATCCAGGGGGACATTCCCCATAGCGGTGGAGCTTCCATTCGCCGTGAGCAGCGCCTGGAGCGGCTCACCCGCGTGGATCGCGAGGATTCACGCCAGGTAGCTGGCGGCGGTGCGGCCGGTGCTCCCGCCAATGCGGTGCGGCGCCGGGCGGCTGCCAAAACCTGGGCGGTGGGGGACCGGCTGCGCCACAGCAGCTTTGGCGAAGGTCAGGTGACCCACCTGTTTGGCAGTGGTGAGAAGGTGTCGATTGCCGTGAAATTCCAGGGGATGGGGCCCAAAATCCTTGACCCGCGCCTGGCGCCGATCGAGCCGGTCTAGGTGGAAATCCGCGGCATTCCAGCGCCCCTGCTGACAGCCCTGAGCCGGGCAGGGGTTGGGCCGGTGGCGTTGGTCGGTGGAGCGGTGCGGGATTTGTTGCTGCACCGGCTGCACAACGATCCCTGGCGGGGGCTGCCCGATCTGGACCTGGTGGTGGAGGGCCGGGCTTCAGAGCTGGTTAAGGAGTTGGTTGGCCAGCTCGGTGAGTCTGTGGTGCAGCGCTGCCAGGAGCACGGGGCATACGGCACCGTTGAGCTCGAACTCAACCTGGACGGCCAGCAGGTGCTGCTGGATGTGGCCACCGCCCGCTGCGAGACCTATCCGGTGCCAGCCGAAAATCCTCAAGTGAGCTTCGGTTCTCTGGCCGATGACCTGGCCAGGCGTGATTTCAGCATCAACGCCATGGCCTTGGATCTGGTCAGCGGCACCCTGCTCGATCCCCATGGAGGCCAGGCGGATCTGGGGCTGCGCCAGCTGCGCTTTTTGCATCACGGCAGCGTTCGCGACGATCCCACCAGGCTGGTGCGCGGTGCTCGCTACGCGGCGCGGCTGGGGCTGGAGCTTGAGGCGCTGAGCGCCGAGCAGACCGCAGCCACCCTGGCGCAGTGGCCTTGGCCCTGGCGGCAGGGTGATCCGCCGGCTGAGGCGCCGTCAGCCCTGGGCACGCGCCTGCGGATGGAGTTGGAGTTGCTGCTGGAGCGCGAGCCCTGGCTGGCGGCGCTGGGGGCCCTGCAGCGCTGGGGCGCTCTGGCGCTGCTTGATCCGGCGCTGCAGGCGGACAGGCAGTGGCCGCGGCGGCTGCGCTGGGCTGCTCGGCTGGGGTTGCCGCTGCTGGTGGCCTTAGTGGCGGGAGCGCGCCAACCCCTCGCCCTGGCGGAGCGGCTGCAGTTGCCCCACCGCCAGCACCGCCTACTGGCGCAATGGTTGGAGTTGCGGCGCCGGCTGGGGGAGCAGCAGCTGGCTGGCTCTCCGGCGCTGCCCGAGCACTGGTGCGCCCTGCTGGAGGCTTCTGGCTGCAGTCCAGAAGCGGTGGCCCTGGCCCTGGCCTGTGGCAGCGGCCCGCGCCGGCCCCTGCTGCGCTGGCTGCTGCGCTGGCGCCAGGTAAAGGCCGAGCTCACCGCCGCTGACCTGCTGGCTGCTGGCATGAGGCAAGGCCCCGAGTTGGGCCAGCGGTTGCGGCAGCTGCGGGCCGAGCGGCTGCGCTTGGAGCGGATCTGAGTGCATCAGACCCCTCGTTAGCGTGGCGTCATGACCGACCAGATGTTCGTTCCCCGAGTGGTGGTGGCCGTGCCGGCCCGGCTGGAATCGGCCCGGTTGCCGGGCAAGCTGCTCGCCGATATTGCCGGCAAGCCCATGCTCCAGCATGTGTTGGAGCGCTGCCGGCAGGCCCAGGGCGTGGCTGCCGTGGTGGTCTGTACAGACAGCGACCAGGTGCGCTCTGTTGCCGAAGGCTGGGGCTTCCCGGTGCTGATGACCTCGCCTGACTGCAGCTCCGGCAGTGAACGCTTGGCCAGCGTGGTGGCGGAGCTGGTGGCCGCTGCGGGGGGTGCGGCCTCTGATTTTGACCAAACCCTGGTGATCAACGTGCAGGGCGACCAGCCGCTGCTGGATCCGGCGATCATCGAGGCGATGGCTGCTGAGTTTGCCCAGCTGCAGCGGCCGCCGGTGCTCACGCCCGTCTATCCCCTCACAGCTGACAAGTTGCACGATCCCAATGTGGTGAAGGTGCTGCGGGCCCGCGACGGTCGCGCCATCACCTTCTCCCGCAGTGCCCTGCCCCATTTGCGCGGGGTGCCGCCGGAGCAGTGGGCTCAGCACACCACCTATTGGGGCCATGTGGGCCTCTATGGCTATCGGGCCGATGTGTTAGCTGGCTGGGCGGCCCTGCCCCATTCGCTGCTCGAAGAGCTGGAGAAGTTGGAGCAGCTGCGGCTTATCGATGCTGGTATCCCCCTGCTCACCTACGAGGTGGCGCAGGACTGCCTCTCGGTGGATACCCCGGAGCAGCTGGAGCAGGCCCGCGCCCTAGGCGTTGCCTTCTCGCCAGCCCTCGCGGTTGAGGCTTTGCAACAGCCCCCGCTGCTGCAGCAGGGCTTCAGCTAGTTCACGCACGGCACCATCCCCCCCCCGGCGGCGCAGCACCCAGTCGGCCTGGCGGCGCAGGCCCCGGGCGCCGTCGGCGGGGCAGATCAGCAGACCCGTAGCAGGGCGCACTGTTAGGTCGTTGAGGTCGTCGCCGATGAAGGCGGTTTGCTGGCGCTCCAGCTGCAGGTTGGCCTGGAGCTGGCGTAGGGCGCTGAGCTTGTCGCCGACTCCCACCAGACAGTGATTGACGTGCAGATGCCGCGCCCGCTGCTCGATGGCGCCGCTGCGCCCGCCGCTGAGAAAGGCCACCTCAATGCCTGCTCGCTGCAGCATCCGGATCGCCAGGCCGTCGCGCACGTCGAAGCGCTTCACCACCTGGCCCTGCTCGTCGTAGTGCAAGCCGCCATCGGTGAGCACACCGTCAACGTCGCAAACCAGCAGTTCGATCGCTGCAAGATCCCGGCGCCGCCGCAGGGTTCGTTGCAGCAGCTGGCGGATCACAGGCTGCTTGGGGCCACACCCGCGGCCACTACTTGACGCAGGGCCAGCAGCTGGCTGAGCAGCGCTTCCAGCCGGTGCAGCGGCACCATGTTGGGCCCGTCGCTGAGGGCGTTGTCGGGGTCTGGATGGGTCTCCATGAACAAACCGTCCACCCCCACGGCGACGGCAGCTCTGGCAAGTGGTGCCACAAACTCCCGCTGCCCGCCGGTGCTGCTGCCACGGCCGCCGGGCTGCTGCACGGCGTGGGTGGCATCGAAGATCACTGGGCAACCCATGGCTTGGAGCTGGGGGAAGCTGCGGTAATCGACTACGAGCGTGTTGTAGCCAAAACTGGTGCCTCGCTCGGTGAGCCAAAGGCGGCCGCTGGCGGGATCCAGCCCGCACTCCTGCATTTTGTTCACCACCTGGGCCATGTCCCAGGGCGCCAGGAACTGCCCCTTTTTGACGTTCACCACCTTGCTGGTGCCAGCCACGGCCTTGGCGGCGGCTTCTAGTAGGTCGGTCTGACGGCAGAGAAAGGCGGGGATTTGCAGCACATCCACGGCCTGGGCTGCGGCAGCTGCCTGACAGCTCTCGTGGATGTCGGTGAGCACGGGCACCCCGAAGCTCTGGCCCACCTCCTGCAGGATCTTCAGCCCCTCATCGGGGCCCGGGCCGCGAAAAGACTTGCCGGAGCTGCGGTTGGCTTTGTCGAAGCTGGCTTTGAAGATGTAGCGGATGCCGACTCGGGCGCAGATCGTGCTCACCTGCTCGGCGATCTGCAGCACTAAATCGCGGCTTTCGATTACGCAGGGCCCGGCGATCAAGGTGAAGGGGATGGCCGTCATGGGCGCTCCGCGGTGGTGCTGGTAGTAAACCCAGCCTGCACTAGATCGTGGAGCCGCAGCAGGCCCAGCAACAGGCGAGGCTCGGCGGAATCCACAACTGGCAGAACTGAAATTGCCTGGTGGGGATTGCGTTCCATCAGTTTCAGAGCTTCTACAGCGAGCACCTCTGGCGTCACCGTGATCGGGTTCGCGGTGGCCATGGAGCCGGCGCGGAGGCCAGCCCACGCCTCGGGGGCATGGTGCTGCAGGGTGCGGCGCAGGTCTCCGTCCGTGATCAGCCCGGCCATCAGTTCGGGGTTTGTGCTGGCCTGCACCCAGGCGGCCCCAAGACTGCCTTTGCCGTTGCTGCCTTCGGTGAGTCTCCCAATCACCTCGGCCAGCGCTGCCTCGGCAGAGAGGCCGTCCAGCGCTGTTGCCGGCACCATCAAATCGGCCACGGTGAGGGTGAGCTGGCGGCCGAGGGAGCCGGCAGGATGGTTGATGGCGAAGTCTTCGGGCGATATGCCTGCCCGCTCCATCCACACTGCCGCCAGGGCGTCGCCAATCGCCATGGCTACCGCCGTGCTTGCGGTGGGAGCCAGGTTCAGCGGGCAAACCTCCCGATCCACCGAGCTATCCAGCACCACGTCGCAGCCGTTAGCCAGGCTGGACTCCAGACGCCCCACCAGGGCGATCAGGGCCGTGCCGCGGCGGCGCAGGTGGGGCAGGATCGCCAGCAACTCTTCGGTTTCACCGCTGTTTGAGAGCAGCAGGGCGACGTCGTCGGCAGCCACGATGCCGAGATCGCCGTGCAGGGCATCAACCGGATTGAGAAATACGGCCGTAAGGCCGATAGAGGAAAAGGTGGCCGCAATTTTGCGGGCAACGATGCCGCTCTTGCCCACGCCCGTGAGTACAAGCTTGGCTCGGCGTTGGCGGCACCCCTCCAGCAGTTTCAGGGCTGCCTCCACCTGGTCGCTGCTGAGGCGCTGGGCGGCGGCGGCAATGGCAGCAGCCTCTTCCTCCAGGCAGCGGGTGAGGGCAGACAAGAAGCCGGTGTCGCAGATAAGCCATTGTCGCTGGCGGTTCGGCGCACCCCCTTTTAAGTGTGCACTTGGCCGATCACAGCGGCTTCGCCAAAGCCTGCTTGCTGAAGATCGCTCAGGGCCTCTGCCAGCTGGTCGCCTGGAATCGCTGCTAGCAGGGGGCCGCAGGTCTGGGGATCAATCAGCAGGGCTTGATGCGCTGCATCGGTTCGCCCCTGGAGCGCAATCCGCTCCTGTAGTAGGGCCAGGGCGCTGGCATTAGATGGGGCCAGGCTGCTGGCCCAGCCTGCGCCCAGCAGGGCTAAGGCCCCGGGCAGGGCTGGAATAGCTGCTGCCGCCAGCTTCACGTGGCAGTTTTCTGGGCTGGCGGCCAGCATTTCGCCCAGATGGCCCAACAGCCCGAAGCCGGTCACGTCGGTGCAGGCCCGGCAGCCGCGGCGGTTTAGTAGCTCCACCAGGCTTGCCTGGCATTGCTGCATCTGGGCTAGGGCGGCATCTATCCACTGGGGCTGGGCCGCTCCAGCCATGGCCGCGGCAAACACCACCCCCGTGCCGATAGGCCGGCACAGCAACAGCCCATCGCCGCTGCGCAAGGGCCCCTTGCTCCAGTGCCGCCCAGCGGCTGCCCTGCCGTTCACGCTCAGCACCAAGCTCAGGCCTGCGGGGTTGGCCGGGCTGGCTTGGCTGTCGCGGGCCTCCAGGCTGTGGCCGCCGATCAGGCGGGCCCCGAGCGGCTGCAGCACCGATTGGATGCCGGCCAGGGTGTCGCTGAGCAGGTCTGCCTGCAGGGCGGGGGCCAGCTGAGGCAGGGTGACCACCGCTTGCAGGCTTTCCACCTGGGCGCCACTGGCCCAGATATCACTGCAGGCATGCAGGGTGGTGAGCCGGGCATTGAGCCAGGCGTCGGCCACCAGCGCCGGAAAGCCATCGACGCTCTGCAGCAGCAGGGACCCATCGCCTGTCTGGGCGATCAAAGCGGCGTCCTCGGCGCTGCCCGGGGTGCTGCCTCCGAGGCCATTGCGTGTCAGGGCGTCTTGCAGGGGGCTGGCGGCCAATTTGGCGGCGCAGCCCCGGCAGGCCATCGCTGCCCCCCCGTCTGGGCCCATGGCCTTCAGCTCGCTGAAGCCGGACATGAAGCGCCGATCCACGGCCTGCTTCCAGCGCCACAGCAGCGGGCTGGGGCCCAGGGCCCATGGACCCCAGAACGCCACCGCCTGGGGTCTGGTGTTGCTGCCATCGCCCAGCAGCTGCAGCGCCCAGCGCTGGGGCCGCCAGGGCCGCAGCTGGCGGCCCGCCACCACTGCCGTCAGGTTGTGGGCCAGGGTTTGGGCGCAGCGCACAGCCCAGACACCCGAGGCGGGCCGGGGCCTGCTGGCGATCACGCCGCAGTCGCCGCTGGCGAACAGCCTCGGCTGCTCCCTTACCTGCAGGCTGGCCTCAGTGAGCAGGCGCCCCTGGCTGTTGCAGGCCAGGCCTGAGGCGGCGAGCCAGCGGGGTGCGCGGCTGCCAGTGCAGGCCAGGTCGGCGTTGGCCTCATCCGGGCAGTTGGCCTCGATGGCAATGCCGGCGCTCTCCAGTAGCTGCTCCCCCAATTGGTTGGCTGCCTTTGAGCCCAGATTCAGCTGGGTGCCGCGCAGCAGCAGCTTGGGCTGCTGGCCCCTCGCCCGCAGGGCCAGGGCCACCTCAACGGCTGCGGCGCCGCCACCGCGGATGCGGACGCTGCCTGATTTGGTCTGGCTGCACCATTGCAAGAAGGGCTCCAGGGGCTTCACCGCCATGGCTGCATGGGTTGCGGCGTCGGTTTCTGCGCCCACATCGAGGCTGAGCCAGTCCCAGCGCAGGTTGGGCCGCCCCGCCAGTGCCAGCTCCCGACCCTCGGGGTCAATCGCCGTGATCTCTGCCTGCACAAAGGTCACCCCCGCCAGCAGGCAAAGGCGGCGCAGGTCGATGGTGCAGGCGGCTGGCTCATAAAGACCGGCGACTAGCCCCGGCACCATGCCCGAATAGAGGGTGGTGCTGTGGCGGCTCACCAGGGTGATCCAGGCGGCCGGCCGCTGCCAGCCCATGGCCCACATGCGCAGCACCAGGGCGTGGCTATGGCCGCCACCGGCGAGCACCAGCCTTGCTTCAGCTGCCATAACCCTCGGGATTAGCCTGCTGCCAGGCCCAGCCATCGCGGCACATCTCTTCCAGGGAGCGGCGGGTGCGCCAGCCGAGTCGTGTAGCTGCCAGGCGTGGATCGGCCACGGTGCTGGCCGCGTCTCCGTCTCGCCTTTCCACAACGGTGTACGGAACTGAACGGCTACTGGCGAGCTCGAAGGCCCTCACCACCTCCAGCACCGAGTGGCCCTGGCCGCTGCCCAGGTTGAGGCTGAGCAGCTGGGGGGGCTCGGCCAGCAGCACGTCCAAGGCGGCCCGGTGGCCCTCAGCCAGGTCCATCACATGGATGTAGTCGCGGATGCCGCTGCCATCGGGGGTGGGCCAGTCGCCGCCGAATACCTGCAGGCAGTCGCGACGCCCCACCGCCACCTGGCTCACAAAGGGGAACAGGTTGTTGGGTATGCCCCTGGGGTCCTCGCCGATGCGGCCACTGGGGTGGGCTCCCACCGGATTGAAGTAGCGCAGCCGGGCGATGCGCCAGCACGCTTCGCTGGCCGCCAGATCGTCCAGCAGCTGCTCCACCGCAGCTTTGCTGTGGCCGTAGGGGTTGATCGGCTGGATTGGGGCGCTTTCTGGGATTGGCACTAGTTCCGGCATTCCGTAGAGGGTGGCGCTGCTGCTGAACACCAGGCTGCGGCAACCATGCGCCTGCATTGCTTCCAGCAGCTGGCGCGAGCCACTGAGGTTCACGTCCCAATAACGCAGCGGCTCTCGCAACGATTCACCCACAGCTTTAAGTCCGGCGAAGTGGACTACGGCTGTGATCGGCCGGCCGGCTGGGGCCGCGAAGGCCCGCTCTAGATCTGCAGCGGAGCGAATGTCGCCCTCCACCAGCTGCAGCCGGCCGGCTGCGGAGGGGCCGGCGAGCTCGAGCACGCGCTTGAGGCTCTCGGGTGAGCTGTTGTCGAAGTTGTCGAGCACCACCAAGTTGTGGCCGGCCTCCAGCAGCACCAGACAGCTGTGGCTGCCGATGAAGCCAGCACCTCCGGTGATTAGCAGCTGGGCCATGGAGGTAATTCGTGCTTAAGGAATAGTCTCTCTTCCTGGCTATGTGAGTTCCATGGGATTGCCCACCATTCGCTCCATCTGCTGCATCGGAGCGGGTTATGTGGGCGGCCCAACGATGGCTGTGATTGCAGATCGCTGCCCTGAGGTGCAGGTGACTGTGGTGGACCTCAGCGCTGAGCGGATTGCAGCCTGGAATGGCGCCGATCTAAGCCGCCTACCGGTGTATGAGCCGGGTCTCGATGCGGTGGTGGGCCGCTGCCGGGGCCGCAATTTGCACTTTTCCACGGCTGTGGAGGAGGCAATCGCTGCGGCGGATCTGGTGTTTATCTCGGTGAACACTCCCACCAAAACGAAAGGACTGGGTGCCGGCCAGGCCAGCGACCTCAAGTGGGTGGAGGCGAGTGCCCGCACGGTGGCAAAAGCTGCCCGCGGCCACACGATCGTTGTGGAGAAGAGCACGTTGCCGGTGCGCACCGCCGAGGTGATTCAGCAAATCCTCTCCGCATCTGAGGGCAGTGATGTAGGCGAAACCCAGCCGGCCAAGAGCTTTTCGGTGCTCTCCAATCCGGAGTTTCTGGCGGAGGGCACAGCTATTGCCGATCTGGAGAAGCCAGATCGAGTGCTGATCGGCGGCCAGGACCCCGAGGCGATCGAGGCCCTGGCGGCGATTTACGGTCAGTGGGTGGCGCCCCAGAAGATCCTGCGCACCAACCTCTGGAGCAGCGAGCTCTCCAAACTCACCGCTAATGCCTTTTTGGCGCAGCGGATCAGCTCGATCAACAGCATTGCGGCTTTCTGCGAGGCCACTGGCGCCAATGTGCGCGAGGTGGCCCGGGCGATTGGCGCCGACAGCCGCATTGGCGAGAAGTTTCTGCAGGCGGGTCCGGGCTTTGGCGGCAGCTGCTTTCAGAAAGACATCTTGAATTTGGTGTACCTGTGCCGGCACTACGGGCTGGAGGAGGTGGCGGCCTACTGGGAGCAGGTGGTGACGCTCAACCACTGGCAGCAGCAGCGAATTGCCCGGCTGGTGATCACCAAGCTGTTTGGCACGGTGAGCGGCAAGCGGATCGGCGTGCTGGGGTTTGCTTTTAAGGCTGATACCAATGACACGCGGGAATCACCGGCGATCTGGATCTGCCGGGACCTGCTGGAGGAGGGGGCGGTGCTGCAGATCGTCGATCCCAAGGTGAGCGAGAGCCAAATGGCCCGCGACTTGGGGCAGCCGGCGGGCAGTGGTGATGGCAGCTGGCAGCAGGTGCCGGAGGTGCAGCAGGCGGCCAGCGGCGCCGATGCTCTGCTGCTGCTCACCGAATGGCAGCAGTTTGCTGTGATCGACTGGCCGCAGGTGGCGGCGGTGATGCGCCAGCCGTCCTGGCTGTTTGATGCTCGCGCCAAGGCCGACGGCTCCCTAGCCCGTGCCGCAGGGCTGCAGGTGTGGACCGTGGGGGAGGGGTGAGCCATGCCTGCTTCTCTTTCCCGCAACCTGATCACCGGCGGCGCCGGCTTTGTGGGCTCGCACCTGGTGGACCGGTTGATGGAGGCCGGCGAGGAAGTGATTTGCCTCGACAACTTCTTCACTGGCCGTAAGGCGAATGTTGCCCAGTGGATCGGCCATCCGCGCTTTGAGCTGATCCGTCACGACGTCACCGAGCCGATCAAGCTCGAGGTGGACCGGATCTGGCACCTGGCCTGCCCGGCTTCGCCGGTGCACTACCAGCACAACCCGATCAAGACCGCCAAAACCAGCTTCCTGGGCACGTACAACATGCTGGGCCTGGCGCGGCGGGTGGGGGCGCGGCTGCTGCTGGCCAGCACGAGTGAGGTGTATGGCGATCCGGAGGTGCATCCCCAGCCGGAGAGCTACCGGGGCTGCGTGAACACGATCGGCATCCGCAGCTGCTACGACGAGGGCAAGCGGATCGCCGAAACCCTGTGCTTCGACTACCGGCGCATGCACGGCACCGAGATCCGGGTGGCGCGGATCTTCAATACCTATGGGCCGCGGATGCTGCCCGATGACGGCCGGGTGGTGAGCAACTTCATCGTGCAGGCCCTTAAAGGCCAGCCGCTCACGCTTTATGGCGATGGCAGCCAGACCCGCTCTTTTTGCTACGTGGATGATCTGGTGGAGGGGCTGATCCGGCTGATGAATGGGGCCCACACCGGCCCGATCAACATCGGCAACCCAGGTGAATTCACGATCCGCCAGCTGGCCGAGCTGGTGCGCTCCCGGATCAACCCGGAGTTGCCGCTCACGTGTGAACCGCTGCCGGCGGATGATCCGCTGCAACGGCAACCGGTGATCGAGCTGGCAAACCGCGAGCTGGGCTGGCAGCCCACGGTGGCGCTGGAGCAGGGGCTGGAGCCCACCATTGCCTACTTCCGCCAGCTTTTGGCCCCATGAGTCGCCCAGTGCTGGTGACCGGTGCGGCCGGCTTTATCGGTGCGGCGGTGTGTGAGCGGCTTTTGGCCCGGGGTGAACGGGTGGTGGGGATCGACAACCTCAACAGCTACTACGACCCCGCCCTGAAGCAGGCCCGGCTGAGCCGGCTCGAGGCCTCTGCCCCCAGGGAGTCCTGGAGCTTTCAGCGTCTGGAGCTGGAGGACGGATCTGCGATCGCGGATCTCTTTGCCCGCGAACGCCCCCGGCTGGTGATTCACTTGGCCGCCCAGGCCGGGGTGCGCTATTCGCTGGAAAATCCTGCGGCCTACTTGCAGAGCAACTTGGTGGGTTTTGGCGCAATCCTCGAAGGCTGCCGCCACTACGGCGTTGAGCATCTGGTCTACGCCTCCAGTAGCTCGGTGTATGGCGGCAACACCAACCTGCCGTTCACGGAACATCAGTCCGTGAACCATCCGGTGAGCCTGTACGCGGCCACTAAGAAAGCCAATGAATGATGGCCCACACCTACGGCCACTTGTATGGGCTGCCGGCTACGGGGCTGCGCTTTTTCACCGTGTACGGCCCCTGGGGCCGGCCCGACATGGCGCCGATGCTGTTTGCCAAGGCGATCCTGGCGGGCGAGCCGATTCGGGTGTTTAACCAGGGCCGCATGCGCCGCGATTTCACCTACATCGACGACATCGTTACCGGGGTGATCGCCTGCGCCGACAAGCCGGCCAGCGCCGACCCCAGTTTTGATACCGCGGCTCCAGACCCTGCCACTAGCTGGGCCCCGCACCGCTTGTTCAATATCGGCAACAGCCAGCCGGTGCAGCTGCTGTATTTCATTGATCTGCTGGAGCGGGCTTTAGGTCGGCAGGCGATCCGCGACCTGCGGCCCATGCAACCCGGCGATGTGGAGGCCACCGCCGCCGATACGAGCTTGCTCGAGGCCTGGGTTGGCTTCCGCCCCTCCACCTCGATCGAGGTGGGGGTTGAACGCTTCGCCCGTTGGTATCAAGCCAGTTACGTCTGAACGCCGGCAGGCAGACTCACCCCACTTGCTGCTTTCGGTTTGGCATCGCTGCAGAGCCTGCGTGGCATGGCCGATCTGCTGCCAGAGCAGATTCGCCTGTGGCAGCACGTGGAAGCTACGGCCCGCGAGCACTTCCGCCGCAGTGCCATCACTGAGATCCGCACCCCCCTGCTGGAGGTCACCGAGCTGTTTGCCCGTGGCATCGGCGAGGCCACCGACGTGGTGGGCAAGGAGATGTACACCTTTCTCGATCGCGGTGAGCGCAGCTGCACCCTGCGGCCGGAGGGCACGGCGTCGGTGGTGCGGGCGGCGATCCAGCACGGCCTGCTGAGCCAGGGCCCCCAGCGCCTCTGGTATGGCGGGCCGATGTTCCGCTACGAGCGCCCCCAGGCGGGCCGGCTGCGTCAGTTCCACCAGATCGGGCTGGAGCTGCTCGGTTTTGCCGATGCCTGCAGCGACGTGGAGGCCATGGCCGTGGCCTGGGATCTGCTGGCCGAGCTGGGGGTGGGCGGGCTGGAGCTGCAGCTCAATTCCCTCGGCAGCAGCGAAGACCGGGCCCGCTACCGCGAGCAGCTGGTGGCCTGGCTGGAGCAGCGGCGCGACCAGCTCGATGCCGATTCCCAGGCCCGCATCCACAGCAACCCCCTGCGGGTGCTGGATAGTAAGAACCCCGATACCCAGGCTCTGCTGGCGGAGGCCCCCAGCCTGGCGTCGGCTCTCAGCGACGCGAGCCAGGCCCGCTTTGCGGCGGTGCAGCAGGCCCTCACGGCCCTGGGGATCCCCTTTGTGCTCAACCCCCGGCTGGTGCGGGGCTTGGATTACTACAGCCACACCGCCTTCGAGATCACCAGTAGCCAGCTGGGGGCGCAGGCCACGGTGTGCGGTGGTGGCCGCTACGACGGCTTGGTGCAGCAGCTGGGTGGGCCGGCCACGCCGGCGATCGGCTGGGCCCTGGGGGTGGAGCGGCTGGTGTTGCTGCTCAGTCAGAGCGAAGCTGCGGCGGCAGCTGCTCCCGCCCTCGATCTTTATGTGGTCAGCCGTGGCGAGGCCGCGGCAGCACTGGCTCTGGCCCTGGCGCGGCGCTGCCGCCAGGCCGGACTGGCGGTGGAGAGGGATGCCAGTGGCGCGGCCTTCGGCAAGCAGTTCAAGCGGGCCGACCGCTCCGGCGCCCGCTGGGCGGCGGTGATCGGCGAGCAGGAGGTGGTCGAGGGGCTGGTGGGGCTCAAGGATCTGCGTGCTGGCACTGAGCAAGCTGATCAGCGACTCACCCCTGAGGCCCTGCTTGAGGCCCTGCGCAAGGGGCTTTTGGGGCCATGACGCCACAGGACCTGTCCACCGATGGGGGCCAGGCCAGGGTGTAGGGCCTTTGACTAACCAAGCAACAAGCCGCGGAGCAGTTTCGGCCCTGATGGGTGATCCGACCGTCGCGATCATTGCTGGTGAGGGCGTGTTGCCTCGGATGCTCTCGGAGGCTCTCAGCCGTGCGGGGCGGCCCCACATCGCCTGCTACCCCCACGGCCTGGAGGTGGAGGTGCCGGCGGCTGAGGAGTTTTTCTTCGAACGCTCGATCGCCTTCATCAAGTCGCTGCAGCAGCGCGGCATCGAGCAGATCGTGATGGTGGGCAAGTTTGTGCGGCCGCGCTCGCTCAACCTGCTGCGCTTTGAGGGCTCCACATTGATGGCGGCGCCGCGCATCCTTGCTTCGCTGCGCAATGGCGACGATGCCTCCCTGCGGGCCCTGGCGCAGATCATCGAGGAGCACGGCTTGAAGGTGGTGGGCATCGAAGATGTGGCTCCAAATTTGCTGCCGGAGCCGGGCTTGTATGCCAGCACGGTTCCGAGCGATCTGGACCGGGCCGACGTGGAGCGCGCCGCTTACATCGTGGAGGCTATCTCTCAGGTGGATGTGGGCCAGGGAGCGGTGGTGGCTAAGGGGCTGTGCCTGGCCACCGAAGCCCTGCCCGGCACCGACGCCATGCTCGAGTGGGTGGCAGCCACGCGCCCGGAGCGCCCGGAAACGGGCCGCTCCGGCGTGCTCTACAAGGCCCCCAAGCTCAACCAGGACCGGCGCATGGACCTGCCCGGCATCGGTCCCACCACCGTGGCCAAGGCCGCTGCAGCTGGGTTGGCGGGCATAGCCTGGGAAGCCCGCAGTGCCCTGTTGCTGGATGCGGAGCAAACGATGGCGGATGCCGAGCGGCTGGGGTTGTTTCTGTGGTCGCGGGAGCCTGATCAGGGTTAAGCCAGCATTCCCTTGCTGCTCGGCACCGCACCCGCCCGGCGCGGATCGAGCTCCGTCGCCTGGCGCAGCGCCCGCGCAAACGCCTTGAAGCAGGCCTCCACGATGTGATGGGAATTCACCCCGTCCAGCTGGCGGATGTGCAGGGTGAGGCCGGCGTTGTTGGCCACCGCCACGAAAAATTCCTTGACCAGCTCGGTGTCGTAGCTGCCGATCTTCTGGGCCGGGATCGTCAGCCCGTAGCTGAGGTGGGGCCGGCCGCTGCAGTCCAGCGCCACCTGCACCAGGGCCTCATCCAGCGGCGCCACGAAGTGACCGAAGCGGTGGATGCCGCGCCGATCCCCCAAGGCCAGGGCCAGGGCCTGGCCCACGGCAATGCCCACGTCTTCGTTGGTGTGGTGATCGTCGATATGGGTGTCTCCCACCGCCTTGATCTCCAGGTCGATCAGGCCGTGGCTGCTGATCTGGTGGAGCATGTGGTCAAGGAAGGGCACGCCCGTGTTCACTTCACAGCGGCCGCTGCCGTCGAGCCCCAGGCTCACTCGTACGTCTGTTTCGCCGGTGACGCGGTGGATGCTGCCGGTGCGCATGGGGATCTCCGTTGGGGCCAGTGTGGCGCTCACATGCCGGTGATGCAGTAGCCGGCGTCCACATAGATCACCTGGCCGGTGATGCCGGAGGCCAGGGGGCTGGCCAGGAAGGCGGCGGTGCTGCCCACTTCCTCCTGGGTCACGGTGCGCTGCAGAGGCGCTTTGGCCTCCACGTTGTGGATCATGTCGAGGATGCCGCCGATGGCGCTGCTGGCCAGGGTGCGGATCGGTCCGGCGCTGATGGCGTTGACGCGCACCTGCTTCTCGGGGCCCAGCTCAGCCGCCAAATAGCGCACCGAGGCCTCCAAGGCCGCCTTGGCCACGCCCATCACGTTGTAGTTAGGGATGGCGCGTTCGGCCCCCAGGTAGCTCAGGGTGATCACGCTGGCGCCGGGGTTGAACAGGGGTTTGGCGAAGCGGCACAGGGGCGCCAGAGAGTAGGCGCTCACCTCTAGGGCCCGGGCAAAGCCCTCGGGGCTGATGGCGGAATAGTCGCCGATCAGCTCCTCCTTGCCAGCGAAGGCCAGGCAGTGCACCAGCACGTCGATCGAGCCCCATTGCTCCTTGACGCGATCGAACACGGCTTCTATCTGGGCGGGGTCCTGCACGTTCAGGGGCTCGAACAGGCTGGGTGCCAGCGGCGCGGTGAGCTCGCGCACCTTGCCCTCGAAGCGGCCCTTCTCATCGGGTAGGTAGGTCACGCCCAGCTCAGCCCCGGCGGCATGCAGCTGCTGGGCGATGCCCCAGGCGATCGACTTGTTGTTGGCGATGCCGGTAACCAGGGCCTTTTTGCCGCGCAGATCTAGGAGCATGGGAGTAGTGGCCAGGAGCCGGAACGATGCGATTGGGCGATTCTCTCCCACCCGGCGATCTGCCTCGCCAGTTCGCCAATCGCGATGCGCTGGAGGCGACCCTGCGCCAGCTGTTTCCGGAGGCCCCTGGTGGGTTGAGTCCCATTCAGGGCGGGCGCCGGGCGGCTGAAACGGCGCTAGCCGCCATCGATCCGGCCGCCTATGGCCGCAGCCGCAACCACCTCGATGGGGCGGTGACGCGCCTCTCGCCCCACATCCGCCACGGCGTGCTCAGCCTGGTGGAGGTGCGTGAGGCGGTGTTCTTCTGGTTGGAGCGCAGCGGCCAGCCACCGGTAGCTGCCCAAAAATTAATCAACGAGCTGGGCTGGCGCGACTACTGGCAGCGGCTCTGGCGCCAGCTGGGCGATGGCATCTGGCGCGACCAGGAGCCGCTCAAGAACGGCCATGCCCCCGAGCGCTACACCGCCGCGCTGCCGGCCGATCTGCTCGAGGCCCGCACCGGCCTGGTCTGCATGGATGGCTTTGCCACTGAACTGATCCACACCGGCTGGCTGCACAACCACGCCCGCATGTGGCTGGCGGCCTACGTGGTGCACTGGCGGCGTATCCAGTGGCAGGCCGGTGCCCGCTGGTTTCTGCAGCATCTGCTCGATGGCGATCCGGCCAGCAACAACCTCAGCTGGCAGTGGGTGGCCTCCAGCTTCAGCAGCAAGCCCTACATCTTCAACCGGGAAAACTTGGAGCGCTTCAGCTCCGGCCGCTTTTGCCGCGACTGCGCCCTGGCTGGTGCGGGCTGCCCCTTTGAAGCCAGCTATGAACAGTTGCAACGTCGATTGTTAAAGGCAGTGCCCTCCCCACGGGGGCCTCGCTGATGCTTAACCCGATCATTTGGATCCATGGCGAGGCCCTAGGGCCTACCAACCCGGCGCTGCTGGCCCATCCGGCGGCGCCGGCGGTCTTTGTGTTCGACCGGGAGCTCATTGAGACCCAGCGTCTCAGCCTCAAGCGGCTGGGCTTTGTCTACGAGTGCCTGCTGGAGCTGCCGGTGACCCTGCGCCACGGCGACGTGGCCCGGGAGGTGCTGAGCTTCGCTCGCCGCCATGGGGCTGATGGCGTGGTCACCAGCGCTGCAGTGGATCCGCGCTTTGGGCACTTGTGGGAGCAGATCGCCACCCACTTGCCGGTTCAGGTGCTCGAGCCCGAACCCTTCGTGGCGCTGCCGGAACCGCTGGATCTGCGCCGCTTTAGTCGCTACTGGCGCCGGGCTGAGCCGGTGCTGTGGGGGCGGGGTTCAGCAGCCGCTCCTCCTGCTCCAGCACGGCGTTGGGATCGCTGAGCAGGTCGGCTTCCTCCAGCAGCGGGTAGGGCTCCGGCTTGATTTCGGCGGCGTTGCGGGGAGGCTCCAGCCAGCTGAAGCTGCTGCGGGGGGACTGTTGCTTACAGAGGGCCTCGCTCTGCTGGCGCAGGGCCCGGCGCACGTCCTTGCGGGCGACGGCCTGGAAGAACTCTTGGCGCGGCGCCAGGCCCGAGCTGAACGGGGCCGTGCCGTTGCCGTTGAAGAGCCGGGCTACATCGGCGCTCCAGCGGGGCTTGCAGCTACCGCTCTGACGGGTGTCGGTGTCGATCCAGATATGCAGGCCGTAGCCATCGGGCTGACTGACCACGGCCAGGCCGTCGTTGGGCAGGCGCCGCTGCAGCGGATAGATCGCCCAGGTGGGGTGGCGGTGGGCTGGCACGCAAGCGCTCAGTAAGGCGGTGCCGACCACGCTGGCAAGCCCGCTGGCCAGGGCATGTTGTCTTCGCCGAGCTGGAATCATCGCAAGGCTCCCGTGGCGCATGGTGAGCAGATCATGGCCCGGCCCCACTTGGCTCAACCATTAACTGGCATTCGGCCACCAAGGCGTAGGCCTGAAAGGCGTAAATTGCTCGCTATGCAAGTGCCACCGTTCAGCCTTAGCGAGCAGCTTCATGGGCTGGGAGCAGCTCTAGATCAGGCTGTGCTCGAGGTTTTGCGCAGTGGTCAGTACATCGGCGGCGCCACGATCTCCCGCTTTGAGCAGGATTTTGCTGAGGCCTGTCGAGTTCCCCATGCCATCGGCTGCAACAGCGGCACCGATGCCTTGATTCTGGCTTTGCGTGGGCTTGGCATCGGCTCTGGCGATGAGGTGATCACTGCTTCCTTCAGCTTCTTTGCCACCGCCGAAGCGATCAGCGCCGTGGGCGCCACGCCGGTGTTTGTCGATGTGGAGGAGAGCAGCTACCTGATCGATCTCGATCAGCTGGAGGCGGCGATCACGCCGGCCACCAGGGCCCTGCTACCGGTGCACCTGTTTGGGCGCCCCGTGGACATGGAGCGGGTGTGTGCCATCGCTGAGCGCCATGGCCTCAAGGTGGTCGAAGATTGTGCCCAGGCCACCGGTGCTAGCTGGGCGGGCCGGCCCGTGGGCAGCTGGGGGGATGTGGGCTGTTTCAGCTTCTTTCCCACCAAGAATCTGGGCGCCGCTGGTGATGGAGGGGCGATTACCTGCCGCGATGCCGAGCTAGCCCAGGCCATGCGGGAGCTTGCGGTGCATGGCATGCCCCGCCGCTACCTGCACACGGCTCTTGGCTACAACAGCCGCCTTGACGCCATGCAGGCGGCGGTGCTCAACGTCAAGCTGCCCCACCTGCCTCGCTGGGTTGAGCGCCGTGGTGCTATCGCCCGGCACTACCGCGAGCATTTGGCCGCCCTTTCGGGTGTCGCCTTGCCAGAGCTTGGCCCAGATGGCCACAGCTGGAACCAGTTCGTTCTGAGGGTGCCCCGATGCGCTGCGGCCCAGGCCTGTGCTGAGTCCGGTATCTCCTGTGTGCCTGCTTCAGATAGCGCCAGCTTCAGTCTGCCGGAGGCCTGCTGCCGCGACTGGCTCAAGCAGCAGCTCCAGGATTCCGGCGTCAGCACGATTATCTATTATCCAATCCCAATCCACCGTCAGCCGGCCTACAAGGAGCTGGGCTACGGGCCCGGCTCCCTACCGGTCACCGAGCGGCTCTGCACCGAAGTGCTGAGCCTGCCGATCTTTCCAGAGCTCAGCGGTGAGCAGCAGCAGCGGGTGATCGAGGTGCTGAGCGCTGTGTTGGCTCAGCCCTTGATAGTGGCGTAGAGAGCTTTGAAGCGCGCTTGCTGAATTTTGTGGTTCACCAGTGGGGCCGGGTAGCCGCGTCGCTCAAGGGTCGCAATATCACCACTGATCAGGTCGCGGGTGGCCACATGGCGCAGCTCCGGCAGCCAGGTGCGGATGTAGGTGCCATCGGCATCGAATTTGGAGGCCTGGGTGGCCGGGTTGAAGATGCGCAGCGGTTTGGGGTCCATGCCGCTGCTGGCGCTCCACTGCCAGCCGCCGTTGTTGGCGGCCAGGTCGCCATCCACCAGGCGCGCCATGAAGGCCGCCTCGCCCCAGCGCCAGTCGCAGATCAGGTCCTTCACCAGGAAGGAGGCCACGATCATGCGGCAGCGGTTGTGCATCCAGCCGCTCTCATTTAGTTGGCGCATGGCGGCGTCGATGATCGGCATGCCCGTGAGTCCATCGCGCCAGGCCTCAAACCAGCCGTTGTCGTTGTCCCAGGGGAAGGCGCGCCACTGGGGCCGGTAGGGCCCTTCTGCCAGCTCGGGAAAGTGAAAAAGTGCCTGCTGGTAAAACTCGCGCCAGGCCAGTTCCTGCTCCCACACCTGGATTGAGTGCAGCTCCTCCTCGCTGCGGGCCAGCTGCCGGGCCTGCTGGGCGGCGGCCCAGGCCTGGCGGGGGCTGAGCGTGCCGAACTTGAGGGCGGCGCTGAGCCCTGAGGTGCCCGCTTCGCCGGGGATGTTGCGTCCCGGTTCGTAGCCAAGTAGCGCAATGGAGCGGCCATCGCCGTCGCAGAAGGCCTGCAGCTGCTGTTGGGCCGCTTTTTCGCCGGGGCGGCAGGGGCAGAGCTCGGCGCCGGAGAAGCCGTGCTCCAGGTCTGGGCTCACCCGTGGCAGCCCGCTGAGCTGGGCGGACTCGCAATCCATCAGGGCGCTCGGCGCCGGCAGGGGATCCAGGCCACCCGAGGCCGCGGAACCCAGGGCGCTTGCCTCCTCCACCCAACGGCGCCAACTGCGCCAGTAGGGCCCGTAAACCCGGTAGGGGTCGCCGGCGCCGGTTTTGATGGCCTCCGGCGCCACCAGGAGCTGGTCCCAGTCGGCCAGCACCTTGCGCCCCTCCGCCTGCAGCGCCCGCGCCACCCGCCGGTCGCGCTCGCGCCCGAAGGGTTCCACATCCCGGTTCCAGGCCACCACCTCAGCGCCGAGGGCGGTAGCCAGTCGGGGCAGTAGCTCAGCTGGGTCGCCGTTCAGGATCACCAGCCGGCTGCCGGCCTGCTGCCAGGCCTGTTGCAGCTCCCGCAGGCTCTCAGACAGAAACCACAGCCGCGCCGGGGCCATGCTCGGATCCGACAGGATGGCGGGATCCAGCACGAACACCCCGGTCACCGCTGTAGTGGCGGCGGCCGCAGCGGCGAGCCCCTTGTTATCGCTCAGGCGCAGGTCGCGGCGATGCCAGAAAAGCCAGCGGGGTGGAGTCATCGCGGCTTAGAACCCCAGCAGTTGCTTGGCCCGCAGCCAGGCGGTGACGCTTTTGCCATCGAGGTACTCGTCGCCGCTGGCCAGGGCCGCATCCAGTTCGCCGGGCTCCATCAGCAGCACCTCCAGGTCCTCGTCGTCATCGCCGGCGGGGGGCTGGGCCAGCTGCGTCAGCTCGCGGGCCAGGAACAGGTGTATCACCTCATCGGAGTAGCCCGGGCAGGGCAGCATCGCCCCTAGGGGATCCCAGCGGCTGGCGCTGTAGCCGGCCTCCTCCTGCAGCTCCCGCTGCATGGTGCTGAGGGGATCTTCACCCTCATCGAGGGTGCCGGCCGGAAATTCCAGCAGCCGGGTGGCCACGGCGAAGCGGTATTGGCGCAGCACCACAATTCGGCCGTCCGCGAGCACCGGCACGGCCAGGGAGGCGCCGGGGTGGCGGATCAAGCCAAAAGTGCCCACCACGCCCATCGGCAGCTCGACGCGGTTGACCTCAAAGCGGATCTTGCGGGCATCGAGCACCGCGGTGGTTTCCAGGTGACGCGAGGGCTCAGGAGCGGGGAGGGGCGCCATGGCTGGGCTTGTCGCGGGTCGGTGGGGCCAGCATCGCGCAGGGCTACCCCAGCTGCTCGGGCCAGCCGGGTCTGCCAGCCAGCGCTATCACAGCGCACCCAGGTTCTGGGGCCAGGCCTGCGAGGGCCGCCAGCGGCGCCAGCACAAAGTCTCGCTGCCGCCATAGCGGGTGGGGCAACTGGAGGCGGGGGGTATGGCAGCTCAGATCCCCCCACCAGAGCAGGTCGAGGTCGAGGCTGCGGGGGGCCCAGCGCGCCTGACGATCCCGGCCGAAGTCATGCTCCAGCGCTTGCAATTGCTCCAGCAGGGCTTCACCGGCTGCTGCCCTTGCCCCATCAGTTCCCAGCCCTGCCACCAGGCCGTCCACCACTAGCACCGCATTGATATAGGGCGGCTGGCCTGAGGGGCCGCCTACCGGTTCGGTCTCAAACAGAGGAGACCAGCGGAAGCCGGTGGGCCCCGAGCTGAGGCCCTGGCCCCACTGCCGCAGGCTGGCTTCGAGCAGGGGCCGCACGGCGATCAGGGTGGCGATCGGGCCACCGCAGCTGCTGGGCAGGTTGGCACCAAGGGCAATGGCAAGGGTTGCCGCTTCACTGCCTCTGGGCTGATCAGCGAGACTGGCTGGCACGTGAATCGGGTCTTAGCCCTCCCATGGTTGCAAGCGGAGTTGCCAGTAGGGCCTTTCCCCTCGCCGCCATCACCGGCCACGGCACCCTCAAGCTGGCCCTGCTGCTGGCCGCGGTCGATCCAGGCCTGGGCGGGGTGGTGATCGCCGGTGGTCGTGGCACTGGCAAGTCGGTGTTGGCGCGAGGTCTGCACGCCCTGCTGCCGCCGATCGACGTGCTCGATGTGGGCGGCCAGGCCCTCAACATCGATCCCCAGAGGCCCGATGACTGGGACGAGGCAACTTGCATTCGGCTTACCGAATTGGCTGCCGATCCCACTGGCGCCGATGCCAGCGCCCTGTTGCCCACCGCAGTGGTGCCGGCGCCCTTTGTGCAGGTGCCCTTGGGCATCACCGAAGACAGGCTGGTGGGCTCGGTCGATGTGACGGCTTCGCTGACCAGTGGCCAGGCTGTTTTTCAGCCAGGGCTGCTGGCTGAAGCCCATCGGGGTGTGCTCTACGTCGACGAGCTCAACTTGCTAGATGACAACGTCACCAACCTGTTGTTGGCGGCGGTGGGCAGCGGCGAAAACCGGATCGAGCGGGAGGGCCTCAGCCTCAGCCACCCCTCTCGCTGCCTGCTGATCGCCACCTTCAATCCTGAAGAGGGGCCGGTACGCGATCACCTGCTCGATCGCTTCGCCATCTGCCTAAGTGCCAATCAGGTGCTGGAGCTTGAGCAGCGGGTGGAAATCACCCGCTCGGCGATGGATCAGGCCGAATCCAGCACCGACTTCGGTGCACGCTGGCAGGAGGAAACCGATGCCTTGGCTACCCAGCTGCTGCTGGCGCGGCAGTGGCTACCGGATGTGCAGATTGCCCGCGAGCAGATCGTTTATCTGGTGAATGAGGCATTGCGGGGTGGGGTCGAGGGCCATCGCAGCGAGCTCTATGCCGTGCGGGTGGCCCGGGCCCATGCAGCCCTCAGCGGCCGCGATCGAGTCGAGGCCGACGATCTTCAAGTGGCAGTGCGCCTGGTGATTGCACCTCGTGCCCTGCAAATGCCGCCCACCGATCCCGACCAGCCCCTTGAAGCGCCGCCACCACCCCAGGGAGAGACACCGCCCCAGGGGGAGCAGCAGCCCGAGCAAGACAAAGACGATCAAGACGACGAATCCCAAGACGACAGTCCCGAAGACCAGGCCCCGCCCCAGGTGCCTGAGGAGTTCCTGCTGGATCCTGAGGCCATCGCCATCGACCCTGACCTGCTGCTGTTCTCCTCGGCCAAGGCCAAGAGCGGCGGCAGTGGCAGCAGGGCAGTGGTATTTAGCGATTCTCGCGGCCGTTACGTGAAGCCGATGCTGCCCCGCGGCCCGGTGAAGCGCATCGCCGTCGATGCCACCCTGCGGGCGGCCGCCCCCTATCAGAAATCTCGCCGTGAGCGGGAGCCCCATCGCAAGGTGATCGTGGAAGACGGTGACCTGCGCGCCAAGCAGCTGCAGCGCAAGGCCGGTGCCCTGGTGATCTTCCTGGTGGATGCCAGCGGCTCGATGGCTCTCAACCGCATGCAGAGCGCTAAGGGGGCCGTGATCCGCTTGCTCACCGAGGCCTACGAAAATCGCGACGAAGTGGCCCTGATTCCCTTCCGCGGCGAGCAGGCCGAGGTGCTGTTGCCCCCCACCCGCTCGATCACCGCTGCGCGCCGGCGTCTGGAGGCGATGCCCTGCGGCGGCGGATCACCCCTGGCCCACGGGCTCTCCCAGGCCGCCCGGGTGGGGGCCAACGCCCTGGCCACGGGCGATCTGGGCCAGGTGGTGGTGGTGGCGATCACCGATGGCCGCGGCAACGTGCCCCTCAGCCGCTCCCTGGGTCAGCCGCAGCTGGAGGGGGAGGAGCCGGTGGACCTCAAGGAGGAGGTGAAGCAGGTGGCCAGCAAGTACAGGGCCCTGGGTATCAAGCTGCTGGTGATCGACACCGAGCGCAAGTTCATCGGCAGCGGCATGGGCAAGGACCTGGCTGAGGCCGCCGGTGGCAAGTATGTGCAGCTGCCCAAGGCCAGCGATCAGGCCATCGCCGCCATCGCCATGGAGGCGATCAACGGGATTTAGCTGCTGGGTACAGCTCATCGAAAAACTTGCCCAAGCCCACTGCCACGCTGCGGATGCTGTCCATGAAGCGGGGATCGTCGGTGAGTTTGGTCACATCGCCCCCAACTGAATTCCATTTGGCGGTGAGCTGCTCGGCATTGCTGACGGTGGCCTGCAGATCCTTCAGGGTCTGGGGATTGTCCAGGGCGGCGAGCACGCGGCGCAGGTGGGCGCTGCTGCTGTTGAGATTGGTGATCGTGGGCTTGGCTGCCTTCACCGATGTTTCGAGCTCCTTGGCCAGGGACTGGCCGTCCTTCATGAAGGCCGAGGTGTCCTTGGCGGTGCGCTCAAAGCTGCTGGCGGCGGTTGAGACCTTGCTGAGCAGTTGCATCTGGTCTGTTTCCACCAGCATCTTGTGCATCAGCGTGGTCACGCTGGTGAGACTTGGCCCCTGAATTCCCTCGATAGTGGCGCCATTGCAGATGGCTACGGTCGTATTGCAGACCTTGGAGCGTGGGTTGGCAGAGCCTGGCGGCAAGGGCGGGCCGTTGCTGATCAGGGCAACTTCGGCTTCACCACCTAGTAATGAGGCTTCGCCGATCTCCGCCCTGGTGGGCCGGGCCAGATTTAGGTCGGCATGGTTGATTTCCAGCTCAGCAACCACCGCCTGGGGTGTAACGGTTACGCGCCGCACGCTGCCAACCAAAACTCCTCTGTAGGTCACAGGTGAGCGCTCTGCCAGGCCAGATGCTTCGGCAAAGCTGGCTTTGACAATCCAGTTTTGCCTGCTTAGGGAGATGCCGCGCAACCAGAAGGAGAGACCTACGGCACTGCTGATGGCGGCTAACAGGGAGAAGCCGACAACTGCTTCGCGGATGCTGCGGCGCATGGATTCAGAGCTCCGCAGGCTGCATTGGTCCGCGCAGACTACCGCTCCTGAACTGCACCACGTAGGGATCGCTGCAGCTGCGGTATTCCTCAACCGTGCCGCTCCAGCGGAATTGGCCGTCATAGAGCAGCACAACCCGTTCCGCAGAGCGTTCGATGGTGCTGTGCACATGGCTCACCACCACAGAGGTGGCGCGGGCCACTTCTGTGGTGCGCACGATTAGATCTTCGATGCGGGTACAAGCCATCGGATCCAGGCCGGCCGTGGGTTCGTCGAACAGCAGCAGGGGCATCTGTTCATCTGGCTTGGCCGGGTCGTCGATTAGGGCCCGGGCAAAGCTGACCCGCTTCTGCATGCCGCCGCTGAGCTCCGCAGGCATTTGGTCCTCGATGCCTTGCAGCCCCACCGCATGCAGTGCTGCGCCCACTCGCTCCCGAATGTCTCCTTCAGCTAGCTGGCCGTGGCGGTAGAGCAGGAAGCCGACGTTTTCACGCACGGTTAGGGAGCCAAGTAGGGCCGGGTTCTGAAACACCAGCCGTACGTCCGGAGGCTGGCGTTGGTCTAGACGCAGGTAGGACTGAGGTATGCCATGCAGGCTCAAGCTGCCGCTGCTGGGTAGCTGCAGTCCGGCCAGCAGACGCAGGATGGTTGATTTACCCGCCCCGGAAGGCCCAACCACCACTAGGCGCTCGCCGGGGGCTACGTGCAGATTTACCTGGTCAAGAACGCAGCGGCTGCCCCAGCGCACGCTGAGGTTCTCCATTGCGGCCAGCGGTGCTGCTGAGGAAGCCAGAGGGGGCTCATGAAGAAGGTTTCCATCCTGGCTGTTTGCGGTGCCGATGGCTCTCCTTAAAGTTCAGCCAATTGAGGCAGCGTCCTCCCCCGCCCTTTGCGCTCTTCCGCTCCGGTTTCCCGATTGCGGCGCTCCCGCCGACCGCTGCCGAAACCGGGTTGGCTGGGCCGCGGCGATCTGCGCCGCAAGGACTTGATGAGTCGCTCCCGGCGAGCGGCCCGCTGGTTGCAGCCAGGTCTGGTAGTGAAGCGCTGGGTGCTCACCTCCGGGTTGGGTTTATTGGTGGCCCTGCTCGGCGCGGCGGTGTGGGCAGATCTGCAGCCGATCTACTGGATGCTCTCCAGCATTAAATGGCTGCTGGCTCAGGTCACTGGGGTGTTGCCCCGCAAGTTCACGGGCCCGTTGGTGCTGCTGGTTGGGGCTGTGCTGATCTGGTTGGGCCAGAGCCGCAGTTTCGGCTCCATTCAGCAGGCTTTGGCTCCTGAAAAAGACACATTGTTGGTGGATGCTCTGCTGGCTCAGCGGCGCCTCAACCGCGGTCCAAGCATCGTCGCCATTGGCGGTGGCACCGGTCTTTCCACCCTGCTCAGTGGACTAAAGCGCTACAGCAGCAATCTCACGGCCATCGTCACGGTTGCCGATGACGGCGGCAGCAGCGGGGTGCTGCGTCGGGAGCTGGGCGTGCAACCACCCGGCGACATCCGCAATTGCCTGGCGGCCCTGGCACGGGAGGAACCCCTGCTGACCCGGTTGTTCCAATACCGCTTCAAGGCCGGTAGCGGCCTTGAAGGCCACAGCTTCGGCAACTTATTCCTCTCAGCCCTCACGGCGATCACTGGCAATCTGGAATCGGCAATCACCGCCAGTAGCAGGGTGTTGGCGGTGCAGGGGCAGGTGGTGCCCGCCACCAACGCCGACGTGCGTTTGTGGGCTGAGCTTGAGAACGGCGAACGGATCGAGGGCGAGTCGAAGATTGGCCACGCCTCCAGCCCAATCGTGCGGCTGGGCTGTACGCCCGAGCGTCCCCCGGCCCTACCCCGGGCCCTGGAGGCCATCGCCAATGCCGATCTGATTGTGCTGGGCCCGGGCAGCCTCTACACCTCGCTGCTGCCCAACCTGCTCGTACCCGAACTGGTGCAGGCCATCCGCCGCAGCAAGGCACCGCGCCTTTACATCTGCAACCTGATGACCCAGCCGGGCGAAACCGATGGGCTCGATGTAGAGGGCCATTTGCGGGCCCTGGAGGCCCAATTGGCCAGCCTCGGGGTGGAGGAGCGACTCTTTACCGCTGTGCTCGCACAGGAAGATCTGGGCGATTCCGCTTTGATTGACCATTACCGGCACCAGGGCGCCGAGCCGGTGGCCTGTGATACGCGCCAGCTGCGCCGCCAGGGCTACGAAGTGATGCTTGCACCGCTCCAAGGGGCAAGGCCTACGGCCACGTTGCGCCACGATCCCCGCAGCGTCGCCCTAGCGGTGATGCGGTTTTTTCGTAATCACCAGCGGGGCAGCGGTTCCGCTTCTTAGTAGGCGTCCTGCATTTCGTAGAAATCGGGCTGCACGTAGTCCTTGCGCATCGGAAAGCCTTTCCAGTCTTCCGGCATCAAAAGCCGCTTGGGATGGGGGTGGCCAGCGAACTGAATGCCGTACATGTCGAAGGTTTCCCGCTCCTGCCAGTCGGCACCGCGGAACAGGCCATAGAGAGTGGGAATGGTGAGATCGCCGTCGCGCTCCAGAAATACCTTGATGCGCACTTCTTCAGGGGCTTCCCCTGGGGGCATCACCCCAGCAGTAGAGCGATCTGAAAGGGCTGCCAGCTTGACCAGGTTGTAGAAGCTCACTAGCCGGCCACCGGCTCCTTCGTCGTAGCCCCCTTGGCATTGCAGGTAATCGAACCCTTGGCTTTTGAGGGCCGTAGCGATTACTGGCAAAAACACCGCTTCCACGCCGAGCATTTCGATGCCGAGATGGTCGCGGCCAAGCGCAACATGATCGAACCCCTGGCTGCATAGCCAGCTGCCAACCGCGCCTGGAGCTGGGGTTTCAAGCGCCGTGCTGCTGGCGTCTTCGCCGGCGTTGGTTTGGATTGGGTCAGGCATGGCGGGCGTGGAGGTGGTGCTCAGGCTTCGACTGGAGCAGGTATGGCCGCAGCTGGTGCGGGCATGGGAAGGGAGCTGGCGGCGGCTAGGGCCTGCCTTTGGGTTTCGGCCGCTAGGTATTGGCCATTCACGATCGGGGCCACTGCTTTCATCTGGTGGGAGACAGTGAAGTAGCGGTGCGATTGCTGCAGATTGCCGCGCTCGACCAAGGCTTCGTTGCCCACCTTTTTACGCAGCTTGATCACCGCATCAAAGATTGCTTCCGGGCGAGGAGGGCAGCCGGGTAGGTAGAGATCAACGGGAATCAACTTGTCCACGCCCCGCACGGCGGTGGTGGAATCGGCGGAAAACATGCCGCCGGTGATGGTGCAAGCGCCCATGGCGATCACATATTTCGGCTCCGGCATCTGCTCATAGAGACGCACCAGGGCAGGGGCCATTTTCATGGTCACCGTGCCGGCCACGATCAGCAGGTCTGCCTGGCGTGGACTGGAGCGGGGCACTAGACCAAAGCGGTCGAAATCGAAGCGGGAGCCAATCAGGGCAGCAAATTCGATGAAGCAGCAAGCCGTGCCGTAAAGCAGGGGCCAGAGACTCGAGAGGCGCGCCCAGTTGTGAATGTCATCCAGGGTGGTGAGGATGACATTTTCGGAGAGATCTGAGGTGATCGTTGGTGTGCCAACCGGGTTGCAGCTAGCCGCCCGCAGATCCTTTAAAGCTTCTATTGAGGGTGTGTTGGTCATGGGTTCAGCTCCACTCAAGGGCGCCTTTGCGCCAGGCGTAGGCGAGGGCCACTACCAGGATGGCGATGAAGATAAGGGCTTCGATAAAGGCAAGCAGGCCAAGCCGGTGGAAGGCCACGGCCCAGGGGTAGAGAAAAACGGTCTCCACGTCAAAGATGACGAAGACCAGGGCAAACATGTAGTAGCGGATATTGAATTGAATCCAGGCGCCGCCAATCGGCTCCATGCCCGATTCGTAGGTGAGCTCGCGCTCGCCCTTGCGGCTTTGGGGTGACAGCAGTTTGTTGGCCAACAACGCCAGCACTGGCACCGCCGCCGAAATCAGCAGGAAGCCAACAAAAGCGTCGTAGCCGGAGAGCACGAACATTCGAGCCATACCAACCTGTCGTGCAGTCTGGCATCTGTGCCCGGGCCCTGGGGTTGCACCGATAAAGTGACTGCACCACCTGAGGCCCAGGGATGAGTTCTGATCAAGTGCCTGGGCCCCAGCCCGAAGCCAGCGAACCCAGCGAGGTCATTGAGGCCGAGCCAGGCCCCCAATCGGAAGAGGCTCTGTCCGTTGATCCAGTGGAGGATCCGTCAGTTGATACAGGGGAGGATCCAGATACGCACCGATTTGAATGCCGCAGCTGCGGTTTCGTCTACGACCCGGCTGAGGGGGTGCGCAAGTTGGCCATCGCTCCCGGCACGCCCTTTACCCAGATTGATCCCATCGGTTTCCGCTGCCCCGTCTGCCGCAGTCGGGTTGGGGCCTTTAAGGACATCGGGCCCCGCAACAAGCCCAGCGGCTTTGAAGAAAACCTCAACTTCGGGTTGGGCGTCAACAGGCTCACCCCAGGCCAGAAGAATGTGTTGATCTTCGGGGGCTTCGCTTTGGCTTTTGCCTTCTTCCTCTCCCTCTACTCCCTGCGCTGATGACCAGTCTTCCCCTGTCCCGCCAGCTTCAGGCCCTCATGCGGCCCTTGATGAGGTCCCTAGTGAGCTTGCTGCTCGTTGCTGGGCTGGGCTTTGGCCTCTCCGGCTGTGTCACCACCGGGTTGCCTGTGGCGGCCGCAAGCCCCTGGCAAGCAGTGCCTTTGGCCACCAAGGCCAATCCCCTGGATGTGGCCTTCACCGATGACCGCCACGGCTTTCTGGTGGGTAGCAACAGGTTGATCCTAGAAACCAACGATGGCGGTGCCAGCTGGGCTGAGCGGGCCCTCGATCTGCCGGAAGAGGAAAACTTCCGTTTGATCAGCCTTGATTTCCGCGGTGATGAGGGCTGGATTGCCGGCCAGCCTGGTTTGTTGCTGCACACCACGGACGGCGGCCAAAACTGGAGCCGTCTTTTCCTGGATACCAAGCTGCCAGGGGAGCCATACCTGATCACGGCTCTGGGGCCAAATCAGGCGGAGCTGGCCACCAATGTCGGAGCGATTTATCAAACCAGTGATGGCGGCACCAACTGGCAAGCCGATGTGGATGACGCTGCCGGGGCCGTGCGGGAGCTGCGCCGCTTTAACGATGGTCGCTATGTAAGCGTCAGTGGCCTGGGCAACTTCTTCTCCACTTGGAAGCCAGGGGATGGCACCTGGCAGCCCCACCAACGGATGAGCAGCCAGCGGCTCCAGTCGATGGGCTTCCAGCCCGACGGCTCCCTCTGGATGTTGGCCCGGGGAGCCCAGATCCGCTTCAACCCAGATGCCAGCAATGTTGAGGAGTGGGGCAAGGCGGTGGTGCCGATCACGAATGGCTTTGGTTATCTCGACATGGCCTGGGCTCCTGATGGCTCGATCTGGACCGGCGGCGGCAGCGGCACTTTGTTGATGTCCAGCGATGGTGGCAAAAGCTGGCAGAAAGATCCGGTGGGCGCCCAGCAGCCCTCCAACTTCACCCGCATCAGCTTTAAGTCAGATGGCAAGGGCTTTGTGCTGGGCGAACGGGGATCCCTACTGCGCTGGGTGGGCTGATCCCAACCCGTCCAGCTGCTGCGGCCGCCAACTTCTGTAACCAAGGGGCCATTTCGGCCCCTGCCTCCCCCTGCTCACCCTTAGGATCAATGGGCTGAACGCTTGTCGCTATGGCTGCCGGCTCAACTGGAGAACGCCCGTTCTTCGAGATCATCACGAGCATCCGTTACTGGGTAATCCACGCGGTTACCCTGCCCGCCATCTTTTTGGCCGGTTTCATGTTCGTGTCTACGGGCTTGGCCTATGACGCCTTTGGAACCCCTCGCCCTGACTCCTATTTTCAGGCTCAGGAGAGCAAGGCTCCAGTGGTGAGTCGGCGTTACGAGGGCAAGAGTCAACTTGACCAGCGCTTGCATTAAGCCATGACCCAAGCACCTGTTTCCACCACCCCCCGCAACTATCCGATCTTCACAGTTCGGTGGCTGTCGGTGCATGCCCTCGGCGTTCCCACGGTCTTTTTCCTGGGATGTCTTGCGGCTATGCAATTTGTTCGCCGCTGAGTCGGTAATTGCTCGTCAGCCATGCAACGCTCTCCCAACCCCAATAATTTGCCGGTTGAACTAAACCGCACCAGCTTGTTTTTGGGCCTGTTGTTCGTTTTCACGATCGGCATCCTTTTTTCAAGCTATTTCTTTAACTGATCCCTCTTCACGTAACCCGGAGAGCTCCAGATGAGCGGCAAGAAGTCCAACCTGCCTGATGGCCGGATTCCAGATCGTCTGCCGGACGGTCGTCCTGCGGTTGCTTGGCGCTCTCGCTGGACCGAAGGAGTTTTGCCACTGTGGCTGGTCGCAACAGCCGGTGGCATGGCAGTTATTTTTGTTGTGGGGTTGTTTTTCTACGGCTCCTACGTGGGCGTTGGTTCCGCCTGAGTTGGCTGCCGATCTGATCCGTGATTCCCTGCAGAACTGCCGTTTTCGGCAGATCTGTAGGGTTTTTTGATGGGTAGTTTTGGTGAAAAAACGAACCCTGCTCAACAACCGACTGCTGGCCAGCCTTGCCGGTGCTGCCCTCAATTGCTACGGGGAGCTGTTTGTGCGCACCTCGCGGATCCGCATTCAGGCCCATCCCGACACCTATCGGTTGGTTCAGGAACAGGGGGCCGCAGTGATTTACGCCCTCTGGCATCGCCACGCTTTTTTTATACCCCTATTGCGTCGCTTTGATCGGCGCCGGGTGGCTGTGCTGCTCAGTAGCCATCGTGATGCCCAGATCGTGGCCGTGGCAGTGCGCTTACGCGGTTTGGAGGTGGTGGAGGGTTCCTCAACCCGTGGTGGCCTGCAGGCTTATCACTTCCTGCGCCGCGCTCTGCAGCAATGCCAGCCTGTTTGCATCACCCCAGACGGGCCTAAGGGCCCGGCTGAGTTGGTCAAAAGTGGGGCGATTCATCTTGCCCAGCAATCGGGCAGCCCGATTGTGCCGGTTTCTGTTTCCTGCTCCCGCAGCTATCGCTTGCGCTCCTGGGACCGGTCGGTGTTGCCCTTGCCCCTGTCGCGAGTGGTTGTGCAGCTGGGGGAGCCGCTATGGCTGCACAACAGCTTGGTGGATAGCCAGGAGCTGCTGGCGGAGCGATTGCGCCATACGGCCGCCGGCCTGGCTGGTGAGTGCCCGTGAAGCGAGCTCAGGCCCGGTTGCTACTGGGGTTCTATCGACTGCTCTCGCTTGGCCTGACCCCGCTCTGGCTGATCTTGTTGCTGGTCCGCCTGGCCCAGGCGAAGGAGGATCCACGCCGGCTGGGGGAGCGCCTGGGCTGGCCCAGCCGCCTCCGCCCAGCTGGGCCGCTGCTGTGGTTTCACGCCGCCAGTGTGGGCGAACTCAACAGCCTGCTGCCCGTGTTGCGAGCCCTGGGCCAGGGTGCTGGAGCGCCAGTGCTGCTGGTGACAACGGTGACACGCACCTCCGCCGCCCTGGCTGGCCGGGTATTGCCGCCTGCTGCGATTCACCAATACGTGCCGATAGATCATTGGCTGGCCCTGTTGCCCTTTCGCTGCTATTGGCGGCCCTGCCTGGGGGTATTGGCGGAGGCGGAGCTCTGGCCTGAGCTGGTGCAGGCGATGCCCCATCTGCACTTGATCAATGCCCGCATGAGCCAACGCTCCTACCTGCGGCATCGGCGGCTACCAGTTTATGCCGGCTGGTTGCTGGCGCAGGTGGAGCTATGCCTAGCCCAGTCCCAGGCCGATGCCGAGCGCTTTCGGCGCCTGGGGGCCCGCGATGTGCGCGCCCTGGGCTCCACCAAGCTCGATGCCGATCCGCCGCCGGCCAATAGCAAACACCTAGAGGTGGTGCAGCAGGCGTTTGCCGGTAGGTCGGTTCTGCTGCTGGCCAGCAGCCACGCATGTGAAGAGCGGCAATGGCTTGAAGCCTGGTCGGAAAACAAGTTGACGCAGCGCCCATTTGGACTGCTGTTGGCACCGCGCCATCCCCAGCGGGCCCAGGAGGTGCTTGCTCAGGCGCTGCAGCTGGGCCTGTCGGCGGCGCTCTGGAGTGACCTGGCTGTAGGGGGCTTGGCTCCTCCCCCCGATGTGCTGGTGGCTGATGTAATTGGCGAGATGGGCACCTGGATCAGCGCCGCGGCCGTGGTGGTGATGGGGGGTAGTTTTTATCCGCAGGGCCGAGCCCTTGGTGGCCAGAACCCCCTGGAGCCAGTGGCCCTGGGGCGTCCCGTGCTCTGCGGCCCCGATATGGCCAACTTTTCTGACCTGCTGGAGCCGTTGCTGGCGGCTGGCTGTCTCCAGCAGTGCGCCGATGTGGCAGCAACTCTGGCGGCTGCCCTGCCCCTGCTGGTTCAGCCATTGCCGCAGGGGCATGGGGAGGGCCTGCGCTTGCGCGGCCCCTCCCAGCTGCTTGCTTCACTGCTGCTGAAGCGGTGCCGCTGAAGCAGTGCAACTGATTAGATGCAATTAATGAGATGCGAATGATCTAATGCCCTTAACTACGCCGCGTTTTTGGTATCAGCGCCGCCGTAGCTGGCAGGCCTGGCTGCTCTGGCCACTGGGCTGGCTTTATGGCTGCGCTGTGACCATGCACCGGCGCGGTACCCGCCGTTGGCGTTGTTCGGTACCGGTGCTCTCGATCGGCAACCTCACCCTGGGGGGCACGGGCAAGACCCCCCTGGGGATTGCCTTGGCCCAGGGCCTTGAGGAGCGGGGCTGGCGGGTGGCGGTGCTGCTGCGGGGCTACGGAACCCGGCGCCGAAACTCGTGCCCGGTTTCTGCGACCAGCTCCTGCGCGGAGGTTGGGGATGAGGCCCTGGAGTACGCCCAAAGCCTCAGAGAGGGTGTGGCGTGGGTGGGCTCGAACCGCTGTCAGAGCGCGGCGTTGGCGGTGGCGGCTGGGGCCACTGTGATCTTGCTGGACGATGGTTTGCAGCACTGGCGTTTGGGCCGTGATTTGGACCTGTCCCTGCTGGATCGAAAGCACGGACTGGGCAACCGTCTGGTGTTTCCGGCGGGCCCGCTACGCGAGCCCCTGGATCAATTGGCCCGGGCCGATGGGCTGGTGTTCACCGGTGCAGAGCCTGTTGAGCCGTTGCCGCCTATGCCCTTGGGTTGGCCGAGCCACAAGCCACGGTTTGATGTGCGCTTCTGTTTGGTACCGCCACCCCAGCTCCAGCAGGAGCCTCTGGTTGCCTTCTGCGGTATTGGCTTACCAGAGAAGTTTTTTTCCGCTCTGCGGGCCTGCGGACTCGAGCTGGTGGCAACGGAATCCTTCCCGGATCACCACGTTTATGCTGAATCAGACCTGAATCGTTTGTTGGATTTGGCCCACGCCAATGGCGCACGGTTGGTCACCACCGTCAAGGATGGACAACGCCTGCCCCATCGTTTTCGCCGGGTGGTGAGCTTGGTGTCGCTTGAGGTGGATAGTGCCAGTCTGGCGCCCTTACTGAATTGGCTGGATCAGCGTCTTTGTGCTCTGTTGGGTGTTTGCTTCCATGGCTGATCTGGGACGGCGGCGGGTTTTGTTTGTGGCAGGTGAGGCGTCGGGAGATCTCCATGGCGGCTTCTTGGTGCGCGAGCTGCAGCGCCAAGTGCCTGGGGTAGAGATAGCAGGGGTGGGTGGTGACCAACTGCGCGCCTGCGGCATCGACATCCTGGCCGACGTGCGAGTGCTTTCTGCGGTTGGCTTGGTCGAGATCATCAGCAGTCTTCGCCGTCACCACCGCGTGATGGAGTTGTTGAAGCATCAGATGGATAACCATCGCCCGGATGTGGTGGTGCTGGTTGACTATCCCGGCTTCAATATGTTTGTGGCTAAGGAGGCGAAGAAGCGCGGTATTCCTGTATTTTTCTACATCGCGCCCCAGGTATGGGCCTGGGGCCAGGGACGGGCCAAAAAGATGGAGCGGCTAATTGAGCGCTTGGCCGTAATTTTCCCGTTTGAGGAGCCCATTTTTAATTCCCATGGTCGCGACTTTGCGCGCTATGTGGGCCATCCATTAGTAGATGAGCTCCAAGTCAGTTGCTCCCGTGAGCAGACGCTGCTTCGCCATGGGTTATCCCTAGAGCAGCCCTTGCTTGTGTTGATGCCTGGCAGTCGCCGGGCAGAGGTGCGTATGCTGTTGCCCGCCATGCTGAAAGCTGCCAACCAGCTTAAACTCGATGGTTGGCAGGTTGTCTTACTTAAGGCGCCCACCATCGATCGCTCCTATTTGGAGCAGGCGAATGGCGGAGAGGCACTGCCGGTTCCTCTGGTTGATGGCGACGCCCATAACCTGCTGCATGCTGCCAATGCTGGTGTGATCGCCTCTGGCACAGCTACGCTCGAAGCGGCCTTGCTGGGCTGTCCCCACGTGATTCTTTATCGCTTCTCCTGGCTTACCTACTTGATTGCCAGGCTGGTAATTGGCCAGCGCTCTATGGGCCTACCCAATGTTATCCTAGGGCGCCAGTTGTTTCCCGAGTTGATTCAGAGGCATGTGACGGCTGACAAAATTGTGAGATCCCTACGCAGCCTCGACGCTAATCGGGAATTGTTTAATCAATCTGTGCAGGAGTTGCAGGCAACCATGGGGCCCCCTGGCGCATCCAGGCGAGCAGCCGATGAATTGGTGAGTTTGCTTAAGTGAGCACGCAAATTTATCAACGTCTGGCTTTTTATGGGCGCCGCCATTTGTGGCCGAGCTTCTCTCTAGCGCTATTCTTTAATTTTCTATACGGCGCGTCCACCGGCTTCGTGCCGCTGGTAATTCGCTACCTTTTTGACGATATTTTGCCGTCGAGCGACCGAAGCCGCTTGTATTTGGCACCTGTAATTATACTTGTAGTGATAGTACTTAGGGCGATGTCCCAATATTTAGGGGCCTATTTAACTGAAACTGTTGGCCAGTCAATCACGGCCGACCTGCGCCATCAACTTGCTGAGCAAATATTAGACTTGCCCCAGTCCTATGTGGATCGGAATTCCTCCACTGTGTTGGTGTCTCGAGTGCTCACTGACGTGTCACTCGTCAAGAGCGGAATTGTTGATGGGTTTTCATCTATATTTAAAGATTCCCTAACTCTTCTAGTTTTAATTTGTGTGGCTTTTTATCAAGATTGGCTGCTCTCGTTAATAGCTTTCATTCTTTTCCCTCTAGCGATTTTACCAATTCTTAGTTCATCTAAAAAAGTCAGGCGCCACTCTAGTACAGGCCAGCTCAGCCTGGCCAAGTTGGCGTCATTCCTCCAAGAGTCGGTAATCGGTTTGCGGGTGGTCAAGATCTTCGGCATGCAGGATTATGAGTTGTCGAGGTTTGATCAAGAGAATCAATCGGTTTTAAGGGCGGCCCTAAAGACAACAAGGGCAAAGCTTGCTAACCAGCCACTAATGGAAGTGATAGGCGCGATTGGTTTTAGTGCGGTTTTAGTGTATGGCGGTGAAAATGTGATTGCCGGTACGCGTACTACTGGCAACTTCTTTGCCTTTTTAACTTCTCTCTATCTGTGCTATGCCCCCTTTAAGGGAATTGCTAGATCTAATTCTATATTGCAGCAAGGCGCTTCTGCTGCCAGTGATTTATTCAATATTCTCGATACTAAGCCTGAACCTCCCGAGGCTTCCAGCCCCAAGTCCTTGAGCAAGGTATCCGAAGGTCTTGTGGCCAGGAATGTCTGCTTTGCTTATGGCGATGATCTGGTTATCGATGACTTGTCTTTAGAGCTGCCTTGCAGCAGCACTGTCGCTTTAGTTGGATCTAGTGGTGGCGGCAAAAGTACCATAATTGACTTGTTTTGCCGATTTTACGACCCTAGTTCAGGCGTTATATCGATTGACGGCATAGATATCCGCCAGCTTTCTCTGGCATCGTTGCGCTCCTTGATTTCAGTTGTTGATCAAAATACATTCCTGTTTAACGACACTGTCGCTAATAACATTGCCTATGGTTTGGCATCAGCTTCGCCTTCCCAGATTGAGGCTGCTGCGCAGGCCGCGAATGCTCACGATTTCATTACTCAGTTGCCTGAGGGCTATGCCACCCTTATTGGAGAAAATGGCACGATGCTGTCCGGCGGCCAGCGTCAGCGGATTGCAATTGCGCGCGCATTAATTAAGGATGCGCCCTTGTTGTTTTTGGACGAGGCCACTTCTGCCCTCGACTCAGCCTCTGAGCAGGTGGTGCAAGAAGCCCTAGATCGATTGATGGCTGATCGCACCACCTTGGTAGTGGCCCATCGCCTCTCGACGGTGGTTAATGCCGACTGCATTTGTGTGATTGCGGGTGGCCGAGTGGTTGAGTCGGGAAATCACGCCACCCTGCTGGCTCGCGGCGGCACTTATGCCGACCTATTTTCGACACAATTCGCAAACGCTGACGCGGGATCGCCAGGATGACAGTCACCGCTTCTCAGCCCACCGGTTTTCAGCCTGCCTATGAGCGCCACGATTGGTCCAGCGCCTTTCGCAACGTCGGTGTTGAGCTAAGCGACGTACCCTTAGAGCCCGTGCGCGGCACGATCCCGGCTGAGCTCAAGGGCACTTTGTTCCGCAATGGGCCAGGCCGGCTCGAGCGGGGTGGCCAATGGGTTCATCACCCATTTGATGGTGACGGCATGATCAGCGCCTTTAGGTTTGAAGGAGGGCAAGCCCGACTCACCAACCGCTTTGTGCGCACCGAGGGGTGGCTGGCAGAGGAGCAGGCTGGTCGCTTTGTTTACCGGGGGGTCTTCGGCACCCAGAAGCCTGGCGGGCCACTCGCCAATGCCTTCGATTTGAGGCTCAAAAATATTGCTAATACCCATGTGGTGCAGCTGGGTGACCAGCTGCTGGCGCTTTGGGAAGCGGCCGAGCCCCACGCTCTTGACCTCCGAACCCTCGAGACCAGGGGGCTCTCGCGGCTGGAGGGTCTGCTCAAGCCAGGCGAAGCTTTCAGCGCCCACCCCCGTTTCGATCCTGGTCACCACGGCGAGCCCCGCATGGTCACCTTCGGCGTCAAGGCGGGCCCAACCAGCACCATTCGCTTGATGGAATTTGCCAGCGCAGACCAGCCAGATGGTGTGCGCGCCGGCGATTTGGTGGCTGACAGTCGCCACAGCTTCAAGGGTTTTGCCTTCCTGCATGATTTTGCGATCACACCCAGCTGGGCTGTGTTCCTGCAGAACGCTGTCGCGTTCAATCCCCTGCCGTTTGTGCTTGGCCAGAAGGGGGCGGCCCAATGCCTGGCTTCCAAGCCCGGCGAAGCCGGTCAGTTCTGGTTGGTGCCCCGCCAGCCGGGTCACCACGCTGGCGCCCGGCCGCTGCTGCTACCTGCTCCAGAAGGCTTTGTGTTCCATCACCTCAATGCCTTTGAGGATCCGGCCACCGGCGAGGTGGTGGTGGATTCGATCTACTACGACGATTTTCCTTCCATAGGCCCCGAGGTTGACTACCGCGAAATCGATTTCGACTCCATACCTGAGGGGCAGTTGCGCCGTTGCCGGATAGACCCCCGCAGCGGCACGGTGCAGAGCGAGTGGCTGGAGCAGCGCTGCTGTGAGTTCGCCATGGTTAATCCGGCAAAGCAGGGCCTAAACGCGCGCTTTGCCTGGATGGCTGTAGCGCAGCGGGAGCGAGGTAATGATCCGCTCCAGGCGATTGAGAAGCTCGACTTGCAGACCGGCGAACGCCTGGTCTGGAGCGCGGCCCCCCGCGGTTTTGTCACCGAACCGGTGATGGTGCCCCGCCTAACTGATGGCTCAGCCGAAGAAGGGGCCGCAGAAGATAGGGGCTGGGTGCTGGTGCCGGTTTGGAACGGGGCTCGCTGCGCCACGGATCTGGTGATCCTCAACGCTACCGATATGACAGAGCAAGCCGTGCTCGAGCTTCCCCTGGCCATTCCTTATGGGCTGCACGGCAGTTGGTCTGAGACTGCCTGATCAGCTGCCCAGCAGGGAGCGCAGCAGGGGCTCCAGCTGGGCAAAAGCCCGGCCCCTGTGGCCGATCTCGCTTTTGAGGCCTTTGTCCATCTCGGCATAGGTGAGCCCCGTATGCGGCACAAAGAACACGGGGTCATAGCCGAAGCCCCCACTACCTTGCGGCGTTGCCAGGATCAGGCCAGCGCAGCGACCCACCACCTCCAGCCGCACGCTGCCGTTGGGATCGGCCACCGCCAGGGCGGCGCTGAACTCGGCGCTGCGGTCGCTATAGCCCTCCAGTTCCTGCAGCAGCCTGGCGATACGGGCTGTGTCGCTGCTTGCGTAGCGGGCTGAGTGCACCCCTGGCGCGCCGCCTAACGCATGCACACTCAGGCCTGAGTCGTCGGCCAGGGCCCAGCAGCCGGTGGCGCTGGCCACGGCCATCGCCTTGAGGCGCGCGTTCTCGGCAAAGGTGCTGCCGGTTTCCTCCACTTCCAAGCCATTGGGCTGGGCCTCGATTGCCAGGTTGAGTCCGGCTAGCAGGTGCTGGAACTCGCGCACCTTGCCGGCATTGCCGCTGGCGATCACCAGCTTGGTGACGGGCGAGCAGTCCATATCTGTTGTGTACATGGCGTCAGACCGATTCCGCCAGCTCGCGGGCCCAGCCCAGCACCTCAGCCACCCGGGCTTCGCTGGGGGCTTCGCAGTAGAGCCGCAGCAGTGGTTCGGTTCCGGAGAAGCGCAGCATCAGCCAGTGGCTGGGGCCCAGCCGCAGCTTCACCCCATCGGTCGTGATCACCTCCAGCACGGGGCTGCCAGCCACCTCGCTGGGCGGTGCTGCGTCCAGCTTTGCCTCCAGTCGCTCGCGGGCTGCCATGTCTGGCAGGCGCAGGTCGAGTCGGTCGTAGGCGGCGGCACCACCGCAGCGCTGCTGCAGGGCATCGATCCGCTCCCCCAGGGGCACGCCCCCCTCCACCAGCGCTTCGATCAGCAGCAGGGCCGCAAAGGGTGCATCACGCTCTGGCAGATGCATGCCGAAGCCCACGCCGCCCGATTCCTCGCCGCCCACCAGCACCTCGCCGCTCAGCATCTCTGCAGCGATGTATTTGAAGCCCACGGGCTTTTCCAGCACCTGGCGCTCCAGGCCTTCTGCCACAAGTTGCATCAGGTCGGAGCCGCTTACGGTTTTGATTACGCAGCCCGGCAGCTGGCGGGCCCGGGCCAGGTGGTCGATGAATAGGGGCATCAGCAGCTGGGTGCTGCAGAAGCGGCCGCGCTCATCCACGGCGGCGATGCGGTCGCCGTCGCCGTCAAACACGATCCCCATGGCGGGCCGGCCAGCTGCGGTGCTGGCGGTTACGGCCGTGATTAATTCCTGCAGGTAAGGGGCCAGCGGCTCGGGAGGGTTGCCGCCAAATAGGGGGTCCCGGTTTGCCCGAATTTCGCGGATGACACCACTGGATCTGGCCCCATCGCCCAGCAGGGCCGGCAGCACACCGGCTGCTGAGCCGTGCATTGGATCGACAATCACCCTGAGCCCCAGGCGCTCAAGGCCCGCCGCCAGTGCCGCAGTGTCCACCTTGGTCAGCAGGCCCGCCACGTAGGTGCCTAGGGCATCGAAGCGTTGGGGGTCGCCCGGGATCGGCACGGTGATGCCGCCGGCTTCTAGGCGGGTTTCCACTCGGCGGGTGAAGTCGCCTTCCACTGAGCCGCCGAAAGGTCCCTTGATTTTTAAGCCGAGCCATTCCGGCGGGTTGTGGCTGGCGGTGATCACCAAGGCGCCCAGGGCCTGGCGCTGCACCACGGCCCAGCTGCTGGCAGGGGTGGGAGTGGCTGTGGCCGAAAGCAGGGGCTCCAGGCCGCAACCTCTAACGGCGCTGCAGATCCCCTCAGCTAGTTCGGGCGCCAGAAAACGGCGGTCATAGCCGATCACCACCTCGCGGCTTTTCAGGCCTTCGGGGGCTGAGTGGGCCAGCTCCCGGGCTGCGGCGGCAGCTACCGGCAGTAGTCGATCCAGGGTGATGTCCACGCCGAGGATGCCGCGCCAGCCGTCGGTGCCGAAGGCGATCGGGCTGGCCTCCAGGGGCAGGGGGGCTGAGGCCATGGGGGGTGGGCATGCCGAGCTGGCGCAATTCTGCGGTGCCGGCGGCGCTTCAGCCCTAGCGTCGGCGTCTGTGGACGCCAGCATTGACTTCCCGGCCCCAAATTGAACGTTCAGGGCCCGAGCCGGCTCTCACGGATCGCTTGCTGCGCAGTTGGCTGCGATGCAGGCGCCGCGCCTGGCTGGATCGCTTTGGGGTTGCCAGCGAGCGGCAGTGGAATGCCCACCGGGCCCTGGCCTTGAGCGACCAGCTGCGCAGTTTTCAGACCCTGCTGCCCCAGCGGCCGGGCCACGGCGAGGCGGCCTGCACCGCAGGGGCGGCTGGGGTGGTGGGTTTGCGGCTGCGGGGGGCTGGTCCCCAGGGAGTCCGATTGGAATCCCATCCCTCCCTGCTGGAGCGCATCGCTGGCCAAAGCCGTTGGGGCGCCTATGCCTACCGGCCGGTATTGGCTCGCCAGGGGCGACGTCTAACCCGGGAAGCGCGGGTGGTGCTGGCGCTTTGGGGGCGCCTGTTGGCGGAGCACCAGCAGGCAGCAGTGCCCCATGGTCTGGTGGTGGCCGGTGAAGGCAGGTTCCTGCAGCGGGAGCGCCTGGCATTGGCTAGCGGCCTGCAGCACCAGCTCGATGAGAGCCTGCAGCGCCTGGCGGCTGATCTTGCCCAGTCCACGCCACCGCCCTTGGTGAGCGATCGCAAAAAGTGCACCCTGTGCAGCTGGCGAGGCGTCTGCGATAAGGAGGCCGCCGCCATGGGGCATCTCAGCGAGGTGAGTGGCATCGGCGGTAAGCGCCGCGAGATGTTGCTGGAGCAGGGGGTCACCAGCCTGCCGGACCTGGCTGCCCGCGATCCAGAGCTGTTGGCCGAGGCCCTTGCCGCCTACGGAGAGCAGCATCGCGAGATTGCCGCTGAGTTGGTGGCCCAGGCCCGGGTGCAGGCCTCTGGCCTGCCGCAGCGCCTTGGCCGTGGGCCGGTCTTGCCCGAGTTGGCAACAGCACCTGGTGTGCTGCTCTACGACATCGAATCCGATCCCGATGCCCGCGATGATTTCCTGCACGGCTTTGTGGTGCTGGAGAGCGACGGGGCGGGGGGCTGGCTAGAGCAATCCGCCCGCTACCAGCCCCTGCTGGCCTTGCAGGAGCATGGTGAGCAGCGCCTGTGGCAGCGATTGCAGCGTTTGCTCGCCCGCTATCCCGATTGGCCGGTGCTGCATTACGGCGAAACCGAGGTGATTGGCCTGGTGCGCCTGGCCCAGCGCCAGGGGGCTAGTGAGGCTGAGGTAGCCCGGTTGCGGGGTCGGATGCTGGATGTGCACGCCCGGCTGCGACGCCACTGGCGCCTGCCGGTGAGCAGCTACGGGCTCAAGGCAGTGGCCGGCTGGCTTGGCTTTGCCTGGAGCCAGAAGGGGGTGGATGGGGCCCGCTGCCTGCTTTGGTGGCGCCAGTGGCGTCAATGGCACCGCCAAGACGGCAGCCGGGGCCAGGCCAGTCGCAATCAGTTGCAGCGGATATTTCTCTACAACCGCGATGACAGCCTGGCCACCTGGGCCGTGGTGCGCTGGCTACTGGCTCAGCCCTGACTCTTCAGCCCTTCAGATTCAGGACTTCAGATTCAGGATTTACGGCCGGCACCGACCGGTGGATCAACGCAGGCTGGCGGGCGAGATAGCTCCAGCAGCGCGCCATCGGGATCGGGGCCGGCGCGCAGGCAGGTTTGTTGAAGCGACTGGCGGCGCACCAGGGCTAGGCCAATCCAGAGGCCATCTTCCAGGGCCAGGCTGGAGGTGATCAGGCCCGCCCGGGGGGTGCTGCTCTCCTCGCCCGTCTTGGCGCCATACAAGACCGTGCCTGGCTCTCCAGGGCCCTGGGTTCCGCGCCAGAACCAGCGTCGCAGCTGTTGTTTAACGCCGTCGTAGGTGGCGAGTTTGGCCAGGGTTTCCTGGCCCACGTAGCAGCCCTTGCTGAGGCTCACCCGATCGGCGAGCCCTACTTCGAAGGGGTTGGTGTCGTCGTTGATCTCACCTGGGGCCGCCGGCACTCCCTGCTGGATGCGCCAACGCTGCTGTTCCCTGGCCGGCAGGGGCGCTCGATCGGCTAGCCAGGCGGGCAGCTCGGCGTTGGCCAGCAGGACCACATGGCGGCCCAGCAACCAACCGCTGCCATCTTCCAGAGCAATCCAGCTCCCATCAGCAACCTGGGGCAGGGCGTCGCAGCCATCCCCCAGCGGTGTGATCCAACGCACTGCTTTTGCCGGACCTAGTTGCACCCGATCGGCGGGGAACAGCACCCGCTCAAGGGCCTGCCAAAGGGCGGTGCCATCAGCGCCGCGCAGCAGCAGCCAGGCCCCATCCCTATCCACCAACACCTCAGCGAGGGCCCGCAGGCGACCGGTGGCGGTGGTGCAACAGCTGGGTATCCAGCTGCCGGGCTGCTGGCCTTCGATGGCCGAGCTGGTTTGGCCGTGTAGAAATCTGCCCGTATCTGGGCCATCCAGGCGGATCAGGTAGCCCGCTTGCTCGCTTCGACACGGGCCGCTGGGCTGCCAGCCCCAGGGATCGGAGCTCATGAGTTGGCCAGGCTCGCGGCGCTGGCAGCCACCTCGTCCAGCAGAAACAGGCTGCGCAGCTCCAGCCCGGCAGCCGTCATCGCCTCGAGGCCCCCCTCCTGGCGATCCACGATTGTCACTACTAGGTTCACTGTGTAGCCAGCCTCCCGCAGCTGCTGCACAGCCTTTAGGGAAGAGCCGCCGGTGGTGACTACGTCTTCAAGGACGGTGATGGTGCTGCCCGGTTCCGGCAGCGGCCCCTCCAGCCAGGCACCGGTGCCGTGGCCTTTGGCCTCTTTGCGCACGATCAGAGCATTGAGCTCCCGGCCATCCAAGGCAGCCCTCATCGCCACTGCGCTCACCAGGGGATCTGCCCCCAGGGTGAGGCCGGCCACCGCCCACGCTTCCGCTTCCACCTGCTCGAGCATTAGGGCGCCAAGCAGAGCCAAGCCGGTGCCACTGAGGCTGACTGGCTTGCAATTGACGTAGTGGTGGCTGCTGCGCCCGGAGGCCAAGGTGAAATTGCCGTGGCGGTAAGCCTGGGCGGCGAGCAGGGGAAGCAGGGTCAGGCGCATCTCTGCGGGGCTGGCAGCCAATGACGTGGAAGCCAGGGAAACGGTCGACAAGATCTGGTGCATTCGCGATTGGTTGACTAGTTTGCGTCAATCACGACAGGATCAGCTGCGCTGATGGGATCCATGGTTTACAACACCAACATAAGGTCCACTTTTGGTTTGGCTGTTGCCGCAGGGTCCTCCGGTGTAGCTGCGTGGTGCTTGGTTGGAGCCTTTGTCTCGGCCCCTACAGCGGCGGGCCCTGTGGTTTGTACCACCACCTTGGAGGCCCCAAACAGCAGTGGGCAGGCACTCCAGGGGGGGGCAGCCGGCCCGGTTGAAATTACCCGCTGCGGCGTTGTGCAGACCACGCCCCAGCTGATGGAGCAACGGTTCTACAGCTACACAGCACCCTTTGATCGCGGCGTCAGCCTCACCAATCAAATCACCGATCTATTTGGCATCGCCATGGGTGGTGGTGATGGCACCAGGGTGATGGGCTTTGGCTTCACTGATCAAACGATCATTTGGGATGGCTCGGCAGTGGGAAATACCTATCAGGTATTGCTTCAGCAGCAGAGTGATCCAATGCCCTGGCGTACTGGTGATGTGTCCAATGGCTATTCCGGCAGCCTGGGATCTGCCGGTGCAGTCACCCAGAGCAGCCATAGCTCCCTAGTGCGGGGGCTTTGGTAGCTCTGTGAATACGGGGGTCTAGCAATCTGGTGAATGCAGCGAACTCATAATTCGCCTTAGCCGAGTTCGATCCTCGGGACCCCCATCAGGCAAAACTCAGTTGCAGCAAGGAGTTTTTAGAAATTAGCCGCTCCCGTCCCGGCCTTCGTTAGGCATGGATTAGGCACAAAAGAGCCCTTTTTGGGCGAGAGTAGGCACGCTTTTAGGCACGCCTCATGGCCGGCCGGGACCCCTACCTCACGCGGATTAACCGGGCCTTGAGAGACCTGGGCTCCAGCGTCAGCCTCGAAGTATCCCCATCCGGGGGAAGGCTGCGGCTGCGGGCCAGCCTGCCGTTGCCCGATGGCAGCTGGAAGCAGCGGCGCATCACCACCGCGTTCCCTTATCCGTCCGGTGTCGACCAGGCACGCGAGCTGGCCGGGCAGCTTGGCAAAGATCTGGAGCTGCACCGCCGGGGGCTGGAGACCTTCCCCTTCGAGCGGTGGCTGCAGACCACCCAGACCGCAGGCCCCACGACGGAGGGGATCAGCGGTGGCGAAGCCCTGCGGCGCACAGAAACCTGGTGGGCGAAGCAGCGCAAGCGAGGTCCTAGTGCGGATGTGACCTGGGCCACCGCCTATGCGGGCCCGCTGAAACCTTTGCTACCGCAGCGGGACGTGACTCTCGACACGCTGCGTGCCCTTGTGGCGAGCAAGCCGATCGGCAGCTGCAGTCGGCGCAAGACGGCACTGGCGGCAACCGCTGTGGCGCAGGCCCTGGAGATGGGCATGGACGCGGTGCAGGAGCTCAGGGGCCTGGGCAAGGGTTACACCCCGCTGAAGGACGCGGCTCCACGCAACCTGCCTACCGATGAGGAGATCGTCGCGGCGATCGATGGGCTGCCATCTGGCTGGCAGTGGGTTGCCGGGATCTGCGCTACCTACGGCGCCAGGCCCCATGAGGCCCTGCTGATGGCTGATGTTGAGAGCAACGGGCTGGTGGTGATCCGGGGCGGCAAGACCGGCGCACGGCAAGGCTTACCGCTGCCGAAGACGTGGATCAGCCGCTGGGAGTTGCAAGCCAAACGCCTGCCGTCGATCAATCTCGACCGTGACCACCGCACTGTCGGTTCCCAGCTGGGGGTGGCTCTGCGCCGTCATGGCGCCCCGTTCCTCCCCTACGACATGCGCCATGCCTGGGCGGTGCGGGCGATTCACAACCCGCAGATCAGCCCTTCCTTGGCGGCTAAGAGCCTTGGGCACTCGCTCATGGTGCACACGTCTCTATACCAGCGCTGGTTCGATAGCGCATCAATGGCTTCACTTGTTGCGCAGATGTGAGGCAAAGCCCTCCACATCCACGTACAGCGTCCTCCGCTTGCCGGTGTCGCCGGTGGTGGCGCTCACGAACTGAGGAGGTATGCGACCGCGGTTGATGGCAATGCGCAGGGCACGGGTGCTCGGGAAATGGAGGGCTTTGGCGGATTCGGACAGGGGCAGCCAGGGGCTGCTGCTGAGCCTGGGTTTGAGTTCGAGACGCGCCTGGATCACATTCAGCTGGGCGCAGATGAGATTGAGTTGCTGCCTGATGTCATCCGCAGCTGTCAGAGATGTGCTCATGGCAGTTGGATTCGCTCAGCACCATTTGAGTCCCTGAAGCCAGCGATTGAGCGCCGCTGAACCGTGCAAACCGTGCAACTTCGGGAAACATGCACGGTTTGCACGGTTCCGGGGCGCCCGGTAATGCCGCGCAGGAGCTCAAATGAAAAGGCCGCAGCGAAGTTCGCCGCGGCCTTGAGTTCGTCGTCACCTGATTATGGCATCTCCAGCGATTGGTGCGGCCGCTTTCTGCTGGGCTGTTTCACAACGTAGAGGCACATCCCATGCCTCTTACTGCAAGGAGGTTCGTCGATGAACCCCTGCAAATACGGTGCTCTCAGGGAAGCGGTCGTTTGCCTGCTGCGGCTCGGGCTGAGCCTGCAGACGGTGATTCCGGTGGCACTTCCCGCCGAGACCTATCCAGCGACCAGGCAGAACGGTAAAACTGGTCAGAGGGAAGTTCAGCGCGATAAGAACGGCAATCCCTTGCCTGCTTATGTCGGCAAGAACCCGAGTTTCTGGAGGGTGGACGGCACGCCGACTCAGACGAGTCACCGAAATGTGGTGGATGAAGCTGAGCTGCTGGTAAGGATTGATAATGCGGAACGCCTTAGAAAGCCGATCGGGCTGGCCGTTGTCCTGTCCGCTGATGTGGTGGTGATCGACTTCGATCGCAAGAATTACCCATCACAGGAAGCTTGCGAAGATGCATGGATGGGATTGCTTGATCTTTATCCAGAGCTGACGGAGACCCGTATTGAACGTACGCCCGGAGGAGGTGTTCACATCTATGTGAGGCCGGCTGATGGTATGGACAGCTGGCGCACTACAGCGGGATCGCTTCATTGCAATTTCACGACCGTTGTTGGTGGTGAACACTGCGGTGAAGTCCTTGCCGGTACCCGGGTGTGCGTCTGCGCCCCGACCCGCACTGGAGCTGGCCAGTACGAGCTAGTCAACCCTGATTACGCCTACAACTTCGTGGAGGTGCAAAATCTGGCCTCCATCGGGATCCATCCGAAGGTCAGGGCGTCCACGACTGCTGAGCCGCAGCAGCGGGTCGAGATGACATCAAAGGTCGGTACCCAGCCGGCGAATCCAGCGGAGGCACCGCGCCTGGTCGATCTGATCGGCAGCAAGGCGCAGGAGGTGCTGAAAGGAGGATGTCCCTATGGAGGTGATGCATCCGCCGCGGCCGATCGGAGCCTCCAGCTCACAGGCTTTGCGAAGGAACTGTGGAGCTGGCACAACATCCTGCTGGAGCAGGGATTGGGGTTTGAGGGCGATCCCGATCAACTGCTGGTGCAGGCGATCGCCGCCCTCGACATCGACGACAAGGCTGAGCGGGTTCTGGCGTCCATAATTCGGGCGGATTGTCGCCATCGGGATCCCGACCGGGCGCAGCGTCATTACGCCTGGTTGGCTGGAGATCGCACCCGTCACGGGCGCCGTCCTGCCGAATCCCATGGCACAACCAGCGGTGCCTCCAGTAATGCCCCTTCTGATCCCAGCAAGGCTCCGCCGCTGAGCCGTGAGGAGTGTCGCGATCGATTTCGCGATGCGGTTGCCGCCCATCGCTCGCCCACCGAACTGGAGCTGCTGCTTGGGGGGCTGGTTGATGAATCCGAGCTCCATCCGCAGGAACTCCGCCAGTTGCTGGCAGCGGTTCGGATCGAAGAAGAGCAACGCGATGTCTTGCTGCAGGAAGCCAGCGCTCTGGAAGAGGATCTGGCTCGGCACCAGGCCCGTGCACCCATCACCCTGGATCGCCTGTTCCCACCGCCGTTGGCGGAGGCGATCAGGCGGATCACGGAACACCTGCCTTACTGCGATCACGTGGTGGCAACGGCCTACCTTGCGGGCTTCAGCGGCCTGGTGAAGCTGGGCACGACGATCTGCGGCAACCCCTACACCGACTTCGTCACCCCGGCGAATCTGTACGTCGCCACGGTGGGCCGCTCCGGTCAGAAAAAAACGCCATTGGAGAAGCTCCTGGTCCGCCGACCGGCGCAGGAGCTCGAACGGGAAATGGCTGCGGCCAACACCCGTGCGCTGGAGGCCTGGCGCGAGCAGTGCAAAGGCTGCAAGACCAAGGACGAACGACCACCCAAGCCGGTGGCGATCTATCTGCAGCCCCAGGAGTACACCGGGGAAGCCTTCGTTCAGCAGCTGCAGGAACTCGATAAACGAGGCCTGAGTGTGCTGGTACTGCGCGATGAGCTCTCGGGCTTGTTCGGTGCGATGAACGCCTACCGGTCCGGCCGAGGGTCTGATGAGCAGCAGTTGCTGGAGCTCTTTGACGGGCAGGCCTACACCTCGCTACGGGTGACCGCCGGTGATCGCAGTTATGACCGCTGCCAGGTGAGCATCTACGGGGCCATTCAGCCCGGTGTGCTGCGGGAGCTGATCAAGGGCGGCGACCCATCAGGCAAATGGGCGCGTTTCCTGTTCTCTCCCCTGCCGGAGAACACGGTGCCCCTGCCCACCGCGATCACTGCGGAGGGCGTGGCAGCCGTGAACAGAGCCAATCAGGACCTGCAGGTCTATGCCCGCCGGATCTACACGATGCCGGCGCAGCGCTACCAGCTGGATCTTGAGGCGATCGAAGCCTTCAGTGCCTACGAGCACAACAAGCAGATCCAGGCCCAGCAGGCCCGACTGGACGCGCAGGGGGCGCTCTACGGCAAGTCAGCGGGCAAGGTGCTCCGCGTTGCGGTGTTGCTTCACCTGCTGCAGCTGGCGGTGCTCAACGAGCCGGGTGAAGGGGAGGTCCCGGTGGCCACGCTGCAGCGGGCCATCGAGTTGGTCGACGCCATGGATGACTGGGCCCTTGGTTTCCATGAGCAGGCTGCGGCGGGTGAGGAGGAAGGAGGCGTTTCATCGCTGATGCGGCGCATCCACACCCTGGCCCGCAAGGCCAAGGGGGCGGTGAGCTGGACGCAGCTGCGTCAGCAGATGAGCGGCCGCGAGAAGAAAGGCACCAATGCAGCTCTGGCTGATCAGGCGATGCGGGCCCTGGCTGAACTCGGTGTCGGCGAAGTCTGCGAGGGGCCCCGTGGGGGTCTGCTGTATCGGGCCACAGCAGACCTGCCCATGTGAGGGAGGGGGACACCATGGGGGAGGCGGCTGTGTCCCCCTGACGAGTCCAGTGTTCACAGGGGAAGAGAAGGAAGGGGGGAGAGGGGGACCTGTTGTTGCTCTTTCTTGGATGCTCCCCCTTTCTGTGGGCGTGATCAAAAAACACGACCCCTGCTCCCTCCTGTCCCCCCATGGAGAGAGCCCAGTCAGGCAGAGCGTTCTGGTGGAGGAGCGTGGTGCGTCCCCTGGGTCGTCCCCCCACTACTTTGCGACGAAAAGGGCATGACTGAGCATCAATGTGCAGGTTTTGTCGCATGATTGGTTCATGCCCCCCGTTCTGGACAGAAAAGAAACGGCCCTCAAGCTGGCCCGCAGCCGCGGCCTCCTGCGCGCCCGGGAGGCCGCGGCGGCTGGTGTTGATCGTTCGACCCTGGCGCGGCTGTGCGACAGCGGTCTGCTGGAGCGGCTGGAGCGGGGGCTTTACGGCCTGCCTGTCGCGGCCGTTCGCGAGCACGTTGACCTGGAGATCGTCGCCAAGCGGGTGCCCCAGGCGGTGTTCTGCCTGCTCACGGCCCTGCGGCTGCACGGACTCGGCACCCAGCAGCCAAGGCGGGTCTGGATCTGCCTGCCCCGTGGCGTCCACACCCCCACGCTGCAGGTGCCGCTACTGCAGGTGATCCATGTCGAGCCGGCCCTGCATCGGCTGCAGCGCCAGACGATCCGTTCAGGCCCGATCCGGCTGAAGGTCTATGGGGTGGAGAAGACCCTGGTGGATTGCTTCCGGTATCGCCGCCGGCTGGGCATGGAGCCCGTTCTGGAAGCCCTGAAGGATGCGATCAACCAGCGGCGGCTGAACGTCGATGAGCTCTGGCGTCAGGCGCAAGCGCAGCGCATGCAGAGGGTGATGACTCCGTATTTGGAAGCCCTGCTGTGAAGACCAACCGCGCCGCATCAATCCGCCAGCGGTTGCTGAACCGGGCCCGGCACGAGCAGGAGACCTTCGATGCGGTGTTGAACCGCTTCGGCAGGGAGCGGCTGCTGTATCGGATCGGGATCTCGGAGTACCGCGATCAGTTCCTGCTCAAGGGGGCGATGCTCTTCGCCCTCTGGTACGACATGCCCCACCGGCCCACGCGGGATATGGACCTGCTGGGCTTCGGGCCGGGGGAGCTGTTCGTGCTGGAGCGGGTCTTCCGGGAGATCGCCCAGCAGCCGGTGGATGACGGATTGACTTTCTCCGAGACCGTCACGGCAGAAGAGATCCGCAAGGAGGCCAATTACGCCGGCGCCAGGGTCACGTTGCTGGCCACCCTGGAGCAGGCGCGCATTCCCCTGCAGGTCGACATCGGCTTCGGCGACATGGTGACGCCTGCGGCCGAGCAGGTCGACTACCCGGTGCTGCTGGACGATCTGAACCCTCCGCGTCTGGGGGCCTATCCCGTGTACACGGTGATCGCCGAGAAGCTGGAGGCAATCGTGAGCCTGGGCATGGTGAACAGCCGCCTGAAGGACTACTTCGACCTGCAGGTGTTGCTGGAGCGTGAGCAGCTCGATGAGCGGGTGATGGCTGAGGCGGTGCGGCGTACCTTCGCGAGGCGCTCGACGCCGCTGCCACAACAGGTGCCCTTGGGTCTGAGCAACGCCTTTGGCGATGACCAGGGCAAGCAGGGTCAATGGCGCGCCTTTCTGGACCGGAACGGTGTTCCTGAGGTGCCGCTGCCTTCCGTGGTGGCGCAAATCCGGGAGGGGTTGATGCCTGTCTTGTTCAGGGCGGCGGAGCTGTAGTGCCGCAGGCCGAGCACCACTTGGCGGCCTACGCCCCTCCCCATATGGGTCCTTCCAGGCGCCGGCACCCTATGTGGGTGCCATGAAGCCCCGTTTTTTCGCTAGCGGCAGCACTGAAAAGGTCTTAACTGAAGCCCCTCAATACCCTTAAACCGTTGTGGTGGCTTGGATTCTTGATGCCGGAACTGATCCGCAAGCGGCAAGCCGCTGAACTTTTGGGGGTGTCGGCACCACGGATTTCGCAGCTCCTCAGGGCAGGTCATCTCAGCGAGGTGGCCGGCACGGGGATGTTGTCACGCATGGATGTGGAGGCATTTGCTCAGTGCCGCCATGGCATCAGGGCGGCTCCCATCCATCCGAGACGCACGATCACTGCAGCGGAACACCAGCAGAGAAGATCAGCTCCGCCTTTCTCTCCTGCCGAATCGACCGCACCTAGCCAGGGTTTGCCGTCGATCGCAGAAAGCAGGCAGCGCCTGGAGGCATTGAAAGCAGCAATCGCCCAGCACGACCTCGATACCCGCAGCGGCAAGCTTGTCTCCAGGGAGGAGGTGGCTCGAGCGGCTTTCCAAGAGGGCCAGCGGATTCGCCAGGCGTTGGAGGGGCTGCCGTATCGGATTGGTCAGGGGCTGGCTGGTGCCCTAGGCCTCGATGTCGCTCAAGCGGGATTCGTGGTGCAAGACGTAATGGCGCATGAGATCCACCACCTGCTGGTGGGCCTGACTGAGGACCCCAACAAAATGGATGCCTGAAACCAGTGGATAGGCATCAGGCGGGACCTTGTTTTCTTGACACATTGATTGGGCTCTACCCAGCCGGTGGCGTGGGTGGGGAGGGCGCGTCCTGCAGGGCGGCTGCCCCGATTCAGCACGCCAAACATCCACGCTGCTCCTGTCTGGAGCGGGAGGCAATGCGTGTAATGGCTGATTGTGCGTGGAGGCCGGCTGCGCCAATCTGAGTTCAGAAATCAAGGAGGCGCCCAAGATGGACGACACGCCACCCCGCCAGTTACCAGAAGCACGCTGACTGCAGGCCCCTGCTCCAACAGTCTTCACCCAATCGTGGGCGGGTCGTTCAGCCGGGCAAGAGAGCAGCCTTCGCCGCTGATTCTCACCTTGTGCGCCTGACTGATCGACACTCCAACTGCACCGCCTCAGGTGCCCTCCGGAGAACCAACAGCCCCACACCTGGAATGTTCGGCCCCAGGTGCCAACGCCAGCTGCTTCGCCAGCCCATTCCACGCTCCAGCGTGTGATGACACGACGACCCCCGGGGCGAACAACCTCGGGGGTTTTGTTTTGTCAGCCCACCAATCGCTTCTCAACCACCAGGCGCGCCGCTTCCTGCACCGACTGGATGCAGCGCTTGGCGCGGCGTTTGGCATCGTCCTGGCCCTGGGCCCGCAGCAGGTAGCCCTCCATCGCTTCTGGGGTTTCGATCAACGCCAGCAGCCCGGTAGTTCTCGCGCTCAGGGAGTCATCGGCCAGCAGCCGGCTCACGCTGGCGTGCTCCCAGAGTTGGGCGCCGGATGATCCCGGTGCAAACAGTCCCTGCCGCAGCAGCGCCAGCAGCTCTTTTTTGAGTGCATCCAACTGGCCCGGCCGCAAGCGTCGGCTGTTCGGCAGGCCCTCGGAAGGCGTGTGCTCCACGCTCCAGCTCAGGCCAGTGCCCGGAACTCCCACCGTGGTGCGTGCACCACCGCTGCGGGCGACGGGGATGTTGAACGAGGCGCCACGCCCGCCCACCGAGATCGAGCTGAGCCCGCCCTTGGCGAAGTTGAAGCGCAGGGGGCCCAGGCGGGCGGAGCGGCGGAAACGGAAGCCCATGATTCAGCGGCTCTTGACGCAGTAGTTGCCGGAGCTGAACCAGCCCAGCGGGCAGGAGTTGCCGGTCTTCTGAATCGCCTCGCGATCGTTGCTGGGGCTGCTGAGGCAGTAGTTGCCGGAGGAATAGAACCCCAGCGGGCAGCCCCCGCCCACCTTTTCAATGGCGCCGTGGGTGTTGCTGCTCTTGCTGGGCACGCAGTAGCTGCCGGAGGCGTAGTAGCCGAGCGGACACCCTCCCGTTTTTGGGAGGGTGCGCACTGGTTGCTGGGCGAGGGCGCTACCGCAACTCACAAACCCCAGCCCGATGAACCACAACGCAATCGAGGACCATCTTTTCGCGACTTGCTGCCAGGAAGGGTGTGGCAAGGGCTCACGCGCCAGAGCGGACCCCAACTCTGCCTGCTCCGAGAACAGCCAAGTCCAGCAATGATGCAGGTTCTGCATAGAGGTTTGTTGGGGGAGCTCTGCCAGGCTGGTTGAAGGGATCTGAGTCATGACAAAAAGCTCCGCCAGTCGCTTTCCGACCAGTCCATCCGACGACGACCTGAGGGCGAACTACGACGCGATGCGCTCAGCCCTGATCAGCGTCAACATCTCTCGAGGCCTGTTTCGCAGCCAAAGCGAGAAGCGGGGTGTGGTGATCGCCGAGCTTCAGCGCGAGCTGCAGGAGCTGGAGGCCGATCTGGGCAACGAGGGCCGGGCCAAGGCGCGGCTGCACGCGATGAACAGCCGGCTGGTGGAAGTGATCCGTGAGCTGGAGGCCACCGGCGATGCCATCGCCGAAGCCGTGGAGGAGAGCCAGCAGCAGAGCGGCTTCTGGCTGGTGCGGATGTTCCAGCGCTTGGTGCAGTTGACCCAGCAATGGCGCTCGGTGAAGGCTAAGGCGGCCGAGATCGCCACCGAGGCCAACCAGCTTGGCCCTGAGGCCTGAGCGGATGGCGGAACCCACCACCTCGATTGCTGATCTGCTGGAGGCCACCAACCGCGAGCTGGCCGGCACCGATGCGCGGGTGTATCGGCGCGTCGGCTTACATCTTCAGCGCACCCGTACCGCGATCGAGGAGCTATCGACGCCAACAGCACCTGGGAGCAGTTCGGCGCTGGCGCTGCTTGGGAAGGGAAGCTTTCAGCAGCAGAGCGTGACCACGCTTAAAGGCCTGTGCAGACAGCACGGGATCAACGGCTACAGCAAGCTCAAGAAATCTGCCCTGGCGGCTGTTTTGGAGCAGCATGGGGTCGAGCCACCCCCTCGGCCGTTGGAGAGCTTCAGCAAGCAGGAGCTCGTCGCGCTGGCACGGCAGCTCTTGGCAAGCCAGTTATGACGCAGGGATTCACGACAGAAGCTCCCACCCAAGGCTGCGTGGTCCACTGCCGCAGCCACCACCACCTGGTTGAGGAGGTATGGCTGCCAGAAGAGGACGGCCTCGACACCGTGGTGCGCCTGGCCTGCCTGGATGACGACGCCAACGGTCAGATCACCGAGGTGTTCTGGGAGCGTGAGGTGGATGCCCGCGTGCTGGGCCAGAGCACCTGGGAGACGATTGGCCAGCGGGGCTTCGATGATCCGCGGGTGTTCTCCAGCTACCTGCACACGTTGCAGTGGAACTGCGTAACGGCCACCGACCCGGGGCTGTTCCAGTCCCCGCTGCGGGCGGGGATCGATGTAAAGCCCTACCAGCTGGAGCCGCTGCGTAAGGCCCTGCGGATGCCGCGGGTGGCTCTGTTCATCGCCGACGACGTTGGCCTCGGCAAAACAATCGAGGCCGGACTGATCATGCGCGAGCTGCTGCTGCGCCAGAAGGCGCAGCGGGTAGTGGTGGTGGCACCGCCGTCGGTGGTGCTGCAGTGGCAGGGAGAAATGGAGAGCCGCTTCGGCTTGCCCTTCCAGGTGATGAACCGGGAGTACGTGTCGCGGATGCGGCGGGAGCGGGGCTGGGGCATCAACCCCTGGGCGACCCACACCCGTTTCATCCTCAGCCAGTCGCTGGTGCGCAATGAGGACTACGCCGGTGCCCTGCGCGATTGGCTCGGGGATGGTGAGAGAGCCTTGCTGATCCTCGATGAGGCCCACAACGCGGCCCCCGCCAGCGGCTCCAAAATTGCCGTCGACTCCAAGCTCACCCGTGCCATCCGCGGCCTGGCCGGCTGCTTTGAGCACAAGCTGTTCCTCTCAGCCACGCCCCACAACGGCCACAGCAACAGCTTCTCCGCCCTGCTGGAAATCCTTGACCCCACCCGCTTCTGCCGGGGAGTGCCAGTGCGCAACAAGGCCGACCTTGAGCCCGTGCTGGTAAGGCGCCTCAAGGAAGACCTGCGCCGGATTGGCGAGGAGCTGCCCAAGCGAGAAGTGGTGCCCGTGGTGCTGGAGGGCCTTGATCCCTCTACACCTGAGCTTGAGTTGGCACGCCTGCTCAAGGCCTACCGCACCCTGCGGGATCAACGGCTCAAGGGAGCGAGCAGCAAACAACGTGCCGCCGAACTACTGGTCGTTACCAACCTCCAGAAACGTCTACTTAGCTCGATCGAAGGCTTCCACCGCACCCTGGGCGTTCATTGCGACACGCTGCGGCGGCGCGATTCCGGCGAGCGGCTACGCACGGCCCGCGACCCTGAGCAGCTGAAGCTGCTAAAGCAAGGCATCGACGGCGACGACGAGCGCGCCGAAGCCGATGAAGACAGTGTGGAGCGGGAAGCCGAGCAAGAGCATCGGCTGGCTGTGGCCACGACCGAACTGGGCGCAGGGCCAGAGGAGTGGGCGCTGCTCAAGGACATGCAGCGCATCAGCGAGCGCGCCCGGTACGAGCCCGATGCTCGAATCCACTACCTGCGCCGCTGGATCCAGCAGCACCTCTGCCCGGATCTCGGGCAGGAGGGGGCCAAGTGGAACGGCGAGCGGCTGTTGATCTTCACCGAATACGCCGACACCAAGCGCTGGCTACAGGAGCAGATCGAATCGTTGATCGCCGGCAGCGACCGGGAACGGGAACGCATCGCCACCTTCCATGGCGGCATCGGCGATGAGAAAAGGGAAGCTCTCAAGCGCAGCTTCAACAGCCCGCCCGATCAGGATCCGCTGCGCATCCTGATCGCCACCGATGCCGCTCGGGAAGGGGTGAACCTGCAGAACCACTGCCGTTACCTCTTCCACTTCGACGTGCCCTGGAACCCAGGTCGGATGGAGCAACGCAACGGCCGCATCGACCGCACCCTGCAGCGCGCCCCCGAGGTGTTCTGCCATTACTTCGTGCTGGCGGATCGAGATGAAGACCGGGTACTGGACGTGCTGGTCAAGAAAACCGAGGAGATCCGCAAAACCCTGGGTTCCCTGCCGCCGGTAGTGGTGGGTCGGCTCAGTGAGCTGTTGGCCAAGGGGATCAATCCCACCGCCATCAACGAGGTGATGGAGCAGATCCAGGGGGTGGATCAGGAGGAGGGCTACAAACGCCGTCAGGCCCTGGTCAACCTGGAGCTGGAAGACAACAGCCGCGAGCGTGAAGATGAGCTCCGCCAACAGGTGGCTCGCCTAGAGAAGGCGCTGCAGAAGTCGGAAGACTGGCTCCACTTCAGCAGCGATCTCTTCCGCGATGCGCTCAACACGAGCCTGCGGGTGAGCGCCAAGGGCAGCGGGGTGGGGAGCGAATCAGTGCCGCAGCTGACAGCCAAAGATCCAGCAGCCGCTCAGGAGGATCCCGAGCGGGCCGAATGGATCTTCCCGGCAGCGGATGAGCTGCCCGGCGGCGAGCAGAGCTGGGGGGATGTGCTGGATGCGCTGCGGCGCCCTCGCCGGCCTGGCGAGAAGCTCTGGGAATGGCGGCGCAACACGGCACCTCAGCCGGTGGTTTTCAAAGACCCCAAGGAGGTCAACGCCGACCGTGTGCACTTGCACCTGGAGCACCCCCTAGTGCAGCGGCTGCTCAACCGCTTCCTGGTGCGCGGGTTCCAGGGCGAGGAGCTGAGCCGGGCCGCGGTGATTGCCACCCATGACGACACCGCCAAGCTGATCCTGCTGGCCCGCCTGTCGCTCTATGGCCACGGCGCTGCTCGCCTGCACGATGAAGTGCTGGAGCTGGTGGCCGAATGGGATCCAGCCGATCCGACCAGACGGCTGCGGGTGCTGAACGCCACCAAGACCGACATGGCCCTGGCCGACCTGGAAACCAGCCTGCGCGATCGCCTGCCAGCGGTGGATGAAACCATCCAGCACCAGCTGCGGGGCGCGCTGCCAGCTGATGTGGCTCAACTCAAGGACCGGCTTGAATCCCTGGCCGCCGATCGAGCTGAGCGCGCCAAGGGTCAGCTGAGCAAGCGTGCCGAGGACGAGGCCAACGCCTTCGTGAAGGTGCTGGAGGACCAGCGAGAGCGGATCCTCAAGACCCGCACAAAGCACGACAGCGATTTCGATCAGCTGGCCTTCGGCTTTGCCGACCACGAGCTGCGCCAGCTGCGCGACAACCGCTCCTACTGGGACAAGCGCCTGGCCCGTATCGAGCGGGATCTGGAGCTGGAGCCAGCTGCCATCAGGCGCACCTTTGAGGTGGCCACGGCCCCGCGGATTGAGCCGGCCGGCGCGATTGTGCTCTGGCCACTGCAGGCAGGAGGGCAAGCCTGATGGCTCCACGCGCCCCTGGTATTCACACCCACGAGGAGTGGAAGGGCATGGCCCAGCCGGTGGGCCTGGTGGTTGAGCCGGTGGTGCTCAACAGGTTGGGGGTCTTTCCGGAGAGTGCCACGACTGTGCTGGCCGACTGGCAGCAACGGCTGGAGCAACTGCTGGAAGACCAGCCCGTGGGCGAGCAGTGGCTGAGCGTGGCCCCCTGCTTTGAGCTGTTCTGCCAAGAGGTGCTGGCCTGGCAGGCCGGCGACCTACGCAAACCCGAGGAGCTCCCTGCACCACCTGCCGTGCAGCTCGACGACTACGACGAGGTGCTCCGCCCCGATTGGATCGTCCCCGAACCCAGCAAAGGGGATGGGCCACTCAAGGCCCAATTGCTGATGCAGGAGCTGCCCCTGGGCACGCCCTTTGATGCGCTGCCCAAGGGGGCCGATGGCCGGCGCACTTGGGAGGCCACCCCGCAGCAGCGGTTGGAGCGGCTGCTGAAGGAAAGTGAGCACCCGATTGGCCTGCTCTGGAACGGGGTAGCTCTGCGGCTGGTGTACGCGCCGCGAGGCGAATCCAGCGGCCACCTCACCTTCCCGTTGGAGCCGATGACCACGGTCGACGGGCGACCAATGCTGGCTGCGCTGCAGATGCTGCTCGGGCCGGATCGCCTGTTTGAAGGCGGTGCCAGCAACACGCGCCTGCGGCCGCTGATGGAGCAGAGCCGCAAGGAGCAAAACGAGGTGAGCACCCGCCTGGCAGAGCAGGTGCTCGAAGCCTTGTGGATCCTGCTGCGCGGCTTCGATGCCGCAGGCCTCGAGGTGGAAGATCCCAGCCACATCTATGGCGGCTTGATCACCGTGCTGCTGCGGCTGGTGTTCCTGCTCTACGCCGAAGACGAAGAGCTAATGCCCACCGATTCGCTCTACGGCCAGCATTACAGCGTGGGCGGTCTTGCGCTGCGGCTGCGGCAAGACCGGGCTGATTACCAAAACGCCATGGAAGGCAGGCGGGGTGCCTGGGCCACGTTGCTGAGTTTGTTCCGCCTCGTCTACGACGGCGGCGGCTCCACGGAGGCCTATCTCCCAGCCAGGCACGGCGATCTGTTTGATCCGGAGACCTACCCCTTCCTGGAAGGCCGCACATCAGATACGTCGTACACCGACGGGCCCTTAGCCACAGTGCCGGCCATCAGCGACGACGTGGTGGAGCAGGTGCTCACCAAGTTGCTGCTGCTCGACGGCCAGATCCTCAGCTACCGGGCCCTGGATGTGGAGCAGATCGGCTCAGTCTACGAGGGGATCATGGGCTTCATGGTGGAGAAGGCGAGCGGTCCCAGCGTGGGAATCACTCACCGCCCACAGCGGCAGAAGATCACCATCACGGTGGTGGTGAATGCCGAGGAGCTCTTAGCCCAACCAGCTGACAAGCGGGCGAACTGGCTGGATGCACGCGCAGGAGTGAAACTCAAACTGGCTGCTCCCATCGTCCGAGCCCTGCAGGAGGCGAGCAGCAATGAGGATCTGGCTGCAGCTTTGGGTAAACGCCTGTCACCTCACACGCCGCGGGTGTTGTCCACTGGTTCACTGATCCTGCAACCCACCGAAGAACGGCGCCGGAGCGGCAGCCATTACACACCGCGGACCCTCACTGAGCCGATCGTGGCCGAAGCCCTAAGGCCCTGGCTGGAAAGCTGCAACGGCAAGCCCACGGCCCAGCAGGTCTTGGCGCTGAAGCTATGCGATCCGGCCATGGGGTCGGGTGCATTCTTGGTGGCTCTTTGCCGCTTTCTGGCCCGCTGGCTGGTGGCTGCATGGGAGGAGCCGGATGGCCCAGGCTTTCCACCCGAGTTCAAGAAGGAGTGGGACAAAGACCTCTACGCCCGCCGACTGATCGCTCAGCGCTGCCTCTATGGGGTAGACAAGAACCCGTTTGCGGTGAATCTGGCCAAGCTGTCACTCTGGCTAGTGACACTCAGCAAGGAGTTGCCTTTCACCTTCGTCGACCACGCCCTCAAGTGCGGGGATTCGCTGGTGGGGGTGAGCCGCCAAGAGATCGAAGCCGCACTGAAGGGCGCGTCCCGGCAGCGGGATTTATGGGAGGGAAAGCTGGAAGATTGGCGGCAGCAGGAGCAGCAACGCTTCGCGCTGTTTCATGCCGACAGCCGCAACGATGCTGACGACCAACGCAAGCGAGAGGCCCTGCGGCAGCAGCAAGCGAGTACTGCCTTCCTGCGCAGCACAGGTGATCTGCTTGTGGCCGCCTTCTTCAATGGCAGTAAGGCAAGAGATCGTCAGGAGTTGCGCGATCTGTATCTGGCCGCAACTCTCACGGCAGCCGATGCCGACGCGCTTGAAGAAGAACTCGTTGAACCATTGGAGCGGTTGCGCGAAGGTGACAAAGGCATTACTCCACTGCACTGGGAGCTGGAGTTCCCAGATGTATTCAGCAGGCCGCAGGGTGGCTTCGATGGGTTCGTGGGCAATCCACCGTTCATAGGTGGATCAAAGCTTTCCACATTACTTGGCCAGGGATTTTCAGATTGGCTTGCGAATTCATATCCAGGCTCAAATGCAAATTCTGATCTCTGCGCCTTTTTCTTTAGAGCCGCTTTCAGAATTCTTAGAGGTGGTGGATCTCTATCGCTCCTGGCAAGCAACATTATCTGCCAAGGCGACACCAGGCAGACAGGGCTCGAATGGATCACGGAAAATGGTGGGTCGATATTTTATGCCAAGAAAAAGTTGGCATGGCCAGGAGTCGCTCGCCTCGTTGTCAGCCTTGTTTGCATCACAAAGCAAACTCTTTCTGGCACCCAAAGGATCCTGAACGGGCGAGCCGTTGACTGCATCACATCTTTTTTATACTCAAGTGGCCCGAACTCATCTCCAAAGGCATTAGGGGCAAACGCCGGCCTCTCTTTTCGTGGCGCCGATATATATGGCGCTGGCTTTACATTTGATGATGGATCCCCAAAGGCCAATCCATACAACGATGCTGCCGTCTTTGAGGCCATTAGAGAAAATAGAGATGTTATCTGGGACTATATTGGCTGGAGCGAAGTCTCAAGCAGCCCCACGCACGAGCCCACGAGAAAAGTGATAAACTTTGGCCAGCTTGACTACGACGAGTGTGAACGTAAGTGGCCTGATCTGCTGAGCATAGCAAGGGATAAAGTCAAACCTGAAAGGGATGCCCTCAAAGACAATTCTGCTTCAAAGCCAAGAAAGCAGTTCTGGTGGCAGTTTGGCTCTTACCCCAAAGGCCTCTTTAATGCACTGAAGGAATGCGACCAAGCCATTGTCACAGGAGCAGGAGCAGCCGCTTTCCACCAATTTGCAGTAGTGAGGTCAGACCAGGTCTTTAGTCATAAGCTAATCGTATTCCCGATGAGCAATATTTCATTATTTGGAACCCTCCAGTCCAGATTCCACGACGAATGGCGCCGAGCATTTGGAGCGACTAGAGGAGCAACTGATGATCTTACCTACAACCCTACCGATGTGTTCATGAACTACCCGCTCCCTGCAACGAGCGCCGAGCTTGAACTTGCATCAAGGCGACTTCACGATGCCCGTGCACACGCAATGGTCGACTTGCAGGCTGGTTTGACCGACTATTATCGTGATTATCACAGCCCCTATACTGCAGGTGCACCTGAATACGAATTGGTTAAAGAAGCGGCGAGAGAAGTCGACTCAGTCTTGGCAAGTATTTATGGCATCAATAACACTCTTGAACTCAGCTACGGCTACGGCATTGAGGACCTAGGAGTAGATGAAAGCGATGAAGATATAGAAAGAATTCTTGACACCTTCTGCCCCAGTGGAGACTTTTTCTTTGATGATCCAGGCGAAGCAAAGAGGTTTAACGAGGCTTTGAAGCCATTCTTAGGTGCAAAGAGACGATTGTATTGGCGCTACCGCTGGCCTGATGCCGTACGTGATGACGTTCTCGCCAGGCTGCTGGCGCTGAATGCCGAATGCTATGAGGAGGAGGTGAATATGGGGCTGCACAGCAAGGGGGCGAAGCAGGCATCAAAACCAATCAGTGAGCGAAAAAACAAGGCCGGCTCAACAGCTGAATTCAAGCTCATGAGTGAGCCCTATCAAACGGGTCTGAAGTTGTTCTGATTATGGCCAAAGCCGAAGCCACCGTTGAAGAACTTGTCAGCAAGATCGAGCGCGGCGAGTTGCGCCTCCCAGAGATGCAGCGGCGTTATGTGTGGCGGTCCAGCCGGGTGCGAGATCTTCTTGATTCCCTTTATCGCGGCTATCCCTCCGGCGCCATTCTCATCTGGGAAACCGATGAGGTGGTTCCCCAGCAGCCGTTTGCGGTCGAGCAGCAGTCCAACCCATATGCCAAAACCCAGCTTCTTCTCGATGGCCAGCAGCGGCTCACGTCTCTTTCGGCCGTAATTCGTGGCAAGCCGGTTCAGGTAAATGGTCGCGTCCGGCCAATCGAGCTGCTTTTCAACCTGGAGCACCCGGATGCCCTCCCATTCGTCACGGAGGTTGACGACAACAACATTGACGCTCCTGAATACAGCGACGATGGGGAGGAGCCGATCGATGAAGAGGCCGATGCCACAGAGGATGAACTGCAGAAGCGCTTCGACAAGATGACTTTCGTGGTCAGCACCCGCAAGCTCGAACAACTGCCCCAGTGGGTGAAGGTGAGCGAGGTATTTGCCGGAACGCAGGACAACAATTACTTCCTCAAACGATCGGGCATCACAAGCCTCGATGATCCACGCGCTGAGCTCTATACGCAGCGACTGAATCGTCTCAAAGATATTCGCAAGTACATCTACCGAATGGATGTGCTGGAAAGGTCCCTTTCCTACGACGAGGTCACCGAGATCTTCGTGCGGGTGAATTCGCTCGGCGCAAAGCTACGGAGCTCTGATCTTGCACTGGCCCAGATCACTGCAAAGTGGCGTGGCTCACTGAACGTGTTCCAGGCCTTCCAGGCCGATTGCACGAAAGACGGTTTTGAGATCGACCTCGGCCTGCACCTCAAAAACCTGGTCGCCCATGCCACTGGCCAGTCCCGCTTCCTCACCGTTTCCAACCTCACCCTGGATGCGTTGAAGAGCGGCTGGGACGACGGTTGCCGCGGCATGGAATTTGCGATCAACTTCCTGCGCAGCAATGCAGGCATCACCAGCCCCGCACTTCTGGCCTCGCCATTCCTGCTGATCAGCCTGGGCTTCTATGGCGCCCAGCGCTCCTACAAGCTCTCGGCCGCGGAAGAGAAGGGCCTACGCCGTTGGGTGTTGCTCGCCAATGCCAAGGGCCGCTACAGCAGGGGCTCCAGCGAAACCCTGCTCGATCAAGACCTCAAGATCCTCCGCGATGGCGGGGGCTTCCAGGAGCTGCTGGATCGATTGCGCACCCAGGTCGGTCGGCTGGATGTCACCCCTGAGGAGCTGGAAGGCCGCAACCAACGCAGCGCCCTGTTCAAGACGATGTTCCTGGCCTTTCGAGCTGCCGACGCCCGTGATTGGCGGTCCAACCTGGTCATCGCCCTCAGCCATGTGGGCAATGCCCACCAGCTGCAGTTTCACCACATCTTCCCCAAAGCCGTTCTCAAGAGCACAGCCACCACCCGCGAGACCGATGACATTGCCAACCTTGCCTTCATCAGCGGCAAGGCCAACCGCAAGATCAGTGCCAGGGAGCCAGCCGTCTACTTCCCTGAGGTGCAAGAGGCCAATGGCGAGCAGCCGTTCGAGAGCCAGTGCATCCCCACCGACCCTGAGGTGCTCACTATTGAGCGCTACAAGGCGTTCCTGGCGGAGCGGAGGCGGTTGATCGCTGAGCGGCTGAACGAATTTCTCAGCAGCGGGCAGGAGGCGTAACAGCCATGGAGTCCAATCCGTCCGGTTTCATCCAGGATGAGTCCTCACCAGAGGGCCAACCCCTGACCTCCAACGCCACAAGCGCTGCCGTCCGTGACCAGCTGATTCGGGCCCTGGAGCTCGACCTTGTGGGACCCACCCCTGGCCTTCTTGCGCAGCTGGAGGCCGAAGGTCGAGGCGAGGAGGCAGCGGAGCTGCGAGAAGAGGTGCTCGATCGCCCCCCCAATCGCTGGTATCAGAGCGGTTTCCTGATCCCGAGCGAAACCAGCCTCGGAGATCGCGCTGACGATGCGGCCGACGACGAGTTCGCGGGCCTCGATGGCCAGAACCTTTCCACCAAGCGCAAGAGCAACGCCAGCGGCGATGACACCGGCGCCAGTGAAGCGGGGCCGGCGCGCCGGGTTTTCTTCACCTGCTCCGTTGGTTTGAGCCTGCTGATCCCGGCCTCCACCGGGCTCGAGGTCATGGTGCACTGGGCCAGCTACAAGCCCACCCCCCCGCCAGAAGACAGCAAGGCCGACGAGGCCTGGTTGCGCGAACCCCACTCCGAGCCACTCAGCCTCCCAGCCGAGCTGTTTGATCCGAGCGGCCGATCGGCTCAGTCCAAGGAGGTGCCCGGCAGCGATGGCCTGATGCTCCGCTGGCACCTGAGGCCTGCGCCTGTGGATCAGGGCTACCCCCCCGGCGCTGTGGCCGTGAGCCTGTTCCTCACCAACGAACGCAGCTTTGAAGGGCGCAGCGCAGAAGACCGTGACCGCGCCAGTGCCTACCAGGTGCAGCTGGATGTGGGCTGCAGCAACGGCTTCCTGGAACGCCACGACCCGCGCGCCGCTGATCTGGAAGCCAACGCCAACGACTGGGACCATCGCGTCAACAATCTCCACTACCGGGGTGACCACGAATTCGCCGTGGGGCACAACATCTCCGTGGCTCCCCGGATTGATGCCAGCGGCCACTGCCACCAGATCAGCACCACCTGGCTGCCTCAGGCCACTGTTGAAAAGGTGCTTCCCAGGGTTGAGGAGCTGGAAGCCGGCGGTCTGGTGCTGTCGATGGCGGAGCTGGATCGTCTGGCCAGCGAAGGTTCAGTCCCGCTGCAGGCAGCCCTGAGTCCTCTCGTGACGGCTTACACAGAGTGGATCGAGAAGCAGGGCGCTACGGCGGCCACGGCCAGCAAGCAGCAGCAGGCCACCGCCACGGAACTCCTGCAGGAGGCCAGCAAGCAGGCCAGGCGGATCGAACGTGGCATCGAAGCGCTTGAAAACGAACAGGTCAGGCTGGCCTTTGCCATCACCAACCTGGTGATGGATGCTGCGGCCCGTCAGCGGTTTGGAGTCATGCGCGGCCTTAAGCCAGCCGATGTCAAGCCCTGCTGGCGTCCGTTCCAGCTCGCCTTCCTGCTGATGAATCTCGTCGGGATGGTTGAGCCCACCGATGCTGACCGCGACACCATCGATCTGCTGTTCTTTCCCACCGGCGGCGGCAAGACCGAGGCCTACCTGGGTTTGGCGGCCTACACGTTGGTGCTGCGCAGGCTGCGCCACGAAGGATCGATCGAGTCAGCCGGCATGAGCGTGCTGATGCGCTACACCCTCCGCCTACTCACCCTCGATCAGCTCGGCCGGGCTTCCACCTTGATCTGCGCGCTGGAGCTGGAACGCCGCAAGGATCCAGAGCGGCTCGGCAAATGGCCCTTTGAGATCGGCTTGTGGGTGGGGCAGAGCGGCACCCCCAACAAGCTGGGGCACAAGGGAGATGGTGACGACAACAGTGCCCGCTCCCGCGTGCTGGCCTGGAGCGGTGGCGATAACAAGCCGATTCCGATCGACAACTGCCCCTGGTGCGGCACCGAGCTGGGCAAAGCCTCCCTTCTCGACGACCGCCCAGCCGTGGTCCGCGGGGTGTTCCGCCTGCTTCCCGATGCCGATCATCCCAAGGAGCTGAGGGTCTGTTGCCGCAACCGTCAGTGCCGCTTCTCGGGTGACAGCACCCTGCCGCTGGTGGCCGTCGACGAGATGCTTTATCAACGCCTGCCGGCCTTCGTGATCGCCACGGTCGACAAGTTCGCCGCCCTGCCCTGGGTGGGAGCAACCGGAAAGTTGTTCGGCCGCGTCTCCCATGCCCAGCCAGGCAAGGGCTTCTTTGGACCCAGCGACGGCAGCGACCAAGGCGGAACACGGCTGCCCCATGGCCTGGAACCCCCCGATCTGATCATCCAGGACGAACTGCACCTCATCTCCGGCCCACTCGGCTCGATGGGCGGTCTCTATGAAGCCGTGATCGATGAACTCTGCGCACGCCAGGTGGAGACATCCAGCGGAGCGCACATCGTGCGGCCCAAGATCGTGGCCTCCACCGCTACGGTGCGTCGCGCCAGCCAACAGATGCAGGCTCTCTTCGGCCGCAGCAGTCCACCAGCGGTCTTCCCGGCCCCAGGCCCCGATCGGCGAGATTCCTTTTTCTCCTACACCGCCCCGGTGTCAGAAGCAGAGGGACGGATCTACGTCGGCGTGTCAGCACCGGGGCGCAATATCAAGGCCCTGTTGCTGCGGGTGGGACTGGCCTTGATGAGCACGGCCCAGAAGCTCTACGCCCAGGCCGAAAAAGAGCGAAAGGCCCGCGAGAAACGAGGCGAAGACAAGGGGCCCAACCCGGTTGACCCTTACATGACCTTTCTGGGGTACTTCAACACCATCAAGGAGCTCGGCATCACCCGCCGCCTGCTGGAAGAAGAAGTCACCTCCCTGCTCACCACCTACGACCAGCGCCGTCGTCTCAACGAAAGCAGCGCGCGCTACGCCCGCCGCAAGATCGCCAATGAACCCCTGGAGCTCACCTCACGGGTGCCCACCTCAGAGGTGAGCACCACCAAGGCCCGGCTCGAGCTCAGCTTCGACAACGAGAAGCAGCGGGTCGACACAGCCCTGGCCACCAACATGATCTCGGTGGGTCTCGACATCAGCCGCCTCGGCCTGATGGTGATGCTGGGCCAACCGAAGACCACCGCCGAATACATCCAGGCCAGCAGCCGCGTCGGTCGCGACGACCAACGCCCTGGCCTGGTGGTGCTGCTGCTCAACCCCAACCGCCCGCGCGACCGCTCCCACTACGAGCGCTTTAGCTTCTGGCACTCGGTCTTCTACCGCGATGTGGAAGCCACCAGCGTCACACCCTGGTCGTCCAGAGCCCTGCAGCGGGGGCTGCCGGCCATCACCGTGGCGCTTGCCCGGCACCTCAGCCCCGCGCTCAGCTGGGCCAAAGATGCAGGCAACACTGAGGCGATCGATGCCATCCAGGCTGAGGTGGCCCAACGGCTGGGTGATCGGGCCCGCCGCTCAGCCCCCAGCAAGGCCCTCAGCGAACACACCCAAGCTGAAGTGCATCAGCGAGTGATGAACCTGCTCGACAAGTGGATCCGCATCGCCCGTGATAACGGCGGGCTGCTTCAGTACGGCCGTGAAGCGGGTGAAGTAGCCCCCCTGCTCCATACCCCGCTGGACCCCGATCTCAAGGAACTCAAAGCGATGGAGCAGGAATTCCTGGCCAACTGGAGCCTGCGCGATGTGGAACCGAGCGCTGCGTTGATCCGCCAACGCCCCGATGGCGATGGGGAGGGGAGCTGATGGCCCGCCAGCCCACCAGCCGCCCCCAGGGGGAAGTGCGCCACAGCCAGCTCATTACCACCTATGGCCCAGGCGCCATGGTGGATCTGCCCGATTGCTCTGTGGTGATCGGGGGCCTCAACTTCTGGATGTATGGCGCCGATCAGCCC
>JBIKWZ010000079.1:0-2819 GCA_044356035.1 Cyanobium sp. | reverse complement strand
TGGCCGGACTCACCAACTTGATCCCGGGGGGCCTGCGCTGGGTGATCGAATTCGCTACGGAGCCTGAGGGGCCCAGCCTCGTGAGGATTCCCTTCGCCGATCTCAGAGCCTCAGTGCGCGCTAAGCCGGTGGGGCTGCCCTTGAAATTTGACCCAAGTCGGATCACTAGGTTGCAGCTTTTACATTCACGCTTCGCCGATGATGGCGGCTTAAATGCTGGCTTCCGCGCCGGTCCAATCTATTTACAACTTCGCTCTGTACGTGGCTACCCCTGAGCTAGTTAATAGCAATCTGCAACAGCTCGTGGCAGCCGCCGCCGATCTCTGCCGCAAGCCATTGCGCCATGCCGTGCTGCCCCTGGATGACTCTCAGCGCTGCGACGATTGCAACTTGCGACTGGAGGTAAGACAGGCCGATGGGGAGCGCTATCCCGCTGCCGATCTCGAACTTGAGATCTATCGCAGTGGTAAAGACCTCAACCTCACCCTGGCCTGGTGCCACGACCCACAACGCCCCCTGCTTTGGCAGGGAAGCCATCCGGTGTGGATGGAGCCCGAGTCAGGGCTCCGCTGCGAGCGTCCAGTTGATGGTGCCCCCCTGGAGGCTTTGGCACGAAGACTCAGGGCCCTGTTAGTGCCGCTGGACTGAGGCCTGGCTCAGCTATCAGATCTCATCGGTCACCGCACCCCGGCTGCTGCTGCCAACCAGGCGCGCGTATTTGCCAAGCACCCCGGTGCGATAGCGGGGCTCAGGCTTGACCCAGGCAGACCGCCGCCGAGCGATTTCCGCATCTGGCAAATTGAGCTGAATCAGCAGTTCGATGGCATCCACCGTGATGCTGTCCCCTTCCTCAACCAGGCCGATGGTGCCACCCACGGCAGCCTCGGGTGCAACGTGACCCACCACCAGACCAAAGGAACCACCTGAAAAGCGGCCATCAGTGATGAGGGCCACCGAGTCGAGCAGTCCCTGCCCCACGATTGCCGCCGTGGGACTGAGCATCTCCCGCATGCCAGGGCCGCCCACCGGGCCCTCGTTGCGCACTACCACCACATCACCGGGGTTGATCTGCTTATCAAGGATTGCGGCCAGGCACGACTCCTCGCTTTCAAAAACCCTCGCTGGGCCAGTTATTACAGGGTTTTTAACCCCACTGATCTTGGCCACCGCACCTTCTTCAGCCAAGTTTCCCTTGAGAATCGCCAGGTGCCCTTTGGGATAGAGGGGGTTGCTCAGTGGACGGATCACGTCCTGACCAGAGGGGGGCTGGGAGGGAACCGACGCCAACAACTCAGCCAGTGTTTTTCCCTCAATGGTGCGGCAATCGCCATGCAGCAAGCCCGCATCGAGCAGCAACTTCATTACCTGGGGTATGCCGCCGGCCTGATGAAGGTCAACGGTCACATAGCGGCCACTGGGCTTTAGATCGCAGATCACTGGCACCCGCTGGCGGATCGTCTCAAAGTCGTCGATGCTTAGGGGTACTCCAGCGGTGCGGGCCACCGCCAATAGGTGCAAGACGGAATTGGTAGAGCCACCCACCGCCATGATCACGCTGATGGCATTTTCGAAGGCCTCTCGGGTGAGTAGGTCACTAGGCAAGATGTTTGCCTTAAGTGCATCAACCAAAACCTCGGCGCTGCGAGCAGCACTCTCTGCTTTCTCAGGGTCCTCAGCTGCCATGGTGGAGCTGTAGGGCAGGCTTAAACCCAACACCTCAAAGGCCGCACTCATGGTGTTGGCAGTGAACATGCCACCGCAACTGCCGGCACCTGGACAGGCATTCTTTTCAATAGCAGTGAGCTCCTGCTCATCAATACGACCACCGCTGTATTGACCAACTGCCTCAAAGGCGCTTACCACTGTGAGATCACAGGCGCCAAGCTTGCCAGGTTTAATTGTGCCACCGTAAACAAAAATTGAGGGAATATTCATGCGCGCCATGGCCAACATGGCTCCTGGCATATTTTTGTCACAACCACCAATTGCCAGCAGGCCATCCATGCTTTGGGCGTTGCAGGCAGTTTCAATCGAATCGGCAATTACCTCGCGGCTCACCAGGGAATACTTCATTCCCTCCGTGCCCATTGATATGCCATCACTCACCGTGATGGTGCCAAACATCTGGGGCATGGCACCGGCTGCTTGAAGGGCCGTCTCGGCGCGCTGGGCCAGCTCGTTTAAGCCCAGGTTGCAGGGTGTAATTGTGCTGTAGCCATTGGCAACGCCAATAATCGGCTTGTTAAAATCGCCATCGCCAAATCCAACAGCCCGCAACATGGCGCGGTTGGGGGAGCGCTGAATGCCTTGCGTGATCGCGGCGGAGCGGAGCATGGTGATGGGTTGGGCTTGAAGAAACCTACCCACCGGGCTGATAGGCGCCGAAGCCCTAACCCTGGATGGTCATGCTCTCCAGTTGACGGCGCACGTCGTCGATCGCCTGGTTGAGCTCATGGACCCGATCGTGAAGATCCCGATCCGTCCTGACAGCCGCCGGCGAGGCTGCGATTCCAGCGGCACGGGCAGGCCGGCCTTGGTGCCGGCGTCGCTCTGCCTCAGCAAGCAACCACCAGGCAAGGCCAGCAGCACCAATAACAGCCCCAGCCAAGACGCTGAGGCTGGAACTGCCACCGGCTGGGGTGACGCCGTTGTGATTGCCCATAATTCAAGCCCTTCTGTAGCGAGCCTAGGTATCGGTGGGCATTTCATCCAGCACCGTGCCACCGAACAACCGGTGACTCACATCGCCGATACCAGGCAAGATCGCCCCGGCTTCGTTCAAATCCGAATCGATGCCAGCGGCGTAGATGGTGAGGCTG
>JBIKWZ010000076.1:0-4438 GCA_044356035.1 Cyanobium sp. | reverse complement strand
AGGCCAGGGATGTAATCACTCGTAAGCGATCACCGGTCACACCTAGGGCTGAAAGGTCATCGAGGAGTTGGAGCAGGGATTCGCCGTCTCCCAGTTCCGCTACAAACAGCAAAACTCCGCAGCGGGGGGAGATTGGCCCGGCTGGAGGGTTTATCACACCCAGGCTTTCTTGTAGATGGAGCACCTGGGCCGAGGGAAGCACTGTTTGGCCGCCCTGCCAAAGGCCAAGCCCAGCGGTCAGCAGGGGCAGGGCCAGCAGGGGAACCGCTGGATCCACCACGTCTGCCTCAGCAGCGGCAAGGGGTGTTTCCAGCTGGATGCGCCTGTGGGGCAGCCAATCGCGCACAGCCTCATAGGTGAGCCAGCGACCTAGCTCGGCAGTAGCGGAGGCGTAAAGCGAACTAGGCGTGTGTCGATCGCGCAGTACGCCAAGCCAGTGGCCGATCAGGGGGTGGGGGGGAACCACCACCCGCAAAGCCATCACCATGGTTGCCATAACTTGATGATCAACCGTAAGTGCACGCCCATGAGCTCGAGATCTGAAAGCCGAGCGAGTTGGTCTGGTGGCTGGCTGCTGGCCGCACTGGCCCTGGTGCTGACCTGGTGCCTTGGGGTCTTTCCTGCCGCAGCGATCACCGCGCCTGAGCTGCGCAGCCAGCGTTCACTACAAGACCTCCAACCAGACATGCACGGCCGCAACCTTCAACAGCAGGAGTTTTTGAAGGCGACTCTGGCTGGCTTCGATCTGAGCGGCACCGATTTGCGCGGAGCTGTTTTCAACAGCAGCGACCTACGGGGAGCCAACCTGAAGGACGCCAACCTGGAAGACGCGGTGGCCTTCGCAAGTCACTTTGAAGACACTGACCTCAGTGGTGCTGTGCTGCGAAACGCCATGTTGATGCAAAGCCACTTCAAAGGGGCAACCATTGAAGGAGCCGACTTCAGTGATGCAGTGCTGGATCTGCCTGAGCAGAAAGCACTCTGTAAACGAGCTGCCGGTGTCAATCCGAGCACCGGAGTAGCCACCAAGGACAGCCTGGCGTGCCGATAGGGCCCCTTGCCCTTAGCATCTAATTTCCGGTTCCAGTGGGGATCAGCCACTGGAGGTAAGGGGGAAAGGTCGGTGAAAATCCGGCACTGTCCCGCAGCTGTGAAGGCTATGGCCCGCAAATCTGCTCCAACTTTGGGGCCTGCTTGCGATCCATTGCCAAGTCAGAACGCCCGCCGGTTTTGTTCCTCCTACGGCGCGGACCGGCCCATGAATTTGATCAAAACAGCACTCAACGGCCAAGCCCTGGGCCGCTGGCTCCTAGTTGATGGCCTGGTATCAATCGGCATTGGCGTCCTTAGCCCAGTCCAGGCCCATCATTTTGCCGATATCGGCCAGCTAAAGCCCAGCATGTTCAATGGCGTGCTGAGTGGCCTCGCCCACCCAGTGCTGGGCCCGGATCATCTGCTTTTCCTGCTGGCACTTTCCTTGGTGGGGTTGCAGCAACGGCTGAGCTGGAGCCTGGGACTACTGGCTGTTGGCTTGCTCGGCAGTGCCGCTGGACTGCTGTGGCCAGGAATGCCAAGCGCTGAATCCCTGGTGGCCTGCACCCTCATTGTTGAGGCCCTGGTGTTGATGCGGCATTTGCCACCCCTGCTGCTGCTTCCCGCCATGGCCCTGCACGGCTACGTACTTAGCGGGCCGGTATTTGGCTGGAGCGCCATGCCCGTAGTGGCCTACGGCACGGGCCTGTTTATTTCCCAGGCAGCCCTGCTTGCGATGGCACTGATTGCGCTGCGACCCTTGGCAACACGCCTTTCTTCAACCCAGTTGCGCTGGCTTGGTTTCGCCCTAATGGCCCTTGGCGGCACCTGGGCCCTGGCCGGCTTGGCGGCCTGAGATGACAAAACAAACTAGAAGACTGCCTGTCACCGTGGTGACAGGTTTTCTCGGTGCGGGCAAAACAACCTTGCTGCGCCATTTGCTATTGCACAGCGGTCAACGTCTGGCTGTGCTGGTCAATGAATTTGGCGAGGTGGGTATCGACGGGGACCTGCTCCGCAGCTGTGGTTTCTGCCCTGAAGATGAGCTCGATACCCGTCTGGTGGAGTTGGCAAATGGCTGCCTCTGCTGCACGGTCCAAGACGACTTCTTGCCAACTATGGAGAAGCTGCTTGAGCGTGCAGACAGCCTGGATGGAATCGTGGTGGAAACCAGTGGCCTGGCGTTACCGGAACCACTGATTGCAGCCCTGAATTGGCCCCAAATCCGCACCCGCATTCGCCTCAACGGCGTGGTGGCAGTTGTTGATGGACAAGCCCTTGCAGCAGGCAGTGTGGTGGCAAATCCAGCCGCTCTCGAAGCCCAGCGGCTAGCTGACCCAAGCCTGGATCACGCTTCGGCTATCGATGAATTGTTTGCCGAGCAGCTTGAAGCTGCCGATCTGGTTTTGATCAGTCGGGCCGATTGCCTATCTGCAGACGAGATTGATCTGGTCCATAAGGGCCTTGGCCCCCAGCTGCAGCCAGGAGCTGTGCTGTTGTCGATGGGCAGGGGTGTGGTCTCCCCCGAGCTGGTGCTGGGCCTTGAGCGCCGACAGCCGACCACCACAGGCCATGAGCATCACGAGCATGACCACGACCATGAGCATGAGCATCACGATCACAGTCATGTTGCCATCGAGTCGCTTGCCCTCGAGCTGGCTGGCGATTTCTGCCGGGTTGCCCTTGAGCAACAACTGCTGCAGCTGGTGAGTGATAGCGCCCTGATCCGGCTCAAGGGGCGTCTTTGGCTTTCTGGTAAAAACCGACCGCTTCAGATCCAGGCTGTTGGACCGCGGCTGGAGTGCTGGTTTGAAGCAGGGGCTGGGCAGGCTTCGGGCACCCAGCAGGCCCCAGGCCTAGAGCTGGTTTTGCTTGGCTTTCAACTGGATCACCCTGCCATCGAATCCTGCCTAAACCAGGCCCTAACCGGCGAGCTGGCGGCCGCTAACTAGCTGATCAATCCAAGGGGATATCCCCTTGGGCGCACAGCCCGTTCCAGCAGAGCGCCGGCCCCGCAATCCAGCTGGTATCAACAGGCAACCACCCTGCTGAATCAAGCATCTGCACCGTGCCACTGCCGTCGTGGCGGAAGTCAATTCGACGTGGGCCGAGCTCAATCGTCCACCTAATGGGCAGCTCACCAGCCGGGTTTTCAACGAGCATCGTGCATGGCTGCCAAGGCCCATCAGCCAAACGGCACTGCAGCGGCTGGGCCAGCGCAGCCGGCGCACAAAGGGCTATCAGGCCTGCCAGCAGTGCCCTGCAGGCTGGCGAGACGCCAATAGGAACTGAGTTGAAACGCCAAGCCACGGCAGAAATGCCAAGGGGCTTCTTTCAAGCTGACCAAAACTGACGTCAGCGGGCCACCGGGCTGCCAAGATTTAACAAACCTCCTGCTCCTCTGGTGCCACTCTTCCGCGCTCGCGTTCAGGTTTCACTTCGGCCCTCGGTGCTTGATCCAGCTGGCGAGGCCACCAGGGCTGCAGCGGCCCGACTCGGCGTCGATGGGGTCCGCAGCTTGCGCATCGGCAAGGCAATAGAGCTGGAACTGGAGGCTCCGGACAAAACCACCGCCCAAGCGCAGCTGGAACTACTCAGTGACCGCTTGTTTGCCAATCCTGTGATCGAAAATTGGCAGCTAGAGCTGCTTGAAAAGGCCGGGGAGCAGCAGCAATGACCATTGGCATCGTGGTGTTTCCAGGCTCAAATTGCGACCGGGATGTGCGCTGGGCCTTAGAGGGTTGCGTCGGTTTACCGACTCGCTTCCTTTGGCATGAGGAGCGCGACCTCAGCGGCCTAGACGCTGTGGTAATCCCTGGCGGCTTCAGCTATGGAGACTATTTGCGTTGCGGTGCAATTGCCAGGTTTGCCCCCGTATTGGAGTCGGTGAGGGTTTTCGCTGAAGCAGGCGGTGCGGTATTGGGTATCTGCAATGGCTTTCAGGTACTCACTGAGATGGGGTTATTGCCAGGTGCTCTCACTCGCAATGCACGGCTGCATTTTCTCTGTGAACCAACCCCGCTGAGCGTTAATCCTGGCAACTGTCGCTGGCTGAAAGGGTATAGCGAGGCTGAAGCGATCGTGCTGCCGATCGCCCATGGGGAGGGGCGATACCAGTGCGAGAGCGAGCAACTGGCCGAACTCGAAGCAAATGGTCAGGTGGTGTTGCGCTACGCAAGCAATCCCAACGGCTCGGTTGGTGATGTGGCGGGCTTAACCAACGCAGGCGGCAATGTGCTGGGTCTGATGCCCCATCCGGAACGGGCCTGCGACCCGCTCACAGGTGGTCTGGATGGATTGAGGCTGCTTGCCAACCTGCGCAAGTGAAGCCGGGCGAACTCCACCCTCAACTAGACAATTAGCAAGCGGTCGCAAGAAAAAGGGGGGCCAAAGCCCCCCCCCGCTT
>JBIKWZ010000073.1:0-7292 GCA_044356035.1 Cyanobium sp. | reverse complement strand
GCCCTCGCGGGCGCTCCACACCGGCAGAGTGGCGCTGCTGTCGCGGCCGAAGAAGGCCGCCCCAGCTGGCGAGCAGATCGGTGCGAATACGCCATAGCGGGGGCGGGGCAGGGCGTGCAACAGGCCGTGGGCATCGAGCACCGAGTAGCGCAGGCCGCAGCCCACCAGCTGCTGATCGAGGCCTTCGTAGTAGGCGCACTCCGGCAGCCAGATGCCTAGGGGCCGCTCACCCAGCAGGCGTTCGTGCTCGCGCACGGCCGTGACCAGCTGGGCCCGCACCGCCTCGGGCACCTGGCGCAGCAGGGGCAGGTAGCCGTGGGTGGCACCGCAGGTGATTAGGTCGAGCACCCCCTGTTGGTGCAGTTTGCGGAAGCGGGGGATCAGTTTCCCCTTGGCCTGACGCCACTGGTTCACCACCGCTTCGAGTTGGTCGGCTAGGTGGCTGGCGGCTGGGCCTAGCTCTTGCGGGGCTTGCAGCAGCAGCTCCTGGCGAACGGCGATCCAGGCCAGGAAGCGGCCATTGAGCTGGGGATCGGCCAGCAGGGAAAGCAGGGTGGGCGAGAGGCCGAGGGTGAGCCGGGGCTGCTGGCGCCGGTCAGCGGCGGCGGCCTCGAGCACGGCAAGCAGTGGCAGGTAGCACTCCTGAAGCGCCTGGAAATACCAATCCTCTTCCAGCGAACCCGGATCGCTGGAGCGCACGTAGGGCAGATGCGCGTGGAGGACTAGGGCCAGATCGCCTGCGGCCATGACCATCCTGTGATAACGGCACTGTAGGCGTAGTGCCCGCATACAATGGGCTATCTCATAGTCATTCCGCCTAGAGGGGCTCCCCTATGGCCCGCGATCCCGGCCGCGTCTTGATCTTCGACACCACCTTGCGCGATGGCGAGCAGTCGCCTGGCGCCAGCCTGAACCTGGAGGAGAAGCTGGCGATCGCCCAGCAGCTGGCCCGCCTTGGCGTCGACATCATTGAAGCCGGCTTCCCCTTTGCCAGTGCCGGCGATTTCAATGCCGTGCAGCGCATTGCCGAAACCGTTGGCACGGCAGAAGGGCCGGTGATCTGCGGCCTGGCTCGGGCCGCTGCCGGCGACATCAAGGCCTGCGCTGATGCAGTGGCGCCCGCTGCTAAGCGGCGCATCCACACTTTTATTGCCACCAGCGACATCCATCTCGAGCACAAGCTGCGCAAGAGCCGCGCCGAGGTGCTGGCGATCACCGCCGAGATGGTGGCCTACGCCCGCTCGCTGGTGGACGACGTGGAATTTTCCTGCGAAGACGCCGGCCGCAGTGATCCGGAATTCATGCATCAGGTGATCGAGGCGGCGATCAAGGCCGGCGCCACCACGATCAACATTCCCGACACCGTGGGCTACGCCACCCCGGCGGAATTCGGCGCCCTGATCGCCGGTATCAATGCCCAGGTGCCAAACATCGACCAGGCGGTGATCTCGGTGCACGGCCACAACGACCTGGGCCTGGCGGTGGCCAACTTCCTCGAGGCGGTGAAAAACGGCGCCCGCCAGCTGGAGTGCACGATCAATGGCATTGGCGAGCGGGCCGGCAATGCCTCGCTCGAGGAGCTGGTGATGGCTCTGCACGTGCGCCGCAGCTACTTCAACCCGTTCCTGGGGCGGCCAGCCGAGAGCACCGAACCGCTCACGGGCGTGCGCACCGAGGAGATCACCAAGACCTCGCGGCTGGTGAGCAACCTCACCGGCATGGCGGTGCAGCCAAATAAGGCGATCGTGGGAGCCAACGCCTTTGCCCACGAATCGGGCATCCACCAAGACGGCGTGCTCAAAAATCGCCTCACCTACGAAATCATTGATGCCCGCACCGTTGGTTTGGCCGACAACCGCATCTCCCTGGGCAAGCTGAGCGGCCGCAGCGCCTTCCGGGCCCGGCTCGAGGAGCTGGGCTACACGCTCGAGCGTGAGGATCTCGACGATGCTTTCGCCCGCTTCAAGGAGCTGGCTGATCGCAAGCGAGAGATCAGCGACCGCGATCTAGAGGCGATCGTGAGCGAGCAGGTGCAGCAGCAAGATGGCGGCAGCTTCACCCTTAAGAGCGTGCAGGTGAGCTGTGGCACGGGCCTGCAGCCCACCGCCACCGTCACCCTGGTAACGGCGGATGGCGCCGAGCTCAGCGAGGCGGCGATCGGCACTGGGCCGGTGGATGCGGTGTGTCAGGCGCTCAATCGGCTGGCCCAAGTGCCCAATGAGCTGGTGGAATTTTCGGTGAAATCGGTGACCGAAGGCATCGATGCCATGGGCGAGGTGACGATCCGGCTGCGCCACCAGGGCGTGCTCTATTCGGGCCACGCAGCCGACACTGACATCGTGGTGGCCGCCGCCCAGGCCTTCGTGAACGCCCTCAATAGGCTGGTGGCCGGTGGGCGTCACCAGCCGCTGCACCCCCAGAAGGCGCCGCTGCCCGTAGTGGGCGACCTGCCCCTGGTCGGTCGGCCGCGGGTTTAGGCAGGTGGGTATGGAGCTTCCGTTTGGGATCACGCCCTGGGCTGGGTGTGGTTTTTATTGATTAGCTAAGCCAAGACTAAGCTAAGCGCCAAAACACGACATCCCCCCTGGCCAGTCCCCCCGCCTGAGTCATCTGATTCCCCCGCCATGAGCCTGCCCCTCTCAGGACCTCGCCGCTCACGGCTCAGTGCCGCCGCCCAGCTGATTTTGCTGTTGCTGGTGGCCCTGGCGATGCTGGTGCCGCTGCTGTGGCTGGTGAGCACCTCGCTCAAGGGTCCGGCGGAGGACATTTTCACCAGCCCGCCAGCCCTCTGGCCCAGTCAGCCCAGCTTTGAGGCCTACAGGCGCCTTTTTAGCGACAATCCAATCGCTACCTACCTGCTCAACAGCACGATTGTCAGTGGCCTGGCGGTGCTGGCCAATGTGCTCTTCTGCTCGCTGGCGGCCTACCCCCTGGCCCGCATGAATTTTCGCGGTCGTGGCCTGGTGCTGGCCCTGGTGGTAGCAACGATTTTGATCCCCTTCCAGGTGGTGATGATTCCGCTCTACCTGCTGATGGTGCAGATAGGCCTGCGCAACACCCTCTGGGCCCTGATCATTCCCCAGGCGGCCACCGCCTTTGGCATTTTCCTGCTGCGGCAGAGCTTCCTGGGGGTGCCGGTGGAGCTGGAGGAGGCGGCCCGTTGCGATGGCTGCACGCCGGTGGGGGAGTGGTGGAACGTGATGATTCCAGCGGCCCGGGCCGACCTGATCACCCTGGCGATGTTTGTGTTTATCGGCACCTGGAGCGATTTTCTCTGGCCCCTGGTGATCCTCGATGAACCCGAGCTCTACACCCTGCCGCTTGGTCTGCAACAGCTGGCCAGCAGTTTTTCGCTCGACTGGCGCCTGGTAGCGGCAGGAGCGGTGATTTCGATCCTGCCGGTGCTGGCGGTGTTTATCGGCCTGCAGCGCTACATCTTGCCCAGCGCTGCCGGTGATGCGGTGAAGGGCTGAGGTCTGGACCCGAAGGTACCTGCTCAGTTGGCAGGAGCAGGTGTTTTCAGGGGCGGTAGCGGAGGCAGCACGGGTGGCTCATCCCCGCGGGATGGTGCGCCGTTGGGGGCGCCCGCCAAGCCCCGCAATCGGGAGAGCTCGGCCCGCATGCTGGCGGTTTCGCGGCTCAGCCCATCGATGCGGGTGCCGTTGCGCTCCACCGCCTGCAGCCGCTCCACGGTGGTGCGCAGCTGCTGTTCAAGGCCAGTGGTGCGATCAAGGGCCCGGCTGTTCTCCAACCCCTGCACCCGCTCCTGCAGCTGGCGGATCGTGTCGTTCTGCTGGCGGGATTTACCCACGATCACCAAAAAAAGCACGACCAGCATTGTCGTGACGCCTGCCTGCAACCAGGGCACCCAGGCGAGGGTCGCGCCGTTGGGGCTGGCATCGGTGCTGATCGCGGCTTGGTCAGGGGCTGGGGTCATCAAGGCAAGCAGCCAGTTCTGTCTAGATGCTGGCGGGCAGAAGGACTTTTGTCAGGGGTGTGAACACCTGTGGGAGGGTGAATGTATTGGAAAAGGAGAGCTCACTGTGCTGGTGGCTGGCCCAAAACTTAGGTCGCTGCCAAGGCCATTTTTGGTCATGTGGGCGGGTCAGCTGATCTCAAACCTTGGCACTCAGGTGAGTCTCTACGCCATGGGGCTGTGGCTGTTCCAGCAGCACGGCCAGCTGAGTGCCTTCGCTGCGGTAGCAGTAGTGGTCCAGTTGGCCAAGTTGGCATCCCTTTCGCTTTTGGGCCGGCAGCTGGAGCGTTGGCCGCCGCGGCGGGTGATGCTTGCCGCTAATGGCCTAGGCAGTGCCTGCACTTTGGGCCTGGCCTTCAGCTTGATGCTGGGTCCAGCCACCCTGCCAGCGGTGCTGCTTTGTATTGGGCTGGCAGCAGCAGCAGAGGCGGCTCTGGTGGTGACCTGGTCCAGCCAGCTGGCCCGGTTTGTGGCTACTGAGCAGCTGGGTCCAGCTAGCGGGCTCTTTGCTGGGTCGGAGGGCGCTGTGGTGATGGCAGCCCCCCTGCTCGGGGCTGTGCTGGCGGCGACGGCCGGGTTGAAGGGTGTACTCGTCACTGACAGCCTTACCTCACTTATTGCTGCGGCTTGCACGCTTCTGGTGGCCTGGCCGCAGTCGCTTTCAGCCCAGCTCACTACGGCTGCTGGTCATGAGGCTTCCCCTCAGGTAGGGGTGCGCCGTGCTTTGAGCAAGTTGTGGAGCAATCGGCGCTGGCGCCCCCTGTTGCAGATCAACAGCGTGGTGGTTGGCGTGTTTGCTGCCATTGAGATCGCTTTCCCCGCCTGGGTGGTGGCGGCAAGCGGCTCCCAGCGTCTGATCCTGGCTCTGGCCCTGGCCGGATTGGGCTATGCCGGTGGGCTCTGGCTATGGGCCCGGGTGCCTCGCTGCCATTGGCTGGACTGGCTACGCATCGTGTTGCTGCTCCAGGCGGTGCTGCTTACCGGGGCTGGGCTGGTGTGCTTTCAGCAGTGGCAGGGGGTGTGGTTTTTGGCTGTGGCCCTATTTGCTGCAGCGGTTCCGGTTGCTCTTGGCGCTCTCCAGAGTCTTTGGTTGTGCTGGGTGCCTTTGGCTTTACAGCCGCGGCTGTTTGTCGGCCGTTATGGCTTGGAGTGGATCTCTCGTCTAGTAGCTCTGCTGGGGATGAGCTTGCTGGCCGATGGCGTGATAGCCCCGCTGATCCGGCTTAGCTACTGGCCCACTTGGCTACTGGACGCGCTTGGCCGCGGCCCCGGGCGCCCAACGGCGATGGCGATAGGTTTGCTTGGTTGGGTTTTGCTGATTCCTCTTTGGCGGCTTTGGCGTCCCTTGGGACGCCTTCACCTGGATGAAAATGGCTAGTGACGAAAGTTCTGATTTACACATCCAGTGGCGGCACTGCTCACGACTCGGCCGCCGAGGCAATTCGGCATTGGCTTGAGCGTGAGCGGCCGAATATCGAAGTCCGTGTCGATCAGGTGTTGGAGCGCTCGAGTAGCACCTATCGAGGTGGCGTAGAGCTCTACAACTGGATCCAACGCCGACGCCCCTGGCTGCACCAGATCTACTGGCGGGCTATGGAACTGGAAGATCTGGTCAAGCCAGGTACCGTTCTATTCGGCCGCCGTTACTTGATTCGTGAGCTTCAGGACTTCCGCCCGGATGTGCTGATCTCTACCCACCCTCACACCAATCGTGGCCATTTCGATTTGGCTAAAAGGGTTTTGGGTAACCAGCTTCGTTGCATCACTTGCTGCACTGAGCTCGATGGCGGTTTTGGCTTTAGCCGCAACTGGCTCAGTCGCAGAGCCGACCTGTTCTGGGCCCTTACAGAGGAGGTGGTCAGGGAAGTACGACGACGACGTCCAGGGGTTCCAGTGGAGCTGCTTGGGCCCCTCCTATACCAGGATTATCACGATGGTGGGCCGGCGCCTGCTGCTGTTGAGGGCCTGCCCCTTTTGGTGCTCGGCACGGGCTCAAATGGCGCTAATAACCACATCCCCCTGCTGAAGAAACTACTGCCGTTTGCTGGTCAGCTGACGGTGGCGGCCCTATGCGGCCGACGACCGATTGTGAGGGAGGAAGTGCAGGCCTGGGTAGATCGGCACCCAGCACTGGTTGTTCAGGTGCTCGACTATCAGGGACCGGCGGCGATGGCTGATCTTTATCGTCGCGCCTGGGCCATGGTGAGCCGCCCAGGTGCCCGTACTGCCACTGAGGCTCTGTTTATGGGATGCCCACTGATTTTCAACCATTACGGCACAACCATGCCTCAGGAATTGCTAGCCCCCCGGTATTTCCAAGCCCGTGGATTGGGGGCCTCGATCCGCAGGCCCGAGGAGCTGGCAAGCCTTGTGGGCGGGTGGCTTGCCGATCACGCTGGTTATGGGGCCCTGCGCCAGTGCTACCAACAGCAGCGTTTGAAGGCTGATCCTGTTCAAACTCTTGGGTGCTTGGTTCAGTCTGCGCTGGAGTTTTAGCCCGCTTGATTCAGACGTTTGCTGACAAGTTGCCTTTGGGTTGTGTCCTTGGGTGAGGATGATGTGAATCTGCACCATCCCGTGCCCGAGCCGATTGCCATCGTGGGTATGGGCTGCCGCTTGCCCGGTGGGATTGAGTCTCCAGAGGATTTCTGGATGTTTCTGCGGGATGGCCGTGAGGCGATCGGCGAGGTTCCGCCGGAACGCTGGGATCTCGCCATCCACTACAACCCGGATCCCGCCCACCCGCTCACCCAGCACGTGCGCCAGGGTGGCTTTGTTGAGGACATCGACCGCTTTGATGCTGCCTTCTTCGGCATCACCCCGCGGGAAGCGGTTTGCATGGATCCCCAGCAGCGCCTGTTGCTGGAGGTGGCGTGGCGGGCCTTTGAGGATGCGGGCCAACCCCTTGAGCAGGTGCGCGGCACCGCGGTTGGGGTGTTCATCGGCATCTCCAGTGCCGATTACAGCTCCCTGCTCTGGGCTTCGCGGGAGCGTTACATCACCCCCGACAACGAACCCTTCGTGCTGCCGGGTAACACCGGCTGCATCGCCGCCAACCGGCTCTCCTATTTCTTCGATTTCAAGGGCCCCAGCTTCACCGTTGATACGGCCTGCTCCTCCTCCCTGGTGGCGGTGCATTTGGCCTGCGAAAGCATCTGGCGGGGGGAATCGGAGGCGGCCCTGGCGGGGGGCGTGCAGGCCCTGATTCACCCGGGCATTCAGATGAGTTTCTGCAAGGCCGGCCTGCTGGCGCCCGATGGTCGCTGCAAGAGCTTTGATGCCAGCGCCGATGGCTATGTGCGCTCGGAGGGGGCTG
>JBIKWZ010000053.1:0-14897 GCA_044356035.1 Cyanobium sp. | reverse complement strand
ACGACAATCGGCTACTGCCGACTTTTATCGTCTTGGAAGTGCCGTAGAACCTGAGACTACCTACCTGCGTTATCAGATGGTTCAAATTGAACCGGTTTTACTCACCGCCATGACTGCCGTAGCTCGCTAAAGTCCCCGAACAAGATGCCGAGTGGGGAACCTTTGAGCCTGATGAGCCCATGACCTGGCACCCCCATCTCTGGCATCCCACAACCCAGGTGGCCACCAGCCCGGCGCCCCTGAGGGTGCAGTCGGCACGCGGCAGTGAGCTGGAGCTAGACGATGGCAGAAGGCTGATCGACGCCATCAGCAGCTGGTGGGTGACGCTGCATGGTCACGCCGAACCGGCCATTGCGGCGGCGGTTGCGCGCCAAGCCCAGCAGCTGGAGCAGGTGATCTTCGCCAACTTCAGCCACGAACCCGCCGAGCAACTAGCCACCCGGCTCAGCGCCCTCACGGGTCTGCAGCGGCTGTTTTTCTCCGACAACGGCTCCACCTCCGTGGAGGTAGCCCTCAAGATCGCCTGGCAGTGGTGGCGCAACCAGAACAGCGAGCGCCGCCAGTTAATCGCCTTTGAGGGGGCTTATCACGGCGACACCGTGGGCACCATGGCCCTAGGTGATCGCTCCCTGTTCACCGCCGCCTACGAGCCCCTGCTTTTTGACGTGGCCAGGGTCGCCTGGCCCCACAGCCACTGGGGCGACAACAGCGTTGAGCCGCGGGAACAGCAGGCCCTTGGCCAGCTTGAGCAGGCACTGGAGACACCCACAGCAGCGGTGATTTTTGAGCCCCTGATTCAGGGGGCCAGTGGTATGCGCGTCGTGCGTCCAGCGTTCCTACGGGCTGTGGCGGAAAGGGTCCAGGCTGCTGGTGCGCTGCTGATCGCCGATGAAGTCTTCACCGGTTTCGGCCGCACCGGAGCCCTGTTCGCCTGCCAGAAAGCCGGTATCCAGCCCGACCTGATGGCCCTCTCCAAAGGGCTAACGGGTGGTTTTCTGCCCATGGGCGCAACTATGGCCAGCGAACGGCTCTACCAGGGCTTCATCAGCGAGAAGCCCAGCGATACCTTTTTCCATGGCCACAGCTTCACGGCCAACCCCTTGGGCTGTGCCGCCGCCCTTGCCAGCCTGGATTTACTGCAGCAAAACCCTGAGCGCTTTGAGGGCTTTGAGCAACGGCACACCCCCCTGCTGGAGCAGCTGAGCCGCCAGCCCCGGGTGCTGCGCCCCCGCTGCCTAGGCACCATGGCCGCCTTCGAGCTCGACGCCGGCGAAAATAGCTATCTCAATCCGATCGGCAAACAGATCCAGCGTCAGTGTCTGGAACACGGGGTCTACCTGCGCCCCCTCGGCAACGTGGTGTATCTGCTGCCGCCCCTAGGCAGCAGCGATGAGCAGCTGCAGCAGTGCTATCAAGCCCTGGAGCAGGCCATAGTTGCTTTGGGCTAAGGCGACGACGCCAGGGCAGCCAAACGGCGGCCCAGCAGCAGCAGGCCAAGCACCGTGGTGCAGCTCACCATCAGCACCAGGGCCGAAAACTGCGCCGGGGTGATCACGCCACTGGCCAGGGCCGTTGAGGCAAACACCAAGCCCGGCAGGCCCCGCGGAATCAAGCCAAACACCACCACCCAGCGATCGATGCCAGCAGCTTGATCCTGGCGACTGATGCCCAGGGCACAGATCAACTTGCAACCAATCGCCAGCAGCAGCAGGCTCAGGGCCAGGGCCCAGGCAGCGGGCTGCAGCAGGGTGCCGGCCTGGATGCGCATGCCCACGCTGATGAAATAGAGGGGCAAAAACACCTCAGAAAGCAGGGCCAGGTTGCTGCGCAGGTCTGAAGCCTCGGCGCTGCCCTCCGGCATCGGCGCCAGGCGGCTCAGCAGCACGCCGCCCCATAGGGCCCCAAGCAGGCTCGTGAGCCGGCCCATCTCACCGATCCAACTGCAGCCGATCAGCAGCAGCAACACCCCAAGCAAGCCAGGCCGCCAGGGGCCGTAGCGCCGCAACCACCAGCTACTAGCCGGCAGGCTCAACAGCACCAGCCCCAATGCCAGCGCCGGCAGCAGCAGGGCGGGGTATGGACTGGTGGCTCCAGGCGCCGCCCCCAGTGCTACCGCAAGGGTGAGCAGGGCTATGGCCGGCAGGTCGTCGAGCACCGAAACCCCCACCAAAAGACGGCCCGAAGGCGTGTTTAAGGCGGAGGCCTGGCCAAGGGCGCGCAGGGTCACTCCGGTGCCGGTTGCACTGAGCACTGCCACGCACAAAACGGTGGAGGCGGTGGAAAGACCAAAGCCCTGCTGCAGCGGCCACCAGGCCAGCAGTGGCGTGAGCGCAGAGAGCAGCACGGTGCGCAGCACTGCCGCCGGCCTGGATCCCAGCAAGCCCCCGCGCACTTCCAGGCCCACCATGAAAAAGAGAGTAAGCACCCCTAGTTCGGTGAGTCCGGCGAGGGGGGCGATGCTGCTGAAGGGCAGCACGCTGTTGCCCAGCAGGAAACCCACCAGCAGCTCCAGCACGATCGCCGGCACGGCCCAGCGCGCCAAGCGAGTGGCGGTAAGCCTGGCCAACAGGGCCCCCACCAGGAGCAACAGCAGGGTGCTGAGCAGGGAAGAACCCATTTATGTGCGGTATGGGAGTGTCGCGATTAGGGCGCCAATCAGCCCGGCAAGATGACGCGATCGATCACATGCACCACGCCGTTATCGCAAACGATATCGGCATTGACCACCGTGGCGTTCTTCACCTCAAAGGGCTCGCTGCGGCGGATTGGGATCGGCGCCCCCTCCAGAGACGGCCACTCGCTCTGGCCAACCAGCTGGGCTTGCTGATATGCACCAGCCAGCACGTGGTACTTGAGGATTCGAGCCAACTGGGGTGGGTTGTCTACCAACGTTTGCACCGTGCCCGCAGGCAGTGCAGCAAAGGCATCGTCCACCGGGGCAAACACCGTGAAGGGGCCGGGCCCCTCTAGGGCGCCGCGCAGGCCGGCTGCATCAACGGCCGCAAGCAGAGTGTTGAAGGCGCCGGCGGCTAGGGCGGTTTCCAGAATCGTGGCCATGGCAGCTCTCCTAGCGGTAGTCCTGGGTTTGAATGTCGGGAAGGCGCGCCTCGGGCCGCAGGAAGCGATCCATCTGGGCCTCAAAGAAGCGGCGGTTGGCCGCAAGATGCTCCGGGTCGGTGTCGTCGAGGGGATAGAGCAAGGCACAGCGCAACGCCTGGATCACTGCCGAAGTCACGTTGTACATCGAGCGCTGAAAGGTGATGCCCAGCTGAATGAGTTGGTCTTCCTCACCGCGCTTGTGGGTCTTGTACATCTCCTGCAAATAGGGCGGCAGAAAATGCAGCATGTCCTGCATCAGCAGGGTGGGCGGAATGCCAGCGGATCCCACCGGAAACACATCGGCATAGAGGATGCCGTAGTGGAAGTCGGCCTGATCGGCCGGTACCTGATTGGCCTGGGCGTTGTAGCTCTTGGTGCCACGGAATGGTGAGGTGCGGTAGAATACCGCCTCCACATATGGCAAGGCCGCCTCATAGAGCCAGGTGAAACCCTCGCTCTTGGGGATGATCTCGAAGCATTCACCCCGGATGAACACGTGGTGATAGATCGGCCGGCCCGCCACGGCAAAGATGCCGTTCACCAGGAAGTCCATCGCCTGGGGCACCGAGGTGAGCTTGCCCTCGTCGTAGAGGTCGCTCATTTCGAAGAACACCGGCGCCATCACCTCCCAGAACAGGCCTAGATTGCTGTAATAACTCAGCTGCTTCACCTGCTCCAGGACCATGTCCGGGAACAGCTTGTAGAGGCCAAGCATCAGCGGATTGCCGCGGAAGTAGGCCTTGATGGCGCGGTCAGCGTTGGCCTTGTAGGAATCGCTCGCGAGGTAGTCGTTGAAGCGACCGCCCATACCCTGGTGCCAGAACATGGCCTGCATGCAAGCCTCAGCGAATTCCATGTTCACCCGGTCGTGCCAGAGGTGATGCAGCAGCTTGGGCATAGCTCGGGTCTCACCCCGCTCCATAAACTCCAGTAGCTCCGGATGAGCCTTTTCACCGCCGCGCCAGATACGCAGCTTGGATTGATCACCGGCGTAGCTATTGGGGAGATCGAGATAATCCTGAGAAATAAAATACTTAAATGCGGGCAGCGGCTTAAGGAATACTCGCTCAGCGATATACAAAAGATCGCGCCAATAAAAATCCATCGGCACGGCGTAGGCCTTATAGATGCCGATGATCTGCTGAAGGTTCTCGGGGGTATCGGGCAGCATTGATCCTCCCGCCTCAAGCCGGTGGATCACCTCTGCGTAGGCGTGGGTTGAGGGAGGAATCAGGGGTGTGCGGACACCCGGGGGCGAAACGGTGGGTGTCATATGGGCAATTCGGTGCGGAGGGCAAGGGCAGCGGTGGCGGTTTCACTCCAGCCGGTGAGGCCTAAGGGCCATAGGCCGGTGAGCAGCACCAGCAGGGTGAGCACAACGGCCGGCAGCCGCTCGACCAGGCTTGTTCCCTGCCAGTCAGCTCGGGCGTTGTCGAGCCGGCCAAAACCAACCCGGTTGAATAGCCGCACCGCATAGACGGCGGTAAAACCAGAGGCCACCAGGCACACCAACGTTGCCCTGGGGAAGACGGTCCAGCTGCCCTCAAACACCAGTAGTTCTGCAGGGAAGCCAGCCAGTCCAGGGATACCAGCGGCGGCCATCAGGGCAAGCAACAACAAACTCATCGTGAAGGGCAGGCCCCGAATCGGGTTGAGCAGGCCTGAGAGCTCGGCAATAACGGTGGTGCCGGTCTTGCGCTGGATTAGCTCAACGCAGGCGAATAGCAGGGCAACTATTAAGCCGTGAGCAATCACCTGGGCCATTACTCCCTGCAAGCTCAAGGGGGTGGCTGCGGCCAGGGCCAACACCAGCAGTCCCATATGGCCAAGGGAGCTGTAGGCCATCAGGCGGCGCATATCGGTAGCCGCAACGGCATTAAGGGCTCCATAGACGGCACTAACGGCACCAGCGGCAGCGATCCAGGGGGAGAAAGCGGTCCAGGCTTCGGGCAATAGGCCCACACCGAAGCGCAGCAGGCCGTAGGCACCAAGTTTGGAAACGGCCCCACCCAGCAACATCACCACCGGAGCAGGGGCCTGGCTGTAGCTGAACGGCTGCCAACCGTGCAGCGGCACCACAGGCAACTTCAGGCCAAAAGCAAGCAGCAGCAGGGCCAGAACCCAGGCCTGGGCCGCTGGATCGAGGGGCGTTGCCGCCAGGGCCTCAAAACTGAAGCTCACGGTGCTGCTCGCCGCGCCCTGACCCAACCAACCAAAGGCCAGCACCCCGCCAAGCAGGCTGAGGCCAGAAACTGCGCCATAGAGCAGGAAGCGGGTGGCAGCGCCTGATCGTCGCTCCCCTCCCCAAATAGCCACTAGCAACGTGGTGGGGATCAACACCAGCTCAAATGCCAGCACAAACAACAAGGCATTGCGAGCGAGGAAGGCGCCCACTACCCCGAAGTTGGTGGCAAGCATTAAGGAGAAGTAGAGGCGCGAGCGGCCCTGGTCGGCAGGAGAGGCCAACACCGCCATGGCAGTAAGCAGGGCGGTGAGCAGCACCAGGGGCAGGGAGATGCCATCGAGGCCGAGCTCCAGGGCAAGCCCTAGCCGCGGCAGCCAGGTAAGGCTGAGGTCGGCGGGGGTCTGCAGCCAGCAGTACACCCCAACCAAAAACTGGGCCAGGGCGGCCAGAGCTGCCAGGGAGCGCACCAGGGCGGGACGCCCCTCTGGCAATCGGGCCAGCAGCAAACCCGCAACCCCGGGGATAAGCAGCAGTAGCAGCAGCGGGGTAGAGGTCACGGCAGCAAGGGCAGGGGTGAGGGGGCGGGGCTGGCCAACAGCCAGGCCGCCATCAGCAGCACCCCCAGCACCAAGCTGAGGGCATAGGCCTGGGAGCGGCCGGAGGTGGTGAGGCTGAGCCGGCGGGCTCCAGCCATGGCAGCGGCCCCGGTGCCACCACTAAAACCATCCACCAGGCGGCTATCACTCCAGGCGCCAAAGCGGGCTAGAGCGAGCACCAGGGCCACCACGGTGCGGTGATAAAAGCGCTCGGTTTGCATGTCCTGGGCGAGCCACTCCTGCAGGCCTGAGAGGGCCTGGGGCAACCGGGCCAGGCCGTGGGGCCGCAGGTAGAAGGCAGCGGAGAAGCCCCCTCCCACCAGGGTGGAAACCAGCAGAAGCCAGGCCAGCGGCCCCCAACCCGGCAGGGGCGTGAGGCTAAAAACGCCATTGCGCACAAGCAACTGGGGCAGGTGCAGCTCCAGGCCCATCAGCACAGTGGTAGGTAGCACCATCAACCACAACACCTCGGCGGAGCGCTGGGTGAAGGGTGTGGGTCGACCGCCCCAGATTTGGCCGAATACACGAATCAGCCCTGCGCTGATCAGGCCATTGGTGAGCAGCACCAGCCCACCCAACAGCCAGGGGTGGCCGCTGGCTGCGGTGAGAGCCAGCAGCTCGCGCAAGGCGGCAAAACTGGCGAAGGGGGGCAGGCCCATCAGGCCAGCGGCACCGGTGAGGAAAGCCAGGCCCATCAGCGGCCGCCGGCTCCAGAGCCCACCGAGCTGGGTGAGGTCCTGGGTCACGTTGCTGATCACGATGGTGCCAATGGACATAAGGATCAGGGCCATCGGCAGCGGGTAAACGAGCAGCAGGTGATCGGCCACCGCTGTACCCCCCAAACCCACCGCCACAAACAGCAAGCCAAGCCAGCTGCTGACCAGAAAGGAGAGGGCTCGCTTGACATCCACCTGTGCCAGGGCAATCAGCGAGGCCACCACCGCCGTCGTGCCGCCAACGGCAACCAGCACGGCCTGCACCAGCGGGCTGAGTTCGATGAGGGGCTCCAGGCGCAGCAACACCCATGCACCTCCCACCACCACTACCGAGTTGCGCAGCACGGTGGAGGGCAGGGGGCTCTCCATTGCCTCATCGAGCCAAAGGTGCAAAGGGATCTGGGCGCACTTGCCCATGGGGCCAGCGATCAGGGCTAGCAGGATCAATGTGAATCCAGCCGGCAGGGGTTGGCCGTTGTTGGTGAGATCGGCGGCCCAGCCCTGCAGGCCATGGAAATTCCAAGTGCCGCTCACCGGCAGAAGGGCAATTACCCCCGCCAGCAAGATCAGGTCGCCGATGCGCTTGGTCAGAAAGGCGTCGCGAGCCCCCTTTACCACCAGGGGTTGGTTGTACCAGGTGCCCACGATCAGGTAGGTGCCCAGGGTGAGCAGCTCGAGAATGACGTAGCTGAAAAACACCGAATCGGTGAGCACCAGACCACACAGGCCCGCCTCAAAGAAGCTCAGGCTGCCAAAGAAGCGGGGCCACCCCCAGTCCATTTCCATGTAGCCGATGGCGTAGATCTGAACCAGCAGGTGCAAGCCGGTGATCACGGTCATGGCGATCAGCACTGGCTCGGTCACCAGCCCGTCGAAGCCGACCCTTAGCCCTGCTGTCTCGAGCCAGGTCCAGCTAAAGCTCACGGGCCTGTAGAGCGCCTGGGCGCCAGCGGCGGCATTGGTGTGCAAGGCCGTTAGCGCTAGCAAACTGTGGCTGAAGGCCACGGCCACCATGGCCAAGTTGAGGTAGCCGCAGGGGCGCGGACCCGTGCGGGAGATCAACCCCGGCGACCAAGCCAGCGACAACAGGGCCGCCAGCAAGGGATAGAAAGGAACCAACCAGGCGGTTTGAAGCAGGGCAACAGTCATCGTGTCAACCAGTGCATATAAATCACTACAAATCAGACTTGCAAACGACAGCAATTTTATTTTGGTTTGGCACCATAGAAAAGCTCAAAACGGCTTGGGGCGGCGCAGGACCAGGAAAAACCAATCGGCGCCAAAAGCAGTGCTAATCAATCACTAAATGTGCTGCCGAAATCAAGGAACGAACTAAGCGGGGCCGCCCGAATCTTTGCCTTCAGGGCCAGCGACCGGGCTGCGTAGCTGCCACAGCCTCAGCAGCGCCAGCACTCCACAGACAAGCGCAATCTCCAACACCAGCTTGATCCCTCCGGCCCAGGGGGCCAGCAGCCCCTCCAACTGGCCGTAGGCCTGGCCCATCTCCCTGCCCGCCAAGGTGAGCAAGGTGGTCCAGATCAAGCTGCCCGCAGCTGTCCAAGCGAGAAACTTCGCTTGGGGCATCAATTCAATGCCGGCCGGCACGGACACCAGGGTCCGTACCCCTGGGATCAGTCGCCCCCAGAACACCACCGCCGAGCCATGACGGTTGAACCAGCGGCGGCTTTTGGCTAGCTCATCTGGCTGGATGCCCAGCCAGCGGCCCCGGTAAGCCAGCCAGCCAGCTATCCGCTCCTCATTTATCCAGCGGCCAATGCCGTACCAAAACCAGGCACCCAGCACGGTGCCCACCAGTCCGGCCGCCACCGTGGGAAGTAATTGCAGCCGGCCCGCATGCACCAGATAGCCCGCGTAGGGCATCAAAACTTCAGAGGGAATGGGCGGGATGAGATTTTCCAGCAGCATCACCAAAGCAACCGCTCCGTAACCGAGCAGGGGGCTGGTCTCCACCGCGGCGCTGATCAGGTCTGGCAGCCCTTCGATCAACTGCTGAATCAAAGGGAAAATCCAGGCACAGAACTGTGATTAGGGTAGGCATCACAAACGCAACAACAGCCTGACCAGCACACCCTGGACCGCTCTTAAGTTGTGGCGCCAGCGCCTCACGGTGCCCCAATTCACGCTGGTCACCGGCGCCCTGGTGATCGCCATCGGCACATTGGTGCTGGCCAGCCCACTTTGCTCCACCGATGATGTGGGGCTATGGCAAGCCCTGTTCACCGTGACCTCGGCAATCACGGTGACTGGCCTTTCGATCATCGATGTGAGCCGCGATCTGACTGCCTTCGGTCAGGTGACGTTGGCTGGGCTGATCGTCACCGGCGGCCTGGGGCTGATGGCGATCACCACCTTTTTGCAGGGCTTCGTGCAGGGACATTCGGGTCTGCGCCACAGGCTTGATAGGGGCCGCGCCCTAGACGAGTTTGGGGTGGGGGGCATCGGCCCCACCTTCAACAGAATCCTGATCACGGGCTTCTGTGTGATGGGAATCGGCACGGTGGTGCTTTACGGCTTCGGCTTCACCGACATCGCCAACCCACTTGAGCGCTTCTGGGCTTCCCTTTTTCACTGCATCAGCGCATACAACAACGCCGGCTTCGGCCTCTGGGGCGACAACCTGGTGCGCTACCGGGACAACCCCGTGGTGAATGGGGTGGTCGCCTCGATGATCGTGGTGGGCGGCATCGGCTGGCGGGTAATCAACGATCTGTGGAGCAACCGCTCCAGGCTGCAACGGCTGCGCCGCCTTAGCCTGCATACCCGGCTGGTGCTGCGCAGCACGGCCATACTGATCGTCTTCGGGGCCCTGGGCCTACTGTTCACAGAGCACTTCGCAGCCGGCGGTGTGGTGGAGAACCTGGCCTGGTGGCAACGGATCCAGGTCACCCTGTTTCAGTCGATCACGGCGCGCACAGCTGGCTTCAACACCGTGCCGCTGTCGATACAGACCTTTTCCGATGCCGGGCTGCTGCTGCTGATCGTGCTGATGTTTATCGGTGCCAGCCCCGGCGGTACCGGTGGCGGCATCAAAACCACTACCTTCGCCACCTTGATGGGAGCGACCCGCTCCACCCTGCAGGGGCGCGAAGAGGTGGTGATCCATCGGCGCCAGATCCCTGACACCGTGGTGCTGCGGGCAGTGGGGGTAACCCTAGCTTCAGCAATTTTTGTGATCTTGATGGCCCTGCTGCTGGGCCTCGGACCAACGGCCTCCGGAGAATCCACCCGCACCAGCTTCAACTTCCTCGAAAAGCTATTCACCTGCATGTCGGCCTTCGGCACCGTGGGCCTGGATCTGGGCGTGACCGCCCAACTCAACCGCTGGGGCCAGCTGGTGCTGATGGTGGGGATGTTTGTAGGCAGACTGGGAATCCTGCTACTGCTCTCGGCGATCTACGGCAGCAGGCCCCAACCCCGCGTGGGCTACCCCCGCGAAGAGATCTACATCTGAATCCCCTAAATAGTTTGACTCCATGACGAACTGGTGGCATTGGAATCCATCTGAAGGCGCCATTAAAGGTGGCTTCGCTGTGATCGGAGTGGGGCGATTTGGCTCTGCCGTGTGCGGCGAATTGGCCAAAGCGGGAGCAGAGGTGTTGGCCATAGACGCCAGCCAGAGAGCCATAGACGAGCTGCGTCAAATCGACCCCGCCATCGAGGCACGGGTGGTGGACTGCACCGACGAAGAAGCCCTGCGAGCCGCCGGCGTACTCGACATGACCACCGTGGTGGTGGCCATGAGCGAGCCGATCGAGGCCAGCGTGACGGCCACTTTGATTGTTAAAGACAGCCCCGGCAGCAAGGTGAAGCAGGTGATCGCCCGGGCCACTAGTGATCTGCACATGAAAATGCTCCAGCGGGTGGGCGCCGATCGGGTGGTTTTTCCCTCAAAGATGCAGGGCCACCGCCTCGGCATGGAGCTGGTGCGGCCCAACCTGCTGGAGCGGCTGCGCCTCGACGATCGCAACAGCATCGAGGAGATCAGGGTGCCCCAGGCCTTCATCGGCCAGTCGCTGCGCGAGATCAATCTGCGCAAGAACTACAACGTCAGCGTGCTGGCCGCGGGGCCTGACAACCAGCTCACGGTCAACCCCCCCGCCTCCCACGTGCTCGAGGCGGGCGAGCTGCTGGTGGTGATGGGCGCCAGCGAAGCCTTGGCAAAACTGCCGGGCAGCTGAGGAGCGCCGGCGCGGACCCACACCAGCCCCCAGCTAAATCCCCTATCCCGATCAGGTAACCGTAGTTTAAGATCTCTATGCGCGAGAGATATTTGTGACCGACCTACTGCAGGCCTCACTCCAGCCCGGTGCCCTGATCACCCTGACGGTGCTGGTCCTCTCAATCGTGCTGTTCGTGTGGGGAGTGATCCCGCCGGAAGTCACGGGCCTGCTGGCGGTAGGTCTGCTGATGGCCACTGGGGTACTCAAGCCGGGAGAAGCCCTCGAGGGCTTCGGCAGCCCTGCCCTGATCACGGTTATGGCCCTGTTCGCCTTGTCAGCGGGTCTGTTTCGTTCCGGTGCCCTCGATCGCCTGCGGGGCTTGATCGGCTCCGATGCGGTGCGCAGCCCCAAACGCATGATTGTGTTGTTGTCGGCAGTGGTGGCTCCCGTATCGGCCTTTGTGCCCAACACCCCAATTGTGGCCTCGCTGCTGCCGGTAGTTGAGGGCTGGTGCCACCGCCGCCGCATATCCCCCTCCAAGGTGCTGCTGCCCCTTTCTTTTGCCACGGTGCTGGGCGGCACCCTCACCCTGCTGGGCAGCTCGGTGAATCTGCTCGCCAGCGAAGTGAGCGACAAGCTCGGCTACGGCGCCTTCGGCCTGTTCAGCTTCACAAAAATCGGCATCGGCGTCTGGCTAGTGGGCAGCCTGGTGATGGCCCTGCTATCTGATCGCTTGCTGCCAGATCGCGGCAGCAACGACGACGACCTAGCCAGCGATCTAACCAGCAGTGGCTATCTCACCGAGGTGATGATTCCAGCCAGCTCAGAATTAATCGGCCAGTCGTTGCATGGCAGCCGTCTGCAACGACGCTTCGATGTCGATGTGCTCGAACTGCATCGGGGCCCAGAACGTTTCACCCCACCCCTGGCCGACCGCCCCCTGCGGCAGGGCGACCGGCTGCTGCTTCGCTGCACCCGGGCCGATCTCCTGCGCCTGCAGCAGGAGCAAATGGTGGTGCTTGCTCCCACCCCCGACAGCCCAGACAACGCAGATACCCTCTCTGGTAGCCAGCGCATGGTGGAGGTGTTGCTGCCTTCCGGATCGAGCCTGGCTGGTGGCTGCCTGCGCGACCTACGTTTCCGCCAGCGCTACAACGCCACAGTGCTAGCCCTGCGCCGCGGAAACTCCGTGCTTAGGGAGCGCCTTGGCAAGGCGGTGCTGCGCGAGGGCGATGTGCTGCTGCTGCAGGGGCCCAAGGACGCCATTCGCGGACTTCAAGCCAACAACGATCTGGTGGTGCTGGAACAGCTAGAAGACGACCTGCCCACGGTGAGCCGCAAGCGCCTGTCCCTGGTCATTGCCGTGCTGGCAATCCTGCTGCCGAGCTTGGGACTAATCCCCCTTGTGGCCTCAGTGCTGCTTGGCACCGTGGCGATGGTGGCCACAGGCTGCCTGCGCAGCGGCGAGCTGCAGCGCTCAATCCGGCTTGATGTAATCCTGCTGCTGGGATCCCTGGGCAGTTTCAGCGTGGCCCTTGAGAAAACAGGCCTGGCCGAAGCCATGGCCAAGGGACTGCTCAGCGGCCTAGATGACTGGCCCATCTACTGGGCAGTCGCCGCCGTGTTCCTGTTCACCACCCTGCTAACCGAGGTGATGAGCAATGCCGCCACAGTCGCCATGCTGATTCCGATCGCCGGCAAACTGGCCATAGGCCTTGGCATTGCGCCGATGGCGCTGATCTTCACCGTGCTGTTTGGGGCCAGCCAGAGCTTTTTAAGCCCGGTTGGCTACCAAACCAACCTGATGGTGTTTGGCCCCGGCCGCTATCGATTTTTAGATGTGGCCCGCTACGGCTTCCCCCTCACCGTGGTAATGACCCTGCTGGTGCCCCTGCTGGTTTGCCGCCAATTTGGGATCTAAGCACAACCAGAGCCAACACTTATTTCAGCAACTACTAGCGCCAGTGGAATTTCTTGCCAATCCACCTCAAAAGCAGCCACAACAATCCGCCAACTGCCGCCACCAAAAGGATTCCAACTAGAACGCTGGTAAATGGTTTAAGGGCGGCTGCAACACCTGCGTAGCCAGCCCCCAGCGTTTGACCGGCAACCGTGAGCAGCAATATCCAGATCAGGCTGCCTGCCGTAGTCCAAATCAGAAATAAAGGCTGGGGCATCAACTCGATACCAGCCGGTAATGACACCAGAGTGCGGACCCCGGGGATAATCCTCCCCCAAAACACCACCGCTACTCCATGGCGATTAAACCAACGGCGGCTGCGGGCCAGGTCCGCAGGCCTCAACCCAAACCAGCGGCCATGGTTTGCCAGCCACTGCTCCAGATGCTCCTCGTTGATTAAGCGGCCGATTCCATACCAAAACCAAGCCCCCAGCAAGGTGCCCAACAGGCCAGCCAGCACTACAGGAAACAGCTGCAGCCTTCCCTGCTGGATCAGAAAACCGGCTAGCGGCATCACCACCTCCGAGGGAATAGGTGGCACCAGGTTTTCCAGCAACATCACCAGGGCAATTGCCCCATAACCCAACAGCGGATTGGCATCCACCGCCGCCAGGAGAAGCTGGGGAAGCTTCTCCATCAAGGCGGACATGTCAAGCATCAATTCATCACTGCCGGGGTATTAGCCCTGCTGCGGCCAAACCACTGCCGGAAAACCTTCTCAGCCTCGAGGTAGATGAAGAACACCAGGCTCACCCCAACGCACACCATCAGATCGGCAAAGGCCAGGGGCTCTGTGCCAAAGAAACGGGAAAGCCAGGGCACATAAAGCAGCAGCAACTGGAGGCCACTGGTGAACACCACGGCCCAGAGCAGCCAGGGATTACTGAAGGGATTCACTTGCAACAAGGGGCGCTCACTGCGAGCCGAAAGGGCATGACCCATTTGGGCCAGGCACAAGGTGGTGAACACCATGGTTTTCCAGGGGCCATCCACGCCCTGGGTGCGATAAATCCACACCATCATGGCAATCGTCATTAAGCCGAACACCACACCAACTCTCAGGATGTAGCGACCAATGCCCCTGGCAAAGATCGATTCACCCGGCCGAGCAGGGTCCCGGTCCATCAGGCCGGCCTCCGCCGGCTCGAGGGCCAGCGCTAGGGCCGGCACCCCGTCTGTGACCAGATTCATCCAGAGGATCTGCAAAGGAGTTAGAGGAACGCCAATCAGACCAATCAGGGGAGCCGCCGAAATCGTGACCAACTCGCCGACATTGCTACCCAAAATGTATTTAACGAAGCGGCGAATATTGGCGTACACCAGTCGCCCCTCCTCCACAGCGCTAACAATCGTGGCGAAGTTGTCATCAAGCAGCACAATGTCAGATGCCTCCTTGCTGACCTCCGTGCCAGTGATGCCCATGGCTACACCGATATGGGCTTGCTTAAGGGCAGGGGCGTCGTTAACCCCATCTCCTGTCATCGCTACCACCTGGCCATTGGCCTGCAGGGCCTTAACGATGCGCAGCTTCTGCTCAGACGGCACCCGGGCATAGACACTGCAGCGAGCCACCACCGCGCGCAGCTCCTCATCACTGCAAGCTTCCAGTTCCCGCCCCAGCACCACCTCTCCATCGAGGGTGGTTAGACCAATTTTTGAACCAATGGCCCTGGCGGTGAGCGGGTGATCGCCGGTGATCATCACGGGCCGAATGCCAGCGCCGCGGCAGGTCGCCACCGCCTCAGTAACCTCGGGCCGTGCCGGATCAAGCTGGGCCATCAGGCCAATCAACACCAAACCCGAGAGGTCTTGCTCCGGACTGGGATGGTGGGGAGAACAGGCAAAAGCCAGCACCCGCAAGCCCGAGGCCGCCAGGTCGCGGGCCTGATCGATCCACCACTGGAGCTGATTGGGGCTGAGCGCCACTACCCCGGAACCATCCAGCCAGCGGCTGCAGCTAGCAAGGATCACTTCAGGGGCACCCTTGCTGATCATCAGCTGACTAGAGCCTTCCGCCGCTGCCCCGAGGGGAGCCTGGAGACTGCCGTCGGGATCGTCGACCCAAACAGCCATCAACTGACGCTCTGAGCTGAAAGGAATCTCAGCCCTGCGGGCGTAGCGCCGCCTGAGCTCGAAATCGTCGAAACCAGCCTTACCAGC
>JBIKWZ010000007.1:0-56830 GCA_044356035.1 Cyanobium sp. | reverse complement strand
AGGCTCCTTCGGTGGGGTCGCCAAGCACCTCCCAGGCACCCTCTGCTCCTTGACGCAACTCGGCATCACTGCAGAGCACGCCCGCCTGCAGCAGCAGATTCTGCAAACCAGGATGGGCCCCGGCCAAGGGAGCCTCAGGTGCTGCCAGGAGCGCTGTCGTGAATTCCCCGCTGGGCTCGTAGCCCTGGCCACCCACCAGCACCGATTGATTGCCGAAGCGCAGCTCCTGAACAACCTGGCGATTTTGGGTGAGGGTGCCGGTTTTGTCGGAGCAAATCACGGTGACAGAACCCAAAGCCTCGACCGCCGGCAAGCGCCGGATCAGGGCAGCACGCTGCACCATGCGCTGGGTGCCGATCGCCAGGGTGACGGTGATAACTGCCGGCAAGCCCTCCGGCACAATCGCCACCGCCATCGACAGGGAAACTTCGAGCAGGTCGAAAGGGTCTTGACCCAGCAGCAACCCAAGGCCCACAACAACTGCCACCAAGGCCAGGGCTGTGCCAACCAGCACCTTGGCCAAACCATCCAGCCGCTCCTGCAGGGGGGTGGTCTCGCCGCCAGCGGTGTTGATCAAGGTGGCTATCTGACCCAGCTCAGTGGCCATGCCGGTGGAGGTCACTACCGCCACCCCCCGGCCCCGCACCACCTCGGTGCCCTGGAACAGGCAGTTCTGGCGCTCCAGCATCGGCGTGGCCGGCTCCAGCACCAGATCGGCCCGCTTAAAAACGGCCTCCGATTCACCAGTGAGGGCGGCTTCTCTCACTCCCAGATCAGCCGTTTCCAGCAGGCGCCCATCAGCCGGCACCCGATCGCCGGCCTCGAGGCGGATCAGGTCGCCCGGCACCAGCTCCTCACTCGACAACCTTTGCCACTGGCCGTCGCGGCGCACCTGCACCTGGGGTTGGGACATATCGCGCAGAGCCAGCAGCGCCTTCTGGGCCCGGCTCTCCTGCAGATAGCCCAGCAGCCCATTGAGAGCAACGATCACCACAATCGCGATCGCATCCTTAGGAAACTTCTGCTCCACGTAGGCCACGCCGGCGGAAACAGCAGCAACCGCCAGCAACATGATCAACATCACATTGCTGAACTGGTCCCACAGGATCAACAAGTTGCTGCGACCAGCTGCAAGTTCAAGCCGATTGGGGCCAGTAGCGGCCAGCCGCCCGCTTACCTCCGCCGTGCTCAGCCCGGCCTCCCCGCACTGCAGCTCCTGAAGGCAGGATTGCCCATCGATGGCATGCCAGTTATGGGGCATGGGAGTTGTCATGAAATCAGAAGTAGTTGGAATTGATAATTAGGGAGAACTCAGCTGATCTGGCTGAGAAACTGCTTGCTGCGCTCATGGCGCGGGTTAGTAAAAAACTGCTGCGGCGGCGCCACCTCCACCACCTCGCCATCAGCCATAAGCACCACCCGGCTGGCCACCTGGCGCGCAAAGCGCACCTCATGGCTCACCACCACCATGGTCATGCCGTCGCGGGCTAGCTCCTGCATCACCGCCAGCACCTCCTGCACCATCTCGGGATCTAGGGCACTGGTGGGCTCATCAAACAATATGATGCGGGGCTCCATGCAAAGCGAGCGGGCAATCGCCACCCGCTGCTGTTGGCCGCCGGAGAGCTGGCCTGGAAACTTGTGGGCCTGTTCGGCGATCCCAACCCGCTCCAACAACTCCAGAGCCTGGCGCTCCACCTCAGCTTTAGGGCGTTTGCGCACTTTCACCGGTGCCAAGGTGAGGTTGTCGAGCACCGTGAGATGGGGAAACAAATTGAACTGCTGGAACACCATGCCCACCTCCCGGCGGATCGCATCGATGCGGCGCAAATCGTCGCTGATTTCAATGCCATCCACCACGATTGAGCCCTTCTGAAAATCCTCCAGGGCATTAAAGGTGCGCAGAAAAGTGCTCTTACCCGAGCCCGAAGGACCCATGATCACCACCACTTCCCCTTGGTGCACGTATAGATCAACACCACGTAGGGCATGGAAGCCGTTGGGATACCACTTCTCGACCCCACGGGCTTCGATCATCAGGGCGGGTGAGCTGGTCATGCCTGGGGCGCAGAGGGGGAATGGGGGTTAAGGCGAGTTTCTAAGGCGCGACTGCCCAGCCCAAGGGCCGCGCAACAACTCCAAAACAAAATGGCGAGCACTAAATACACCTCCGCGTTCTTACCAAGAAACATTGGGTTTGCCATCACCGTACGGGCGGTACCGAGTAGGTCAAGCAGGCCGATCAACGAGAGCAAGGTGGTGTCTTGCAGCAGGGAGATGAATTGGCCCACCGTGGCTGGCAGGGCAACTCGAATGGCCTGGGGCAGCACCACATGCACCAGAGCCAGTGGCACTGGCAGGCCCAGGGAGCGGGCCGCCTCCAACTGCCCCGCAGGCACCGCTACCAAGCCTGATCGCACAGCCTCAGCCACATAGGCAGCAGCAAAGAACGTGAGCACCCAGGCAGCCCGCCAAACCCGATCGGGAGCCAGCCCCCCTGGCAGCAGGAAGCCGAGGATGTTTTGCCCCAGAAACAACAAGGTGATCAGCGGTGCCCCGCGGATGAACTCGATGTAGATCACCGAGCCCCAGCGCAGCAGCGGCAGCTCGCTGCGGCGACCAAGGGCGAGCAGCACCCCCAGGGGAAAGCAGAGCAGGATGGCAAAGGTGGCCATCAACACCGTGAGCAGCAGGCCACCCCACTCGGAAGGCGGCACCTGCACCAGTCCCAGGCCACCACTAATCAGCACCATGCCCACCAGGTAAAGCAAGGGCCAAAGCAGGGGAATCAGCCGGCGGCAAGCCTGGGGAATGGCTGGCCCGTAGCGCCCGGAGGCCCAGCGAGCGAGAAGCAGTAGGGCAGCGATCCCCCACCAACGAACCTGGATGACGAGGGTTAGGTCGAGGGCCATCGGCCGCCACAGGGCGAGGGCCGCCAAGATTGCGGCGGCCCAGCGGTCATTGCGGGGCCAGAGAGGCTGAACAGCCCCGGAACCTGGAAAAGCCCTCAACAGCCCCCAACTCAGCCCAGTTGCGAGGGCCAGCAAAGTGGTGAGCAGCCACAGGCGCCACTGCTGCTCAACTGGATAGCGGCCTACAGCAAACAGGGTGCTGTTGGCACTGAGCACGGCCCATTGGGCCTGGAATAGCGCCCAGCGGAAAAAGCCCAAGCCCGCTGCCAGCAGGGCGGCCAGCAGGGCAATTGAAATCAAGCCATCGAGTCGGCTGCCAAAGAGCTCCTTTTGCAATCTGCTCAAGGGATTGTCTCGCACCACCAGAGGAGCTGTACTTGCCATTTCAGCGTTCTCTCAGCTGCACAAGGCCGTTTAGCCCATTCATCAGGGCAGAAATCACAAGGTCGATCACTAAATAAGAACCCAACAAAATCAACATCACCTCAATGGCACGGCCGGTTTGATTGAGCGTGGTTTCAGCCACCGAATAAAGGTCGGTGAAGCCGCAGGCCACTGCCAGCGATGAACTCTTGGCAAGCGAAATGTATTGGCTGTTGAGCCCTGGCACAATCACGCGCAAGGCTTGGGGCAAAACGATCCGCCGCAGGGTCAGCAGGGGCGAAAAGCCCAGCGAGGTGGCTGCCTCCCACTGTCCCTTAGGCACCGAGGCAATACCGCCGCGCACCACCTCGGCGATAAAGGATCCCGAATAGATAACTAGGCCACTGAGCAAGGCTGCGAATTCCACTGAAGTCCTCAATGGAGCTTGCCAAACCCCGTTCTCAAGCAGGGGCGACTGCCATTGCAACGCCGAATCAAACCAACTGAGATAGAGGCCAGATTTAGCCAGCACCACCCCGGGCATTTGCAAGGCCGCTGCGCCGTTAGGGAGAGACAGAAAAACCACGAAGTACCAAAACACCAATTGCAACAACAGGGGAATGTTGCGAATCAGCTCAACGTAGATGCGGGACAGGAGACGCAGTAGTCCGTTAGAACTGAAAGAAGCAGTACCTACTGCAACCCCTAGCAAGGTGGCACCAAACAAGCCAAATAACACCACCCTTAAGGTGTTCATCAAGCCAGCCATCAATGCACGCCAATAGGGCATTGATGCATCGAATGGAATCACCGTTTCGGAGATCTCAAATCCAGAGGGATTACCAAGCCAACTCCAGGTAAGTAGCAATCCGGCATTGGTGAGGTTACGCACCAAATTACCGAGCAAAAAAGCTACCAGCACCAGCACAACAAGCCCAACAACCGCCTGGAGCAGCCAAGGAATCAGTCGGCGATTGCGCCACCAAGGCGTGACTGCAGAACTCATCGCAGACCGGTTCAACGGAACGGGGGCGAGTAAATCAGCCCGCCTTGGGTCCAGAGACGATTCATGCCTCGATCTAATTTGAGTTTAGAATCTCGACCAAGATTACGTTCAAACATCTCACCATAATTACCAACAGCTCTTATGGCCTGAACTACAAAATCAGCTGGCAATCCAAGTTGACGACCATACTCTCCCTCCACCCCGAGAAATCTGCGTAGCTCAGCCTGGTTTGGATTTGCCTTGGCTTCAGCAAGCTTCGCCTCAAGATTGGCCTGAGTAATCCCCAGCTCCTCGGCTTGCATCAGGCCATAAACGATCCATCGCACTGCATCAGCCCAAGCCGGATCGGCATTGATGGTGGAGGGCGTGAGCGGCTCCTTGCTCATCACCACCGGCAACAAGCTATGGAGCGCCGGCTGGGGAAGGATGCTGCGGTAGGCCGCCATCTGGGAGCGATCGGTGCTCACAGCCGCACATCGGCCGCTGAAATAGGCCGTCCACATCTGGTCGAGGGTCTGGAACTTCAGCGGGGTATAGGCAATGCCCTCTTCCCGCATCCGGTCGGCCAGGTTGAGCTCGCTGGTGGTGCCGCTTGGAACACAAACAGGCTTGCCGGCCAGATCCTTGAGCTCGCGGATACCACTAGCCGAGGGCGCCATCACACCTTGGCCGTCGTAAAAAGTAGTTGGGGCAAAGCTCAGCCCATTGCCCCCGGGCGCATCCCTGCTGAGGGTCATGGTGGTGTTACGGGCAAGCAAATCCACCTCACCGCTGGAGAGGGCGGCAAAGCGCTCGCTGGGATTTAGATCTCGGAACTGCACCTTCTCGCCATCGCCCAACATCGCAGCGGCAACAGCCCGGCAAGTATCCACGTCAAGCCCGGCGTAGCGGCCGCCTGAGTCCACGTAGCCAAAGCCAGGCAGCTTTCCATCGGTACCGCAGAGCAGGCTGCCCCGGGCCTTGATAGTGGCCATCTTCTGGCTTTGAACACCACCGCCTTCACCAGCACAGCCCACCAGGCCCAAAGCTCCCAGCAGAGAAAATGCAGTAACAAACCTGCGCATCCAAACCATGTATTTCAAAATGGTATTTGGCCAAGTAAGTGTGCCAGCAATGACTCGAGATTCAATCTAGAAGCGAGCCTCTACTAAAACCAAAGCTCAAGCGAAGCGATCCCGGCTCCAGCGCAGGATTTGCCAAACCAAAAACACCAGCACCAAGGGCAGCACAACCACCAGAACCACAAACCGGAATTCATCCTGGGCCGTGGGCAAGGTCTCGGAGAGCACCTGCTCCACCAGATACAGGCCGTAGAGGCCTACCAGGATGCCCCCCTCCAGTCTGGTCACTACCCCCCGGGTCCAGAGGATGGGCAGCAGGGCCAGGGTGGTGAGCACCATCACAGGCAGATCCCGGCTGATCACCACCGGATCAACCAGAAGCCCCTCGCCGGAAAAGACGCCGCAAACCCCCAGGATCACCAGCTGGTTGAGCAGGTTGCTGCCCACCACGTTGCCGATGGCCAGATCGGCCTTGCCGCGGTAAGCCGCCACCAGCGAGGTCACCAGCTCCGGCATGGAGGTGCCGGCTGAAACGATTGTCAGGCCAATCACGGTCTGGGTGACGCCCAGGCCGATTGCCGCCGCCGTAGCGCCCTTGACGAGCACCTGAGATCCCACCACCAACAACACCAGACCACCGGCCAGCTTGGCCGCAGCTACAGCCGGAGTGGCTCGATCATTTTCGTCAATATCATCAGCCTCATCAGGATTCTCACCGGCAGTGCGCATCTCCCAGATCAGGTTGATCGCGGTGCCCACCAGCAGGGCCAGGCCTGCCTGCCAGGTGAGGCGGCCCCCGGAGGCCATGCCCCACACCGCCACCGAAACGCCCAGCAACAGCGGCACATCCCTTTTCACCAGACGACTTTTGACCGGCAGCGGCACCACCAGGGCGCTGAGCCCAAGCACCACCAGCACGTTGAAAATATTACTGCCAACGATGTTGCTAACTGCGATATAATCACCTCCTTGAAAAGTGGAGATCAGGCTCACGAACAACTCCGGCGCACTGGTTCCCAGGGAAACCACGGTGAGGCCAATCACGATCTGGGGGATCCCCAGCAACAGGGCCAGGGCCGAGGAGCCAGCCACAAAAAGCTCACCACCACCAAACAAGAGCAAGATGCCAATGATGATTTCGATGGCGCTAGGAAAAAGGGGCATCGGTGCAGGGCTGCCGAAGAAATGGATGTGGGGATTCTGTACGGTCGCTCGCGGATAAGGGGCTATCTGGGGCCTACGACTAGGCTGCACCTGAATTTTGGACAGTGATTACGAGTGATTGATCCGGACGCCACAACCACCTCAGCTGGCTCGGGCCAGTCCGAAGAGCTCGAAAGCCTCTTTACCTTTCTGGGCCAGATTCAGCAGGATGGTGCCCTGCGCGACCAGCTCAACGAAGTGATAACCGCTCCCGATGTGGTGGCCATAGCCGCCGAGCAGGGCTTCAGCTTCCAGGCCTCCACATTGCTGGGCCTGTTCCAGCGCTGCAATGAAGCACCTCTGGCGCGACAGGGGCTGATGGACGAAAAGTTGATTCGTGTCTATCTGCAGCGGCAGCGGCTGCAGACCCCATGACCATAACCAAACTCCAATCCCTGCTTTGTCTCTGGCAGCAGCAGATCAAGGCCTGGGCCCAGAACGGCGCACTTGTGAACGCTGCTGTGCATGCCCTGGGGTTAGGTCAGGACCCTTTGGCTCTGACAGATTTGGCTAAGGCCCTAGCCCAGGGCGATTTCAGCGGTCTGCCAACTGTGGAGTTGATGGCAGACGACGAATTGCCAGGGGCCCGCAGCCATTTTTCAGAAAGCAGCCAAACGGTATTTCTCAACACCACCTGGCTGGCTGGTTCTGACCAAGAAGCCGCACTGCATGAGTTGACGGTGCGCTGGGGTGAGCATCTAGATGTGCTGTTTAACACCTCCGACACCCCTGGAGACGAGGGCAGCCACTTTGCGGCCCTGCTCAACGCTGGCCGAGCAACTCCTCCCAAGTGAGCGGTTGGGAGGTGGGACGTCCTTGGGGACGGGCGTGAAGCGGGCAGCTGGGATAGCTGGTACGGCTGGAGCGAGATGGGGACGGGGAAACAAGAAACATGGAAAAACGAATCGATATGGATATCGCACCGAAGGATTGCCATTCCCGCAAAGGGAATTCACACGAAACAATCGCTAAGCAGAACAATCAAACTGGACTGAGCTGACTTGGCCGACAGATCTGACTTGTCAGACTGATCGGCCCTCCCCAGGAAGCGCAGGGGATGCATGGTGCTGGTTCTGGCGTGCGCAAGCTCTTAGAGCTAGCCGGCTTCTGCCAGACCCCTCAACCATAACCCGAAGGGAGGCACCCCTTCGCCTGAGCAAGTCAAATGATGGGTTTGAGCAACAAAGCACCCACGAACAGGGCCGTGTAGATGCTGAGCAGCAGCAAACCCTGGTACCAGGTCAGGGAATCCCCTTCGGTCACCCAGTGCACTGCAAAAGCGGTAGCGCCAAGGCAGGCCAAGGCCTGGGGCGGGAAGGTGAGGTGCAGGAAACGCCCCATAAGCGGTCCGAGCAGGACCAGAACGGGCAGTACGAACAACATCAACTGGACACTGGATTCGACGGTGCTGGCCATCGCCAGGGCCATGCGACCTCGACTGGCCGCCCGAAAGGCGACCAGAGCTTCTGGAATTGCCGAAAACAACGGCAACAACAACATGCCCACAAATAGGGGGGTGACCTCACTGCCTTTGACCAGATCTTCAAGTCCAGCTACCAAGTGCTCCGAAACCCCGGCAATGGCCAGGGCCACCAAAACCAGCACTCCCACGATTGGCAGCAGAGGTCCCTGGGACTCACTAACAGTACTAGGTTCTGCTAGCTCCCTCTCAACAGCAAAGAGCCCCCGATGGGTACCTAGTTGATATAGGTAGGAAAGTAGATAAGCCAGCATCACAATCACCGCCACGATCAGGGAGTAGACGGCAAATAGATCAAAGGTGTTGCCGCCCTCTGTGATCGGGTGCATCGAGTCCCAGAAGAAGATCGAGGGGACCGACATCAAAATCACGCTGATCAGCAACTGGCGGGTGCTCAGGCCACGACTGTGGCGATTGAGATCCACCACCAACTCCCGCCGGCCAGCCACGATCGTGCTGACTCCGAGCACCAAGAGGCTGTTGGTGATCACGGCACCGGCAATGCTCAACACCACCAGGTCGTAGAGGCCGCTTTTCAAGGCCGTCAGGGCGATCACCAGCTCAAGCAAATTGCCCAGGGTGACGTTCAGCAGCCCTCCCAACCGCTCACCAACGCGGTGTACAAGGCGATCGACCAGCTCAGCTGTGATCTGGGCCAGAGGGATCAGGGCCAGGCCGCAAAGCAGGAAATAGGGGAGCTTGAAAGGGCCCGCCGCCTCAGGCGGTACCACAATCGCCACAGCGCTCACCAATAGCAGCAGCTTCCAGCGACCACTCAAAACTTCTCGAATCAGCACGAGGCAATTCCAACCAAAATCAGTGGGGGCAGGGGGACTTGAACCCCCACAACGTTACCGTCTGCGGATTTTAAGTCCGCTGCGTCTACCAATTCCGCCATGCCCCCTACCTGCCCATCCTAAATTGGTGACAACACAAAGGTCTGCCGTGCAGCTGCCCGGGTTTCTTCAATCCGTTTCGCCTGATCTGCTGCTGGTTCTGGTGGCCTACGCCCTGATCGCAGGCACCTACTTAGTGGCTGTTCCCCTGCTGCTCTACGCCTGGATGATCAAGCGCTGGACGGTGATGGGCAAGCTCGAGCGTTTCGGGGTCTACGGACTGGTGTTTCTGTTTTTCCCTGGTCTGATTTTGTTTGCACCCTTCATCAACCTGCGCATGGAAGGCCAGGGCAACGTGCTCTCATGACCAACGGACGGGCCCTGCTGCTGGCCCTAGGGGTATTTGGTTTGGGCGGCGGCGGTTATTGGCTTTTTCAGGCCGGGGGCTTTGAGGGCTTTTCTGCTGGTATCGCCGCCTCTGCCCTGCTGATGGTGCTGGTACTCGCCTGGACGGGCAGCTACCTATTTCGGGTGGTCACAGGCAAAATGACTTTTATCCAGCAGCGGCGCCAATACCGCGAGGCCTACGAAGCCTTCACCACTGATGCCCTGCAGCGCAAGTTTGACGCCCTCAGCCCAGAAGAGCAGGAGCGACTACTACGCGAAACGGGCCAGCTGCCAGATGCTCCCCAGGGCGAGGCATAGGCTCACTGGCCGAAGCCCTTCTCGCTGCTGTGTCTGCCGCTCCCACCCAAATCCAGCAGCGTTTCAGCTCCCTTCGCCAGCGGGGACGCTGCGCCCTGATGCCGTTTTTGATGGCGGGCGATCCGGATCTGGCCCACACCCGGGCCAGCCTGCTGGCCCTGCAGGCCAATGGCGCCGACCTAGTGGAGCTAGGCATTCCCTACAGCGATCCCTTGGCCGATGGACCAGTGATCCAGGCCGCTGCCAGCCGAGCCCTGAAAGCTCGCACCACTCCAGCCGGGGTGCTGGAGATGCTCAGCTCGCTCAAGGGTGAACTGACCATGCCGGTGGTGCTGTTCACCTACAGCAACCCCTTGCTCAACCGCGGCATGGAAGCCTTCTGTGCCGCCGCCGCCGCCGCCGGAGCCGCCGGCTTGGTGGTGCCAGACCTACCCCTTGAAGAGGCCGAGAAACTCTCAGCAATCGCAGCAGCTGCTGGCCTCGATCTAGTGCTGCTAGTGGCGCCCACCACGCCAGCCGAGCGCATGGGAAGAATCCATCAGGCCAGCCGCGGCTTCACCTACCTGGTGAGCGTCACCGGCGTGACCGGGGTGCGCATAAACCTTGAGTCCCGGGTGGGCGATCTGGTGGGCCAGCTCAAGACCCTGGGAGATACGCCAATCGCCGTGGGCTTTGGCATTTCCGGCCCCGAGCAAGCCCGTCAGGTGCGCGACTGGGGCGCCGATGGAGCCATTGTGGGCAGCGCCCTAGTGAAAGTGATGGCGGCCGCCCATGGCCAGCAGGGCGACGTTGCCGCCGCGGCCGGTCGCTTCTGCGCCGAGCTGCGGGCCGGGCTCGACTCTTAAGCCCCGAGCAGGCTGCAGGGATTTCCCCTCATGCTGTTTTCCCCCGCCTGCGACCGCAACAAAGGGCCGATCCTGGCTGTGCTTAAAGAGCGGCTGCCGGCCCACGCCCAAGTACTGGAGATCGGCTCAGGCAGCGGCCAGCACGCAGCTTTTTTCTGCCAGCAGATCGCAGGCCTCACCTGGCAGACCAGTGAACGCCAAGAGAGCCTCCTGGATCTGCAAGCCCAGCTGGAGGCCCTGAGCCCCACGCTGCCACCCGCCATCGCCCTGGATGTCACGGACGCTGGGCAGTGGCCACGCCAGGGCTTCGATGCTGTTTTCAGCGCCAACACCTGCCACATCATGTCGGCAGCGGCCGTACCGCATCTACTAGCCGGAGCCTCGCGGGTGTTGCGGCCAAGCGGGCTGCTGCTGCTCTACGGCCCCTTCCACGACGGCGGCGTACACACTGCCGCCAGCAACGCCGCCTTCGACCAGCACCTACGCAGCCTCGATCCAGCCATGGGGGTGCGTGATGCCAGTGAGCTGGTGCAGCAAGCCCAAAACCTCGGCCTCGAGCGCCTAGCCGATCTGCCCCTGCCGGCCAACAATCGAATGCTGGTGCTCCAGCGTCGATGAACGAGGCGACCAATTTATTCAACGCGGTGGCGGCGGCATATGCCCGCCAGCTGTAGCCAGCAAGCGCCGCAGGCCGCTGAACAGCCGATCGAGGGCCTCAGCCAGATCCGCAGCGTCGAGCAGGCCGTAGCTGAGCCGCAACACAGGCCCAGTGTCGCTGGAATCCAGCCCGAAGCTGCCGCCGCTCAGGGTCGCCACCCGGTGCTCGAGCACCAGCCGCCGCATCAGCGTGTCCGCAGCGAAGGGCAACGGCGCTGCAACTTGCAGCAGGGCGTAGAAGGCCCCATCGGGCTGGGCCAGCAAGCGCACTGGCAAGCCAAGGGCCTGCTGCTCTGCCACGGCAGCCAGCAGCTGCAGGCGCAGCTCCGCCAGGGCTGCGATCCGGGGCGCGCACCAGGCCGGCCCGGCAGCTAGGGCGGCCCGGGCCGCGTGCTGGGTGAGTCGGGGCGGACAGATCATCACCGTGTCCTGCACCTTCAACAAGGAAGGCAGCAGCGCCTGCGGTACGGCCATGTAGCCCAACCGCCAGCCCGCCAGGCCATAGGCCTTAGAAAGCGAATGCAGCGACACGGTGTGGGCGGCGCTGCCGGGCAGGGAACCGGCGCTCCAGTGGGGCACCTCGCCGTAAACGAACTGCTCGTAGGCCTCGTCGCTGATGTGAAACAGCCCGTGCAACGCACAGAGCTGGTTGATCGCCGCCAACACCTGGGCCGGAATCACCACCCCGCTGGGGTTGTTTGGCGACACGGTGACGATGGCCCGGGTGCGCGGGGTGATTGCCGCCGCCAACCTCTCTGGATCGGGTATCAGGCCGGCCTGCACCGGGACCGGCACCGCACCGGCCAGCTGCACCGCCATCACGTGGTTGAAATAAAAGGGCACAGGCAGGATCACCTCGCTGGGTTCCCCAGGGGGACCCGCTGCGATCACTTGAGCTACCGCGTTGAAAGCCATGTTGCTGCCGGCTGTGACCAGCAGCTCAGCCCCTGTGAGATCAAGGTCGTTTTGGTTGGTGAGCTTGGCGCTGATCACCGCCAGCAGCTCTGGATCACCCAGGAGTGGCCCGTAACGGTGCAGCGCTGGCCCCCCGGTCGCCAGGGCCTCGGCCACGGCAAGGGCTACGCCCGGTGGCGGATCCCAGCCCACCATTCCCTGGGCCAGCGACAGGGTGCCGGGGGTCTGGTGCACCAGAGCCGCCAGCTCAGGAATGATTGGGCTGAGTACCTTCGCCAACCGCTGGCTTGGGCCCGATAGGGGGTAAGCGGGATCGCTCACAGCCCTAAGACTCAAGGGTTGTATTTGGCAGTTGACTGCTTCACGCAGGTCGCCTTGGCTTGATCCAAGCTTTGGCCTTTGCTGTAGCCGTCGGCAATGCAGCCACAGGTCTCGTCGACCATGCCAGCAGGTGGTGTTTTGCCTGCCTTCTTGAAGTCATCCTGCATGGCGCTGGAGCATTTGCCAACGATGATCTGCTTGATCATGTTGGCTTGGGCAGGAGCCGCGAAAAAGGCAGCACCCGCAAGAACGAGAAGGGATCGCAACACGAGAATCAGGAAGCTTGTAACCACTGTCTTAACACCATTGATCGGCAGCCAGTAAGTCGGTAACCCCGTAATGTCAGTTCCTGATAACTCCCATCACCATGCGCTTCGTGCTCTGGGGCACCTACTGCGATAACGCACTCGAAAAGCGCAGCCCCTATCGGGAGGAGCACCTGGCCGGACTGCAGGGCCTTAAGGACGCCGGCACCCTGATCACCCTGGGCCCCACCGAAGGCAGCACCCACGTGTTCGGTATCTACGAGGCGGGCAGCAAGGAGCAGGTTGAAGCCCTTGTCAAGGCAGATGTCTACTGGCGCAATGGCATCTGGACTGAGGTGCAAGTGTATCCCTGGATCCAGGCCTTCTAAAGCAACTTCATCCCTTGGGCCAATCCAGCTGGGCCTGCTGCCACACGTAGGCGGCCACCGCCTCTGCCCCCCCTTCCCCGAGCACGGCTGCATAGCCAGACATCTGACCCTGGCCAGCGGCAGCAATTACGGCGATCCGCTCCGGAGCATCGATGCCATTGCGCTCCAGGGCCGCCAGGTGCAAGTTTTTGCCGCGGCGGATGATGTTGCCGCCATTGATGTGGCAGCCAGCGCAATGGTTGGCGAACAGCTCGGCCCCATCCGCCGCAGGGGCAGCCCAGGCCGGGCCAGCACTTATTACCAGCGCCGCCATCACCCCGGCTAACAAGGCCAATCTGGCCAACCCCAATCCCCGCAACAGCTTCTGCAGCACCTTGGCAATCTTGCTAATGATGATTCCAGTGTGCCGATGATTCCAGTGTGCGCCTGCAGGCGCTAAACAGGGTCTTACACCGCCACCTGGGCCCTGGCTAGCCCCTTGCCACCCGTCACCCTGCTGCACAGCGCCGACTGGCAGATCGGCAAGCCCTATGCCCGGGTCAGCGATCCAGACAAACGCGCCCTGCTACGCCAGGTGCGGCTCCAGGCAATCGGCCGTATCGCAACTCACGCCGCCGCCACAGCAGCCGACTTGGTAGTAGTAGCTGGGGATCTATTCGACTCACCCACCCCTGGAGCAGCGGATGTGAGTGCCGTGTGTGCCGCCATCGGCACGATCCCTTGTGCCGTGCTGGTGATCCCCGGCAACCACGACCACGGTGCCCCAGGCAGCGTGTGGCATACGCCCTATTTCCTGGGGGAGCAGGGGCGCCGCGCCGCCAACCTGCGGGTGTTGCTGGAGGCCACACCCATCGAACTGGAGAGCGTGGTGGTGCTGCCCTGCCCGCTTCTGCGCCGCACCGATGCAAGCGATCCCTGCGGCTGGCTCAACGGCCTCAACTGGAATGAGCTGCCTAAAAACAAGCCCCGGTTGGTGCTCGCCCATGGCTCGGTTCACGGCTTTGGAGCCACCGACCTTGATGCCGCTGGCGAGCCAGACGACGACAACCCCGGCGATGCCAGCAACCGTCTGCGGCTGGAGGGGGCCTGGTTGGAGCATGTTGACTATGTGGCCTTAGGCGACTGGCACGGCCTCAAACGGGTATCCGAGAAGATTTGGTACAGCGGCACCCCCGAAGCAGATCGCTTTCCCCGCAGCGCCGACTACCGCTGCGGCCAGGTGTTGCAGGTGCAGCTTGGGCGAGGCGTGGCGCCCCAGGTGAGCCCCTTGGCCACCGGAGCGCTTGGCTGGCATCCCCTGCGCATCCAACTGCAGCAAGACAGCGACCTTGAGCGACTCGAGGCCCAGCTGGAACGCCTGCTTGGCGGGCGCATCGGCAGCGACCTGCTGCTGCTGGAGGTGGGCGGCAGCCTCAGCCTGGCTGGCCATCGCCGCTACGCGGAACTGCTGGAGCGCCTGGATGCCCAGCTGTTGCGCCTGAAGCTACGGGGTCGCTGTGAAGCGGCGCCTGGAGATGCCGAACTAGCCGAGCTCACCCAGCGCCCCGGCGATCCCCTGGTTGCCCGGGTTGCCCAAGAGCTGCATCGCTGCCTGAAGACTCCTGGCGACGTTGACCCCACGGTGGTGCGTCTAGCCCTCAGCGAGCTGCACCAGACCATGGCCCAGTTGCAGGGCTAAACATGCGCCTGCTCCACGCCACCCTGCGCCAGGTGCGCTTGCACCAGCAGCTCGAGCTTCAGTTCGATCCCCGCTTCACCCTGCTAGGCGGCCCCAACGAGGCGGGCAAAAGCACGGTGGTGGAGGCCCTGCACAAGGTGCTGTTCCTGAAGGCCACTGCCACGGGCCGGGCGGTAGACGAAATGCGCTCCCGCCTGCACAGCGGCCTGCCGGAGGTGGAGCTGGGCTTTGAGGCGGCCGGCGCCCGTTGGGAGCTACGCAAGCGCTTTTCCGGGGCAAGTGGCACCTGCCAGCTCAGCAGCGATGCTGGCCTGGCCCTGCGGGGGGCGGCGGCGGAGGAGCAGCTGGCCCGTCTACTGGGGGTGGATGGGCCAATCGAGGGCAGGCGCCACAGTCAGTTGCCGCTGCGCTGGGCCCACCTCTGGGTGCGCCAGGGGGAGGCCGGCACCAACCTGCTGGGCAGCCCCAGCGAGGCCTACGACGTCGAACAGCTGGTACAGCAACTCCAGCAGCGGGGCGCGGCGGCCGCAGCCCTGGAATCCCCCCTCGACCGCCTGGTAAGCGAGCAGCTGCAGGCCCGGCTCGACCAGCAGTTCACGGCCACTGGCAAGGTGAAGGCTGGCTCCCCCCTGGCCGCTGCCCGCCAACGCTGCTCAGACGCCCTAGTGGAACTGGGGCAAGCCCAAGACCTCCAAGCTGAGCTGGAAACGGCCATGGAGCAGCTGCGCCAAATAGGTCAAAGGCTGCAGTTGATCGAAGCCCAGGAAAGGCCACAGCTGCAGCGGGCTCTCCAACTCGAGGCCCAGGTGCGGCTGCGGCGAGCCCAGGTCGAGCCCCTGCGCCAGCAACTGAGCAATCTTGAACAGGGCCTATCGCAGCTGCAAGCGGTACAGCAGCAGCTGGGCGAACTAGAGGCGCAGCAGCAGGACAGGCAGCTGCAACGCGCCAGCCGGCAACAGCAATACCGCAGCTTGGAAGCCAATTGCCAAAGCTCAGAGCAGGCCTGCCAGAAGCTGAAAAACCAGCAGCAGCAACAGGTCGAGCGCCTGGAGCTGGCCCAGCAACTGCTCGATCTAGCCAACCTCGAGCGGGAAGGTCAGCAGCTCCTAGAGCATCAACAACAATTCCAGCGGCTCCAGCTCCAGGCGGAACAGTGCAAGCAGAGCCTTGCCCAGCTGGCCCCGATCGATGCCGCCGCTGTGAAGGCCCTGCGGCAGGCCGAACAGCAATGGGCCCAGGCCGAAGCCCGCAGCCAGGCCATGGCAACAGCGGTCAGCTTGATTGAATCAGATCAGCCCGTGAGCCTCGCCGGCCAGCCCCTATCCCCTGGGGAAACGGTTCAGCTCAATGGCAGCGCCGAGCTGGAGGTGGGCTGCGGGGTACGGCTGCGCATCAGCCCTGGAGGAGGGGAGGCGACCGCCCAAGCTGTAGCGGCCCTGCAGCACAGCGGTGCGGCCCTGCGCGAGCTGCAGACCGCAATTGGCGTGGCCAACAGCGAAGCGGCAGAAGTGATTGCCCAGCAGCGCCAGGCCCTGGAGCTCGAGCTGGCCAACCTGCGCCAAGCGGCCAGCGCCATCCCCTGGAGTCGCTTGGAAGAGCAGATCACCGCCCTTGAGCCGAGGCGTCAGCGCCTGCTCAGCCGGCTGGCACACCATCAATTGCAGCGCCAGAGCCTGGCTGAAAGCGGCGAGCTGCCCCAGGGGCGCGCGGAGCTCGAGGCCTGGATCGAGGAGCTGCGGCGACAAGCCAATGAGCTCAGCCAAAGGCAGCAGCAGGCCGAGGCCGAGCGCACAAGCTGGCGCCAGCAGCTAGAGCAACACAGCCGAGCCAGCCAGGAGCTGGAGCGAAACCTCGAGCAACTCACGGGCTCCCTGAGCACCTTGGCGGAACGCCAACTAGCCCTACAAGCCAGTCACGGTGATGCGCAGCAACTAACTGATGCGGTGAACAGCAGCCGCCAGGCCCTGCTCATCCAAGAGGCGGAGTTGTCCGCCCTGGATAAGGAAATACTCGACAAGCTGCCAGCTGGCGGCGCCATCGAGCAGCGCCTACGCCTGCTCGATGGCGAGAAAGACGCCCTACTCACCAGCCGCGGTCAAAACGAGCAACGCTGCCTCACTCTTAGCTCAGATGATCCAACGGCATTAGTGGAGCATCGCCAGGCCGCCTGGGAGTCGGCTCAGGCAGATCTGGAGGCGCTGGAGCTCCAAACCCAGGCATTGCAGATGTTGCAGAACCTGTTTCACCAGACCCGCCAGGATTTCTCCCAGCGCTACAGCGAACCGCTAGAGCAGGCAATTGGGCCCTACCTCCAATACCTGCAAAACGGCAGGCACCAGGCAAGCCTGGACTTTGACCCCAAAAGTGGGTTTGGCAATTTCGAACTTCAGCAGGGCCAACACCGCTTTGGCTTCGAGCAGCTAAGTGGAGGCATGCGCGAACAATTAGCCGCCGCCCTGCGCTTGGCCATAGCGGAGGTGCTCCAATCCGCCTACGACGATTGCCTGCCGTTGATATTCGACGATGCCTTTACCAACAGCGATCAACAGCGCCTGCAAGCGCTGCAGCAGATGCTGCGCCGAGGGGCCAACCACGGCATGCAACTGATCCTGCTGTCCTGCAACCCAAATGACTATCGGTTGCTGGCTGCCGAGCTTGGCAGTGAAATCGCTTTAGCCGCCTGACCAAAGAGTCTTGGTCAGCAAGAAAAAACCCCGGACCAGCCGGGGCAAATGATCAACAGATGCTTAAGCAGCGTCAAATGGGGACGCCGCAATCACTCTTCGTCTTCGTCGGTGGCACCGGCGGGAATCAGGCGGATCTGCTTGCGGCCGAGCTTGATCTCGAACTCATCGCCGGGCTTGAGATCAAGCAATGCCGTGTAGGCCTTGCCGATCAGCAGGTTGCCATTCCCCTGCACGGTAGCGATGTAGCTGAGTTTGCGGCCGCCCTTACCAACCTTGCCAGCACCGCCAAGCTCAACGCCCTTAGCTTCAAGCAGGGCTTCGTAGAAGGCAGTGAAATTAAGGCGCTCGCCGCCATCCTTCTTATTAGAGACATAGCCGCAGGCCCGGACGATCTCCGACTTGCCCACATCGCCAAGCTCTTTGACCTTGGCAAGCAGTTCCGATCCAGTGAGCATCGATTTAGGGGATTGGTGGGTGAATTGGCGGGGCTTAAGAGGTTAGCCCCTGGGAATTACATTCAGAATTTACACCATTAACTGCAGCTGCCAAGCTTTGCCAGGAAAATCAATGCCTAAACATTCAGCCCATTTCGATGCTGGCTGGCAGCGGTGATAGAAAGCAGGCTGAACCCAGCAAAGGGATGGAAAACCTGCGGGTGCTGCATCCCGTCGATCTCGATCAAGTAGCAACGGTGTATCACGACGCCGTGATCAGCCAGGCCAAAGGCCTCTATAGCCAAGCTCAGATTGCGGCATGGGCCAACCATGCCCACACCAGCAATGCTGTTCGCGAAGCCCTGCATAGGGGCTATGGCCTGGCCAGCTGCGCAGCCAACAACCAAAACATTATTGAAGCTTTTGGGGTACTGGATCCGCCGCAACGGCTATCGCTTCTCTATTGCCGCGGCAGGGCCTCCGGGCAGGGAAGGGGTCGCCTAATCCTGCAGGCCCTTGAAAGCCATGCCTGGCAACAGGGTTGCCGCCAGTTGCACACCGAGGCGAGCCAGCTTTCCAAGCCGCTTTTACTCCATCTCGGCTGGCAGATCGATGCCGAGGAGAAGGTGATATTTGCTGGGGAATCCTTCCAGCGCTGGCGGATGATCAAGGATCTGAGCGAGCAAAACGAAATGGGCCGTGATGGCTGAAGCCCAATTGCAGCAATTTCTCGAGAAGGTACGCCAGCTAAATGCCTTCGTGGCCCTAAGCGAGGCCGAACCTGCCTTACTTCAAGCCCTGCGGGACTGCAGTGATCACCACGCGGTGGTGGAACTAGCCCGCAGCCGGGGCTTCGAGATCGGCCGGCGTTGGGGTGAAAGCGATCCCCCCCGCAAACCTGAAGCCAATCTCTTAGCTCCGCCCTGCCCGGCTACGGGGCAGGAGACCAGCGTCGTTTTAGTGGATCAAAAAAACTGGCGACTTGAGCGGATCCACTCCTGCCTAGCAGCCAGTCCTGAGGGTTTTTGGTACGACCAAGAGGAGCACGAGTGGCTAACCCTGCTCCAAGGCAGCGCTCTGCTTGAGCTAGACGGTGAGGAGGTGCCTGTAGAGCTCTGCCGAGGTGACAGCCTGCTGCTTCCTGCCCACCGGCGGCACCGGCTCCTCGCTACGGATCCTGCTCCGGGGACCGTATGGCTGGCCCTGTTCTGGCGGGAGGCTGGCGAATGTTGACGCTGCGAACCAGCCAGAACGCCGCCGCTAGGGCGAGCACCGCAATACCTAGCCCGCCGAGGAGCTGGGGCTTGTTTTCAGCCCCGGGGGGCAGCACGATCACCTTTCGAGCTACCGCGGTCATGGCTGTGAGCAACACCAACTCGATCTGCACCACATGACGGCGCAGATAGGAGGTGACGTTTTGGAGCACCTCCACCGCAATTAGCAGAGTGAGCAGATCGCCCAAGACCGCGTTCATCTTGCTGCCGAGCCAGGGCGTATCGGGCTGCAGCAACGCCACGAATACAACACTCGTCAACTGCACGGTGCCGGCCACCAACACCACCAGCAGCAAGATGCCGAGCAGCTTGGCCAGGGATTGCTCGCCACGGTCAATCAGCTGGAGATAGTTGGCGTCTTGCCAGAGCCGGCGCAGATTTTTGATCACGGTCGCCAATTAATTCGTGAACTGTTCATAGATAGGTCGAGCTTGGGTGTCGCTGGGGGAGTTTTCCAGCTGGGTGTCACAAGTAATGGACCCATCCGCCGCTGTGACGCAATTTTTGGGCTTGACCTTGGTGGACGGCCCCACGGAACTGCCAGGGCCCACAAGAAAACTTTCAACCTGGGCCATGGCCGGAGCCATGGCGAGCAAGGCGCTGGCGGCAAGGGTTGCCAAAGAGAGGCATGGGAGCTGCATCGAGGCGATAGCTGTTATTTCTCCACTCTGAACGGCCATGCTCAGCTTTGCTGGTCTTGGCGAATTTCCTGCAACAGCAGATCTAGCTGCCCCAGCGAAGCCTCCAACCCCGGCCGGCCAGCACCCTCACTTTGGCCGTCTCCATCTTCGTTTTGCCAGAGCTCCTCAACGCCACACAGCTGCTGGGCGAGGCCAGGCAAGCCATCGCGGTTGTGAGTGCGTTGCAGCACCTCAAGCAGGACGGGCATCCGAATCGAAGCTGCTTGCAGGGCGCGCCTGAGATCCGCCTGGGTGCGTCCGGTGTGGCGCAGCCAGTCTTTGAGAAAGCTCTGCAGATCATCGAGCTCTGCACCTGTGAGGCTGGCCATCGCTATCAGCGGTTCAGGGGAAACCATTGATCCAGTCTGCGCTGGGCCCGCAACTGCACCGCCGGGGTGCGATGGCGGTTGCACAAACCAAGCAACGCCGTAACGGCCACAAGATCGTCGCTGAAGCCCGCCGCCGGAATGAAATCTGGAATCAGATCTAGGGGCACCAGCAGGTAGGTGAGCGCAGCCAGCACAGTGATTTTGGCTGGTGCAGGCGTCTGGGGGTCTAGCAACAGCTCCAGACATTCCAGGGCCGGTCTGGCCAGGGTGCGGCCAGCCCGGCGCAACAATTTGAGCAACACCACCTCATTCACCTCGGTGCTCTCCAGCACCTGGGCATCAACTACGGGAGCATCCCCTGATGTCGGGTCTACGAACTCGGTCACGGGCAGCACTGCAGCCAACCTGCTCATTCAAGGAGCAAGCGACAGCTAATCGGCTTCCACGAAGCCGATATCGATGCCGGTTTCCCGCAGTTTGCGCAGCTCACGGTGATGCTGCGTAGTCGCAACCCAGCAACTCATCCACATTCGCCAGGGGCCGCCTGGGGCTGATGCAACAGCAACATCTAGGCAAGCACAAACGGACCCACCGAAAAGCTTGCGACTTTCAAAATGGCTGCTGATTCCAGCTCGCTTTTGAGCAAGCAGCAGGCCAGCTGATCCGCCGGTTACGGTTGCCGGCATCTGCCTACTACAAATGCCTGGCTTGGCTGCCATCCCCCCTGAAGTGCTCTCCCGCGCTGGTGTGGCCTACGTGCACTACGTGAGCTTCATGCTCTGTTTTGGCGCCTTAGTGCTGGAGCGGCGCTTGATCAAGCCAAATCCAAACAAGGCCGATGCCACCTTGATGGTGATCACCGATGTGGTGTATGGCCTGGCAGCCCTCGCCCTGCTGGTGAGCGGGATTCTGCGGGTTCTGTACTTCGGCCAGGGAAGCGAGTTTTATACGGAGAACCCCCTGTTCTGGTGGAAGGTTGGCCTCTATCTAGGGGTGGGCGGCCTGTCCCTCTATCCCACCATCACCTACATCCTCTGGGCTATCCCACTGCGCAAGGGCGAGCTGCCCCAAGTGAGCGAGGCTCTAGCCACACGTCTGGGCTGGATTCTCAATATTGAGCTGGTGGGATTTGCGCTGGTGCCCCTGCTAGCCACCTTGATGGCCCGCGGCGTCGGCCTGCCTGCCTGATGCGGCAGCGGTTAAGCCGGCGATCAAACCGGCGATTAAACCGAGCGAGCCTGCCGGTTTGCGGCCTGGTGCTTGCTCTGGGTCTTTTCCCCGCCAGGGGCTTGGCCGTAGAAGCCGCTGCCGGTGATTACCGCCAGCGGCTAGCGCCCACACCCCACGGCTGGCCCAAACGTCAACATTGGTGCGTGTGGATCGAGCCCGCCGCAGCCGACGGGCCTGCCTCCCGCTGGGATCAGCTTTGGCTGCAAGCCGTGGAAGCGGCGCTGGCAAGCTGGGCTGAATTGGTCACGATTCACCGCAGCGAAAGCAGGGAATCGGCCCAAGTACAGATATTGAGGCGCCGGCCACCTCTGCAGCGGGGACGGGCCAGCCATGGCCGAGCCGAGCTAGCTCTGGCGACGAACAAGCCAGGCGACCCCCCCAAAATCGAGCCGCGGGTACTTGTGAGCATCAGCCCTGGGCAGCGACCGGACGCCATCCAGGCCACGGCCCTGCACGAACTTGGCCACGCCTTCGGGATGTGGGGACACAGTGATCAGCCCCAAGACGCCATGGCGGGCGTGCCCGGGCCAACCCCCGTGCTGCAACTCACGGCCCGGGATCGGGCCACTTTTATATGGCTGCAACAGCAGCCCGGTCTTCCAGGCAGTGACGCAACTGCAGCCGGGGACCAGGTCGGCTGCCATTAATTGCGCAATGTTGCGCATTGTCAAGTTGTCTGATGATCCAACGAATCTTTTAAAGAGCGCTTGAAAAAACTTATACGTTGCTCGCCTTGAGGATTTTTCACCCCTGTGCCCTTGCCCGTTCTGGCCACCAAGCCACTCACCAACAGCGCTCGTGTCAGCAGCTTTCTGGCCGCCGGTGAGGAAAGCCCCCGCCAGATCGACACCGCTTGCCTGGTGCGGGATCCGGCAGCCACCGATGCTGTGATTGAGCAGGCCTACCGTCAGATCTACTTTCACGCCTTTAAAGTAGATCGTGATGCGGTGCTGGAATCCCAGCTGCGCTCCGGTCAGATCAGCACCCGCGACTTCATCCGCCAACTCCTGCTCTCTGAGAAGTTTCAGAGGGATTTTTATCGCTGCAATAGCAATTACAGGGTGGTGGAACAGGTGGTGGGTCGGGTATTTGGCCGACCGGTGCATGGCCAAGCTGAACAGATCGCCTGGTCGATCGTGATCGCCGAGCAGGGGCTGCCCAAGTTTGTTGACGCGCTACTGAATTCCGACGAATACCGCGACAACTTCGGCGACAACCTGGTGCCTTTTCAGCGCTCGCGGGTACTTCCCGGCCAGGCCGTAGGCACCATGCCCTTCAACCAGCAAGCCCCCCGCTACGACTCCTACTGGCGAGAAGCGATGGCCAGGCGCGCACCCGCTGGAGGATTAAACCCCTGGACCGACGGCGGCGGCTGGGCGCGCCCAGCCTGGCTGGAAGGCCAGCCCACACCAAGGGTCCAAGCTATCTGGCAATACACCGTGGCAACTGGGGGCTTCGTGCTCACCGGCCTGGTGATCTGGATTGCTGCGGCCATGCTCAGCACAGGCTGAGGCGGCCCTCAGTCCCGCCGGGGCGCGCCGCGGCGGGCGGCCAGTACCTGCTGCACCTGCCGCCAGCTGACTCCGTGGTGGGCAAGGGCTACCTGCAGGTGGAAGACGATATCGGCCGCTTCAGCGGCGATCTCGGCGGCGTTGTCGTCCTTGCAGGCCATCACGAATTCGGCGCTCTCCTCCCCGATCTTCTTGAGGATCCGGTTGTCGCCCCCCTCCAACAATTTGTTGGTGTAGCTGCCGGGCTCGGGAAGGTCGCGGCGCTCTTCGATCACCCGCATCAGTTCGGTGCAGACATCTGCCGGGGGCTGAGCGGCCAATGGCCCCCCGGCCGTGGGCTCGGGACCGTTGTCGTAGAAGCAGCTGCGGGCTCCGGTGTGGCAGGCCACATCGCCGCTCTGCTCAATGCTGAGCAGCAGCACGTCGGCGTCACAGTCGTAGCGCAGTCCCTTGAGCTGCTGGATATGGCCGCTGGTGGCCCCCTTGTGCCATAGCTCCTGGCGCGAGCGGCTCCAGTAGTGCACCTCGCCGCTGGCGAGGGTGCGCTCGATCGCCTGCTGGTTCATCCAGGCCACCATCAACACGGCGCCATCGAGCCAGTCCTGGGCGACAGCGGGGATCAAACCAGCTTCGTTGAAGCGCAAGGCCCCAATGAATTGAGGGTCTGGGGGCTGAAATACTGCTGACAAGGCCCTTGCGCTGCTGCTGTCCCGATCCTCACCCATGCCCACTCCGGCCTACAGCTGCAGTAAAACCTTCAGCGGTTATCCCTGTTGCCATCGCCAATGGCGCCACCAGGGCCACTGCCGCTTCGTGCATGGCTACAGCCGCAGTTTTAGCTTCTGGTTTCGGGCCCATGAACTCGACGACTGTGGCTTTGTAGTGGATTTTTCCAGCCTGAAACAACTCGAAGCCCGGCTGGCAGATCAATTCGACCACACCTTTCTGGCCAATGCTGATGACCCCCTCCTCACCACCTGGCGCCAACTGCACGACCAGGGCGCCCTCGACCTGAGGGTGATGGCCAATGTGGGCATGGAGGCCAGCGCCGAGCTGGTGTGGGGCTGGGCCAACGAACTGCTGCACGGCCGCGACAGCGGCCGCAGCTGCTGCTGGAAGGTGGAGGCGAGGGAAAATGAGAAAAATGCCGCCTGTTTTGAAGCCCTGCCCGGGTGGTTCAAACCCTGACATCAAGCCAGCAACGACTGGGCCAGGGGCGCGAGGCATCTATCTTGCGACTCAATGAACCATCTCTGCCCGATGGGCCGCTTGCTCCAACTGCTTACTGCTGCCCTGATACTGCCCGCTGCCGCCCTGGCCCAGACCAGCCCAGGTGGAGGTGCGGTTCAGGCGCTGTATCCCAGCAAGGCCGCGGCCGAAAAAGCCGCTAAGCACTTCCACTGCACCGGAGCGCACCAGATGGGCGATAAATGGATGCCCTGCGCCCAACATGGCGATGGCCATGGCAGCCATACGCCGGCCCACTAATGGCCAAGTGCGGCGACAAACCCAAGCTGCTGGCCATCGGCATCGCCCCCTTGGGCATCATCTCGATCGGCATCGTGCCAATGGGGGTCGTGAGCATTGGGGTGGTGCCGATGGGCGTGCTGAGCCTCGGTGCTGTGGGCATGGGGGTGATCAACATCTGCGTGGTGGGCATGGGCATCGTGGTGGCTGGCGTCAACGTGATGGGCATCTGGAACGCCGGAGCCAGCTCCCCCCACCAGCACCACCAAGCGGCCACCGGGACCCATACCCCAAACCTCTACGCCTACCCAAGCAAGCAGGAAGCCCTGATCAAAGCCAAACAGCTGGGCTGCAACGGCGTCCATGCGATGGGTTCGCTGTGGATGCCCTGCGCCACCCATCCCGAGCTCGAGCCACCCCCGGCTGCTCAAAGCCAAAGACCCTGAATCAGCGTCCATGATGTCCATCCCTGCGGGTTGCTCTTGGCACAGCTGGCCACCGCCTGGGCGATTTTTCAGGGTCTGCTGCTCGAAGCCCTGCCGTTTCTGCTGATTGGCGTCGGTATCGCCAGCCTGGCCCGCTGGCTGGCGCCTGGAGGTGCCTGGCTGCGGCAGCTGCCCACCCACCCCCTGCTGGGGCCCCTCACCGGCGCAGCCCTTGGCTTTGCCCTGCCCGCTTGTGAATGCGGCAATGTGCCGGTGGCACGGCGGCTGCTAGCCGGTGGCGCCCCGGTGGGCACGGCCCTGGGCTTTTTATTTGCAGCGCCGGTGCTGAATCCAATCGTGCTGGCCAGCACCTGGGCCGCCTTCCCCAACCAGCCCTGGCTGCTGGCGGCCCGCCCTGGAGCAGCCCTGCTGCTGGCGGTGCTGCTGGCCACGGTGCTGCGCCTGCTGCCCGAGGCTGAATTACTAGATCCGGTGCTGCTCGAAGAACGGCGGCTGAGCCAGCCCTTGGCCCAGGTGGGGCTGCTGGAGCGTCGCAGCGGAATTGTCGGTGCCATCGACGCCAAGGTGCAGCCCCTCAAGGTGGCGCGGCCGCCCTTGCAGGAGGTGCTCCAGCACGGCAGCCGCGAATTTCTCGATCTGGCCGCCCTGCTGGTGCTGGGTTGTGCCATCGCCGCCACGGTGCAAACCCTGCTGCCACGTAGCTGGCTGCTGGCGGTGGGGGGAGCACCAACCATCTCTGTACTGAGCCTGATGCTGCTGGCGGTGGTGGTGTCGGTTTGCTCCAGCGTCGATGCCTTCCTCGCCCTGGGCTTCGCTGCCCAGGTCACCCCGGGAGCGCTGCTGGCCTTCCTGGTGCTGGGCCCGGTGGTCGACCTGAAGCTGCTGGGACTGTTCCGGGTGCTGTTTAAGCCCAAGGCCATCGCCCTCACCAGTGCCGCCGCAGCGGTGGCAGTGCTGGTGCTGGGGCAATGGGTCAACTTGCTGCGGCTGTGATGCGCGCCTTCGCCCTGGGACTGTGGGGAGCCGTGCTGCTGCAAAGCAGCCTCAGCGGCAGACTGGACCTCTTGCTCAGCGGCGTTTTCCACCCCCTGGTGGCGCTGAGCGGTGTGGCCTTGCTGCTGCTGGCTGGCCTGCTGCTGGCTGAACTAGCACTAAGGGGTCAGGAAAGCCCATCCCCATCGCGACGCCAAGCCATCCCAAAAATCTGGTGGCTTAGCGCCGCAGTGGCTTTGCTGGTGTTGGCCATTCCCCCCAACCCCTCCTTCAGCACCCTGGCCGCCAACCGGCCTGCCGAGCTGGGCGAGGAGACTGAGCTGAGCTTCGTGCTGCCGCCAGCCCAGCGCAGCCTCACCGATTGGGTGCGCTTGCTGCGCAGCCAACCCGATCCCAGCCTCTACGCGGGTGATCCCGTGCGGATCAGCGGCTTTGTCTTGCCCCAGCCGGGTGAGCCCCCCCAGCTAGCCAGGCTGCTGGTGCGCTGTTGCCTCGCCGATGCCACCCCGGTGGGCCTGCCTGTGCGCTGGCCAGCCGGCCGGCCGCCCCGGACGGATCAATGGCTGGCGGTGGAGGGCAGCATGGCTATTGAAGAAAGCAACGGCCAGAGCCGCAGCGTGGTGTTAGCGCAGCGAATCACACCGATTGCCCGGCCCAAGCGGCCTCTGGAGCCATGACGGCCACGGGGCAACGGATCACGTTGGTGCTGGCGGCTGGACTCGCCCTGGCCTTGCTGCAGCAACAACTTCTGCTACGGCGCCCACCCCGGCTACTGGAGCTGGAATCCAGCAGCGCCAGCTCCGGTCCAGCAGCCCTGGACCTGCGCTTCAGCCGACCGATGCGCAGATCCAGCCTGGTGGGCTCCAGCAGCCTGCAACCCCAGCTGGCCTGGACGTGGCTGGGGGAAAGCAACCCCCTGCGCCTGCTGCTGCTTCCAGGCCAAACCATCCCCGGACCATTGCGGTTGCTGCTGGCAGGGGTCGACCGCCGCAACCTGCCGCTGGGCCGCCAGCAGTGGCTCTGGGACCCCCGGCCGCGCTTGCTGGCGGTGGTGCCCGTGGCCGGCGGCGAACAGCTGCAGCTGCAACGGCGCGATGGCAGCTGGCAGGCGCTGACCCCGGTGTGGCCGCAGCTGGCCCAAGTGCAGCCCCTCGGCAACGGTGCCGGTGTGGCAATGCTCAGTGGTGACGGCATGGGCAGCCACCGTCTCTGGCTGCTGCCGCTGCAGCAGCACAATCTGGTGCGGGAACCGCGGCGCCTCTCCGAACCCGTGGCGGGTGGGCTTCAACCCCTAGACGATGCAGCGCTGCTGTTTGCCCACCTGAGCAGCAACCGACGCGGCGACCTGCTGGTGCAATCGTCCACCACCGCCCTGGATTCGGGCAGCACCAGCGTGCGTACCGCCCAAGGGCGCCAATGGCCTCTGCCCCACTCTGCTTCTGGCCCCATGCAGCTGCTCCCCGAGGGAGGCGGGGTGGTGGTGCCTGAGCTTGAAGGCCTCACCCTGCACAACCTGCCGGGCCAGCCCAGCCGGCGCCAGCTGCTGCCTGGCAGCCGGGAACTCAGCAGTTTCTGCCCCGTGAGCGGCCGCGCCCTGCTGGTGCGTCACTGGCCCGACTACCGGCGCTCCCTAGAGCTGGTGGAGCCGGGCCAACCGCCGCGGCAGCTCTGGATCGGCAGCGAAGCAGTCCTGGCCAGCGCCTGCGACCGGGGGGGGGATCGGGTCTGGCTGGTGGTGAGCAACTGGTCGCAGGGATCCCAGCCCCTGATGCTGGCCCTCGATCGCCGCGGCCAACTGCTCAAGCAACGCTCTTTGAAGGGCTGGGAGGTGGAGCCGGGTGCGCCGATGTTGTTTGATCCCACCCGCCAGCAGCTGCTGCTCACCCTGCGCTCAGGCAGCCACGCCAAGCCGGTGCTGGTGGATGGCAGCAGCCTCAGCCTGCAACCCCTGGCCAAGCCGGTGCGCCTGGCCCTGTGGCTACCCGCCGGCTGAAAGGCGGCGGTGCTGCAGGGAAGCCAGGGGCAGCAGGCCCATGCACAGCACCCCGATCAGGGGGCCGGGCGGCAGGTTCACAGCTGGCTGGATCGCCAGCAGAAAGCCGCCACCGCTGATCCCCATACCCACCAGAGCCGAGCGCCCCAGGGCCTGGCGCAGGCTGGCGGCTCCAGCCAAGGCCACTAGGGCCGGAGCACCCATCAAGGCAATCACCAGCACCACCCCCACGGCGGTCATGGCGCTCACCACAGTGAAGGCTGTCACCAGGGTGAGCAGCAGCCGCAGCCGCTGCACCGGCAGACCAGCACTGGCGGCGCCGATGGGATCCACCCCCAGATACACGTATTGGTGATAGCGCCATGCGAGCAGCAGCAGCACCGCCACCAGGGCCAGCAGGCTGCGCAGCAGGTCGGCAGGCGCGGCGGCCAGCAGATCGCCAAACAGCACCGCCTCCAGATCTACCCGGATGTGCAGCAGGGGAATCAACAGCACCCCTAAACCGAGAAAGCCAGCCAGCACGGTGTTGAGCACCGCCTCATCGCCCCCTTCACCAGAACGATCACCGCGGCTGAGCCGCTCCGCCAACAGGGCGCCAGCCAGGCCGCTGATCACCCCACCGAGGCCCGGATCAAGCCGCAGGGCCAGAGCCAGCGCCAACCCAGGCAACACCGCGTGCGACACGAGATTGGCCAGGAACAAGCGCCGCTGCACCAGCAGCAAGGTGCCGGCCAATGGGCAGAGGCCGCCGATCACCAGCGCCAGCACTAGGGGCAGCAGCCACCAAAGAGTCTCCATAGGATCAGCGCACTACGCCCCAGCCACTCTGACCATGCCCTCCCAGGTTGCCGCGTCAAGCGACCGCCAGCAGCTGCTGCTTACGGCGTTGCGCCAAGCCGACCGGGAACTCTCCGGCCAGGACCTGCACGCCCTGCTGCGCCAAGGCTCCCAGCCCATGGGGCTGGCCACGGTTTACCGCCACCTGCGCCAGCTGCAGCAGCGGGGCTGGATCCGTTGCCGCCACCTGCCCAGCGGCGAAGCTCTGTTCGCCCCCACAGAGCGCGACGAGCACCACCTCACCTGTGTCGACTGCGGCGCCACGGTCGTTCTTAATAACTGCCCCATGCACGACGTGCACCTAGACGGCGACCAGAGCGCGGGTTTCAAGCTGCTATTTCACACTCTGGAATTTTTCGGGCTCTGCGGAAGCTGTCAGCAGCGCCAGGCCAGCTAGCGTCAGCCCATCAACCGCAGCAGTGGTTGCCTACCCGCAGGTCGCCGAGGGCCTGGCGCACCTGCTGAGGGCTGCCGTCGGCGAGCAGGGAGCGATCGAGCACCAGCACCCGGTCGTAGGCGTCGAGGTCGCGGCCCCAGTCGTGGCTGCTCACCAGCAGGGTGAGACCGGCATCGCGCAGCTGGCCCATCACCTTGAGCAGCTGGGTGCGTGAAGGGGGGTCGATGGCAGCGCAGGGCTCATCCAGCAGCAGCAGCCTGGCTGGCTGCACCAAGGTGCGGGCCAGCAGGGCTCGCTGCTGCTGGCCACCGGACAACTGATCCAGGCGCCGGCCCGCCAACCCGGCCAGGCCAACCCGCTGCAGGGCCGCTTCCACATCGCAGCAGCCAGGACGCTTGGCGGCCATCCGCCCCAGGGCAACCAACTCCCGCACATTGATAGGGAAGTGCCAGGCGATCTCCCCCCGCTGGGGCATAAGGGCCAACTGCTGTCGCGCCAGGGCCAAGGTGAGGGGCACCCCATCGAGCCGGATCGAACCGCTCTCGATCGGCAGCTGACCCTCAATGGCCTGCAGCAGGGTGCTTTTGCCAGCGCCGTTGGGGCCCACCAGGGCGGTGAGCGTGCCGGGCTCGAGCGCAAAAGCCACGCCGTCGAGAGCTAGCTCGCCGCCGCGGCGCACCCGCAGCTCACTCACCTCTAGCGACACGGAACACCAGCAGAGCAACCGCAAACCTAACGACGGTGGAGCACAAGCACCCGCGCCCCCAGCACTGCAAACACCGACACCGCCGCCGTGGCCCCGAGGTCTCCGCCGATCCCCGCCAGGCGCGGAGCGAAGCTGAAGCTCAGCAGGGCGAACAGCAGGCCCATCGCCAGCAGCAGGGGCACCGGGCGAGGGGCGAGCCGCTCAGGAGCTGTCATACCGACGAAACTGGCGCCCAGCCACATGGCCGCCAATGGCCCCGGCGCCAGCTCCAAAGAAGGGGGCAGCAGGGCCAGGAGCAGGGCCACCAACAGAGAGGGCAGGGCGGATCCCAGCACCACCCCTAAACCGCAGTAGTAGCTGAGCCTATGGGTTAGTAGCGGAGAGAGCAGGGAGGCGATCAGCACAAGCCAGCGCTCTGCGCCGGTAAAGGCATGCAGAGGGGCGCCGGCACCGATCGCACCGGAGACCAGCGCCAGACCCGTGGCACCGAGCACCCCCAGAAAGGCGATGGTTCCAAGCTTGCCGCCGATCCCGCTCCAACTGTTCGTCAGGAGCGACAACGCCAGTCCGGCCAGCACCCCGGCCAGCACCACCCAGCCCGGATGGCCGAGCACCAGCTCAGAGGTCATCCCAGCAAAAGCGCCGCAGTACACCGGGGCAGCCACCCCCTGGCAACGACCGCTGGAATGGCCGATGGCCTCGACCAGCCCGCCGGCAGCACCCACCAGCGCCGCAGCCAGTGCCACCTGGACAAGCGCTCCACGGCTCAGCGCCAGCACGAGCAGAGCAGCGAAAGCTGCCAGCAGCACGGGCAAGGGCTCGATCGCTCCAGGGGGGCCATGGCCCGCATGCCGCAAAAAGCCCAGCAGAACCACCAGCGCCAGCAGCAGCAGCGCCAACGCCATCCCGCCCGGAGCCCCCAGCACGAAGGCATCTAGATAGAAAAACAGCAGCACACCCGCCATCAGCAGGGCGTGGGGCCTAGTCAAAGCAGAACGATCCATGCCCTGGATCAGCGGCATCAACTCCAACAATCCCATTTGACGGGCGGCAGAACAAGCCGCAGCCAGCCCCCAGACAACACCATGAGAACCATTATCATTCGCGGAACCAGGCGCGCCAGCTATGACCCGTATCCCCGCTCCCGCAGCTGCCTCTCTCGCTCTGGCACTAGCGGCAGCAGTAGGACTGCAGGCTTGCCGCACTCCCCCACCGGCCGACGTGATCGCTGCCGACGGGGTCCTTTGCGACATCACTCGCCGCCTGGCCGCCAGCGACCTGCGGGTGAGCTGCCTTTTGCAGCCGGGCGACGACCCCCATCAATTCCGGCTAACGCCCCAGCAGAGCCGGGAGCTCAGCCAGGCCCAGCTGGTACTGATCAACGGCTTCGGCCTCACCCCAGCCCTCGCCGCACGGAGCAAGCCGGGAACAAGCCAGACCAAAACCGTGGCCGTAGCCGAGCTGGCCGTCCCCAACAGCCCCGTCCTAAAAGCTGGGCCGCCCAAGACCGCCGATTCCCACGATCACCACGACGAGGATGGCAATGGCCATGGCGAGGAAAACCATGACGAGGAAGAGCATGCCCATGGCGACCGGGATCCCCACGTGTGGCACGACCCAACCCAGGCGGCCGCCCTGGTGCTGCTGGTGGCTCAGCAACTTCAGCAGCTAAAGCCTGCTGCCCAAGGCCCCATTGCCGCCCGGGCCCAGGCGATGACAGCGACCCTGCAGCAGCTGGACGACTGGAACCGCCGGCAACTTGCCACCATTCCCACCGCCAGACCCCTGGCCACAGGACACCGGGCCTTTGCCAGCCTGGCCCGGGCCTACGGACTTCAGGAACTGGCGGTGGTGGATGCCAGCAGCAGCAGCGACAACCTGCGCCCCCAGGCCTTCCAGGCCGTGCTGGAGCAATTGCGGCGCGAGCAGGTGCCGATACTGTTCGCCGAACAGCTACCAGCAGGCAAAGCGCTGAAGCGGGTCAGCCGCCTCAGCGGTGTGCCCATCGCCGCCGCACCACTGGTGGCCGACGGTCTCGCAGCGGAACCCGATGGCAACGGCAACCTGGTGGCCACCCTCGCCGCCAACACCTGCCTGATCGTCAACGGCCTGGGAGGCCGCTGCGACGCATCCGGCCAGCAGGCCCTGGGCCAACGCTGGCAGGCCATCCGCTGACACCCAACCAGCAAGCTTTACGAGAATCGTTCTCATTCTTGCCATAGACTGGCTCCGTGCCCCGCTTCGCAGCCGAGAAAATTCGCCCAATCCTGCTGATTACAGCAACTGCTGCTGGATTACTGGCACCGGTCACCGCAGCTGCCGTTGAATTCGAGCCCGCCGACCTCAATACCGGCATCAGCCAGTTCACCGATCTGCGCCCCACCGACTGGGCCTATCAGGCCCTGACCAACCTGGTGGAGAAATACGGCTGCCTCGCCGGCTACCCCAACGGCAGCTTCAGAGGTGGGCAGGCCATGACCCGCTTTGAGGCCGCCGCCCTGCTCAACGCCTGTCTTGATCGCGTCACTGAAGTGACCGACACGCTCAAGCGCCTGATGGCTGAGTTTGCCCCGGAACTGGCCGTGCTCAAGGGCCGTGTCGATGGCCTCGAAGCAAAAGCGGGCGCAATCGAGGCCAGTCAGTTCTCCACCACCACCAAGCTCTCCGGCCTGGCCACCTTCGTCGTGGGTGGGGTGAGCAACAATCCCGCCGGTGAGCAGGTCACGTTCAACTACGACCTGCAGCTCAACCTCGACACCAGCTTCAGCGGCAAGGATCTGCTGCGCACGGTGCTGCGGGCCGGCAACTTTGACACCACGCGCAACGCCTTCAACATCGGCCTGTCCACCCTGGAGGCAGCCTTTCAGGAAGATGCCGGGCCAGACATTGTGGGCATCGACAAGCTCTTCTACCAGTTCCCGATCGGCAGCCAGTTCACCGCCACCCTCGGCGGCCGCGTGGGCCAAGACGACATGCTCGCCCTCTGGCCCAGCGCCTACCCCAGTGACACCATCCTCAACGTGCTCACTCTCAACGGGGCACCGCTGGCTTACAACAAAAACCAGGGTCCTGGCTTAGGCCTTTGGTGGCAAGACAACGGTTGGAGCGTGAGCGCTAACTACGTGGCAGGCAATGGTGCAGATTCCTCCGAGGGCATGTTCACCAGCAGCTCAGCCGGCACCAGCACCGTGCAGCTGGGCTACGGCCAGGAGAACTGGGGCATCGCCGCGCTCTATTCCTATGTCGAGGCCGGTGTGGGTGTGCCCGGTGCCACCCCCTTCATCACCACCGAGATCGAAGAGAACGGCGTCAACACCAATGCCTTTGGCATCAGCGGCTTCTGGCAGCCGGCCGAGAGTGGCTGGCTGCCCTCGATCAGCGCTGGTTACGGCGTCAACGGCAGCTCCGGCTCAGGCCTGCGCACCAGCCAGTCGTGGATGGTGGGCCTGCAATGGAATGATGTGCTGGCTGAGGGCAACAGATTTGGCATGGGAGTGGGCCAACCCGCCTTTGCAACCGCCACCCGCAATGGGGCTGCCAGCGAATCCGGCGTGTGGGCTTGGGAGTGGTGGTATCAGTGGCAGGTCACCGACGCCATATCCGTGACTCCGGCGATCTTCTTGCTCAACAATTCAGGTGGTAATGGGGGTGGTGCCAACCAAGTCGGTGCCCTGATCAAAACCAGCTTCCAGTTTTGAGTCGAGCTAACCCCTGCCCCAATGGAATGCAGCAAAGGGTTCCTAGGGTCATCACAGCCAAGCCATGCCCCACTCCATGACCGCCAGTGCCATCCCCACGGGGCTGCCCGTGACAATCCTCACCGGCTTTCTGGGGGCGGGTAAGACCACCCTGCTCAACCACATTCTCAGCAATCAGCAGGGGGTCAAAACCGCCGTGCTGGTCAACGAATTCGGTGAAATCGGCATCGACAACGACCTGATTGTTGCCACCGGCGAAGACATGGTGGAGCTAAGCAACGGCTGCATCTGCTGCTCAATCAACGGCGAACTGCTCGAGGCGGTGTACCGAATCCTGGAGCGCCCCGATCCGGTGGACTATCTGGTGGTGGAGACCACCGGCCTGGCCGATCCCCTGCCGGTGGCCATGACCTTCCTCGGCAGCGACCTGCGAGATACCACCAGGCTCGATTCCATCATCACCCTTGTAGACGCAGAGAACTTCAGCGACGAGCTGCTGGAGGGTGAAGTAGCTAGGGCCCAGATCGTTTACAGCGACATGCTGTTGCTAAACAAATGCGACTTGGTAGCTGAGGAGCGACTGGCTGCCCTGGAGGCCCAGTTGCGCGAGATCAAGACCGATGCCCGCATCCTGCGCTCGGTGAAGGGCGAAGTGCCCCTGCCCCTACTGCTCAGCGTGGGACTGTTCGAAAGCGACAAAATTGTTGCCCAGCAGCAGCTCAGCGCCGAGCCAGACCACAGCTCCTGCGACCACGATCACGGCCACTGCGAGCACGAGCACCACGATCACGGTGATCACAACCACGACCATCACAAGCACGATCACCACAATCACGATCACGCCGCTCACCCCGACCACGCCGCCATCGAGGGATTCACCTCGTTGTCGTTTGCGGCGGAGGGGCCCTTCGCCCTGCGCAAATTTCAGAACTTTCTCGACAACCAGCTGCCCGCCGAAGTGTTTCGCGCCAAGGGGATCCTCTGGTTCAACGAAAGTGAGCGCCGCCATGTGTTCCACCTGGCTGGCAAGCGCTTCTCGATCGACGATTCCGACTGGCCAGAGGGCTCAGGACGCAAGAACCAGATCGTGCTGATCGGTAAAAACCTCGACCACTCCCAGTTGCGCCGGCAACTGCAGGTGTGTGTTGCCAAAGATTCCGGCAAGGGCTTCGCTTGAACGGGATACTGACTTAGCGGATCCAGCCAATTTCATGACTTCCACCACCCTGCGCCAACTGGCCCCGGCCGCCGCCGCTGGCCTGGCCCTCAGCCTGTTGTCGACCCTGCCAGCAAGTGCCCATGGCTTGGCAGGCGCTGGCCTGGCCGCAGGAGCAAGCCACCCGCTGCTTGGGCTAGATCACTTGCTGTTGCTGCTTGGCGTTGGCGGTGCTGCGGCCGTGGCAGGCCCATCCCTATTACTTGTGGCCCTAGCCGCTGCGATTTCTGGCGGCTTGTATGGGGCCTTAGGGGGCAACCTGCCAGGCGCCGAGGTGTTAGCAGCCTTGATGGTGTCTGGTCTTGGCTTAGCTCTGGCTGCACGCCAAGGCAAGGTGCTGGCCTTAGTGCTGGCAGGAGGAGTGGCTATTCACGCCATGCTGCATGGCCAGGAAGCAACAGGCAGCAGCGCAGACCTGCTGGGCTGGTGGCTAGGGGCGAGCCTCTGCTCAGCGGCCGTGGTGGGTGCAAGTTTCACCGTGATCCGCCAATTGGACCCCAGCTGGGGACGGCGCTTGGCAGGTGCTCTCAGCATCGGCGGAGCGCTGCTTGCACTTGCGCCGTTGGCGTGAGAACCGTCCTAAGCGGACACTTTTGTTACACAAGCACCTTGCTGAGCTGGCTACGCTTAGCAAAGCGAAATCAAACGCCATGGCCGAGCTAATCCTTTTCTCCGGCGTTGTCGCCTTGTTTGGCTTGGCTTTTTGGCTCGCCACTGATTCCGATGATGACAACGGTGGTGGCGGCCTGATGCAGCCCGTGCTGGTCCCAGTGCGCGTCAGTCACAACCGGTGACATTGATTACATCATTCTGAATCAATAGTCTCCACGCCCATCGACTCAATCCAATAGAAGTATGGCTTGTTGAGTCCCCAGTGGACATCAACCAACTTCTGTTGTGAAGAGTCCATGAATCAGTTCCATCGCCTATTGCTGGCCCCTGCAATTTTTGGCGTAGTTTTGCCAGCCTTAGCGGCCCCAGAGACCGCCTTTGCCAATGAAATCTCGTCCCTGAATGGCCGGGAGGCAATCAATGACTACATGGAGCAACAAGAAATTGACGAGCTCAAGGCTTGGCGCTCGCGCAACCAGGTCACCAGCGTCAACCAATTTTCCGACGTAAGGCCTACCGACTGGGCTTAGCAAGCACTGACCAACTTGGTGGAAAAGTACGGCTGCGTGGCCGGCTATCCCAACGGCACCTACAAGGGTGGCCAGGCCATGACCCGCTACGAGGCGGCGGCCCTTTTGAATGCCTGCCTCGACCGTGTCACCGAAGTGACCGACGAACTGCAGAGGTTGATGGAAGAATTCAAGAAGGAACTAGCTGTGCTGAAGGGCCGCGTCGACGGACTTGAGGCCAAGGTGGGCAGCCTGGAAGCCCAGCAGTTTTCCACCACCACCAAGCTCAAAGGCGAGGTGAACTTCATCCTGGGTGGAGTACCCGACTACAACTCGGATACCAGTGGCAGGCAAGATCGCACCACCTTCAATTACGACCTGCGCCTGAATCTGGATACCAGCTTCACCGGCAAGGACCTACTGAGAACTCGCCTGCGTGCTGGCAACTTCTCCGTTTTCAGTCCCTTCAATGACGGCAACAGCCTTTTCAAGCTGGATAAGGCTTCCAGCTCCAATGCCGGCACTGCAGGCACCAATGGCCTCGACACCGTTACCATCGATCGCCTCTATTACCAGTTCCCCGTCGGCAAGCAGTTCACCATCACCGCCGGCGCCCTGATGCGCAACACCGAAACCCTTGCCTTCATTCCCACCGCCTACCGCTCCCAGCTGCTCGACTTCTTCTCCGTTGCCGGCACACCGGGCGTTTACAACAAGGCCACCGGAGCGGGCTTCGGGGCGATGTGGAAGCAATCCGTGGCCAAAGGCCAGGGTTTCTGGAATGCCTCCGTCAACTTCATCGCCCAGGACGGAGAACTCTCCACATCCGGCATCTTTGACAGCGCGGGCAAGCTCAACACCACCGCCCAGCTCGGTTACAAGGGTCCCAACTGGGGCGCTGCTGTTGCCTACCGCAACGGCACCACCGGCACCCGCACGATCAATGCCAACGGCACTGCCTTTGCTGCGCTGGTGAATGACCAGAGCTCCAACAACTTCTCCATCGCCGGCTTCTGGCAACCACCCAACACCGGAATAATCCCCTCTATCAGCGCCAGCTATGGCTTCACCGATATCAGCGGGGGAAGCGGTGGCGCGGCCAACTCCCAGTCCTGGTCTGTCGCACTGCAGTGGGACGATGCCTTCGCTAGTGGCAATTCCGCCGGCATTGCCCTCGGCCAGAACCCCAGTGCCGGCCCAGCCGTGGAGGATCCCCTCTCCCTGGAGCTGTTCTACAAGTTCCAGGTAACTGACAACATCTCAATCACTCCAGGGCTCTTCTACATCACCAACAGTTCTAACCAGGTGAATAACAAAGATCTCTGGGGTGGAGTGATTCAAACCCAGTTCCGCTTCTGATCTAGAAGCAAATCCACCTTGGGCGTAGCAATAGTTACGTCCAAGGCTTGCATTGATCACAGGGGGCAGGCGTGAGCGTTCGTAGCCTGAGTGCATTGTCGACGCCAAATCCATTTCCAACTTGACTCACTCACCCAGCACTAGCCGCCAACGTTCCCGCCCCTGGGGCCTACCCCTTGGCTTTTCTGCCCTAGCCGCTACCACCCTTGCTGGTGCCATCGGGGTAGCGAGCATGGCCCAGAACCGCCCCGAGGAAGTGAATGTCTATTCCGGGCGCCACTACAACACTGATAAACAGCTCTATAGCGAGTTCACCAGACGCACCGGCATCAAGGTGAACCTGCTGGAGGGTAAAGATGACGAGCTGATCCAGCGCCTGAAGAGCGAGGGCAACAACAGCAAAGCCGACCTGCTGGTACTGGTGGATGCGGCCCGGATTTACCGAGCCCAGGAGGCCAATCTGTTTAGGTCGATTCGCTCCGCTGAACTCAACAAGGACGTGCCGGCCAACCTGCGGGACCCCAAAGGCCAGTGGTTTGCCCTGACCCGCCGGGCCCGGCCCGTAATGGTCAACCCAGCCGCGGTGAATCCCAAGTCAATCCGCACCTATGCCGATCTCGCCAAGCCCGAGTTCAAAGGCAAGCTCTGTCTTCGCAACCGGGCCAGCGTCTACAGCCAGTCGCTTGTGGCCGATGAACTGGTGCGTCGCGGCGCAACGGCAACACGGCAATGGGTCCGAGGCGTTGTTGCCAACATGAAAGAACCCTTCTTCACCTCCGACACCACCATGGTTCGGGCCGTGGGCCAGGGGCAGTGCGGCGCCTCCATCGCCAACCAGTACTACCTGGCCCGCCTGCTCAGCGGCGACAACACAGCCGACCGCGCCACCGCCAAGAAGGTGCGCGTGGTGTGGCCCAACCCCACCCACGTCAACGTGACCGCCGGCGGAGTCACCCGCAGCTCCAGCAACCCCGGGGGCGCGCAACGTCTGCTGGAGTTCCTGGCTTCCCCCCAATCAGGAGAGGGCTACGCCGCCGCCAACAACGAATACCCCCTCAAGGGCTGGGGCAACAACCCAACCCTGAAGGCATTTGGCACTTTTAAGGCCTCACCGGTCTCCATGGAGCAGCTGGGCCGCCGCAACCGCGAAGCGGTGCAACTGATGACGCAGGCTGGCTGGGAGTAACGACTTGGCATCGCGTTGACGCCCTCCACGATCCAAGGCGCCCCTGCGCAGGGACAAGGCGCCCCCGCGCAGGGACCGGGCCGCTCCAGCAGCCGGACCTGGCTCTTACTGGTTGTGATTTTGGCAAGTGGGCTCGCCCTATTGCCCCTGCTCACCCTGGTGAAAGACGTGTTGATCAACAGGGGCGAAAGCAGGCTGGAGCTGGGATTTGACGGGCTCAGACAGGTGCGGGGCACCTTGCTGCTGGTTGCAGGGGAGGGGCTCTTAGGCGCCGTTGTGGGAACTGCCATCGGCTGGCTCACCGCGGTTTGCCGCTTCCCAGGCCGCCGCTGGCTGCGCATCGCCCAACTGGTGCCAATGGCCTTCCCTGCCTACCTGCTGGCCGCCAGCCTGATCGACTGGGGCAGCTACCGGGGACTGCGCATCCATGGCCTGGGCTGGGCCATCGTGCTGCTCACTCTGGCTAACTACAGCTATGTATTTCTGCTGAGTACCGAGAGCTTCTCTGTTAGTGGCAGGCGGCTACTGGAGGCCAGCCGCAGCCTCGGCGTGGGCCCCTGGAGAAGTTTTTTTCGGGTCGCCCTGCCAATTGCCCTGCCCTCGATCGGCGCCGGCATTGCCCTAAGTGCCATGGAGGTCGTGAACGATCTCGGCGCAGTGCGACTGCTTGGCGTGCCCAGCCTCTCTGCTGGCATCCTCGATCGCTGGCAGGTGGATGGCGATCCCCAGGGTGCGGCGCTGCTATCTCTGGTGGCTCTGGCAATCGTGGCGGTGTTGATCGCCAGCGAACGCCAATTGCGCCAACGCAGTCGGCGCTGGAACCTGGAAGGCGGAACGGGCAGCGCCCACGTTTGGCATCTGGCCGGCTGGCGCGCCGCCTTAGCCCAGTTGTTCTGTGTGCTGCCACCCCTCATAGCTGTGGCCATTCCAGCCCTCTGGATTCAGCAGGGCTGGCAAGGGCTGCAGAGCGAATCGTTCGCAGAACTGGGCCAGCTGGCAGGCCGCAGCCTCGGTTTGGCCTTGATTGCCACTGGGGTGACCTGCCTTGGTTCGCTGCTGCTGGCCATCTGCCGTCGCTGGAGCCCCCAGCCGCTAGTGCAACAGCTCAGCTTTATCGCCGGCTTGGGATACGCCATTCCCGGCAGTGTGCTGGCCCTCGGGCTGATCGTGCTTGGCGGCCCCCTCGGCTTCAGCCCAGTGCTGCTGCTGCTCTGGGGCTACGGCGACCGCTTCATCGCTGTTTCAAAACAGGGGCTTGATGCTGCGCTTGAGCGCATACCCCCCAGCATCGACGAAACGGCGACCAGCCTGGGCTGCGACTGGCTGGCGGTGTTGCGGCGGATTCACCTGCCCCTGCTGCGGGGGCCGCTGCTGGTGGGATCCCTGCTGGTGTTTGTAGATGTGGTGAAAGAACTGCCAATCACCCTGGCCCTGCGGCCCTTCGATTTCGACACCCTGGCGGTGCGTGTATTCCAATACGCCAGTGACGAACGGGTGGGTGCCGCAATGGCACCCGCCGTAATCATCATGGCGTTTGGCTTGCTAGCGGCATTTGCCCTAGTGCCTACCCTGGAGCGGCGCGACTAAGCGCAGCCGATCAGGCACCGATCAGCCCCCAATCAGGCGGCAGCCAAAGGGGCGGATTCAACTAATTCCGGCGCGAGGCGCATGCCGGCCTCGCCGACGGGGGCCTCGAGCAGTTGGGCCTGGCGAATCCGTGAAATCAGCCGCGTGGTGGTAACCCGGGTGGTGCCGATCAATTCACCAATCCGTTCATGGGTGAGACGAAACGGCAGATCGCACCAGCTACCGCAGCGACGCCCGAGGCGGCGCACCAGCAGACCAAACAATGCGTGCAGCCGCTGATCAGCGCTGCCTAAATGACGGATGCGCAGCAGCTGCAAGGTCCATTCATTGACGGCATCAAAGCCTTCCCCCTGCCGGGGTATGGCATCACTACGGAAACTCAAAGGGGTGAGCGCCTCGACGCAGACACCCTCACTGCAGAGACGCTCGGTACAGAGCTGATCCCCCGCCTGCAGAAAAGCCAGGGTCATCCCCTCGGTTTCCTCGCAGGGGCAAAAGACGCGGGCCACACCATCAAGCACCTCAATGCAGCTCCCTGGGGGACGCAGAGCGGGGTTTAGCAGCACGGTTTGCCCAACCGGCATACGCACGGCGGCAAGGGAATCGGCGGGCAGGAAGCGAAAACTCATGGCCGCAGCGGAAGGCTTATTGCGAATGACTCGCAACCTAAACAAGAACGCCGCCTTTTGCAAGCGATTCTCAATAACAACTGGCAATTGCAAGCGGGCTGGGCCCGAGCTGGGTCGGAGAGCGCCCCTAGCTCGCCTGCAATTGCGCTTTTTGTCTACTTTTTCACCAATTACATCCCTATCGCTCGCAAAGTCAGCCTTTGTAGCTATGGACTACAAGTTGCAGCCAAAATCCTCAGCCGTAGGCAACCTGGAATTGCTTCCCACCGACGTTGGGGATTTTCCCTTCATGTTGAACCGCAACCCCATGTGCAGCCGCATCGGCTTGCTGGCCGCTGCTGCGAGCCTGCTAGCGGCAGCTCCAGCCCTAGCCCAAACAGAAACCCTCTACAAGCTCGACACCAAGTGCAGCATCAAAGGCGGTGAACCGCAGGCCTGCGTGGTGGAAGCTGTGAACGAGGGCAATGCAACCCTCTACCGGCACAGCATCGGCAAAAAAGTCGAAACGATTCGGGTCACCGACAGCCCAGTGCGCATGAGCCTTTGGCTGGAAAGCAAGAAGAGCTGGAAAAACCTCGACTCAGCAGCAGCCCGCTTCTCTACGAACACGATCTGCTTCAACGGGCGTGACCTGTGCGTGATCAACCCCAATTACCTCAACAGTGTCAAAGAGGATCGTCCTGACGCAACGGCAGGCCGTGATCTAGTCAGGGTTCAATTCGGCGCTGATGGCCGCATCGATCTCACCTGCTACGACGACGGCTGCAAGGGGGTCGGCAAATGAACCGTGCTCTCAAAACACCGTGGAGTGGCCTGGGACTGGCGCTGACTGGAGTGTTGGCCCTACCTATCAGCACGGCGTTTGCAATTGATCGCCCCATGGCGAATAACCCCATGCCGGATTACGGCACAGCCCAGCTGCTTGCCCGTGGCGGTGGGGGGGGATCATTTGGCGGTGGCAGTGGCAGGCGCGCCGGTGGAAACAGCGGCTTCAGCAATGCCGGTGCTGGCCTCAACCGCGGCTCAAGCCGGCCCACCGGTGGCTGGAGCAACAGTGCCAGAGTTGGAGGAGGAGCCAGCGGGCCTTCCCTAAACAGGCCAGCGGCCCCTAATCGTCCAACAGCAGGCATACGTCAATTACCAGGCGCAGGCCAAGGCGGAGGTCAGATCGCCAATCGCGACCTGAACCGTGACGGCAATAGAAATATCAACCGCGATTTAAACCGCGATGTGAATCGAAATGTGAATCGGAATATAAATCGCGACGTTAATCGCAACTGGAACCGAAGCGTCAATATCAACAATATCAATGTACGTCCGGGCTGGGCAAGGCCCGGATGGGGTGTAGCACGCCCTTGGAACTACGGCTGGTATGGCGGCTGGTCCACCCCAACCTGGGGATGGTGGGGCGCCCGGGCAGCGGCCTGGGGCGTGACAACTCTCGCCACCGCGGCAATTATTAACGACTCCGTTAATAATGCTATTATTAACGATACCACTTACATTGTGGTACCCAACACTAACTACCAGTTGCTATTCGGAACAGTCCAACCATCCGGCAGCAATTCAGTGAGCTTCGTGATGCAGGCCAATGGCAACAACTACCAGCTAACTGCCAACTGCAACCAAGGCACAATCAACGGTCAAGAGCCCAACAACGCCGAAGAAGCCGAACTGCTCAATGCCGCCTGCCAAGTGGCATACGGATCGGCTTGACTGGCTAACAAACAGCCCATAGATCTGTCGCCCTAGCGGCGGCAGATCCAACTAATTTGATTGCAAAATAGATGGCTAAAAATGCAAGCCATCGTTCTATCTTCCATGTATTAGCCGAGATGATGAAGCAACTTCTTGGCAATCAAGCCAGGCAGCAGGCCAGAGCCATACCCATCTTATTAGGGCTCAGCCTGTGCGGTGGCCTGATAAGTGAACTGCGAGCACAGCCGTCTGACCCCGCTGCTGGTGATCCCCCTCGCGAGGAGTCTGCTTCTGTCTCTCCCTGGGCAGGCACAATTGAATTATATGGCTTTGCCCCCATACGCAGCATCGGGACAACAACCGTCACAAATGGAACAAGAAACTTCAGTGCCGACACCGACCTGAATCTCGGTGAAGTTCTTTCCAAACTGAAGTGGGCAACCACCCTGCGTGGCAGCATCGAAAAGGATCGCCTTGGTCTTTTGGTCGATCTGGATTACGTCAGACTTGGACAATACGGATCAAGGGCTGGCCAGAGTGAGATCTTCACGGGGAGTGCTGAAGTCACCGCTACTCAGGGGATTTACGACCTTGCTCTGCGCTATCGGTTTGGGGATCGAGAAGCTGCGGTGGGCAAGCCGGGGCAATTCAGCCTGATCCCCTACGCCGGCATACGGATAATTGATGCTCAGTTGGATGTGGCAGCCCAGCTCGTTCAAGGGCCGATTAATTTTCAGCGACAAGGCAACTTTGGACGCACCTGGGTTCAACCCCTACTGGGCACACAAGCTACGGTATTTCTCTCTCCACGCTTACGGGCCTTTGCCCGCGCCGACATCGGTGGATTTGGGCTAAGTGGATCAGAAGATCTTTCTGGAAACGCCCAAGCTGGCCTTGGCTATGCAGTGGGCAACAACACAGACCTAAATATTTCCTGGCGATATGCTGGGATCAATTACAATACTGGCGACACCCCCGATAGCGGCTACAACAGCTATCGAAATGGCTTTGAAATTGGCCTGAAATTCTTCTTCTAATTCAATGAAACGCCGCACCACTGTTCTCTCAGACTTCAAGGCATTTATCAGCAAAGGCAATGTTGTCGACCTCGCTGTTGCCGTGGTTATCGGCGGAGCATTTGGCAAAGTAGTGGATGCGGTAGTCAGCCTAGTGATGACCTCACTACTCGCTCCTGCGCTTAAAGCTGCCAATGTGTCGGCTATAAGCGCCTGGCCAGCTGGAGCTGTGCTCGTGGCGCTGATCAATTTCATCGTGATCGCCTTCGTGGTGTTCCTGATCGTGCGCGGCCTTGAAGCCATGAAGCGTGGCGAACGACCGATCTCAGCTCCCGATCCCCAGGCTCAACTTGCTGCGGCCGCTATCCGCCTGGCAGAAGCTTTAGAGCGTCGCCAGCTCTAAGGGCCTCACCACACAGCGAAAACCCATATGGCCCGTGGAGGTATCGAGCCCTTGGGCCATGCGGGCGGCAGGGCGGTAGCGGCGACAATAGCTAGGTGCACATAAATAAGAACCACCCTTAACCGCTTTACGGGGTTGCTCGCCGTGCTGCGAGTTGCGATCAATGCTTGCTTCTCGCGCTTTGGCTTCGGCGGCATCGGCGCAACAGCCTCCAGTGCTCTGCTGGTGCCGGCCGTACCAGCTATCGGTCCACTCCCACACATTGCCAATCATGTCGACTAACCCATAGCCGTTAGCAGGAAAAGCGCCTACGGGGGAGGTGCGCTCGTAGCCATCTAAGCGGCTGTTGTGGTGGGGGAAATCGCCCTGAAAGGTATTAGCTAGGGGCACCCCACCGGGATAGAGCTCTTCGCCCCAGGCAAACTCGCCATTGCACAGGCCGCCCCAAGCTGCCCGCTCCCATTCCTCCTCCGTAGGCAACTGTTTGCCGCACCAGCTGGCGTAGACCAAAACGTCGTCCCAAGCGACATGGACCACCGGATGCTGCTCGCGGCGCTTAATCGAGCTGCCCGGCCCCTCCGGATGACGCCAATTTGCTCCGGCGAGATATTGCCACCAGCGGTAGTGACTGCCAGGCCCCAGCGGCCCCGGGGGCGGCACAAAAACTATTGATGCCGGCGCCAAACGTTCCTGATTGGCGCCGGGATAGTGAGCGGGATTTGCTGGCTGCTCCGCCAGCGTGCGGTAGCCGGTGGCTTTCACAAAGCTCCGAAACTGGGCGTTAGTGACGGGAGTGCGATCGATCCAGAATCCAGCCACCTCCACGTCATGGGCCGGAGCCTCCTCGGGGTAGTGGTGGTCTGACCCCATCCGGAAGCCGCCCGCTGGTATCCACACCATTCCCGGGAATGGGGGACGACCGGGAGATCGGGCGGTGCCGGCTGGCATAGCGGCAGAATCAGGGTCCGCCGACAGTATTCACCATCTTCTCCATCACCTGCTCCAGCGAGAAGCTGGCAGCCTTTTGGCGCGGAGGATATTCGGCGAAGGTAGCGAGGAACTGGGCCACGTAGGTCTGGGCTGGTACCAGAAGGAAAATGTGATCAAACATCCAGTCCCAATAGGTGTTTGAGGTCACATCAGCGCGCTCATAGGGGTCGGTGAGCAGGTTGAAGATCTTTGGTACCCGCAGAGCCGTAAACGGTTCGGCCCAGATCTGGCAGGTGCCCTGGGAGCGCTGCTCCATGAACACAAACTTCCAGTTGTCGTAACGCAGACCGGTGAGGTCGCCGTCGTCGGAGAAGTAGAAGAACTCAACCCGGGGACTCTTATCAGCCTGGCCGGTCCAGTAGTCGAGCATGTTGTAACCATCAAGGTGTACCTTGAAGGTCTTATTGCCCACCTGATAGCCCGCCTTAAGCTTCTCCTTGATCTCAGGCTCACCGGCCGCCGCAAGGATGGTGGGCAGCCAGTCGAGGTGGCTACAGATACCAGAGAAGATGGTGCCTGGAGCGATATGCCCCGGCCAGCGCACTAGGGCCGGCACCCGATAAGCCCCTTCCCAATTGGTGTTCTTCTCGCTGCGGAAGGGTGTCATGCCGGCATCAGGCCAGCTGTTCATGTGGGGGCCGTTGTCTGTGCCATACATCACGATGGTGTCATCGGTGACACCCAACTCGTCGAGCAGGTTGAGCATTTCACCAATGCACTCGTCGTGATAGATCATCACGTCGTGATACTCCGACTGCCAGCGACCGCTGCGGCCCACATCCTGGGGACGCGCATAGGTGCGGAAGTGCATGTGGGTGGTGTTGAACCAGACGAAGAAGGGCTCACCAGAGGCAACGGCATCGCCAATAAAACGCTTTGCCTCAGCCATGAATTCATCATCGGCCGTCTCCATCCTCTTACGGGTTAGGGGGCCGGTGTTTTCAATCCGTTGGGTGCCATCACCATTTGCCCAGCAATGCAAAACACCGCGGGGGCCGAAACGCTCCTTGAAGTTCGGGAAATCTTCAGGCGTGGGATAGTCGCGCAGCTCCGGCTCCTCCTCGGCGTTTAGGTGATAGAGGTTGCCGAAAAACTCATCAAAACCGTGCATGGTCGGCAGATGCTCATCGCGATCGCCGAAGTGGTTTTTACCAAACTGGCCGGTGCGATAGCCCTGGGGCTTGAGCAGTTCAGCAATGGTGGGATCTTCTGCCTTAAAGCCAGCTTCGGCGCCAGGCAACCCCACCTTGCTGAGACCGGTGCGGAAGACGCTCTGGCCGGAAATGAAGGCTGCACGGCCAGCGGTGCAGCTCTGTTCGGCGTAGTAGTGAATGAAACGACCACCCTCCTTAGCCACACGGTCAATATTGGGGGTCTGATAGCCCATCAAGCCATCGCTGTAGCAACTCAGATTGCTTTGGCCGATGTCGTCACCCCAGAGGATGAGAACGTTGGGTTTTCCGTTTGGCATGGGAAGGAAAGAGACGAATACGCCTGCTTAAAGGATGGAATGCCGGCAGCACATCGCAAGAAAGCTATGCACTTCTTCACACCAAAATATTTAGGCCGGAATCTATTTGCGCAAATGCAAATATTGGCGCAAACGCAAAGAATCAATGCCAGGAGCAAATCTGCCAGCCACATTGCCATCCAACATTTTTCAAGCTTGAAGACGCCTCTGACACCTCAAAAATGGAATCGATAGCAGCACAGTTATCAATAGATACACCAGAATGCCAAGTTTGACGGCTGGCATTTCCGGGGCATAAATGCCAGCCAGCAACAACGCAAGACCTGGGTTACGCATTGATGTTACTAATGCCAGGGTGACCCCCAGGCAGGGATCTCGGTTAGCGAGGCCATAGCCCAAAGCCAGGCTGATCAACACCAAAGCCGCCATCACCGGCAGGGCAATCAGATTGGCGCCTACATAGGTAACCAAAAGCGGCGCCGTTTTCCAGAGCACCACCAACACGAGCAGCAGCAGCAGCCCATTAGCGAGGCGATCGAGGGGGCTCTCCAGTCGGCTTGCCCACTTAGGCGCGAAGCGCCTAACTAACAATCCCAACAACAGGGGCAGCAGCTGAACTAGGGCCACCTGCGCGGCTACATGGTGCGACTGAACCTGCCAACCCTCAACTCCAAAGATGCGGGTGAAGCCGCTCGCCAGCAGGGGAATGGTGATGATCGCCGCCAGTGCTGCGGCCACTTGGAGCAGGGCAGCCAGGATCCGATCCCCCCCCTGCTTGCCTGCCTTGCGCATAAGCAGGGGGGCACTAGGGCAAACAGCCATCAGGGCGATAGAAAATCGAGCCGGCTGGGAGAGGGCCATGGTTGGCGGCAGCAACAGCAACAGCGCAGCTGCCACAGGCACGAGCAGGCAGGTGCCGATGAGACCACGCAGCAGCAGACCCCGGTGCTGCTGCCAGCGACCTAAGCCATCGAGGGGCAAGCCCACCCCCAGGGCAAACATGATCGCGAACAGGGTGGCAGTAACCAACAGGGGCGGGGATTGAGCCATCGGAGCAAGGCGCGGAACAGCAGATCAAAAAGAGAAAGCGGGCTAGGACCTAGCTGCCGGCGCGGGCAGCAATCAGGCCCAGCGCCAGCACACCGATCAAAGTGAGCATCACAGCTGTAGCGGCAGCTATTTGGGGCTTGTCTCGGTAGGTGTAGTCGTCTTGATGGAGACGGCGCAGCTCTTTGCGGTATTGGACCGTGGCTCCTGCCATGGCGAGAATGCCCGTGATCGTGAAGGCCGCCGCCACTAGCTGCACCCCCCACTCCACCTGGGCACCTTGGCCACCGGCAGCACGATCAATTGCTCCCACGATCTTGTCTAAGCCGAAGCCAAAGCTGATCAGCGAGAGACAGGTGCGGATCCAGGCCATCAGGGTGCGTTCGGCAGCATCCCGGTTGCGTTGCTTGGCGAGTTCGTTGGTGAGATTCATGGGCGGCCCTCCGGGCTCAGGGATTGATGGGATGCTTCAGCCTCCAAATCACGGGCCAAGAAAACATTGAGCAAGGTGCGGATCACGGCCACCACGCCCAATTGCACCAGATGGGCACCGGTGGGGGAAGTGGAGGTGGCGACGATATCTGCCCCGAGCTGAAACTCCAGGGCCATCGCCAACCAGCTGCCGAAGGTGAGCCTCACCGCCTGAAAAGCACTGGAGCCGCGCCGCCGGACACGCCAGCCCTGCCAGGCTTGGCGCAGGGTGATCAACAAGCCGAGCAGCACCGTGCCCAGGGAGAGGGCCTCAAGCACGCTGCGCAGGGCCATGGCCAGGGTTGCCAGTCCCTGATCAAAAACAACCAACAAGCTGGGCTCGGAGCTAGGCATCGAAGGCAGTTGGTAAGCATGGATGCATTCGCTTTCCCAAAGCTAAGGAGCACTGCTGATGCCGTCAGCTGCGCTGACGCATTTGCAAAAGGCTGCGCTTAGGTATTGCCTTGAGATGTATGCGGGAACTACTCCGCCGCCGCACAGCTGGGGCAGAGAGCCCGGACGTTGAGCACGCACTCAAGCAAGCGGAAGCCGTAGCCGCCCGCGGCCCGCTCGCCAGCCTGGAGCACCGCAGAATTTTCAAATTCCTCAGTACGGCCGCAACGCACACACACCAGATGGTGATGGTCGCGGTGGGCGTCACTGGCCAGCTCAAAGCGGCGACCACCCTCCGGAAGCTCCAGCTCCTGCAGCAGCCCCATGGAGCTCAGCAGCCGCAGGGTGCGATACACGGTGGCGAGCGACACCCGCTCCTCGCTACGCAGCAGGCGCTGGTGCACCTCTTCAGCGCCCAGGTGGCTGCCTTCACCAATGCGCTCAAATAAGGCCAACACCCTCTGGCGCTGGGGCGTCAGCCTCTGGCCGCGATCGTGCAGGCTGGAGCGCAGGCCATCTCCACCGGCGGGAAGGGTTGCAGCTGGGGGCTGGGCTCCAGGGCTGAGTCGGGCGGTCACAGCGTGATCCCAGGCTTCTCAACAATAGATGCAGTTGCGAAGAGGTGCCATGAGCAAACCCCGGGCCGTCTTTCTCGATGCCCTCAGCCTGGGACCGGTGGACCTGGCTCCCCTGGAGCGTCATGCCGAGCTGATCTGCTGGCCCAGCACCCCGCCGGAGCTACGCCTGGAGCGGCTGCAGGGGGCCGCGATCGCAATCACCAACAAGATCCAGCTGGATGGAGAGCTGCTGCGGCAACTGCCCCAGCTGCGGCTGATCTGCGCAGCTAGCACCGGCACCGACCAGATCGATGGCCAGGCCTGCTGCGAGCTGGGTATCGCCGTGCGCAATGCCGGTCGCTACAGCACAGCCTCGGTGGTGCAGGTGACCTGGGCGCTGATCCTCGAGCTGGTCTGCGATCTGCAAATCCGGCGGCGCCAGGTGCTGCAGGGCGACTGGCAAAGCAGCCAAGTTTTTTCCCTGGTGGAGCCGGAATTTAATGAACTAGCCGGCCGCACCCTCACCGTGGTGGGAGCCGGCACCATCGGCCGAGGCGTGGCGGCCGTTGCAGAAGCCTTTGGGATGGAGGTGCGCCTGATCACCAGCCGCAGCAGTGCTGGCGAACTCGAAGCCGCCCTGCGCCAGGCGGATGTGCTGAGCCTGCATGCCCCGCTCACCCCGGCGACCCGGGGCCTTATCAACGCCGAGCGGCTGAGCTGGTTGAAGCCGGCGGCCGTGCTGGTGAATCTGGGCCGGGGCGGCCTGATCGAGCTGCCGGCCCTAGTGGAAGCCCTGGAGCAGGGCCGCCTGGCTGGAGCCGCCCTCGACGTACTTGAAAAGGAGCCCCCAGGCGACGAGTTGGAGGCCCTTAAAAAGGTGCCAAAACTGATCCTGACGCCCCACATCGGCTGGGCCTCCCGCCAGGCGCGCCAGCGGCTGGTGGCCGCCCTGGCCGGGCATCTGACAGAGGCAGACTGAGCCCATCTCCCCAGGCCGCGCGCCGCCATGCCCACCCAAGCCGCCGTTCAGGCCTATTACGGCCAGGAGCTCACCGGCACGGCCGACCTCAAGACCAGCGCCTGTTGCGATGCCGATGCGGTGCCGTCCTGGCTGCGGCCGCTGCTGGCCCGCATCCACCCGGACGTGCTGGCGCGTTACTACGGCTGCGGACTGGTGTGCCCGCCACTGCTCGAGGGCTGCCGCATCCTCGATCTGGGCTGCGGCACCGGCCGCGACGTCTACGCCCTGGCCCAGTTGGTGGGGCCCAGCGGCTCGGTGGTGGGCGTCGACATGACGGCAGAGCAGCTGGCGGTGGCCCGCGAGCACCTGGACTTCCATGCTGAGCAGTTCGGCTACGCGAATGTGTCGTTTCTGGAGGGCACGATCGAAACCCTCGAGGCCCTTCCCCTGGAGCCGGGCAGCTTCGATGTGATCGTGAGCAATTGCGTGCTCAACCTCTCCACAAACAAGGCGGCGGTGCTGCAAGGGGTGAAACGGCTGCTCAAGCCGGGCGGCGAGCTGTACTTCTCCGATGTGTACGTGGATCGGCGCCTGCCGGAAGCGGTGCGGCGCGATCCGGTGCTCTACGGCGAGTGCCTGGGCGGAGCCCTCTACTGGAACGACTTCCTGCGCCTCGCCAAGGGCTCCGGCTTCCCCGACCCGCGGCTGGTGAGCGACCGCGAGCTCCGCATCACCGAGCCAGCCCTAGAGCCACTGATGGGTGAGGCCCGCTTCTATGCCGCCACTTACCGACTGTTCAACATCGCCGAGCTGGAAGATGCCTGCGAAGACCACGGCCAAGCCGTGATCTACCGCGGCACGATCCCCCAGCACCCGCACCGCTTCGACCTCGATGGCCACCACGCCATCGAAACCGGCCGGGTGTTCCCGGTGTGCGGCAACAGCTTCCGGATGCTGCAAGCCACCCGTTTTGTGCCCCATTTCGAGTTCATCGGCGACTTCAGCCGCCACTACGGCCTGTTCCCGGGCTGCGGCAGCAGCCTGCCCTTCACGGGCGTCGCCACAACCAGAGAAGCCGCAGGCATAGTCGACTCAGGGAGCTGCTGCTGACGCCTCGTCCCCCCAAAACAGATGATCCACAGGACTGGGCTGAAGCGGCCTGCACACCTTGAACTGCCGCCGCACCTCCGTTAAAGGCAAGGGTGCCAGAGCCAAATGGTCCACCAGGGAGAAATCGGCGCTGCAGGCACTGCCACGCTTGAGTTCTGAAGCCAGCAGATAGGCAGAGGAGGGGCTGTCCAGGCTGGAGTGATCTGGCGCCAGGGTGGGATTTGCGCTCACAAACCCCGCCTCGTGGGTCACCAGGGACGCCAGCAGGGCGCTCTCATTAATGGGGTTGTCCTGCATCGCCCACTGAAAGGCGCTGAGGGCGATCTCGCCGGCACTGGTCGCCGCAATCCCCGCAATCACGTGGGTCATGTCGTGGGCCAGGTAGAGGTGATTGAGGGCGCAGGCATCCCGCCCGGGCAGGGGGAAACCGAAGCGCTCGAAATAAACGAGCAACGCCCTACCCAGGCTGGCCTCCGGGAGCTGGGCGAAGCCCTCAATCCGCGCCACCAGCTCCGGTTCTGGCTGGTCAGCGGAAGCCAGCGGATCCGCCAGACCGGGCTCACTTCGCAAGGGCAGGAAGGTGGTAAAGATCCTGCTCACATCCGCCGCCGCCTGGTCGACCCCCTGGCGCAACCAATCACGGCTCACCTCCAGGGCCGCGCTGCTCACCCCCAGTGCCTCGGCATAGGCCCAGCCCAACGCGAGCTGGTCATCCGTCTGGGGATGGCGGCAAAACTCGAGGGTCATCTGCAGCAGATGGGCCACCCGCCGCGTCGGCAGATCATCCAGCGCTGCCGCCAGTTCCTCGGGAGCGATCGGCTCCAGCGCTGAAACGCGCAGATCTGGGCGCTCCCAAAGGTGGTTGAGCAGTGCCTGCAATAGACGCCGCTGCTCCACGGTGGGGCCACCGCTACAGGAGATGGATCCCAGCAGGCCCCGGGCCACCGGCTCTACCAACGATCCAGCCAGCAGCAAGCCCATCTCCCTAGGCCGACGCCTGGGGCTGCCGCGGCCCATCCAGCCGGGCCGTGAGCGCCGCCAGCAGATCGGCGATGGTCACCACCAGCCGATAGCTGATCGCAATCGCCAGCAGCGGCGCCTCGGGAATGGCAAAGCCCAGCCGCAGCAGCAGCACCGCCTCGAACACGCCCAGGCCGCCAGGGGCGCCGGGCACCACCAAGCCGGCGGTCCAGGCCAGGGCGAAGCCCGCCAGCCAGCCTCCCCAGCTGAGGCTGTAGGAGAGATCGAAGGCCTGCACGCAGCAGGCAAAGCCGCCAAAGCGCAGCAGCACAAATCCAAACTGAACCAGCAGTGGCGGCCAGGGATAGGAGCGAATCGGCGCAGTGGCGGCCGCCTCGATGTCCATAGCCAGCGCCGAGACCTTGCGGCGCTCCAGGCGACTGAGCAGGGGGTTGAGCAAACGGGGCCAGAGCAAAGCCAAGGGCAACAACCCCAACAAGGCCAGGCCCTGTTGCCAACCGCCCGCAGACATCAGCGCCAGGGCCGCCACCGCCGCCACCAAGGGGTCCAGCAGCACCGCCACCAGGGCCAGAGCGCCTGGAGCCGGGGCCGCCAAGGGGGCCTCAGAGCTGCGCAACAGCTGCACGCGACTGCTGAGGTGCCAGATGCCACCGGGCAGAAATTTGCGGAGATTGGTGTCGAGGTAGGCCTGCACAAGTTCGCCCCAGCGGGGGCGCAGCCCGAGCCAGCGCAACACCACGCCGAAGGCCAGGCCGTTGGCCACCAGGCTCAGCAAACTCACGCCCACCCCCAGCAGCAACCACAGCCAGCCCTGGCGATCGAGACTGAGCTGCAGCAGCTGGCGCCCATGGCCCACTAGGGCCGCCAGCAGAAAACCGAAACTCAGCAAGCTGATCCAGAGCTTCAGGCCGCCGGGCAGGAGCGGCAAGCCCTCCAACCAGGCGACCAAACGAGTCAGCCCGCGGCGGCAGCGCTGAAGCAGGGCGTGGGCAAAGGGCGGCATGCTTAGGGCTGGCTGGGCAAGGGCTGGATCGGCAGATTGGCGTCAGGCTGGGCCTCGAGGGCCTGCTGCACAACCAAGCGCACCTGATCGATCCCCAGTGTGTGCTGGCGCGCAAGAGCTGCCAGGTCGTCGTGTTCCGGCTTGCTGCGCCAACGGCCATCGGGCAGCTGGGCCTGCTTGAGCCGCACCGGCCCCAGGGGCGTGGCCAGCTCCAGGCTGCGGCGCGGCAGCACCCAGCGGGTCTGGGGGTGTTCGCGCAACCCCAAGGTGCTGCTGTGCCGCCACCACACCTGCCGCAGGGCCTCGGCCTGCTCCGAGTGCACAAGGGCCGTGAGCAGCTGGGCAGCCCGGCCCTTCTTCATGGCGATCGCCTGGCTGAACACCTCCAAGGCACCGGCCTGGCGCAGTTCCTCAGCCAGGAAAGCCAGATCCTCCGCCGTAGCGTCATCGATCTGGGCCTGCTGCACCAGCACCGTTTCGAACTGGGCAGGATCTAGCTGGGCAGGATCGGAGCCGCCGCCATCGGCCAGGGTGAACCGCAGGAGGTTGGGGCGATCCAGGCTGCGCGAGCCCAGCCCCACGCCAACCCGCTTAGGCACGTGGGTGGGGTGATGGCCAAAGCGTGTTGCCCAGCAGGCCGCTAAAGCCAGACCCGTAGGGGTGGTGAGTTCGCCCGGGGGGAAGCCTTCGGCTGCAGCCAGGGGAATCGCCCGCAAGCGGGCCAGCTCCAATACGGCAGGCGCCGGCAGGGGCAGGGTGCCGTGGGCCGTAGCCACCAGGCCATGACCCGCCGGCGGCGGGCTGCACACCAGCTGCTCCACCCCGAAGTGCAGCAGCCCGGCGCACACCCCCACCACATCCACCAGGGCATCAAGGGCGCCCACCTCGTGGAAGTGCACCTGCTCGGGGCTGTGGCCGTGCACCGCCGCCTCCGCCTCCGCCAGCAGGCCAAACACCTCCAGCACCCGCTGCCGCAAGGGCTCGGGCCAGGGGGCAGCTTGCAGCTGGCTCCGCAGATCGCCCCAAAGCCGATGGGCTGGCTGGCGCTCCAGGCTCAGCACCTCCAAATGCAGACCGCGCAGGCCGCCGCTGCGGCGCTCTTCAAGCTCCAAGCGGTAGGTCCCGCCTAGGCCGAGGGCGGCCAGGGGGCCATCGATCTCCGCCTGGGGAAGCCCCAGATCCAGCAGGGCTGCCAAAAGCATGTTGCCGGCTAAGCCCGTGGGCGCATCCAGCAGCGCCAGCACCGCCTCAGGCCTCCCCGGCCAGGGGGCGTCCCAGCCTTGGCGCCAGGGCCAGCAGGGCATCGGCCTCGCTCTGCAGTTGCTGCTCGCTGGCGCGCAACTGGGCCTCCACCTCGCGGCGGGCCCGGCGCTGTTCCCGTTGGGCGGTGTCAACGTCTTGGCCGGACAGGCCCCAGAGCCGCCCCAGCAGGGCCCGATCGTCGTTGCCGCCCACGCTCTGGCCGTAGATCAGCTGCTCGGCCACCATGCCCGCCTGCAGCACCCGGCTCCAGCGCCGCAGCTCCTCGGCCGGCAACTTGGCATGGGCCGGTGGCTCGAGTTCGGTGCTGCCGCTGGTGTTGAGGCCGGCCCGCAGGCAGGCCAGGGAACCCACCAGCACCTGGCGCACCGCCATCTCCTCTTTACGGGCTACCAACAGGTGACCCGCCTCATGAATCGCAATCCGCCGCAGGCGGGCGCGGCCACCGGGCAGGGCTTCGGCCAGCACATGGCCGCCGCGGCCACCGAAGCGGGCCGCATCCAAAGTGAGGCCACCCAAGCCCAGGCCCGCTATCAGGGTCACAATCCAGGGCGATAGGCCCAGGGCGGGGCCAAGAATCGCCGCCAGGCTGATCAAGCCCACGGCCAGGCCAGCCGCCAGGGGTTGGGTCATGGCCGGCGCGGGCCGCCCTTACCGCCCTTGCTTGCTGCACCATCGCGGCGCCCTTTGCCGCCACGGTTGCCCCGCTGAGCCACCGGACCGATCACTTCAAAGCTCTCCAGCTGCAGCTGCTGAGCCTGGCGGCGCAGGTTGAGCGCCACGAAGTGGCGCAAATGCTCGAGGGGCACATCCCCCCTGAGCTGCAGCTTGAAGGGCACGGGCCGACTGCCATCAGGGCGGGGCATCACCCGCACCTTCACCACCAGATCGCCGGTTTCAGGGCGGGTGTAAATCAATTCACCGCGCACCGAGAAGTAGTCGTCGCCCTCGGGCAGGGCGTCTTCTGGGCTACCGGCAGCAGGGGATTCAGCTTCCTCGCCCGCGGCCAGGGTGCTGGGCTCCCACACACCCACCATCTGCAGGTGCAAGCCCTCCTCCTCCCGCGAGCGGGGGTAGACCACCCAGAGATGGGGCTCTTCGAGGCTGAGGTGGCGGCGCATCAAAGTGAGCAGACGGCCAAGCACCACGGCCTCCAGCTCGGTGCCATCAGCAGTGCGGATCACCCCCCGGGTGAGCTGCTCGGCATCGGTGGGTACATAAACGCCTCGCACCACGCCAATGGCCCGGTATTGCGTGGGTTCGGTTACCGGAGAAATCGGGTGTTGGCGCATGGGCTGAACTTTAAGTGCCCCCAGGCCGGGGGACAAAGGGCAGACTGGCAACCCACCGCAGGCCGCCTGCCAATGCCCGCCGCTCCCAACCGTTCCGGGATCTGGACTGGGCTCGCCATTGCGGGGGCTGGAGCTCTGTGCATCGCCGCTGGCTGGTGGCTGGGACAGCTACAGGGCGGCTCGGCTGGATCCGATCCCTCCCGCACGGCCCTGGAGCGTCAGGCCTCCTCCCTGCAGCAGCGGCTCAACCAGGGCGAGGCCAGCCAGGCCGAACAGCAGCGGCTGCTGGAGCTGCTGGTAGCTCTGGATCGCAAAGCGGAAGCCACAGCGCTGCTGGAGCGCCTGGCCGACCAGCAACCCCAGCAGTGGTCGCTGCGGCTGCTACTAGCCGAGCTGCGCCGCGACCAGCAGGACCGCAGCGGCGCTGAGCGGGAGGTGCGCCAACTGCTCAACCTGCGGCCCGACCAGATCGAGGGCCTGCAGCTGATGGCCCTGCTGCAACTGGAAATGGGGCGTGAAGCCCTGGCCCAGAGCCAGCTGGAGGCGGCGCTGCAAAGAGCTAGCAAACCCCAGCTGAAGCCGGAGGCCCTGCCGATCGGCCTGCTGCTTGCCAACCTGCTGCAAAAGCGAGGTCAGCCGGGCAAGGCCGAGTCGCGGCTGCTCAAATTGGCCGCGGAATTCCCCACCGACCAACGCCCCCTATTGGCGCGGGCGATGCTGCAACAGGAGCGCGGCGACATCAAAGGAGCCCAGGAGTCGCTGGCTCTAGCCCGCTCCCGTATACCTGGCCCAAGCGACCCGCGCCTGGATCAGGTAGCTGCCGCCTGGGGTTTGGCTCCTTTCAGGGACCCTTCACCGTTGCCGCCGGGGAAGCCGATGCCGGCACCGCAGGCGGAGAGTGGAAATCCCTGAGGGCCGCGTCCACCGCATCGCCAGGGGGAGTTGCGTCGTCCATGGAGGTGGCCTTGCGCAGCTTGTTCATCAAGTCGATTGGGTTGGCGGAATCGAGCGCCGATCCACCTCGATTGGTTCCGGTGCCGTAATCGAGCTCCCGCTCCTGCTGGGGACTGCTGATCGTTTGGCCATAGCCCTTTTCCTGGGCCCTGGCCGCTCCAACACCAGCTACCGAAGCAACTCCAAATACAGAAGCAACCCCCGCGGCCAAAGCAAGCGTTGCGCCGATGTAGCCCAGGGCTTGACATCCCAGGGCCTTGGCAGAGCGGGGGCGAAGAAGCGGCGAACTATCAGCGGACATTGGTTATTCACTCCGATGCTCTCGGAGTCCCATCCTAGGTGCGTTCCCCAGGGTGGGCTTCGGCCACCTCCCTGCCGACCCCCTACCTATGAAGATCGCCACCTGGAACGTCAACTCGGTGCGCACCCGCCTCGACCAGGTGCTGGCCTGGCTGCAACAGGAACGCCCCGATGTGCTGTGCCTGCAGGAAACCAAGGTGACCGATGAGCTCTTCCCGCGTGAAGCCTTTGAGGCCCTGGGCTATGCGGTGGCCATCAGCGGCCAGAAGGCCTACAACGGTGTAGCCATCCTCAGCCTGCTACCCCTCGAGGACGTGCAGATCGGCTTTGAGGCCCTACTACCCGCCGAGCAAGAAGCCGCCGATCTCAGCGAGCAGAAACGGGTGATCAGCGCCCTGATCGACGGCATCCGGGTGCTGAATCTCTACGTGCCCAACGGCAGCTCGCTCAAGAGCGAAAAGTACGCCTACAAGCTTGAGTGGTTGGCCTGCCTGCGGCGCTACCTGGAGGAGCAGGAGCTCCAGGGA
>JBIKWZ010000072.1:0-7386 GCA_044356035.1 Cyanobium sp. | reverse complement strand
GTGGCTGGTGCCGATGGCGATCGCCAGGGCGTCAACTTTGGTTTTGGCGACGAAATCGGCGGCTTCGGCGGGATCGGTGAGCAGCTGGCTGTGGTCGAGCTTGCCCTCAAAGCCGTGGCCGTCCTCGGCCTCACCCATGCCGGTTTCCAGGGAACCCAGGCAACCAAGCTCGCCTTCTACGCTCACGCCAATGGCGTGGGCCACGTCCACCACCTCTTTGGTGACAGCGACGTTGTACTCGTAGCTGGCGGGGCTCTTGGCGTCAGCCATCAGAGAGCCATCCATCATCACCGAGGTGAAACCGTTGGCGGCGGCACCAAAGCAGGTAGCAGGGCTGTTGCCGTGGTCCTGGTGCATCACCACCGGGATGTCGGGATAGGTTTCGACTGCAGCCAGGATCAGGTGGCGCAGGAAATTTTCACCGGCGTACTGGCGGGCTCCGCGGGAGGCCTGCAGAATCACCGGAGAGTCGGTCTCACTGGCCGCCTCCATGATCGACTGCACCTGCTCCAGGTTGTTTACGTTGAAGGCAGGGATGCCATAGCCGTTCTCAGCGGCATGGTCGAGCAGCAGCCGAAGCGGAACGAGCGCCATGGGAAAACCTCTCGGGGTCGGGAGTTGAACTGGAGGTGACTCTAGGTGATGCCCCTTGGAGTGCCCTGGCCTGCTCCCAGTTGGGCCCAGTCGCAGCAGCGCTGACTCAGCACTGCCTCGCTCAAGCCAGGCAGCATCGGCCGGCCCTCGCGCACCGCCGCACTCCACCAGCTGTGGATGCGCTGCACCGGGGCAATCCGGCCATCGGCCCAGGTGCGAGCAAAGCCCCAGCGCTCATCAGCTTCCACCGGGCGCAATGGCTCTCCCGCCTGGGAGTGCCAAAGCCCAAAGCCATGCACGTAGTCGGCCTGGTTGTCGGAGCCGAGCACGGCGGTGCCGTCACGGCCGTACAGCTCCAGCCAGCAGCCCCGGCCCCTGCGGGTCACGGAGGCCAGGTTGAGCTGGGCTGGCACCGTCTGCCCCAGTGGTGTTTCCAGCTCCAGCTGCACCAAGGCGATGTCTTCGGCATCGACCCTGGCCAGGCGACCACTGCCATCGGCCAGGGGCCGCTGGGTAATTGCAGTGCTCAATTGGGCCCTTAGGGAGTGGCTTGGACCCACCAGCCAGTGCAGGGTGTCAAAGGCATGGGTGCCCAGCGCTCCCAGCACCCCGCCCCCTTCGGCTGCCTGGGAATACCAGCTCCAGGGGCGCGAGGCGTCAGCTCTGCTGCCCATCAGCCAGTCGTATTTCACCAGCACCAATTCACCGAGGACGCCGCTGGCCAGCAGGTCGGCGAGCTGCTGGAACAGGGGAACGGCCCGGTATTCAAAGTCGACCGCCACGGTTAGCCCCCGCTGCAGGGCCAGCCGTTGCAGGCTCTCGATCTGCTCGGCGTTGAGGGCTACGGGCTTCTCCAGCAGCAGGTGCTTGCCCGCTTCCAGGGCGCGCCTGGCTAGATCAAAACGCGGCCCCGGCGGGGTGGCGATCACGATCGCCTCGACTGCCGGATTGGCCAGCAGTCCATCGAAGTCGCTGTGGCCAGGCAGTTCGGCGCTGCGGCAGGCGGCTTCCAGTCGCTCGGGGCGCGGGTGCCAGAGGGCTACCGGCTCGGTGCCGGGGCAGGCACGCAATGCGGGTAGGTGCACGGCCTCGCCAAAGCCCAGGCCAGCAATGGCGACCTTCAGCGGGGGAGCGCTCATGAGAGGCCCTCGGCTGCGGTGGCACAAACCTCGCCGATCACGCTGCTGATCAGGTTGTCTCCCGATGCCGGCTGCCATTCAGCCCTGAACTGGGGTAGGCCGTTGATAGAGGTGTCGCGGAACAGCTCCTGGCCGCAGTCAATTTCCATAACGTAGAGATCGGATAGGGGCCTGGGTTGCTCCTCGCTGACGGGTTTTTGGAAGCGTGTCAGCACCGAAATATTGCCGCCGCGGCTGGTGCGCAGGCTGCCGCCATCCCACCACTGGCGTCCCTCGCTGGTGCTGGCCACCTCATGCCAGTCGACCGGGCCGGCTAGGGCCCTTCCAGGCGTGGCGGCCAGGATTCCCACGACCAGCAACATCAGCAGCAGGGAGCGGGCTGCCCGGCGCAGGCCGCTCATGCCGGCACCGTTTTACGGCAGCCGTGCATGGTCAGCAGGCTGGCCAGGGTTGCCTTGAACTCAGTGCGATCCACAATCGCGTCAACGAAGCCGTGGTCGCGCAGGTATTCGGCGGTTTGGAAGCCATCTGGCAGCTTTTCGCGCAGGGTCTGCTCAATCACCCGGCGGCCGGCGAAGCCGATCAGGGCCTTGGGCTCGGCCAGGATTAAGTCGCCCAACATGGCGAAGCTGGCGGTTACACCCCCTGTGGTGGGGTAGGTGAGCAGGGGTAGGTAAAGCAGCTCTGCCTGGCGGTGCCGCTCCAGGGCGCCGGAGATCTTGGCCATCTGCATCAAGCTCAGCATCCCCTCCTGCATGCGGGCTCCACCGGAGGCGCAGACAATCAGCACCGGTATGCGCCGGGCGGTGGCGGTTTCGATCAGGCGGGTGAGCTTCTCGCCCACCACCGAACCCATCGAGCCGCCCATGAAGCGGAAATCCATCACTCCAAGGGCCAGGGGCAGTCCACTGGTGCGGCAGATACCGGTAACCACGGCGTCGCGCAGGCCCGTGCTCTGCTGGCTGTCGCGGATGCGATCGGCATAGCTGCGTCGGTCCTTGAAGGCGAGGGGGTCGGTGGGAGAGAGGCCGGTATCCATGGGCTCGAAGCTGCCCGGGTCGGCGATCAGGGCGATGCGCTCAGGGCTGTCGATGCGGTTGTGGTGGCCACATCCCTTGCAAACACTGGCGTTAGCCACCAGGTCTTTGCGATACACCACCAAACTGCATTCTGGGCACTTGCTCCAGAGACCATCGCCCTCCTCCAGCTCCTGGGTGACCCGCACGGTTGGGGCATTTTTCTGGCGGTCCGCAAACCAGTCGAACAGCGACATGCGGCATTTACCAACAGCTCAACCTATTTAAGGCGCTTCACCACACCAGCCCCAGCACGTCCAGCCATAGGTCGTTGCCGAGTAGCCACACGGCGGCCCCACCAGCTGCAAGGAAGGGGCCAAAGGGAAGGGGCTGGTGCTTGCCCAGCAGGCCGCTGAGCCGGCCGATGCTGCCCAGCACCGCCCCGGCAAACACCGCCAGGATCACGGTGAGACCAAGCCCGGTGAGACCAAGCCAAGCCCCCAGCAGGGCAGCCAGTTTGGCGTCTCCCAGGCCGAGGGCTGGCCGGCCGATTGCCTTGTGGGCCAAGGCACTGACCGTTTCAAAGCCAACCAGGCCAACTCCGGCGGCCACCAGATGGTGAAACAGCAGCTCTCGGCCGATTGCGTCACCCTGCTGGAAGCCGATCACTGCGCTCACCGCCAGGCCTAGTAACAGGCCAATTCGGCACAGGGGTTCGGGCAACCAGAGGCGATCGAGATCGATCAACACCAGCGGCAGCAGCCAGCTCAACAGCAGCCAGCCTGCGGCTACCAGCAGCCAGGGCTGGGGATTAGGGCCCATGGCGCTCGGCTGGGCCAGCAAGGCCGCTACCCAGAGCCCGGCGCTAAGCAGCTCCACTAGGGGGTAGCGGCAGGAGATCGGAGCACCGCAGTGGCCACAGCGGCCCCGCAGTAGCAACCAGCCCAGCAGGGGCACATTTTCAAACCAGCGCAGCCGTCTGCCGCAACGGGGGCAGTGGCTGGGTGGCAGCACGATCGATTCCTCCCGCGGCAGGCGCCAGGCCACCACATTGAGAAAGCTGCCCACGCAGGCTCCAAGTAGGGCCACCACAACTGGCACGGCTGGGGAGCTGGCAAGCAGCGGAGCAAGGGGGCTCAAACGGGCCTCAGGCGAGAGGGGGAGAAGATGGTTTGCGGGGTAGACGCAGCCTGGCTGCACCGCTCCCTGTCAGGCGGCCCCGGATCAAATTAATGGGCACAAATTGCTCATCGGGCAGCAGCACCGGCTGGTCGAAAACAATTCTGCCCTGCAGTATTTGCTTGCCATTGAGCACCACGCCGGATGGTTCGTGGCCGGCGTTGCCGAGCTCCAAAGACTGAAACAAGATTCGGCGAGCTGCCTGAATGACCAGACTGCTGTTGATCTTGTCGAGACGCAATGAGGCTGCGGCCTTGGTTTTGGCAGCCCCCGGAATCAAAAACGACGGGGAAGGATTCTTCGTGGGTGTGGCGAAGGAGATCGGCCTCACCAAAACGAATGGCAACCCCAGAATAGGGGTTGCCATTGCAATCAGGACAGCTTCTTCTTCTCTTCGATCATGCGATGGATGATCGGCGTAAGGATCAGCTCCATGGCGAAGCCCATTTTGCCGCCGTTCACCACGATCGAGGTGGGAGTGGACATGAAGGAGCCGTTAATCATGTTGAGCAGGTAAGGGAAGTCGATCCCCCACTTGTCGCGGGCCACCTTGCGGATGTGGATGATTACGAAACTCTCATCAGGGGTGGGAATGGTCTGGATGAAGAAGGGGTTGGAGGTATCAACCGTGGGCACCCGCTGGAAGTTGATGTCTGTGAGGCTGAACTGGGGGCAGATGTGGTTGATGTAATCCGGCATGCGGCGCAGGATCGTGTCCACCGTGGCTTCGGCCGAGTAGCCGCGCTCCTGGTTGTCGCGGGCGATCTTCTGGATCCACTCGAGGTTCACGATCGGCACCACGCCGATCAGCAGATCCGCCAGCTTGCGCAGGTCGTAGCCCTCGCCCACCACGCCGCCGTGCAGACCCTCGTAGAACAGGAGGTCGGTGCTGGCGGGAATCGGTTCCCAGGGGGTGAACTGGCCCGGCTCCAAGTTGGTGCCGAGCCGGCCGTTGTGCTCGGCTGCCTCCTCAACGGAGTGCAGGTAGTAGCGCTTCTCGCCACCGCCGGTTTCGCCGTAACTGCGAAACAGCTCCTCAAGCTTGTCGAATCGGTTGGCATCGGGGCCGAAGTGGGAGAAGTTCTCGCCCTTGGCCACAGCGGCGGCCATGGCTTCCTTCATCTCAGCCCGCTCGTAGCGGTGGTAGCTGTCGCCCTCCACCACGGCCGGGGTGATGCCCTCGCGCTTGAAGATGTATTCGAAGGCGCGCTTGACAGTGCTGGTGCCTGCGCCGGAGGAACCGGTGACAGATACAACCGGGTGCCGCTTCGACATGCGCAAGGATCCAAAAACCGATCGTGAGTTTGGCAGGTCGCCGGACCGATTCCCCATCCCCTGGGGCAACCGTTGCAGGATCAGGCTTCCAAGGCCGCTAGCAGCTGCTCGCCCATGGCCTGGCAGCCCAGCTGGGTGCAGCCCTCGCTCATCAGGTCGCCGGTGCGGTAACCAGCGGCCAGTACCCGGTCGACGGCGGTTTCTAGGGCGGTGGCAGCGGCTTCTTGCTGCAGACCGACCCGCAGCATCATGGCGGCGCTGAGCACCATCGCCATCGGGTTTGCTTTGTCCTGGCGGGCGATGTCGGGGGCGGAACCGTGGATCGGCTCGAAGAGGCCAGGGCCGCTGGACCCCAGGGAGGCGGAGGGCAGCATGCCGATCGAGCCGCTCAACATGGCGGCCTCATCACTGAGGATGTCCCCGAAGAGGTTGCTGGTGAGCAGCACGTCGAATTGGCGGGGATTGCGTACCAGCTGCATGGCGGCGTTATCCACGTACATATGGCTGAGTTCCACAGTCGGGTAGTCAGCCGCCATGGCGGTGACTTGGTCGCGCCAGAGCTGGCTCACATCCAGCACGTTGGCCTTGTCCACGCTGCAAAGCCGGCCGCTCCGGGTCAGGGCCAATTCGAACGCCACCTTGGCGATGCGGTCGATCTCGTCGTCGAAATAAGCCATGGTATTGAAGGCCCGCACCCGGCCCTCAGCCTCGACGCGCCCCTTGGGGGTGCCGAAATAGACGCCGCCGGTGAGCTCGCGCACCACCATCAGATCCACCCCTTCGATCACCTCGCGCTTGAGGGTGGAGGCATCGATCAGGGCCGGGATGATCTTCACCGGCCGCAGGTTGGCGAACAGGCCCAGCGCTGATCTCAGCCCCAGCAGTCCCGATTCAGGGCGCTGCTCCCGGGGCAAGCTGTCGTATTGGGGCGAGCCGATGGCGGCGAGCAGCACCGCATCGGCGGCCTTGCAGGCCTCGAGGGTGCTGCTGGGCAGGGGCTCGCCGGTGGCGTCAATGGCAACGCCGCCCATGGGCTGCATGTCGTAGACGAGGCTGAAGCCATGGCTGCTGCTAACCGCATCGAGCAGCTGGCGGGCTACTGCCATGATTTCCGGGCCGATGCCGTCGCCGGGAAGCAGGGTGATCCGGTAGCTCGACGTCATGGGCCTTGAAGTGCTGGGCGCGAGGCTAGGGCTTGGCCTGCTTCTCCAGCTGCCGCAGGGCTTTAACGAGCTCTGGCAGCTTGTTGAATACGGCCGAGCTGCGCAGCCAGAGGCGGTTGGAGATGGCCGGATAGCCGCTCACTACCTCGCCGGCGGCCACCTCGCCATGCACCCCGGATTTGGAGCTGGCGATGGCTCGGTCGCCCATCACCGCCTTGTTTGCCAGGCCCACCTGGCCTGCCAAAATCACGCCATTGCCGAGGCGGGCCCCGCCGGCGATGCCCACCTGGGCCGCCAGGGCGCAGCCCTTGCCGGTGCTGACGCCATGGCCGATATGCACCAGGTTGTCGATCTTGGTGCCGGCGCCGATGCGGGTTTCACCTACTGAGGGTCTGTCGATGGTGCTGCTGCAACCCACCTCAACCCCCTCCTCAAGAACTACCTGGCCGGTCTGGGGCATCTTGCGCCAACCATTGGCGGTGGGCACGAAGCCAAAGCCCTCGCTGCCCACCACGGCATTGGAGTGCACGACGCAGCCCCGGCCAAGGCGGCTGCCGGGGTGCAGAACGGCACCGGCGTGCAGCTCGCAGTCGTCACCGATCTGCACGTCTTCGTAGAGCACCACCTGGGGGTGGAGTATGCAGCTGGCGCCGATTCGCACGTTGGCGCCGATCACGACCAGGGGGCCTAGGTGGGATCCCATGCCGACTACGGCGCTTGGATCGACCACGGCACTGGGGTGGATGCCAGCGGCTGGCTGGCGGCGAGGGTGGAGCGCAGCGAGGGCCTCGGCAAAAGCCAGGCGCGGATCAGCCAGGGCGATCCAGGCCATACCCCGCTCTAGGGCCAGCTGCTGCAGGGCTGCGGCCTCATCGCCCCGCGCTGGCAGCAGGATGGCTCCGGCGCTGCTGCCGACCAGGGCGGCAGCCAGGGCGTTGCCGGGTTCCAGAAAAGTGAGCTGATCAGCCTGGGCCTGATCTAGGGCGGCCGCCCCGTTTAGCTCAGGGTCCTGAGCTAGAT
>JBIKWZ010000071.1:0-7490 GCA_044356035.1 Cyanobium sp. | reverse complement strand
AAAAACTTCGCTTCAACTACGGCATCTCCGAACGTCAGCTGGTTCGCTACGTCAAGAAAGCCCGGGCCCAGGAGGGTTCCACGGGTACCAACCTGCTGAAACTGCTCGAGAACCGTCTCGACAATGTTTGCTTCCGTCTTGGTTTTGGCCCCACCGTCCCCGGTGCCCGCCAGCTGGTAAACCATGGCCACCTGACCGTGAACGGCCGCGTCGTGGACATCCCCAGCTACCAGTGCAAGGCCGGCGATGTGGTCGCCGTGCGCGAGCGCAAGCAGAGCAAGCAACTGGCTGAAGGCAACTTGGCCTTCCCGGGTCTGGCCAACATCCCGCCCCACCTGGAGCTCGATAAGAACAAGCTCGTCGCCAAGGTGATCAGCAAGTGCGAGCGCGAATGGGTCGCCCTTGAGATCAACGAACTGCTGGTGGTTGAGTTTTACTCCCGCAAGGTGTGAGCGCCTGGCTGCTACGGCAGCTTCGTTCAGCACTCCCCAAGCCCTCGCCCTGTGGCGGGGGCTTTTTGTTGCATTCACTTTTGTGGCGACCAGCGTGGCAACTGGCATGGCGGCAGCGCCCAACCTGCGCGCTTCTTAGCTAATCCAGTGCTTGGCTAAGCCTTGACTTAGCTAAGCCTTGCAAACACAAATATCAGCCGCTGCCGATCATCAGCCGCTGCCAATCAAGCTCTCCAGGGCGGCGGTCACATCGGCATGACGCATCAGCGCTTCGCCCACCAGCACCGCATCGGCGCCAGCACCCTGCACCCGGTCGAGGTCGTCGCGGGTGAACAGGCCCGACTCACTCACCAGCAGGCAGCCCTTGGCGCGGATGCGTTCGCCATAAACGGCAGTGAGCTGCTCGGTGGTGGCCAGATCCGTATGGAAGCTGGCCAAATCGCGGTTGTTGATACCGATAAGTTGCACGCCATCAAGGCCCAGCACCCGCTCAAGTTCCTCGCCGTCGTGCACCTCCACCAGCACGGCCAGGCCCAAAGCCCTGGCCACCTTGAGCAGGTAAGCCAAATCCTGGTCGCTGAGAATCGCGGCGATCAGCAGGGCAGCATCGGCCCCTGCGGCGCGGGCCTGAAAAAGCTGATACGGACTCAGGATGAAGTCCTTGCAGAGCAGGGGCAGATCCACCACCTGGCGCACCTGCACCAGCACCTCAAAGCCACCCTGGAAAAACTGCTTATCGGTAAGCACCGATAGGCAGCTAGCGCCACCGGCGGCGTAGCCTTTGGCGATCGCTTCGGGATCGAAATCCTCGCGGATCACGCCCTTGCTGGGGCTCGCCTTTTTCACCTCGGCGATCACCGCTGGCTTGCGGCAGGAGGCCCGCAGGGCCGCCAAAAAATCCCTGGTCGCCGGCAGCTCAGCCACCTGCTGTTTGAGCTTCTCCAAGGGCACCCGCTCCCGCGCCGCCGTTATCTCCCGATCTTTCTCCCAGAGGATCTGCTCAAGAATGTGGCGTGGTTCGCTGTCCTCGTGGCGGATGGCGTATTCGAGAAAGGCCACCTTCACCTTGGGGTTGGGCGGCCGGCGACGGATCTCCATGGTGCTCAGCCTGCCACCGCCATGGCTGCTTGCTTGTAGGCCACTTCCACCACCTCGCTCAAGGTGGGATGGGTGTGCACCTCCGTAGCCAGTTGCACCACGCTCTGGCGGCGAGCCACGGCGTTAGCGATCTCCTGGATTAGGTCGGCCGCATGCAAGCCAAAGATGTGGGCGCCCAGCACCTCACCGCTGGCTTTGTTGAACAGCAATTTCATCAAGCCTTCCCCCTCTAGTTCAGCTAGGGCCTTGGAATTGGCCTTGAAGTAGCTGCGCACCAGGCCCAGCTCAAAGCCCTCTTGCTCAGCCAGTGCCTTGGCATCGGCCTCGCTCAGGCCCACCGAGCTGATCTCCGGGTGGGTGAAGGTGGCTGCTGGGATTGAGCGGTAGTCGATCTGGCGACTGTGGCCAAGAATGTTGTCTACCGCCACGGTGCCTTGCGCGGCAGCGGTGTGGGCCAGCATCATCTTGCCGGTCACATCGCCAACGGCCCAAAGGTGCGGCACGGGCTCACCGCCCACCAACACCCGCATCCGCTCGTCGACTGGCACGAAACCCCGCTCGGTTTCGACGCCGACAGCGGCCAGGTTGAGCTCGGCGCTGCTCGGCACCCGGCCGGTGGCTACCAGTACCGCATCCACCTCAAGGGTTTCCAACAGCTCCTTGGTGGCCATGTCTGCCAGCTCGATCTTCACCGGGCAGCCGGGTGTCACCTTGCGGGCCAACACCCCGGCGCGAGCGTCGATATCGCGGCCATTGATCAAGGTGCGGGCAGCAAGCTTGGCGATGTCGGGATCGAAGGTGGGCATCACCCGATCGAGGGCCTCAATCATCGTCACCTCACAGCCCAAGGCCGTGTAGACATCCGCAAATTCCAAGCCGATATAACCGCTGCCGATGATCGCCAGCCAGCGGGGCAACCACTCAAGGTTCACCGCCTCATCGCTGGTGAACACGGTGCGCCCATCGGTCTCGATGCCGCGGGGCACGAAAGGCTCGGAACCGGTAGCCAGAATCACATCGCGGGCGCTGATCGTGCGCTCAATGCCACTGCCGCTCTCGCGCACCGTGACCTGCTGATGGCCAGCCAGGCGGCCCTGGCCCCGCAGGATCGTGGCACCGGCGCGCTCCAGGGTTTTGGTGAGATTGCTGCGGATAGTTGCCACCAGCTGGTTGGCATGGTCGGCGATCTTTTGGCGCTCAAAGCGCACTGGGGCGGCATGGATGCCGAAGCCCGCCAGATGCTCGGCATCGGCCAGCTCCCGCACCCGGCCGCTGGCCGCCAGCAGGGCCTTGGAGGGCACACAACCTCTGTTCACACAGGTGCCGCCCATATCGCGCGACTCAACAATGGCGACCCGCAGGCCATGGTCGGCAGCGTGCTTGGCCGCATCGAAGCCGCCATAGCCGGCACCGATCACGATCACGTCGTAATCGAAGCCCGAACCATCAAGGGGGGTGTCGCTCACCGGGCAGCACTGCGGTTGTTGAAGGGCATTCTCCCCCGTCAAGCGCCAGCCTGCTGGCGCAAGCGCTCGAGCAGTAGCGGAGCTGCCGCCACGGCCACATTGAGGGATTCCACCGCTGGACTGTGGGGAATGGTGACGCTCTGGCTGGCCAGGGCCTGGAGCTCCGCTGACACCCCAGCTCCCTCATTGCCAAGCAGCAACACCGTGGGCCGGGTCCAATCGAGCTGCCAGTAGGGCATAGGTGCCGCAGTATGAGCCTCCGATTCGGTCTCGGGGCGCAGCGCAACCACCAGCTGCAGGCCGGCGGCCGTTGCCGCCTGCAACCGCTCAGCCAACTCCTGCCTGCTCTCACGCAGCAGGGGCAGGGCCAAGGCAGCCCCCGCCGAGGCGCGCAACACCTTGGGTTGAAAGGGGTCAGCCCCATCGGCCAACCACAGGGCTCCAACCCCCGCCGCCAAGGCAGTGCGCATCAAGGTGCCGAGGTTGCCGGGATCCTGGATCCCATCAAGAGCCAAGACAAAGCTGGCCGCGCCTGGAGCCGCTGCCGTCGGAGGCAGCAGGCTTGCCACCACTCCGTCGGGATGCTGGGTAGTGGCTATGGCCTCCAGCACCTCGCCACTCACCAGTCGCCAACTGCAACCTCGAGGTAGGGCTGCCACCAGCTCGCCATGGTTGGCCAGCCAAGCGGCGGTAGCCAGCACGTCCTGGGGCTGAAGCCCTAGACGCAGCGCCTCCTGTAGGAGGTGGGTACCTTCCAGCAGAAGCAAACCCTGGTCGCGGCGACCACGAGACTCCTGCAGAAGACGCAGCTGCTTGACCAGCGGGTTGCGGCGGCTGGTGAGCGGCTCGGCAGCACCCAAGCCATCGCAAGGGATCACTTCAGAATGCCTGGTGACGGCGCACACTCAAACCGTCGTGCACTACAAGCTCCTTGCCGTCTAAGTCAAGACCCCGCACGGAAGCAACCTCACCCTTCAGACCTTCAGCATGGAGGTTTTCGACCAATTTCTTTAAGACAATGTCCTCGATCGTGGATTGATCAAGACTGTCGGGAGTAAGACTCTCAAGGAATTTGCCTAATTTCGAGGCCATCACCTCGGAAGCATTTGAGATCTTGAGAACGATCATGAGAAAAGTGCGGATGGGGAGACTTGAACTCCCACGACATTGCTGCCACTAGTACCTGAAACTAGCGCGTCTACCAATTCCGCCACATCCGCGTGGCTGTCGCTTGAGCTGAGCTCGCTGCAACGAAGAAAACATACGTCATCGGAAACCCGGACCAGCGACTGGAGCCAGTTCCGGCGGCGGCCGTCTAGACGGTCTCATCATTTGTTGTCAATATGCTGCCAGGTGAGCCGGGCAGTCGTTCCATGGGTCTGATCGCTGTCCAGTCGCCTATCAAGACCCGTTCTTTTCAAAATCCTCAGCTGGAAATCCGGGGCGGCCGGCGCCTCTCAGGTGAGCTGCAGGTGAGTGGTGCCAAGAATTCAGCCTTGGTGCTGATGGCTGCCTGTCTGTTGACCAGGGACACCATCCGGCTGAGAAACGTCCCTCCGCTCACCGACATCGCCGCCATGAGCGAAATGCTCAGCAGCCTCGGCGGCCAGGTCCACCGTGATGGTGACGCGCTGGAATTAAAGGGCGACTCAATCAATTGCTCTACAGCCCCCTATGAGCTGGTGAACAGCCTGAGGGCCAGCTTCTTCTGCATCGGCCCCCTGCTGGCCCGCACTGGCATGGCCAAGGTGCCCCTGCCAGGCGGCTGCCAGATCGGCACCCGGCCCGTTGTTGAGCACGTCAAAGGTCTCAAGGCCCTCGGCGCCCAGGTCACCATTGAGCATGGGGTTGTTACGGCCGTGGTGCCGGGCAGCGGCCATCGCCTCACGGGCGGCCGCATCCACATGGATTGCCCCAGCGTTGGCGCCACCGAGACCTTGATGATGGCGGCGGCGCTCGCCGATGGCGAGACGGTGATCGACAACGCCGCCCTTGAGCCAGAGGTGGTTGATCTGGCTGGCCTGCTTATCGCCATGGGCGCCAAGGTGCGCGGCGCCGGCTCCTCCACGATCACGATCGTGGGAGTGGATCGCCTGCATGGGGCCGACTACGCCGTTATCCCAGATCGCATCGAAGCGGGCACGTTTCTGCTGGCAGCCGCCATCACCCGCTCCCATTTGCGGGTAACACCAGTGATCCCAGATCACCTTGGCGCCGTGCTCACCAAGCTCGAGGAGGCGGGTTGCACCTTGGAGCACGACGGCGTCGGGATCACCATCAAGGCTGACCAGATCAATGCAGTTGACCTGCGGACCCAGCCATTCCCTGGCTTCCCCACCGACCTGCAAGCCCCTTTCATGAGCCTGCTGGCCACGGCCCGGGGTACCAGCGTGATAACCGAAAACATCTTTGAAAATCGCCTGCAGCACGTGGGCGAACTGCAGCGCATGGGTGCCGCCATCCGCATGCAGGGCAACACCGCATTTGTGGAAGGGGTGGCCCGCCTCAGCGGTGCTCCGGTGCAAGGCAGCGACCTGCGCGCCTCCGCCGCCATGGTGCTGGCCGGCCTAGCCGCCGACGGCATCACCAGCGTGCGCGGCCTGGAATACCTAGACCGTGGCTACGCAAATCTTGAGGGCAAGCTCAATGCCGCCGGTGCCAGCATTGAGCGTGTCTGCTCGGCGGCTTAAGCTCTCAACTGCGGGAGCGTGCCGGAATTGGTAGACGGACTCGACTCAAAATCGAGCGCCTTCGGGTTTGTGGGTTCGAGTCCCACCGCTCCCATCTCGCCCATCACAGCCACAGGCTTGTCTGCCTCAGCCGTGATGGACACCTACGCCCGCTTCCCGATCAGCCTCACCAGGGGCCGGGGGGTCTGGGTTTGGGATAGCAATGGCAAGCGCTACCTCGACTGCGTGGCTGGCATCGCCGTCTGCACCCTCGGCCACAGCGACGGCCGCATGAAGCGGGCCCTGAGCCGGCAGCTGGGCAAGCTGCAGCACGTTTCCAACCTGTATCGCATCTCTGAGCAGGAGGAGCTGGCGGCGGCTATCACCGCCAGCAGCTGCCTCGACAAGGTGTTCTTCTGCAACTCGGGCGCTGAGGCCAACGAGGCCGCCATCAAGCTGGCCCGTAAGCACGGCCACACGGTGAGGGGCATCGCCACCGGCGACGGCGAGGCGCCCCTAATCCTCACCGCCCAGGCCAGCTTCCACGGCCGCACCCTGGCTGCGGTTACGGCCACGGGCCAGCCCAAGTACCACCAGGGCTTTGAGCCGATGGTGCAGGGCTTCCGCTACTTCCCTTACAACGACACCGCCGCCTTCGAAACCCTGCTGGCCAGCTGCGAGGCGCAGGGTCCGCGGGTGGCGGCCGTGCTGCTGGAGCCAATCCAGGGAGAGGGCGGCGTGCATCCCGGCAACAGTGCCTTTTTTCAGCGGGTGCGCGAGCTCTGCGACGCCCACAACATCCTGCTGATCTTCGATGAAGTGCAAATCGGCGTTGGCCGCAGCGGCCAGCTCTGGGGCTACGAGCAGCTGGGCGTCGAGCCCGATGCCATCACCCTGGCCAAGGGCCTCGGTGGCGGCATCCCCATCGGTGCCCTGGCGGTGAAAGCCTCAGTGGATCACTTCCGCCCCGGCGAACACGCCAGCACCTTCGGCGGCAACCCCTTCGCCTGCCGCGCCGGCCTCACCGTGCTAGCCGAGCTGGAGCGGCGCGACCTGCTCAGCCACGTGCAGCAGATGGGCGGACTGCTACAGGAGCTCCTGGCCGAGCTAGTGAGCCGCCATCCCACCCTGCTGGAGGGGGTGCGGGGCTGGGGGCTGCTGCAAGGCCTGGTGCTGCGCGAAGAGGCCCCAAGCGCTCCGGACATAGTCAAGGCGGCCATGGAGCAGGGGCTCCTGCTGGTGCCCGCCGGCCCACTGGTGGTGCGCTTCGTGCCTCCGCTGGTGATCCAGCCCCGCCATCTGCGCCTGGCTGTCGACCGCCTCGAGCGCGCGCTAGTCAGCCTTGGGCGTTGAAACAGCCTTGGGCGTTGAAACAGCCTTGGGCGTTGAAACAGCCTTGGGCGTTAAACAGGACCCCTTCGCCGACCTAATCGAGCCCTTCAGCCGCCGCGGCGTGGACCTGGGCCTCGATCGCCTCCAGGCGGCCCTAGCCGAGCTTGGCAACCCCGAGCGCCGCTTTGCCGCCGTGCAGGTGGCGGGCACCAACGGCAAGGGCTCGATCTGCACGCTGGTGCACCAGGCCCTGCTGGCCAGCGGCATCCACGCCGGCCTCTACACCTCGCCGCACCTGGTGAGCTGGACCGAGCGCATCCGGCTGGGCGACACCCCAATCGCCGCGCCATGCCTGCGCCACCACCTTGAAACCGCCACGCCGATCGCCCAACGCCACCAGCTAACGCCCTTTGAGCTGGTCACCGCCGCCGCCTTCCTGGCCTTCGCGGAAGCTGAACTTGAGCTGGTTGTGC
>JBIKWZ010000040.1:0-23970 GCA_044356035.1 Cyanobium sp. | reverse complement strand
GCGGCTATGCCACACCGAAACCTCATCTTAATTGATCAGTTGTTGCCCGGCTTCGCAAGTGGCAATAGACACTTGTCTGAATCGCAGCCAGCTGGGCCTGCCTCCACTAGCTCACCGCGGTCGTAGCGCTGTAGTGCTTCGAAGAAGCAGGTGGTGCTGCGACGGGATGCCACCTCAGCGTTGAGCCGCAGGTAGGTGGGGTGGTCGATCGGTTCAAATGGCAGGCGCGGGAAGGTGGCGTTGGCATCAAAGCGGGCCAATAGGGCGGCAGAGATGTAGCCCTCGCCTTGATCGATTGCCTGGTAAATGGCATCGGCTAGTGGTTCGATTTCGTTCTCGCGGAACTCCACCGTGGCTGAAGTGTTGTGGGCTGTGTAGTGCTTCTGCACCTGCATGTAGAAGTCAAACTGAGCTAGCGCTGAGAAGTTGTTGATCTCCACCGCGTCGGCACCGGGGATGTTGGCCCAGCTCACTTCGGTGGGAATTTCCACCAGCCACTCGGTGCAGCGGGGATCAAACGGATCATCCAGCAGGCGACCCTGTTCATCCTTATCGCTTTGCGAGGGCACGATCGTGTAGCCGTAGTCCATGCAGGCAAGGGCCACCGGATCGTTCTTGCGGAAGGTGATGCGGCGGATGAAGCGCTGGGCTTTGGGGGGGTGCCAGCCAGGGGATGCTCCGGTGAGCAGGCTCTTGGTGCCGGCGGGCTGCACGGTGGTGCAGCGGTTGGGGCGGCGCAGGCCGTGGCGATCGCAGTAGTCCCAAACCGCCGTATTGACGATCTGCTTCCAGCGGCCCAGGAATTCGGCCTCCTTTGCCTTGAAGGCCAGCCCTTCGGCCGTGTTGGGCCGGCCCGCTTCCCACCAGGTGAGCCAGGGCGTGCCAAAAGCGTGCACAAAGAAGTCAAATAGGCCGGTGAAGCTCACCCCCACAATCGGATCCCAGGCGCGGCTTTGGCGGTAGCGCTCCACTTCGAAGCGATGGTTGAGCAGGCAGGCCACGGCTAGGCCGGCGGCACGGAAGGACTCCTCCTGGGCGACTAGATCGGCGGGGTCTATCTGGTTGAGGTGGATTTCAGCCAGATTGCAGTGGAAGTCGGCTCCGAGGATCTCGCCGCAGGGGTTGAGGCCGTAGCGTCCCAAGCGGTGCTCCAGCTCGGCGGCGCTGATCTCGGGGTGGTGGGTGGTGAGCCAGAGGCCGGCTTGCTCCCGGCCTTGGTCGCAGTAGATGCCGATGAACTCTGTCCGCAGCTCTTGGGTGGTCAGCAGGTCGGCGTTGGAGCGGGCGATGGCTTCGGGAGCGAACTGGATCGCGCCCTCACCGCTCTGGAACTGCTTAACAACCGCCTCCAGCACCGTGGCCCGGTCGGGCCGGTTGTGGAAGACCCGGGTGTGGTTGGCCATGCGCAGCGAATCCCTTTCCGGATCAATGCGCCAGTTGCCCTCGCTGTCCTGCTGCCATAGGTTCTCCTTAGCTCCGGCGGCGGAGTTGTCGTTGGCGCAGAACTGGCGCATGCCGGCGCTGCGGCGGATGTTGCCGGCCACGATCGTGACGGCAGCCTCATCGATCAGTAGGCAGCACTCCACTGAGGTGAGCTGGCGGCCTTGGGCCTTATTGAGGATCTGGGCCACGCGGCCATAGAGGTCCTTTAGTTTCACCGGGTTGGCCATGCCACCGAAGCCCTTGAGGGTTTCGCCCACGGGACGCACGTCTGAGAGATCGACGCTCACCTCGATCGGGCTGGCGGGGTCAAAGCACTCGTCGCTGCAGAGGTTGAGCAACAGCTGATAGCTGTCAACCCAGCCGCGGCGGGTGTCGCCCACCTTGATGGCAACCCGGTTGGCCTCGATGCTGTGGCTGGTGTGCTCCTGGCGTTTGCCAGCTGGCGTGGCACCTATATCGGTCACAGCGGCAATGCTGAGCCGGTTGCGCACCGCCGGCAAGCGACCGATCAGGTGCGGTTCGATGATGGCGCCGGTGCCGCAGCCCATCATGGCCAGGTCCATCATCAGGCCAAAGGCTTCCCAGTCCACCAGGTTGGTGGAAGTGCAGTTGTAGGCGCCGGAGAAGTTGTGCTGCTGCTCGATCCATTCGGTGCCGCCGATCCACAGCCAGCGCCCTGAAGGCAGAGCTTTCTGCTGCTGCTGCATGCGGCGCATCAGCTCCACCTCCGCGTCGCTGAGGTTGCCCAGCTTGGTCAGACCACCGAGGTTGCGCTCAGCCACTTGGTGCCAGCTTTCCCGGCCGGTCTCGGTCTTGCGGCTGTAGGTCCGGTAGAACACCGGGTTGGCAGCAGGGGCAGTGGCTGGGAAATCGAGGGCCTCGCCCGCCGGTTTGCCGCTGGCGGCGGCAAAAGCCTTTTCAGCCGCTGCAGCATCGGGGTTCTGACTGGCGGCTGTAGGGGGCGTGGCTGAGAGCGTCACAGGCAGTACGGCCCGAAGTGAGCCGAACCATAACGCCATAGGTGGGGTGCGCAACATCTGGTAGACACCAGCGACAGTGCGCCGCCCAGCAAGGCTGCGCCACAATGGATTTGGAAATCTTGAATTTCGATGCAGCGGATTCCGGAGCCGGAGCTGATGGACGAGGCAGGCCAGGTGCTGGCCTATGCCCAGGCCGATTTCGCCGCCTCCGATGCGGCGATGGTGGAGCGGCTGGCCCAGCTCTGCGGTGATGATCCCGGCACGGCCCTGCTGGATCTGGGCTGCGGCCCGGGCAACATCAGCTTGCTTCTGGCCGCTCGCTGGCCCGCAGCAAAGGTTTTAGGACTCGACGGGGCGCCGAGGATGCTGGCGGTGGCACGGGAGCGCCTATCCGGAGCGCCGCCAGAGCTGGCAGATCGGCTGCGCTTTGAGCAGGCGCTGCTGCCCCTTGCTGCCGCAGGCGAGCTTGAAGCCCGCTTCTCAGCGGTGGTGTGCAACAGCCTGTTGCACCACCTGCATGATCCGGCGGCGCTCTGGCAGACGGTGGCCCAGCTCGGCGCCCCAGGGGCGTTTGTTTATGTCCAAGACCTGCGCCGCCCCGCCAGCGCCGAGGCAGTTGAGGCCCTGGTGGCCACCGAGATGGCGAGCGCCCCGGAGGTGCTGCGGCGCGACTACCGCGCCTCCCTGCACGCGGCCTTCACCCCAGAGGAGGTGCAGCAGCAGTTGGAGCAGGCTGGCTTGGCAGACCAGCTCCAGGTAGCGCCGCGGCAGGAGCGCTACCTGGAGGTGTGGGGCCGGCTCAACTAAGCGGCCTGGCAGGCTGAGCTAATGATCAGCAGCACAAGCAGCACTCCCGAACTGCAGTCCCTGGCCGAGGCCGTGGCGCGGCGGCGCAACTTCGCGATCATTTCCCACCCAGACGCGGGCAAGACGACCCTCACCGAGAAGCTGCTGCTCTACGGGGGAGCGATCCAGCAGGCCGGCGCCGTGAAGGCCAAGGGGGAGCAGCGCAAGGTGACCTCCGACTGGATGGAGCTGGAGAAACAGCGAGGCATCTCGATCACTTCAACGGTGCTGCAGTTCGACTACGCGGGCAGCACGATCAACCTGCTGGATACTCCTGGCCACCAGGACTTCTCAGAAGACACCTATCGAACCCTGGCCGCCGCCGATAACGCGGTGATGCTGGAAGACGCTGCCAAGGGCCTGGAGCCCCAGACGCGCAAATTGTTTGAGGTGTGCCGCATGCGGCGCATCCCGATCTTCACCTTCATCAACAAGATGGATCGGCCGGGCCGCGAGCCCCTGGAGCTGCTTGATGAGATCGAGCAGGAGCTGGGCCTAGCCTGCTGGCCAGTGAACTGGCCGATCGGCAGTGGCGACCGCTTCCGCGGCGTGATCGATCGCCGCAGCCACGACGTGATCCTCTTTCAGCGCGCCGAGCGCGGCCGCCAGAGCGAGGAAAAGCTGCTCACGGTGCAGGAGGCTCGCGATGCGGGGGCCGTGGAGCCGGAGCTCCTGGCTCAGGCCCTGGAGGAACTGGAGTTGCTGGAGGGGGCTGGCGCCGACCTGGACATGGAGCTGGTGCACGCCGGTGAGCTCTCCCCTGTTTTCTTTGGTTCGGCGATGACCAACTTCGGCGTGCGGCCGTTTCTTGATGCCTTTTTAGAGCTAGCCCAGAAGCCGGTGGCCCGCGCCAGCAATGCCGGTGAGATCGATCCGATCGGCCCCGGTTTCAGCGGCTTTGTGTTCAAGCTGCAGGCCAACATGGATCCGCGCCACCGCGACCGGGTGGCCTTTGTGCGGGTCTGCAGCGGCAAGTTTGAAAAGGACATGACGGTGCAGCACGCCCGCACCGGCAAGGCCATTCGCCTGTCGCGCCCCCAGAAGTTGTTTGGCCAGGACCGGGAGGTGGTGGAGGACGCCTACCCCGGCGATGTGATCGGCCTCAATAACCCGGGCATGTTCGCCATTGGCGACACCCTTTATCTAGGCCAGAAGGTGGAATACGAGGGGATTCCTTGCTTCTCGCCGGAGATCTTTGCCTGGTTGCGCAACCCCAACCCATCGGCGTTCAAGAGTTTCCGCAAGGGCGTCAATGAGCTGCGCGAGGAGGGGGCGGTGCAAATCCTCTACGACACAGATGAAAGTAAGCGCGATCCAATTCTGGCGGCGGTGGGCCAGCTGCAACTGGAGGTGGTGCAATACCGGCTTGAGCACGAATATGGCGTGCAGACGCGGCTTGAACCGCTCGGTTTTGCGGTAGCTCGCTGGGTGGCGGGTGGCTGGCCAGCGCTGGAGCAGGTGGGGCGGATCTTTAATTGCAAGACGGTGCGAGATGCCTGGAATCGGCCGGTGCTGCTGTTCAAAAACAGCTGGAACCTGGGACAGCTGGCGGAGGAGCACCCGGAACTGGAGCTGAGTGCCGTGGCGCCGGTGGTGAGCGGAGTGGAGCCGATCAATCTTTAAGCCGATCAATCTTTAACTGCTATAGGAGCCCGAGCCCATGTCAAGCAGGGGCGATACCGGCGGCGGCCCCAAGCGCTCCATATCCTCGCCCCAGTTGGCAAGAGCCATGGCTTCCTTCCTGTCTCTGTGGAAGGCCTGCGGTCCGGTAGCTGTGCCGCTGCTGGTTTTATCGGTGGCCGTCTTCACCGTGGGATTTGATCGGGGTGCCTTTTGGTGGCGCTGGTTTGCCCGTGGTCGCCGTTCCTGGCGCCAGCGCCTTCTGTTGCTTGACGACTGCGACCACCAGATGGCTTGGGGTGAGCCCTTGCTGCAGGCAGCAGTGGTGCTGGCTCCGCTGCTGGGCCTGATCGGCACTACGGCTGGCTTAATGGCTGTGCTGAAGCAACTAGGCAGCCAGCTGCTGCTGCCCCCCGGCGCTCCCTTAGCGGGCTACGGCGACGTGCTGCTTCCCACCCTGCTTGGTCTGCATATCACTTTTGTGGCGATGGCGTTGCTCTTGCTCAACCAGGGGCTGCGCCGCTGGCAGCTGCGTCACTGCGCCAACCCCTGATGCAGCAGCCAAGCGCCGCTCCACCAGGGCTCTTAACCGCCTTGGTGCCCCTTGTGGCGACCAGCATCACAGTGTTGCTGGCGGTTGCTGCCCTGCCCAGCCTGGTGTTGCAAGCCAAGCTGCGACTGCACCCCGAGTCGACCGTCGTCGTCGGCGATGTGTTGGTTGTGGCCCGCGCCGCATCCGGCCGCTGGATTCTCAACGGTGCCCCCCAAGCCGATGCGGGTTTGCTTCGCCAACTGCAAGCTCGCCCGTCAGCCGTGGTGGCTTTGCGTTTCCAGCCCTCGGCTGGCTTGGCCAGCGCTGAGGTGGCCGCCTCTCTCGATTGGTTGCAGCACCACTCCCGCTTGCCGGTGCTGGTGGAGTGGCCGGGAGGAAAGCTGTGAAGCGAGCTTGGCTGCTGCAACCCTTCTCCCATGCCCTGCTGGCAACGGCCCTATGCGCCTTTTCCCTAGGCCTGCTTCTGCTGCCCCAGGTGAGGCTGCAGCGCCCGTTGGCCAAGGGGGTAATCAGCGTGCACCTCGCTGCCGACGGTGGCCTCAGGCTCTGGAACCAGCCCATAGCCGCCGCCGATCTGCGGCGCTTGCTTGCCGCTCCGGCCCTGCGCAGCAGGGCGAATCGCCTGCGGATCGTGCCCGATCCCGACACCCCTTGGGGCGACGTCCGCCGCCTGCTCAGCCAGCTCGATTCCTTGCCGCTGCACCTTGAAATCCAACTTCCTGCACCTACACCCAAAGCTGGCTGAGCCGCTGCTGCGGCGCTGGGCACCTGCCCTGCTTGCCGCCCTGATTTGCCAGGTGCTGTTGCTGATGGCCCTGCCCCAGCCTGGCAGCTATGGCCGCCGCGCTCGCCGGGCTCTGCTGCAAGAGGACACGGCCACCCTGCTGCGCTGGAGCCGCACGGCTCCAGGCTTGGCGGCGGCTAGCTCCCTGGCCACGATTCCGCTGCAAGGCCTGGCAGGCCTGCCGCCACCGCCTCCCTCCAGCCTGCCCGCTGGTGCTTTCGCCGTCGACTCCCAAAGCGAGCAGAGCCGCCGCCAGCCCGCTACAAGCAACTCTGGAGGCCTGCCGCGCCAGCCCAGCGAGGCATTTCGCTTGGCCCGACAAGTGGCAACGGGTGGGCGGCCTAGGGAAGCTGGCGCCGCCTTGGTGGCCCTGCAGCGGCGCCAGTGGTGGCTGCTTCCCGGCCAGGAGCGTGCCCTTCTAGCCCTTTGGGATCGAGGCAAGGATCAGGAATTGCCAGCGAGCCTGGGCAGCTTGCCCGAAGAAATCAGCCTGCGCCTGAGCAGCCCCAGCGCCGCCGCGCCCCTCGCCCTCGCTGAGCTGCATGGCCGCTCGTTGATAGATGGGGATCAGCTTTGGCTTTTCTGGCAGCAGGGCGAGAGCCTCTGGCTGTTGCGGGGCTCCCTGCGGGGGGAGCCACCACCACTGCCAGCCCTAACCGGGTCTTAAACCCGGGACTACCGAGCCTTTGCTTGGCGGCGCAGCTGGCTCCATAGCGTTGTGCCAGCCCACTGGCTTGCTCCTCGATGGTGTTCACGCCCTCTCTTCAGCCGGGTCGCAGCGATAGCTTCCGCGATCTGCTTGAAACCAGTTACGAGAAGCGCAGCCTGGTGCACCTTGCGGCGGGAAGCCAGGTGCCCCTGCTCAAGCGCAGCGTTTGGCTGGTGGTGCGAGGCATGGTGAAACTCACCGCGATTTCGATCCATGGTGATGAGTTGCTGTTGGGATTAGCCGGCCCTAACGAGCCCTTCGGCGATCCCCTCACCAATGTTGAGGCCTACTCCGCCAACACCTTGGTGGACAGCGACCTGCTCTGCGTCAGCTGCGACGAAATTCAGCGCTCGCCCAATCTGGCCATGGGCCTGCTGCAGGGCATGGCCTCTCGCTACCGCCAAAGTGAGGCCCTGCTCGCCCTGCTCGGCCTGCGCCGCATCGAAGATCGGGTGCGCGGGTTCCTAGAGCTGCTCGCCAACGACTACGGCCAGCCCTGTGAACAGGGCCTGCGACTTCAAGTGAAGCTCACCCACCAGGAGCTGGCCAGCACCCTCAGCACCACCCGGGTCACCGTGACCCGGATTCTCGGCGCCTTGCGCGAAGAGGGCTGGCTCCACATCGACAGCCAGCGGCGGCTGGTGGTGAGCCATCTCCCCCAGCAGCGCAACCAGCATCGATGAAGCAGCCGTCCATACGGCTGTTGCTCGTTTACGCCGACTGCACCGCAGCCTCCTGCCTGCGTCAACAACTCGGCGAGGAGGGCTACGAAGTGACCGTTTGCCCTGATCCAGAGCAGGCGAGCTCCAAGCTCCTGCCAAACCTCAACTGGGATCTGGTTGTTCTGGACGGCAGCCTGGGCGAAGCAGCCCGCCAGCTTTGCCGCCAGGTGCGCTCGGCCCACACGCCGATTCCGGTGCTGCTGCTCTGCCCTGGAGTCTCCGAGACCGACCGGGTGCGGGGACTGGAAGACGGTGCCGACGACGTGCTGACCAGCCCTTTTGGCCTGGCGGAATGCTTAGCCCGCTGCCGGGCCCTGGTGCGCCGCCACCAACTCAGCTCGGTAAGCTTGCCTGCCCTGCGCTGCGGCCGAGTTTCGATGCTTGTGGCGGAACACCGGGTGTGCCGCGATGGTGCCGAGGTGAGCTTGTCGCCACGGGAATTTCGACTGCTTCAGTTCTTTTTGAAGCATCCAAGCCGGATCTGGAGTCGCGATGAGCTGCTGGCTCGGGTGTGGGGAGAAAGCGAGGCCGTGGAGCTCGATCCCAAGACCGTGGATGTGCACATCCGCTGGCTGCGCCTCAAGTTGGAGGAAAATCCCGCCCAACCCAGCTTGATCACCACGGTTCGTGGCCAGGGTTACCGCTGTGGTTGAAGCAACTTTCTGGGGGGTTGAGCTGGCCGGCGAGAATGGCGACATGCAGCCTTCCTTGCTCGTAGTCGAAGACGACGAAACGATTCGCGAAACGATCCGCGAAGCCCTGGAGCTGGAGGGGTTCAGCGTCCAGGCCTGTGGCAATGGCCGCGACGCCCTGCAAATGCTGCAGCGGGCGCCCGATGGCCAACAGTTTTCCCTGGTGGTGCTGGATTTGATGCTGCCGGGGCTGGGCGGGCTGGATGTCTGCCGGCAGCTGCGTCAACACAGCAACCAAACGCCGATCCTGGTGGTGAGTGCCCGCGACACCGAAACGGACCGGGTGCTGGGGCTTGAGGTGGGTGCCGACGACTACCTGGTGAAACCCTTTGGCATGCGGGAGCTGGTAGCTAGGTGCCGGGCCCTGCTGCGGCGCTCGTCTAGCCAGAGCAGTCGGGCCAAGGTGCTGGAGCACGCCAACCTCTGCATCTACCAGGACGAATGCCGGGTAACGCGGGACGGGGTGGAGGTAAACCTATCGCCGAAGGAATATCGATTGCTGGAGCTGTTTATGCAAAATCCGCGGCGGGTTTGGAGCCGCGATCAGCTACTGGAGCAACTTTGGGGTATCGACTATATCGGCGACAGCAAAACCGTTGATGTGCACATCCGCTGGTTGCGGGAGAAGCTCGAAGCAAGTCCATCAGCGCCGGTGCATCTGATCACGGTGCGGGGCTTTGGTTATCGCTTTGGCTAATGCCCTTGAGCTGCTGCTTGCTTTGAGCCTGGGGGTAGGGCTAGGCCTGCTTGGCAGCTTGGTAATTGTCTCCTGGCGCCGCCGCTCTGGCCTAAACCGCGCCCTGCCCCCAGCCCGACAGCTGCTGAGCTGGATGGATTCCGCCGCCATCGGCTGGATCCTGCTGGACCGTCAGGGCCTGATCGGCCATATCAACCCAAGGGCGGAGCGGATCCTGCAACTTGATGCCGGCCGCCTGTTGCTCAGCCAGCCCTTTGGTGATGTATGCCCAGATCCAGACCTAGCCAGCAGCATCCGCATCGCCCGCCGCCAGGATCGCCCCCAGCGGCTGGAATTGCACTCCGGCGGGCATGACCTAGACGCCATGGTGGTGCCGGGACGAGATGGCTGGTTGGTGGTGCAACTGCAGAGCCGCCGCTCCCTTGATGCCCAGCTCGAGCAGCAGGAGCGCTGGGTTAGTGATGTGGCCCATGAATTGAAAACCCCCCTCACCGCCCTGCTGCTGGTGGGCGACAGCCTCGCTGCCCAGGTGAATAGCCAGAATGCTCGGCTGGTGGAGCGGTTGCAGCGGGAATTGCTGCGGCTGCAGGAGCTGGTGGGCGACCTACTGGAGCTCTCCCGCCTGGAAAACACCCTGCCGGGCACGGGCCCACGGGCCATGGTGGTGGATCTGCCCCAGCTGGTGGAGCAGGTATGGGCCAGCGTGCGGCCGCTGGCAGATCAACGCCAGATCGCTCTTGAGCTAGTTGCACCAGCGCAGTTGCGGTTGAGCGGCGACAATTCCCGCCTGCACCGGGCCCTGCTCAACCTTTTTGATAACGCCCTGCGCTACAGCCCCGATGGTGGGGTGGTGCGGGTCAGCCTCGATCGCCGCGGTGAGTGGTGCCAGCTGAGCGTGGCGGATCAGGGCCCCGGGCTTAGCGAAGACGACCTCGCCCATCTGTTTGAGCGCTTTTACCGTGGTGATCCATCTCGGGCCCGCAGTAAACGGATCGGCAGTGGCCTGGGCTTATCGATCGTGCAGCAGATCGCCGTTACCCACGGCGGCAGGATCCAGGCCAGCAACCAGGCTGAAGGAGGCGCCGTGCTTGAGATGATCCTGCCGGGAGTAGTCGATACCGCCCACCCTGACTAGCTTGATTAGGAAGAGGCGAAGGGCTTGAGGCCATGCATTTTTGGGCTCCCGAGATTGATCCATCCCATCCGATGGACTGCACCCAGGCTGAGCGCTATGCCCTGAAGCGGCTTAGCGATGGCACCTTTCTGGCCATTGCCGGCGAGGATCAGCGCTTGGTGGATGTGGTCCACACCTCAGAAGCTTTCCTTTTTCACACCCACGAAGCTGCCCTGCGAGCTGCCACTGAGCTCAATCGCGGCGGCCGCGGTCCGTTGGATGTGGTGAAGATCGAGTGGGAGCCAGCCTGAGCGGCTTTGGAGTTAGGCAACCTGGATCGGGTTGCCCCCTCGCCCGCCCGCCTCAGGGGCGATACCAATGCGGGCAAACAGGTTGGTGCTCTCAGGATTAAGACCAAGCACCTCCACTGAACTGCCCTTTAGCTTCATTTTGCGGATCACCTGATCAAGGGCAGTTACACCGCTCTGGTCCCAGATGTGGGCTTCTGCCATATTGATGCTGATGCGGGCTGGATGGTCGTGAAGATCAAAGCCTTGACGGAAATAGATCGTGCTCACGAAGAACAACTGACCGCGCACCCTGTAAAGCCGATGATCTGGGGCCAAAAGCTCGCTGCTCACCTCAATCACCTTGGCCACCTTGCGGCTAAATAAGATGCGGGCTAGGGCCACGCCAGCCAGCAGACCAACCGCCAGGTTGTGGGTGAGCACGGTGACAACCACCGTGAGCAGCATCACAGCGGAATCGCTTTTGGGGATGCGGCGAATGGCGCGGATCGAATCCCAGTTGGCGGTATTGATGGCGATCATCACCATCATCCCCACCAGGGTTGCCATCGGGATCTGATTGACCCAATTGCTGGCCAGCAAAATCATCGCCAGCAGGCTCACGCCTGAGGTCAAGGTCGATAGGCGGCTGCGGCCGCCATAGCCCACGTTCATCACCGACTGGCCCACCAGGGCGCAACCGGCCATGCCACCAAACAGGGAGCTAACAACGTTGCCGATGCCCTGACCGCGGGCCTCAATGTTTTTGGAGCTAGTGCTGTCGGTGAGGTCATCAAGGATGTCCTGGGTGAGGAAGGTTTCCATCAGCCCCACCAAGGAGATCGCCAAGGCAGTGGGCAGGATCAGCCCCAGGGTGCTGAGGTTGAAGGGCACCTGGGGCAGGCCAAACTGAGGTAGGCCGCTTGGCTGGATGTGCCCAGGGTTGCCACCGTGGGCACATCCAGCCCTAGGCGAATCGAAAGGCCTGTGCTGATCAGGATTGCCACCAGCGCTGAGGGCACAACGGTGCTGAGCCGGGGCAGCAGGTAGATGATCGCCAGAGTGAGGGCGAGCAGGCCATACACCGCCGGCAGCTGGGCGGCGCCGATCGCTTGCTTGTCTGGGTGGAAAAAATCCAGCCCCAGCTGGGGCAACTGGGCCAGGAAGATCAGGATTGCCAGGGCGTTAACAAAGCCGGCCATCACCGGCTGGGGCACAAAGCGCATCTGCTGGGCCAGGCGCAGGTAGCCCCAGGCGATCTGCAGGATTCCGGTGAGGATCCCTGCGGCCAGCAGGTATTGCAGGCCCAAGCCCGCGCCGCGCCCGTCGCCCTGCTGCACCAGGCCCGTCATTAACAGGGCGGTGGAGCCGGTGGCGGAGGTGATCATGGCGCTGCGCCCGCCCACTACTGCGAGAGTGACAGCCAGGATGAAGGCTCCAAAAAGGCCAACGCGTGGATCAACGCCGGCGATGCCGGAGAAGGCAATGGCCTCTGGAATCATGGCGAAGGCCACCACAAGACCAGCCAGGACATCGCGGTGGTGCCTGAACATGGCAGAAACCTATCAGCGTCAGATGGCTGGGCCATCCTGGGGTCAGCGGAGAATGATTTATGTCACGGTTCGGGGAGCTGCTACGGGCGGCCAACAACCTCACACTGCTGGCGGCTATTGGCCGCAGCGGTGGTGATCTGAGCTCTGTGGCGGATCTGGTCGACAACATGATCGACAGCCCCCAGATGGTGGATTCGATACGGCGCTTTAAGGAGGTGGCTGGTGGAGCAGAAATGCTCGAGCAGCGCTATCCGCCGATGCAGCCCGACATCGAGAGGCTGATTCAGCTACCAGAGGGGAGCTTGGGCCGAAGCTACGCCGAACTGATCCGCAGGCTCAACTACGACCCCGAATTTTTCCGAGCGCGTCCGATCGATAGCGAGGCCCAATGGCTCACCCAACGGGTGGCCACCACCCACGACATCCACCATGTGGTGGCTGGTTTTGGCACCATGGCTGCCGGAGAGAGTGGGGTGCTGGCGATCACCGCCGCCCAAATCGGCTTTCCCGCCTACGTGCTGCTCACCACCGCCGGCCAACTAGCCAGCTTCCGCTTTCAGCTGCAGCGCTATGAGGAAATAGCCCAGGCGGTGGCCCACGGCATGGCGATCGGCCATCAGGCCCACTGCCTGGCGGCGGCCCGCTGGGAGGAGGGCTGGGAGCGCCCCATCAGCGATTGGCGCCTGGAGCTGGGAATCAGCGATCCGGCTGATGGCGAGGCCTATGGATTGGCTGTCTAGAGATGAGGCTTAGGGCCCTCCAGCTGAACCACTAAGGCAGCTGCTTCTGTTTGATCCCGCTGACAGCAGGCTCCATTGGCTTGCCGCTGCGCCAGGTTTGTAACCGAGCGCTCTGCAGCAACCCCGAGCGCCCGCACTCAGTATTTCCATGACAACCGAAAAATTTGGTCTCAGGCCCATCGAGCCTGAAACGGACCTGGACGAGGCAGAGCCCGCTTCGATTCTGTACGGCGCTCCCGCTGGTGCGATGCAGCCAGATCAGGATTACCGGCTTCTGGAGCACTCCTATCGCAATTCACCTGAATACGCAGCGATGGTGGAGCGCTATCCCCTACTGCGCAGCTTGATAACAGCCTGCATTTCTTCTGAACTGGTTGGTCATCCGCTAGCAATAGCTTGCGTTGAGCAACCTGGCCTGACGCTGCAGTGGGATCGTAGCCACGGTGAATAATGTTTTACCAATGCTCCGCATGGGCTATGCTGCATTATTCACTTAATATCTAAGAGAATGTCTGAGATCGAGGAAATCAATAAGCTTGTCACGTTTGGTCTAGTAGACGGCAAGCTTCGGATTCTCCAGGTCAATGCAAATGTCTGGGGTGATGTTACGGGTAACATTCAGGGCAGTGTCCGCGGCGATATATATGGAGACGTTGAAGGAAGTGTAGAAGGATATGTTGGTCGCGATGTTGGCGCAAATGTTGGTCGCCACGTATTAGGCAATGTTAATGGCAATGTAGAGGGAAGCGTTTGGGGAGATGTTAAGGGTGATGTATGGGGTAACGTCCTTGGAAAAGTTGAGGGAAGCTCGCAAGAGTAGCACTATATTTTTATAGGGCTTGATGCTTCCTGAATGTTTTAGGGATCAGGTAGTGATTAAATATGCTACTGCAGTTCTGCGGCTCATATGATGAGCTTCGTCAGGCAGGATCATCTATTTCAGAGCCTATTCGGCTAGTGATAACAACAATCCTCCTCCGCCGATGAGCAGTAGTCCTGTCCAGCCAGTAGCCGAGGGGCGTTCGCCAAGAAAGGCGAAGCCGATAAGAGCGACTAGCAACAGGCTGAGGCGATCAACGGGCACTACTAATGACGCATCTCCCTGTTTCAAGGCCCTAAAAAAACAGAACGATGACAGGCCACTAGCTATGCCGGAAAGAGTTATGAATACCCACGTCTGTTGAGATAGTTCAAATGGATTGCTCCATTTGCCGGTTGCAATTATTAGCAACGGTAAGAATATTGATATGACTGCTGTGCGGATAAGAGTGCCTAGGTCAGCCTCAACATTTTCAAGTCCTACTTTGCCGAGCACTGCAGACGCGCTAGCGAAAATTGCTGAAAATAAAGCCCATGTAAACCAAAGGGGTAGGGCTGGAAAAGGGCTCATTTGAATCTATTGTCCGTATCGGTCATCAAGGTTTCATTCTAGCCAAGTACCTCTATTGAACTGTGAGCAACCAAGCCAGCAATATCCCGCAGCGGGCCTGGCACACTCCATAGCGGCGCCGGCCGGCTAGAAGCCCTTTCTTTTTCCAGGTAAGACCTTTGTCAAGTTGTTCAGATATCTCGCCCACTAATTTTTTGATCTAGCCATTGGGTCAACACATAGACCCCAATAAACATTGGCAGATAGGCTATCCACATGTTTGGCAGGTGTAGTTCTGAGTTGTTAATCAGAAGCAGCCCTCCGTAGCTAACTGCGCCATAGAGCATTGCTCTGCGAAGTGGACCAGTGATCTTTTTCAAGTGAATCCCAAGAGCGTGTCAATCCCAGGCTATGTGTTGCGGCTGGAGCGCGGGGCCGTGGCGGGATAAACAGGTTCGTTGCATGGCACCCGTGAGTCTCGGCGGAGTGTCTTTGGAATCGCTGCACTCGCGTTACTTGTGCCACCAAGTTTTATTAGACCTGCCTAGGCGGCTGAATTTGAATGTCCGGGTCGATTGGGCTGCTTCAACAAATAGCTACGATTGTAAACAATTCATTCGGGTAACCTTTGCCGATGGCAGCGTTTCTGGTCCAACCAGGTCAGGCCATTGAATATGATTCTGTAAATCTTGTCATGATCCTTTTGCGCAGATGATGTCAAGTAGTCCCTCCCGCCTTGAGCAGCTAGGCCGTTTCCTGCTACGGGGCCTGCGTATCGGCTCAAGCACGGTGTCGATAATTGAGCTGCTTCGCAACGACTGGACCGGTGGCATCACCGCAGGGATTGCCTGGTTTGTTTTTTTACAGGTGGAGCGTCGATTGCCACCACCTAGCATTGCGGAGCCATCGTCTCCGGCAGATGGCCGGTCTTAACCCAGATCGTGCAACCGGCTTCGCTCCATGGCCTGTGCACGCTGCCGGTTGGATTGCGCAGCCAGCTGCCAGCCGGATAGGTGCCATGTTCGTCCTGGAATACGCCAGCGAGAACCAGTATCTCCTCCCCACCTGGATGGCTGTGGGGGTGAAACACCGTGCCCGGCGCCCAACGCACTAGTGCTAGGTGTTCAGAGCCAAAGGCGTGCAGCGGCATCACCTCTAACCCTCTGACTAAACCAGGAACCCAGGCTTCTTTATTGGTATTTATTGCCAGCTGCTGCTGATCTGCCGGGTGCATCTGGTGCAGCTTCACCAGGATGGTGCAGCCCGCCACGCTGAATGGAGCATGGCGGGAGCCAGCGGGGTTGCGCAGGTAGGTGCCTGCTGGGTAGTCGCCTTGCTCATCTGAGAAGGTGCCCTTCAGTACCAGGATCTCCTCGCCGACGCCATGAAAATGGCTCTCAAAGTGGCTGTCTGGGGCATAGCGCACGATCGAGGTTGCCCGGGCTACCTCGCCGCCATCGCGATCAAGCAGGCGCCGCTCCACCCCCGCCATCGGGGAGTGGTTCCAATCCAGAGCGTTGGTGTCGAGCACCGCCCGCTGACTGAGGTCTGCATGGAGCTCCATAGGCTTGATTCTGACCCCTGATCCATCAGTGCGCCGAGCAGAGGGGATCAAACCTTCACCAGTCCCCGTTCCTTTGCAAGCAGGAGCACTGCAGCGGTGCCAATGATCGCTACCCCCTGGTTTCGGTGCCCTCGGCTGATGACGACGCGCCAACCCACTGCCAATGTGGATCGTGCCTGCATGCCATAAGAGAGAGGAAATTGCTTAGAGAGCTGGTTGCCATTGCCGTGGGCCTGCTGCTGCTGCTTACGGCGCCCAGTGCCCATGCCAGCAGTGGGGCCGCGCAGTATTTCCTCTGTGAGGGTGACGCGCTGGAAGCATTGTCTTTCAACGGCGCTGTGGATGCAGCGGACATCCCCAACAGCAACGCCGACACAATCCCCGGCGCCTTCATGGTGCTGCGCTGGCGCGAGCTGAGTCTGCAGTTACCACGCACGAATAACGCCGGGCTTCCCAGTTATTCCGATGGGCGCTGGTGGTGGCAGGCACTCGATCCAGATCACCCGAAATTCGCCCAGCTGCGCGGCACTGCTGAGCACTACAGCTGCGATCGTGAGCAATGAGCGCAACCCGCTGGTGCCAGTGCTTGATCTGGCGCACCTTGGTGTGCGTGGAGGGACGTTCTTGGGTACTCGCACCGCAAGTTTGGGCCTGCAAAGCCGATGACGCCTGAGCTTGTTAACTACGTACTTGAGGGACTCCTGCTGCTCCATCAGGAGCTGTCGCAGGACCCTTAGTCGCCTTGGTACGTAGGCACACCGGACCAGGCGTAGGTGCTGCATGACGAGCTCTGGATCTTGGCTGGAGAGCTTTACCCCCGTGGGCTGCGTTATTGCCGGTGAACTGCACCGGAGAGCTGTTCAGCAGCCGGCACCTCCCGCTGGTGGGTTCACTAGGTCTGCTCCTGTGGCTGACGCGGCAACTATCAGCTGTGGCTTTGCGCTGTTAGGAGCAAGAGCAAGGGGCGGCGGATAGGGCAGTTGCTTCTATGAAGATTCTTGTTCGTAATCCGCGTTCAACCGAGACTCCTCCTAAGTCTTGCCCCATCTTCCGGCGCTTGGAATGTCTTGACCCCAGAACGTCGCACCCATCCCATCCGAATACTGATTGCCGATGACGAGGCGAACATCCGGCGCATATTGGAAACCCGCCTGCGTCTAGCTGGCTTTGAGGTGGCTGCGTCAGTCAATGGCATGCAGGCTCTTGAACTCTTCCGCAGCTTTGAGCCGGATGCACTTGTTCTTGACGTGATGATGCCAGAGCTTGATGGTTTCGCTGTGACCGAGCGGATCCGGGCTCAATCAGAGGTGCCGATCATTTTGCTCACTTCTTTGAGTGATGTAGGCGACCGCCTCACTGGACTAAAGCTTGGCGCTGATGACTACATACTCAAGCCATTCAGCCCTAAAGAGCTTGAGCTACGTATTCGCTGTGTGCTGAGAAGAAGCTCTCCATCCCTTCTCAGCGGCAAGCATATAAATAATGGTGCTGAACGAATGCCTGCAAGCAGTCATTGGCTAATTGTAGGGAATTTCAGGGTTGATCTAACGCGCCGCAAAGCCTATCGCGGTGATGAGCGCATCCGTCTTACGGGAATGGAATTCAGCCTGCTAGAGCTATTGATTAACCGTGCTGGTGAGCCAGTCAGTCGGCTGGACATCCTCGAGCAGGTTTGGGGGTACAGGCCCATGAAATCTAATGACAGTCGAGTGGTAGACGTTCACATATCACGACTGCGCGCAAAAGTGGAAGAGGACGTAGAGATTCCAGAACTCATTCTTACAACGCGAGGTAAAGGTTACATGTTTCGGCGCACCAGTCTGGAAGAAATGGCTCTCAAAGTATGAGCGCGTGCTGGTGATCTCCCCATAAAGCAGTCAGGACTTGCTCAGATTGCGCACCACTCCGGCAAGGCAGGGTAAGTGATGTTTTTAATTGACCCTAACGTGATAAGCGAGGCCCACAAATGGCGCCCAGCTACTGGAGCAGTGGCTCGTTGATGTGCCGCAAGCCTACGTCGATCGAGTGCTGTATCTCGATGGCGATGTGGCCCAGATCTGGGGGCGACTGCGGGTGTAGAAGAAGGCCTCGGGATGGGGCCGACCAATTTCTGGGTGATGGAGGGGCGTGGCTGACCTGCTGCTAGCTCTCACGTATTGGCTCGCGGATCAGAGAGCTTTTGGCCTGGCCGGTTAAGCCCAGAAGGTCATTAGGATAATTTTCGGTGTTGGAATCGAGCCTGACTGTGAGTGGCATGGCCCGGATGGCTTAACCCACTACTACGAATGGAATATTTGCATTACCATTTTTAATGGTCGGTAATGGTCCGCGATGCTTCGTAGCAGGACCGTTGCTGAATTCGGGCTCCGCGGTGAGCCGGCAACCGCAGGATCAGGCAGCCATCTGCCAGTTGCTGGCCTTGCCGGTGATCGTGCTCGATGCGGTGGCCTTGATCGATCAGCAGTTGCTGGTGGGTGGAGCTGAGCAGGAGCTGGCTATCGAGAAGCGCTCCTCACTCAATAGGTCGAGGGAGCTTCGCTCGCCATCTCAGCTCCGCCAGTGGAGCCTATGCTGTGTAATTGGGTTTTTCGCAAAGTGAATAAGGAAGAAATCTTGCATGATTACAAGCAAAAGCCTGGTGCGTTTGTCCCTGAATTCGTCGCCTTGGATGATCTTGTAGAGATTTATCTAAACAACCCTGGCTTCCACTCAGGCTTCCAGGACTTTATGGATGAATGGCGAGAAGAGGACAATGCTGTAGAATGTGAGTTCTAAGTAAGACTGATTTCATTTGGATATCCCTCCTCAAGAACTTAATCCAAAGTGGTTTAAGAGTCATCTGCTTGACCGCTCGGTTGAGCTCCAAGAGCTTTATGAGTTGCCTCAAGGGGAGCTAGATCTAGTAATGGCAGAGGCTGCCGAGGTCAGAACTGATGTAGTCAATCGCGACCGCAACCATGGCAAGTGGTGCACCGCCGGCTATTTTCTGGAATTGGCGAAGCTCATTAGTGAGCGGCGATTCGATCAGCTTGATCGCACGTAAGGCTGCACGGCAGGAGAAAAGACCACACATTCTTTTTGACTATGGCTTGCCGCTGAGGAACCTTTATGAAGCACCCTGCGCAGAAGCCCTGCTCATTGCGTTTTCTCCAGCTCGAGGGGGAACGCTGCCCTCGAGTCAGCTCGAGTGGAGTCGCTGGCCAGAATCCATGATGTTGTCGAATGGCCTGCACTGGCGCTTGGCCTGGCTGCGGGCCACCAGCTGTTTCAACAGTAGGGGCTTCACGGTTCGCACCCTGGCCACAGCTAAAGTTGGCATTGAAGTCTGGGTGGAATATGACCCGCTCTGTCCGACGACAAACTTGTTGATGGCCCCTCAACCGGTTTGTCGTCGGATGCGATACAGCCAAGTGGTTTGCTGGCTGGCCCTGGTGATGGGTCAGGAGGAAGTGGATGCAGATTTCAACTAGCCAAGGGGCAGAGCGTTGCTACCGCCTGATTGATGGTGGCTGCGAGCTGCACCGTGAGCTCGACGCGCAATACAGCCGCCTTGATGACGCGATTGCTGATGCCATTGCCTGGGTAGAAGCGATCACTGAAAGCAACCATCCCGCTGCACCGATCGGCGTGGATGTGTCCACCATTAAGCGGGGCTGGCGCACCTGCCGTATGCCTGGTCCTTTGCTTTGCCCGTTGCCGCGCTGACGGAACTGGCAGACCAAGAGGCTGCGTAGAGCTGCTCAAATGGCCAGCAACAGAAAACCCCCGGGGTGAGCGGGGGATGCTCTGGAGCGGCCGGGCAAGGGAGTGCAGGCGCTCATGCCGGCACCTCATTCACTGGCGCCTGCTTTCACTGTGCAAGAGATCACAGCTGGCGGGTGCTCACTCCTCCTCTGCGCTGCCCAGAGGAATCAACTTGATCTGTTTTTTGCCCAGCTTGATCTCAAACTCATCGCCTGGCTTGAGGTCGAGCATGGCGGTGTAGGCCTTGCCCACCATGAGATTGCCGTTGAACTGGATCTTGGTGGTGTAGCTCAGCTTGCGGCCACCCTTGCCCGTGCTCCGGCCGGCGCTATCGGTACCAAGGTTCACCCCCTTGGCGTTTAGCAGTGCCTCGTAGAAGGCAGTGAAGTTGAGGCGCTCGCTGCCATCTTTTTTGGCGCTCAAGTAGCCGCATTCGCGCACCAACTCAGATTTGGAGACATCGCCTAGCTCCTTGACTTTGGCCAGCAGTTCGGGACCAGTAAATATGGTGAATTTTGCAGTGGTTTTATAATATGCTAATGCCGCGTGATGTGTCAATCTACTGCTAGAGGAGGCAAAGTTTTACTTCCGATGGCTTCTGCAAAAACCAATAATGCAGCTACCAATATGGCAAAAGGCGACTGTCAGCGCAGCGATTCGCAGGCTTCTCCGTCCCCGTTTCCATCGAGATAGCGGTGCCCCTGGCGCAGCAGCTCCTGGGCTTTGGTGTAGGAACTGATCTCGCTGCAGCGGTATCGGCGGCCGCCTGGTGTGGTGCCATCAGGAATAACGGCTGAGCGGCGACCTCGCCGGAAGTCCCAAGGCCGGGTGATGCCGCCTTTCACCTGCCAAACCCCTAGGTGGGCACGACTGGCGCGATCTTCTGCTTCTAGATAAGCCTTGGCATCACAGCCGTTCAGGTACTGGCGGTAGGCAAAGGCCTGGCCGTCTTCCACCAGCGCCAGGTTTATGTTCACGCCGCTCAAAACCTCGGCAACTGAGCGGCCGTAGCGATCGGTGGTTTTGATGTTTAGGCTTGCTTCCCTGCCGATCGGTAGGCGCTGCCGCAAATACGTGCGGGCCTGCTGGCCGTATGGGCGTTGGGCAGTCTCGGGGACATCGATGCAGGCCAGCCGCACGGTGAGAGCCTTGCCCGCCTGGAGCACCCGGATTGTGTCGCCATCTCCGATTGAGAGCACGGTGGCCTTGACGCCCTGAGCGACTACCTCGCTTGGCCAGGCCAAGGCCGCCAACGCAACCACACCCAGAAGAAACGTTCTAGCCATTGCCGCAGCTTGCACCGGCAGCCTTTTCATGCTGTTCTTGCATGACTTGGTTGCAGCTGGCTGATTCGCGCCAATCTGTATCTATGCCTCAAAAGACGCTGGGCCGCAATCGGCTGCTTCTTGCCTGCGCGTTTGCAGCTTTGGCGGCAGGAAGTGCCCTCGCCCAGCAGCCGGTGCAACCGCTACCCAAGGTTGGAGGCTGCCCGCTTGGCTACTACAGCTCTGGCGGCTACTGCGTGCCCAGCTCTGGTGGTAACACCCGCGGCGCCATTGAGAAAAGTGGTGCTGGCTGCCCGCTGGGTTTTTATTCCTCCGGCAGCTACTGCGTCAGCAGCCCCAGTAACGAGCGGGAAGCGATTCAAAAGAGCGGCAATGGATGCCCGCTGGGTTGGTATTCATCTGGTGGGTACTGCGTCAAGAGCCGCTGATTGCCATGGGCTTCCGCTTTCGACGCTCCACGCGCCTGGGGCCGTTGCGCTTCAACTACCGCTTCGCGGGCCTGCGGCTACAGCAAGGGTGGTCTTAGCTCGATCTCAGTGGGCGGACGGGGCTCTGCGGAGAGCCCCTGTCACGGGCTTGGATAACCCCTTCTGGAGCGATCAAAGGCCCTCTCCGCCCCGAACTGCCCGGAAGCGCTGCTCAATCGGCTGGGCGAGGGCCATCACGCCAAGGCTGATGGCGATGCCGACCGCACAGGCAAGTAGACGTTTGTCAGCCATCAGCGACAGGTCGCCGGCGTTGCTGTCGAACAGAACGATCGTGGCCGTAAGAACGGTGACCATCAAAGCTGGATGGCCCTTGCGGGCGGCGATTGCAGCGGTAACCGCCGCCAGGGCGATGGCTGGCACCTGAAGCGGCAGGGTGTGGGGCAAGGCCGGTGCCACCAGGATCACCAGCGCAACGCCCGCCAGGGTTCCCAGGGAGCGGTGCAGGGCGACCCTCCAGGCATCCCGCACGAATGGCCGCAGCACCAGGAAGGGCGTGAGAATCAACCACAGCCCAGTGGTGTGCCAGTGGTGCTGCAGGGCGATCGGGGTGGTGATCAAGGTGGTGGCCGCCAGCAGCGAGCCATAGGCCAGGGCACGGCGCCAGCTGTGCGCCACCGCAAATGATGCTGGGGTGCCTGCCCCATCAGGTCGGGGCAACAGCTTGCTGAGCAGCAGGGTGGTGAGACTGCCTGAGGCGAGCACGCCGAACACCAGCCTGGCCAAGTCGCCGCTTGTGGCAGTGGCCGCCAGCGGACTGTTAGTGATCAGCAGGCAGAGGCTCACCACCATCAACCAGTAGACCGGCTGCAGTTGCCAGCGGGCGCTCACGCCCAGAGCGATGGCTGTGAGCGTCATCACAACGGTGCCCGCAGCCGGATCGCCCTGGCTCAGCGCGGCCGGGATGGTGAGCAACGCCAGGCTGCCAACGCCCAGCAGGGCCTGACGCCAGCCCAGCTTGATCCCAATCACCAGGGTGGCCAGGTTCGCCAGGCTGAGCAGGCCCACTGCCCGCTCGAGACCAAGCCCGCGGGCGATCTGCTCCGTCAACACCAGGCAGAGCACCACCACAAGCACCAGCACCACGGCCCGCGTGCGTGATGTCATCCCAGGCGGCCTCGCTCGACGGGTGACCAAGTCAACTGCCCCACGGGTCAACCCATCGGGCTGTGCTCGCGTTGTGACGTCCCCGTGTTGGGGAGTACCCATGGTTCTCACTGCACGCGCGGCAAATACCCGATCCGGATGCTGGCCTGCACTGAGCCCGCCTACCTTGAGTGGGAACCACGGCTGAGCAGGCAAAAGTCCGGGGCCAAAGCTCTGGGCTTTGTTTTGGGGATCGAGCGAGTCAGCCCAGCCCACCCAGGCGAATGAGTCCGCCCACCACCACGAAGGCAATCGCCAGGGCTGTGATGCCGCGGATGTGCCAGGCCAGGCCGCTCAGGTTGTCGTCTCTGAGGTTGGGGATCAGCCGCAACCGGGCGTGCAGGGCTAGGGCGGCGGTGCCAGTCAGCAGCAACAGCTTGACGCCCACCAACATGCCGATCGGGTTGGCCGGGCTGAACAGCCCCTGGAAGCCGGGGAGATAGATCCAGCCCATCCCCAGGCCGGTGAGCACCTGAATGGCCAGGGCCGTGAGCCCCAGCGGCTCAAAGACCTCCTCGAAGGCGCGGACCTGTCCCGCGCTCTTTGCTCGCAAGGCCCTGGGGAGCACCCCCAGATCCAGTACCAGATGGCCGCCGGTCCACACCGTGGCGGCCAGGGCATGAACAATCACCAACAGCGGAAAAACAGACACGGCAGCTCCTTTGCAGGTGCCTCCACGATGGGTGCAATCCGCCGGGAGTGACCTTGAAGGTGATCGTTGATCTATGTGTGGTGCCGACCGGGGTGGGCGTGGCAGCCGGTGTTCCAGGCGATTGAGGACTGCCACCAGGCGGTGCACGACATGGGCTGTCCTCGGGTTTACACCACCGTCAAAATCAATACCCGCACTGACAAGGAGCAGACCCTGGAGGACAAGGTGGCCAGTGTGCAGGCCTTGCTCTGATGCCAGGCCAGCGGAACCAGCAGGGCAGTGGCGCCATGAAGCAGGCGCAACAGGGAGGGTTTGTAAGGACGGGGCATGGCGCGAGAGGTGAATCAGGCCTCGGCTGGAGTTGGGTCTCGAGGGCAGGGCTTCCCGGGCATCAGCCCTGCTCCCAGCGGAAGCCCTGGTCTTCCCAGGCTTTCGGATCCTCGATCGGCTCGAGGTGAGTGAACACATGCGTGCGGGTCAAGGTGGCTGCCACCTTGTGCTCCAACTGATCGCAGAGGTCGTGGCCTGCCTGCACGCTCCAGTGACCAGGCACGAGCACGTGGAACGACACGAAGCGACGGGAACCAGCCACGCGAGTGCGCAGCGCGTGGAATTGGATCTCGTCTGTTTCACAGCTGGCCAGCAGATCTTCGAGAACCTGTTGCTCGGGATCGGACAGGGAGCGATCCAGCAGGCCGGAGGCGGTTTCGTGAAACAGCTTCCAGCCAGTGACGACGATGTTCAGCGCCACGGCGATCGCAATCAGGGGGTCGAGAATCGTCAGGCCAGTGAGTTTCACCAGGCCGATACCCAGAACCACACCGATGGAGGTCCAGACGTCGGTGAGCAGATGGTGGGCATCGGCGCGCAGGGTGATCGAATCAAAGCGCCGCGAGGCTTTAAACAGCACCCAGGCCACCAGACCATTCAGAGCGGTTGCCAGCAGGGAAATGACCAGGCCGATGCCCAGTTGCTCCAGCGGTT
>JBIKWZ010000070.1:0-7543 GCA_044356035.1 Cyanobium sp. | reverse complement strand
GCATCGGCGCGCAGGGTGATCGAATCAAAGCGCCGCGAGGCTTTAAACAGCACCCAGGCCACCAGACCATTCAGAGCGGTTGCCAGCAGGGAAATGACCAGGCCGATGCCCAGTTGCTCCAGCGGTTGGGGCTGCTGCAGGCGGCCGATGGCCGTATGCATGATGGCGAGAGCTGCCACCACGATCAGCACACTTTCCAGGCCGCTCGAGAAGTATTCGGCCTTGAAATGGCCGTAGGGGTGGCTGCGATCGGCAGGTTTGGCCGCCAGGGTGAGCGCCCAGATCGCGCCAAGGGCTGCGACAAGGTTCACGCCCGACTCCATGGCATCGGAGAGCAGGCCCACCGACCCGGTCAGGCGCCAGGCCAGCGTTTTCAACACGATCGTCGCGATCGCTGCTGCCGTCGACAGCAGCATGTAGGCGCGAGGCGAGGCGAAGACCATGGACGCGGGAAGTGCTCTCAGCTAAGCCAGTGTTGATGATGGCGGACCAGCCTTTGGCCTGCTCAGGCGCTAACAGGCCAAGGCAATAAGGAAGGCCGCTTTCCGGTGACAGCGCAGGGGCTGCATGGGTCGCTCAGGCCACCTCTGGCGACCAGACCTGCTGCCGCGTCATGTCATCAGTCCAACCCTGGCAGCGGCTGGTGAGGTGCTCGCCATGGGCGATCAAGTCCTGGTTCAGCTGGCAGGTGAGCACCGGGATGCAGTTCACTCCCGCGTGGTGTCTGAACCAGTGGCAAGTCATGCAGACCTTGCGGCTGCGGGTCTTGAGCAGCACCTCATCGAGGTAGGGACACTCCTCGATCGGGAGATCGAGCCGGGGATTCAGTGACGCGGGCCGGGGGAGAGGGGCACCCATGAATCACGGTCAATGCATACGCATGTACTAGTAAGGTTGAAGGCGCTTTGCTGCTGCGGTCTTTGGAACTGGATACCGTTCAGTGAACGGAGAGATGCCGATGCTCCGCGGGCTTGCTCTGGCCATCGCTATCCCCTTGATCCTGCTGCTGCTGGCGGTGCTGGCGATGGAGCGGTGGCGTGATCAGCTGCTGGCCTGGTTGCAGCGGTTGGCCGAGCGTCCGTCCTTGCGGTGGAACACCGGCATCGGGCTGATCATTGATCTGTCGCTGCTGCGCTGGTTGTTGCAGCGCTGAGTTTCATTCAGGCTGGCTAATGCAGCTCACTGTGATGTGCTCAGAATCAGCTCCAGCTTTGATGTGGAGGGGGCCGATGCTGCGTCCGCCACGCGACGTGCTCTGAGCCAACAGGGAGCTCAAGCTCTCGGCTGCCGCAGGACCCGCCAGTTCCAGCGGCAGGGGCAATCCATAGAAGCCGTACAGCTGCTCGACTGTGGTGGCTGAATTGAAATTGAGCGTCAGTGGCCGGCGCCGGTGCCTTCTCGAACCAGAGGAGTCAGTTCACCGGCAGTGACAGTGACGCGCACCCGGGCGGTGTAGGTGACGCAACGGTGGCCAAGGTCTGATGCTGCCCGCCAGTCAAGGTCGACGCTTGCTTCAGCGGTGCTTCGGTCTGCGTTCACACCATGCTCTGGGCGCATCGGACGTGGGAGCGTGTAGGAGCCATCATCGGTAACGCTGGTGCTACAGGATTCATCCGATCACCTGTTGACGCTGGCCCCGTACCTGCTGGGGCGGGCGCGCCGGGGTGTGGTGGGTAGCAGTCGCTATGCCCAGCGCCTGCGCGAGCAGATTCGCGAGGCTGCTGCTGACTCCGCTGGGCGCGCCGTGTTGATCAGCGGCGAGCCGGGGCTGGAGAAGGACAATCTCGCGGCCCTGATTCATTTCGGTTCTGCCGCGCGCCGGCAGTGGCTGGTGCGTCTCGATGGGGCCACGCTGCGCGCGGATGGCGCCAACCTGTTTGGCCAGTCAGGCAGTGATGGCGACGGGTCTTTGCTGGAGTGCCTCGGGGATGGTGCGCTGCTGATCGACAAGCTCGACCAGGTGCAGCCGTCCCTGCAGTTGAGCTTGCTGGAGCTGGCTCGCACAGGGCATTGGAGCTGTCCGGGGGAGGGCAGCAGACCGCGCCATTTCGGCGGCAGGGTGTTTTTCACTGCCGAGGCCGCCCTGCCTGCTTTTGATCAGGTCTGCGATCTGATTCGGGTGCCGCCGTTGCGGGTGCGGCGCCAGGACCTGGGCGAATGGTTGCGCTATGGGCTGCGCCAGCAGGCCCGTAGCGCCGGCTGGGAGGTGCTGCCGCAGGTTAGTGATGCGGTGGTGAGGCGACTCCAGAACTACGACTTTCCCAACAACTTGCGCGAGCTGGATGGCTTGATCGCTCGGGCCATGGAACAGGTGCGGCTGCAGGGCAGTGACAAAAAGAGCCCCCAGGGGGTGCTGCTGCCTGAGGACGTGTTCTGGACGGCCAATCGTCCGCACCGGCTGAGATTTGATCTCTGGCGTTGGCGCCCACCCCTGCGTCAACTGTTGCGTCAGCCCTCGCTTTGGGCTGCCCTCAAATTTGGGGTGGTGAGCTGGTTGTTTGTGGCCGTGAACCTATGGCTGTGGCTGGGGCCGCAGTCTCGGGAGCACAACGGCGCTCTCAATCTGTTCTGGGCGTGGTGGTGGCCCCTGATTTTGCTGTCGTACCCCCTGGTGGGTCGATTTTGGTGTGCGGTGTGTCCCTTCATGGTTTGGGGAGAGATCACCCAGGGGCTGGCGCGCCGGCTGGGTTTGCAGCCCAGGCCCTGGCCGCGGGGTGAATTGGACCAGTGGGGCGCGCCCGTGCTTGCTGCTGGCTTCGCTGGGATCCTTCTCTGGGAGGAGCTGGCAAATCTGGAGAACACCGCCTGGCTCAGCAGTTGCCTGCTGCTGGGCATCACCGCTGGTGCGGTGCTGGGCTCCTTGCTCTTCGAGAAGCGTTTCTGGTGCCGTTTTCTCTGCCCTGTGGGCGGCATGAATGGCCTTTTCGCCAAGCTCGCCATGACCGAATTACGGGCTCAATCGGGCACCTGCAGTGGCAGCTGCAGCAGCTACGGCTGCTTCAAGGGAGGACCTGCGGTGGGGGAGGGACTGGCTACCGCCGGCTGTCCACTTGGCACCCATCCAGCCCACCTCACCGACAACCGCAACTGCGTGCTCTGCTTCACCTGCGTAGCCGCCTGCCCCCATCGTTCGGTGCAGCTGCGCCTAAGGCCACCGGCTGCCGATCTGCAGCGGGATATGGATCCGCCCGCTGGAGAAGCGGGCCTGATCCTTGTGCTGGCGGGCGGCATCAGCCTGCATCATTGGCAGCGGCTGTTGGGCTGGTTGCCGCTGGCGCCCGAAAGTCTGCAGGCCGGTCCGTTGCTGGCGCGCTTTGCCATCGGGATGCTGGCGCTGGCGTTGCCGTCCCTTGGCTGGCTGGCATTGCGCCGCCTGCTGGGTCTCTCCACCAGCACCCTTTACCTGCTGCTGCCCTTGCTCTGGGCTCTGCTGCTGGCCCGGTACCTGCCCCTGGGGCTCCAGGAGGCGGGGCTGTTGTTGCCGGTGAGCTTTGGCTGGCCGGATCTGCCCCGCTGGAGTGCCGACACCCATGTGATCGCTTTTTGCCAGAGCGCGGCCGTGCTGGTGGGAGTGGGGGGCACGGCCATGCTGATCCCCCGTTTTCAGCCAGCCGGCTGGAGCCGTTGGGGCGGATTTGCTCTGGCCCTGGTGCTGGCGGCGGCTGGCCGCTGGTTGGTGACGGCTTAAACCAGGCGGGATCCAGAAGCGCGCTGTTGCTGTTGCGGGTCGAAGACCGCGGCGATGGTGCGGATCAGCCAGCGGCCCGAGGTAGTGACTGTGAGCAAGCCAAGTCGCCCGCTGGTTTCCAGTTTCACCAACCCATCTTTGGCCAGCTCCTGCAGTTCTTGCCACTCTCCACTGAAGCGATCAAGGTCGAGGGTCGCCGCGAATTCGCACATCACCTGACGGATCAATTCGCGCCGGTCCAAGGTCTCCGCATCCTTGACCACCAAACCGCGCTCCACGGGCAGGCGCCCCTCTGCGAGGGTCCGGGTGTAGGCCTTGAGATCCCGTTCGTTCTGGGTGAATAGGTGCGGGAATTGGCTGATGGCGGTGGGGCCCACCCCCAGCAGCTCCAGCTCCCCACCGGTTGTGTACCCCTGAAAGTTTCGATGCAGCAACCCAGCTCGGGCGGCCTCTGCCAGGCTGTCGCCCGCGAGGGCGTAATGATCCATGCCAACAGCCTCGTAGCCAGAACTGCAGAGCAGCTGCTGGGCGTCTTCGAGCATCATCAAGCGGTCGCGCTGGTTGGGTAGATCGCTGGCGGCAATTTTGCGTTGCAATGGCAACTGCTCCGGCAGGTAGGCAAAGGAGAACAGGGAGATGCGATCAGGGCGCAACTGCTGCACCAGCGCCAGGGTCTGGCGGAAGCGCTCTGGTGTCTGGAGTGGCAGGCCGCAGATCAGATCCACATTCACGCTGTTGAAATCAGCTTCCCGTAGCCAGCCCATCACCCGGAGCAACTGCTCCACTGGCACGATTCGATTCACAGCCTTCTGCACTTCTGGATTGGCATCCTGAATGCCAAAGCTGATGCGATTAAATCCCAGGCCCCGCAGATGCAGCACCTCCTCGCGATTGAGGAATTCTGGATTGACTTCAATGGATGCATCGAGGTTGGGCTCGAGCTTGAAGTGCTGCTCCAGTAATCCCCAGAGCTGGGCGGATTCTTGCTGATTGAGGTAGTTGGGGGTACCACCGCCCAAGTGCAATTGGGCGACCCGACGTCGTTGTGGCATGAGAGCCCTGAGGAGCTCAAGCTCGATCCCCAATGAGGCCAGGTATGGCTCCACCACCTTGGAGCCGAGTTGGGTGGTCACCCGGTTGCAGCCGCAATACCAGCAGGCATGGCGGCAGAAGGGTACATGCACATAGAGCGAAAGTGGTGCGCTGGTTGGTTGGGCCAGTTGCCGGCTGAGCTCCCCTGCTCCAATTCCGATCTCAAACGCTGCTGCGGTGGGATAGCTGGTATATCGGGGAACGGGCTTGTTGTACTTGAGCAGCAGCTCGATCGGGCTGAGCGCAGGGGCGATGGCGGGCATGGGCGTGAGGGGTTGGGTTGGGGTGCTGGGATGCGTTGCCGCCTTAGATCTCGGCGAGCTCGGCTAGCAGTTTCTGGGTGAGCTTGAAGGCCGCTACGGCTTCATCCAGCAACTCTTCTTCCTCTGGTTCAGATAGATCCATCTGCTCAAAACCGTCATGCAGGGCTTTTTTCAGGGCAGGGATCTCTTGCTCAAATGACCAAAACTTCAGTTCTGATAAGCCATGGCGGCTAAGGATGGCGTTGGCCTGGCCCCCCAGTTGCTGTCCGCCGGAGAGATCCCCGCCGTAGCGCACATAAACGTGCGCCATCAGCCGGTGGGGTGCCTGGCGAGCCAGCAACTTGATCTGCTCCAGCCAGCTGGCTGCTGCAGCTGATGCCGGTGTTGCTGGCAAGGCGGCGAGCTGCTTCAGGTCGTGCTCCAGGGCGTGCCTGCGGGCCAGATCTGACCAAGGCATATTCGTTGCGCCAAGGGCGGTGGCCAGGTCGGGGGCCTCCTGCTCAAGCAGGGTGTAAGCCGGCAGCAGCGCTCTCAGCAGGCCTGCCAGCTGCAGCGGCGTGGCTCTGCCTTCCAGCAGAGCCCTGGAAAACTCCATCCCCTCCGCCTGGTGGTGGGCCTTGCCGATGTGGGCGTGCAGCTTGCGCACCCGCGGACCAAGAACTTGGCCCTGCTGGGAGGTGGTGGAGAGGGAAGGAGAGGAGAGCATCGGACTTGCCCGGACGGGCGGCGTAAACTGGGTCAATGATATGCCACTACCGTTGTTACACTGTTCCGTGATTTCTAAAACGTTGCAACGCTCCCCATGGCCATACCCTTTGAGCCCCAGCTGGGCCCGCCGCCGACGGACCTACTTCAGCTGCAGTTGCTAGTGGCTCCGTTCCCAGCGCTCAGCGGGGATGGCCAGCTGCGCGAACTGATGCTCGAGCGACGCCGTCATCAGGGGATCGGCGAGGCGGGCCTCTGGTACTGCCCGCCGAATCTCAGCTCAATGCTGGGTGTGGTTGGCCGGCGGAGCGGGATCGATCAACCAGTCCCAGCGGAGGGGATTGCCATCCTTGATCCCAGAGTCGCTGTCTGGCTGCAGCTGCGCTTGGGTGGCGCTCTACGGCCCATGCTGCTCAGCAGTGCCTGGCTGATGAGCGAAGCGATTGATCTCCCCTTCCCCGCGCCCCTCGCTGACCTGGCCTGGATCAGCTAGTTGCAGCAGCAGCCAGGCCTCCGGTAACGATGCGTCTGGCTGCTGTTTGATCAAAGCCGCTGGCTTTCAGGGCTTGAAGAAATAGCTCGCTGAAATTTGCGAGCAGCTCGTGCGGGTCTATGCCGATCGACTTCAGGTCCCTAGCCATGGTCTGCAGGATGGCCAAAGTGATCGGCAGGGCTTTGCGGCTGATCGTGCCGGCGGATGCCTGCGCTGCTCCGAAGTGGGCATGCAACCAGCGCTCCGCGTAGCCCAGATGCTCTCCTTCATCGCTGATCACAGCGGCGGTGATTGGCTGGGCGTAGGCATCGGCCACCGGCAGGTAGGCGTGGTAAGCCGAAAGGGCAAAACACTCCACAATCAAGCCCTGAATCACCAGGCAGCCCGGTAGGTCGCCCTGCTGGTTGCACCTCAGGAACAGCTCGTGCAGCGGGGCGAATAGGAGACGGGCTAGGCCTAGATCGGGCTTGATTCCAAGGTTGCGACCGCAGCCCATGAAGTCACTGGCGTGGCGCCCTTCCATGGCGGCAAGTCGCTCCAGTTCCTGCTGATCATTTGGAATGGCGCGGGCAAGCAGTCGGAAGTGGCGACCAGCGAGATTTTCACCCACCACCACCATGCCGTTGATGCGGCTGTAGGCATCGCGGTAGGCGGGGTTGGTTATGTCGGGCAGGGCTGCAAAGGGCATGGATGTCATGAGGAGGAGGCGTGAAGAGGAGCGGCGAGGCGAATTCGACGGGCCAGGCCAAGTCGGCCCAGCATCTGGATGTGCCACCAGGTGAGATCGAGCTCCCACCAGCGAAAGCCCATGCGGGCACTACTGGGGTAGGCGTGATGGTTGTTATGCCAGCCCTCCCCGAAGGTGAGCAGGGCCACCCACCAGTTATTGCGGGAGCTATCACCGCTCCTATGGCTCACGTAGCCCCAGCGATGGGTGGCTGAATTGACCAGCCAAGTTGCGTGATAGACAAACACCAGGCGGAGGGGAATGCCCCAGAGCACAAGGGCCCAACCACCGGCTCCGGTCGCCTGACCCAGTGCATAGAGAGCCGCCGCCAGGGGCAACTGCAGCAGCAAAAAGTTGCGGTTTAACCAGCGGTGGTAGGGAATCTGTTGCAGGTCAGGGGTGAGTTGGCGCACGTACTGCTTGGCTGGCACGGTGTGCAGCATCCAGGCGAAGTGGCTCCACCAGAAGCCGAAATGACTGTTGTGGTGGTCAGCTGGATCGTCGGAGTGCAGGTGGTGATGGCGATGCAAGCCCACCCAGTCGATCGGACCGTGCTGGCAGCTGAGGGCGCCGCA
>JBIKWZ010000039.1:0-24447 GCA_044356035.1 Cyanobium sp. | reverse complement strand
GCCGCCGCCTTCCTGGCCTTCGCGGAAGCTGAACTTGAGCTGGTTGTGCTGGAGGTGGGACTGGGGGGCAGGCTCGACGCCACCACCTGCCATCCCCACCGGCCCGTGATCGGCTTTGCCTCGGTGGGGCTCGACCACGCTGAGTTCCTCGGGCCGGATCCAGCCACGATTGCCGCCGAAAAAGCCGGCGTGCTCCAACCGGGGGCCGTGGCCATCAGCGCTCCCCAGAGCCCGGAGGTGGCGGCGGTGCTGAGCGATCGCGCCGCCGCAGTGGGAGCCGAACTGCGCTGGGTGGAGCCGCTGGATCTCAACCAGTGGACCCTGGGGCTTTCAGGAGCCGTGCAGGCCGCCAATGGCGCCGTCGCCCTGGGCCTGCTGCGGGCCTTAAGCGAGCGGGGCTGGCCGGTCAACGACCCAGCCATACGCCGCGGTTTCGCAGCAGCCCGCTGGCCAGGCCGCCTTCAACAAGTGAGCTGGGGCGGTCAGCCCCTGCTGCTCGATGGCGCCCACAACCTGCCGGCCGCCCTCGCCCTGCGGTCTGAGCTCGACGCCCATCCCGAGCGCCACGGCCTGGCCGCTGGCCCGCGCCACTGGCTGCTCGGCATGCTGGCCAATAAGCAGGGGCCGGAGATAGCCGCCGCCTTGCTGGCCCCGGATGACCGGGCCTGGATCGTGCCAGTGCCGGGGCACGCCTGCTGGAGCCTTGAGGCCCTTACCGCCGCCTGTCCCAGACTCGCTAGCCAGCTCCGTAGCGCCCCCAGCCTCGAGGCCGGCCTGGCGCAAGCGGGAAGTGGCTTGCAGCGCGTGGTGGTTGCTGGCTCGCTCTACCTACTCGGCCAGGTAGCCCCATCAGGGCAAGCACCAGCTGCAAGCCCAGGGACTTCTGAGTTTGGTTAATTCGCCGGTTAATTCGCCTGCTGCGCATCGCCACCAGCCCACCAGCCCACCAGCCCGGCTCGAGCCCCCTCGAGCATGTTTTTACTGATTAGCTTAGCTAAGGCTAAGTCAAGTCGCAAAACACCCATCTACTCCTCCCTTTCTGCCACCACACACCATCCAGGCCAGAGTGAGGTCCCGCGGCCGATCCCCATGGCTCCCGTCTCCGAGCTCCTCTCAGCGGCCCAGTCAGGGGCCCAGTCAGGAGCCAATTCAGTGGCGAAATTAGTGGCCAAATCAATAGCAAAATCAATAGCGCAATCAGTAGCCCTTTCCCTAGCCCTGTTGCTGCTGCTGCTATCTCCACTGTTTTCTCCATTGCCGGCGGCGGCCGACTTCTCCGGCGTGGACTACACGCTCACCAACCAGAACGAGCAGGATTTCAGCGGCCAGGATCTAGCCAATACCTCCTTCGCTGGGGCCACGGGACGCCACGCCAACTTCAGCGGCGCCGATCTGCATGGGGCGATTCTTACCCAGGCGGCCTTCCCCAATGCCAATTTCGCCGGCGCCGATCTCAGCGGCACCCTGATGGACAAGGTGGACCTCTCCGGCGCCGATCTCAGTGGAGCCATCCTCACCGGGGCAATCGCTTCAGGCAGCAGCTTCCGCGGCGCCAACGTCACCGACGCCGACTTCAGCGACGCCCTGATCGACCGGGTAGACCAGCGCTCCCTCTGCCGCGATGCCGAAGGCACTAACCCGATCACCGGCGCCGACACCCGCCTCAGCCTGGGCTGTTGAGCCAGCCGCGCAGTTTGCCGGGGTTGAGCAGGCCGGCCGGGTCGTAGGCGGCCTTTGCTGCCACCTGGTCGGCATCGATCACACCCAGGCCGCCGTCCTCGACGGTGAGCACGTGGGGATTGAACAGCACCGCGCCCACCTCGCGGCAATCGGCCATCAGCTGCTCCAGGGCCTGCTCACCGCGCCAGCGAACCAGCGGCAGGGCCGCCAGCCGGGCCGCTCCCTGCTGCTTAACCGCCTCCAGGTGCCAGAGCAGGTCGTCGCCCCATTGCTGCCGCAAGCGCTCCAGGCAGGGGGCCTCCGGCTGGGGCAGCAGCATCTGCAGGTAGGTCCAATCCGGATGCTGGGCGCGCCAATGCAGGGTGGTGTGGTTCCAGCTGAGCTCCCGCAGCGGCAGCCCCCGGCTCTGGCCCTGGGGGGCCTGCCAGCGCAGCGCTCCACCCCGGGCCGCAAGCCAGCTCGGCAACACCTCCAGGGCAGCGGGGGCGGCCAGCAACAACAGGCGCTGCTCACCAGACTCGGGCGCCGGACAGCCCGCCGGCCAGGGGAGCTGGCTAGCCAGCGGCCCCTCCAGCACGGTGATGGCATTGAGCTCAAAGGCCGTGCCGGCAAGGGCCTGGGCCACCGCCAGGGCCTGCCCCCACTGCTCGAAGCCCACTACCAGCTGCCGCCAAACCACCGCCTCGCTGGTGGGCAGCCGCAGGGCCGTGATGATGCCATTGGTGCCGTAGGCGTGGTTGAGCGGAGCGCTGGCGGCGGCATCGAGCTGCAGCAGCCGCGGCTCGGGCTCGATGGTTACCACCTCCAGGCCCAGCAGGTTGCCGGGATCGCGCAGAAAACCCCAGCGCAGGGAGCCGATGCCGCCGGAGCCACCGGCGATAAAGCCACCGATGCTGGCGCTGCGCACCGTGCTGGGCACCAGCCGCAGGGCCCGGCCCCTGGGGGCCAACTGCTGCTCGATCGCCCCCATCAAGGCGCCTGCCTCCACCTCGAGCACGCCGGTGGCTTCATCCAGCTGGCGCAACTGATTGAGGCCGCTGAGATCCAGCACCAGGCCGCCTTGCAGTGGCACGCACTGGCCGTAGTTGCCCGTGCCGGCACCCCGCACCGTCAAGGGCACGCCCTGGCGAGCACAGGCTCCTGCCACCAGCAGCACCTGCTCCACCGTGGTGGCTCTGGCCACCAGCTGGGCGCGGCAGCCCTGCAGCAGGGGCACCAGCACCGGTGAGTAATCGTAGTAGTCGCGGGAGAGCCGCTCCAGCTCCAGCGGCGACTCGGCCCCCAGCAGCGGCAGGTCCGAATCCAACTGGCTCAGCTCCGCAGCCAGGGCAGCGATCTGGGCCTCAGGGCAACGCTCAGCCATGGGGTTGCAAAAGGGGTGAAGGCAGCTCAGCTTCGGGCGGCGGCAGCCAGACGCCTTGACGCAACACCCGCCGCTGGGGCGGCCGGGCCAGCAGCTCCCCCCAGCTACCAGCCCCAAGCAGCACCAGATCGGCAGGGGCCCCAAGCCGCACCACCCCATCCCAGGCCAGCTCCAGCACCGCTGCGGCGGCGGTGCTGAAGGGGGCCAGGCCCAGCCGCTGCCAGGGCATCAATTGGCAGAGCGGCGCCGACCAGCGCAGCAGCTCAATGGGATCGAAATCACCACCTGGATACCAGGGGTCTTGCACGTTGTCGCCGCCGATAGCCAGCCGCACGCCCGCCTGCTGCAGGCTGCGGATCGGCGCCAGGGGCCGCCGCCAGGGGGTGCGCCCGGGCCGGCGGCCCAGCAGCCAGAAATTGGTGGTGGGCAGAGCTACCACGGCGATGTTGGCGGCGGCCAGCCGATCGGCCAGCCGGTCGCAGTTGCGTGGCGGCAACAGGGCCATGCTGCTGGCGTGGCTGCAGGTGATCGCCACGGCACGGCGCTGCTCCAACACCAACTGGGCCACCATCGCCACCCCCTCCCCAGGGCAGGAATCGGCCTCATCAACGTGCAGATCCACCCCGCAACCATGGCGCTCGGCCAGGTCAAGCAGGGCCAGCAGGGCCTCGCGGTCGGCGCTGCGGCGAGCGGCACCCTGGCCATAGGGCGGCCCGATCACCCCACCCAGCAGTCCTTGGCCAGCGGCCACCCGCCGGGCCAGGGCCTGCCCATCCGCCGTGAGCCAATGGGTCATCGGTGCCAGGGCCACCAGCTGCAGCTCCAGCCGCTCGCGCCAGCGCTCACGGGCCGCCAACAGGGCTTCCCAGCTGGGCTCGGCCGCAGCCCCCACGCTATCGATGTGGCTGCGGATCGCCCGCACACCGTTGCGCCAGGCCCGCTCCAGGGCGCGCTCAGCCCGATCAGCCACCTGTTCAACGCTGCGCTGAACGTATTCGCGTTGGTTGGCAGCTAAGGCCGCCGCCATCGTGCCCTCCCGGTTGGGGAAAGCGGCGGCGCTGAAAGCCTTATCCAGGTGGGCGTGGGGCTCAACCAGGGGGGTTAGGGCCAGGGGCAGGTTGGCCGCAGCAGCAGCCTGAGCGGGCAGGGGCGAAATGGCCGTGATCCGTCCCGCATCGAAAGCGATGCACAGGGACACCAAGCCATCCGCATCGGCGCGAAACCCGGCTCCGCCCAGGCGCGGATCCAGTAGCCCCCGGGGCAGACGCAGCTCCACTAGGGGCTCTCGGAACGGTCGCTGGCAGCGCTGATCAAGACAAATTGACCGGCAACACCCACCACGGTGGAGCGAAAGCGCGGCACCTGCCAGCGCAGCAACGATTGGCCGCCCAGCTCACTTTCGAAAACACTCACCAGCCCGTAGTTGCTGCGGCGAGTGTGGCTGAGAACCACGGCCGCCAAGGTCTCTCGCTGGGCCTGAACAAGCCCCACACAGTTGTTGATCGCCATCCGCAACAGCACTGGCAAGCCGCCATCGGCGCAGAGCTCCTTGCTGATCTCTTCCACTAGGCGATCACTGGCGAAGGCACGGAAGTTGGCAAGAGATGGATTGGTGAGGGCAAGCCCGCCGCCAACCAGGGCCAGCACGAGCAAGCCAGGCGCCCATGCAAAGCGGGCCGGGGTGTCCGAACGGCAAACCAAACGGTGCAAAGCTGCAGGCAAGCAAGGTTGGCACCCTTTGCTCGCCACGGCAGGCGCCTTGCCCCAAGCCTCAACGTCCTGTCTAATGCGAGCTCAGGGGCAAGGGCATGGACCAGAAGCTCATTGGCACGGCCTTTCTGGCCGCCCTGGCAGCAGCCCTGCTCGACGCCAACTCAGCAGCATTTCTGCGCGACCTAGTCGGGCCCTGGCTGCGCTCGCCGCTGCTGGTGCCCCTGGCCGGCGCGCTGCCCGAACTGCAAACAGGAGCGGGGATTCTCTGCCTGGTGGCAATTCCAATCCTGTGGCTTAGGCCGCGGTAGCTGGGCTGAAAGCAGGCCGCCGCAACGGGTGAGAAGCCTTGACAGGCCACGACTTGCTACATTCAAAGGGCGCGGCGGGCGTCGCCAAGCGGTTAAGGCAGCGGCTTGTGGTGCCGCCATCCGGGGGTTCGAATCCCCTCGCTCGCCCTTGATTCCCTAGCCGTCCCCACCACTTTTGGGGCGGCTTTTTTGTGGCTTACTGCAGCGCCTGCAGCAAAAACTCAGCCCCATGCCGCACCGGATCGGCGCAGGGCAAGCCGACCTCGGCCGCGGTGGCGGCAACAGCAAGCTGGGCTGCGGCGGCGTCCAATTGGGCGGTATTGAGCGCCACGGCCCGCACCCGCGGCCGCAGGCCATCGGGACGCCCCAAGGCCGCCAGGGCCTCCAGCGCCGCGATCAACTCGCTCAGGGGCGCGATCGCCACCGGCACCTCCCCTGGTCGGGTGCGCACATGGCTCTGGCCAGCGCGATGCACCAGCAGCAGATCGGTGGGCTGGCTGCCGCGCAGCAGGGGCAAGGTGGCGCTGGAGCCCGGATGACAAAGCGACCCCTGGCCCTCCACCAGCAGCAACGCCTCCGGCCCGGCCCCAGCGGCGGCGGCCAGCACGGCCGTCTCCACGGCACCGGCGGCGTAATCAATCCGCACGGCATCGAGGGCCACGCCCTGGCCGCTGATCAAGATTCCCGCCTGCCCCGTGCCCACAAAGCGGGCATCAAGGCCGCGGCGCCTGGCCTCAGCCTGCAACTCCAAGCAGGCGCTCATCTTGCCCACGGCCATATCCGAACCCACGGCCAGCACCCGGCGGCAGGGCAGGGCAGCGGCTCGCGCTGCGGCCACCTCCAAGCCAGCCGGCTCCTGACGCAGGTCCCAGATCCACTGGCCGGCTCGGCGACAGGCGGCAGCCAGCTCGGGATCATCGCCAAGGCGGCTGTGCAGGCCACTAGCCAGGTTCAGCCCCGCCTGCAGCGCCGCCAGCAGATCGGCCCGCATCGCTTGAGGCAGGCGGCCACCGGAGGGGGCCAGCCCCACCACCGCCACCTCGGGCCCATAGGCCAGGGCCGCCGCCATGTCAGCCACCACCGGCACAGCCCGCTCGATGCCGCTCACCTGCTGCAGGTCGGAGCCAGCAAAAGCCGGATCGATCACCGCCACGATCGGCCCACTGCGATAGCGCAACATCGCCAAACCGGTCTTGCCGCTGAGGTCGTTGAGGCCGCCGTGCTGCAGCAGCACGACCGGAGCGCTTGGGCTCAACATGACGACTGCCCCATGGCGATACCCAGATCGATGCCAAGGCCGGGGCCCACTGGCGGGATCAGCACGTCTCCCTCCACAGGCAGTCCCTTGAAGGGGTCATCCACCAGGTTGAGGTGGCTATCGAGGTCGGGCCAGGTCACCAGGGGCAGCAGCTGGGCTGCGGCGCCATTGAGCAGGGCGCCATCGGAGTAGCACCCCACCATCACCCCTAAACCCAAGCGCCGAGCCGTCTGGGCCAGCAGCAGGGCCTCGCTGAGGCCACCGCTCTTGAGCAACTTGATGTTGATGCCATCTACGTGGGGGGCCAGCCGCAGCAAATCGGCCAGCTGCCAGCAGCTCTCATCGGCCACCAGGGGCAGGGGGCAAAGCCCGTGCAGGGCTGCAAAGCCGGCGGTATCCAGCTGGGGATCCAGCAGGGGCGCCAGGGGCTGCTCCAGCAGCACCACGCCGGCCCGCTCCAGGGGCTCGAGCATGACCTGGGCCGTGGCCAGATCCCAGCCGCCGTTGGCATCCACCTGCAGCTCACAGGCGCTGCCGGTCTGCTGGCGCCGCTGCTCGAGGGCGCTAGCCACCCCCTCCAGCAGGGCCAGGTCGTGGGCGATGCCAGCGGGACTGCCCAGCTTGAGCTTGATGCGGGTGGCAGGCAGCTGCTGCCACCAGCGCTCGAGCCGCGCCAGGACAGCCTCGGGCGTACCTAAGCCAAGGGTGACGCTGGTGGCGACACAGGCGCCTGGATCCAGGCCCCAGAGCCGGTGCAGCGGCTGGTTCAACCGTTTGCCCCACCAATCGTGCAGGGCCAGATCCAAGCCGCAACGGGCCGGGGGGCTTAGGGCGGCCAGCAGGGGCTCCAGGGCCTGCAGGGGCTGGGGCGCCAGCAGCGCAAGCTGCGGGCCAACCGCCTCCAGCTCCGCCGCAACGGCATCGGTGTCGTAATGGCGGTGGCCGGTATCAAAGCCACCGGTCTCGCCGATGCCCGTGAGCCCGTCGTGCTCAAGGCTCACCAGCAGGTGCTCCACCGCAGCCGTGGTGCCGCGGCTGATGGCCAGGGGCACGGCCTTGGTGAGCTGAAAGCGTTGCAAACTCAGGCGCATGGCTTCAACGACCTCCCCCTGGAATGAGCCTTCAAGCTGGCATGGCCCAAAGGTTGCCTGTGAACAAGCCAATGGGTCCGGCACAACCCAGGATCACCATTAACAATTAGCGATAACGAAAATCACAAAGGCACCGATCTCAAGGGCATCGATCTCAAGCGCGCCGATCCGCTCCTCCCTGATCCAACAACTGCTCGAGCAGCAGCTGGAAGACCTGCGTGACTGCCGGGAGGGCGCGGTGGCGGACTACATCCCCGAGCTGGCCAAAGCGAATCCAGAGGATTTTGCAATCGTTCTAGCAACGGCCGATGGCAGGGTTTATGCCGTGGGGGACTGGGAGAAGACCTTCACGATCCAGTCGATCTCCAAGCCCTTTATGTATGGGCTGGCGCTGAGCCTGCTCTCCCCTTCGTTCATGGAGAAAAAGGTGGGGGTGGAGCCCTCGGGCGATGCGTTCAACGCCATCAGCCTGGATCCACGCACCGGCATTCCCCGCAACCCGATGATCAATGCCGGTGCCATCGCCACGGCAGCTCAGGTGTGGCGGCAAGATCCAGGCCGGGCCGAAGCCCTCACCCTGGAGTTCTTTTCCAGCCTGGCCGGTCGTCCCCTGGTAGTGAATGAGTCGGTCTATGAATCCGAACGGGCCAGCGGACATCGCAACCGGGCGATCAGCCACCTGCTGCGCAATGCTGCGGTGATCGAGGAGGAGCCAGGGCCGGGCCTCGATCTCTATTTTCGCCAGTGTTCGATCGGGGTCACCTGCCGGGACCTTGCCGTGATGGCAGCCACCCTTGCCTGCCAAGGGCGTAACCCTCTCACCCAGGACGAACCCCTCAATCCGGTCATCACCACCCGCATGCTCGCCGTGATTGGCAGCTGCGGGATGTACGACTACGCCGGGCAGTGGTTATAAGACGTGGGCATGCCGGCCAAGAGCGGCGTCGGCGGCGGGGTGCTTGCGGTGGTGCCGGGCCGTCTCGGCATCGCGGTTTACTCGCCGAGGCTCGATGCCTTCGGCAACAGCGTGCGCGGCATCGCCACCTGCCGGCGCCTATCCCAGGCCCTGGAGCTCCACCTCTTTGACCAAACGCCCCTGCAGCAGTCGCCGGTGCGCAGCACCTACAAGGGCACGGAGCGGCTCTCCCGTCGCTGGCGCAGCACTGCTGAGGCCGCAGTGCTCGATCCCCTGAGATCGCAAATCAAGGTGCTTCATGCCCAAGGGGTGCTGGATTTCGCCGCCCTGGAAAACGTTCTGGCCCGCATCGAACAGGCAGCAATCGACGGTGCCGTGATCATTCTTGATCTAGGTCAAGTCGGCGAACTACCGGCCGCCAGCTCAGCCTTGCTACAGCGTCAGGCAGAGCTCCTCCAGGCGGCTGGCCAGCAACTTCTGCTCTGCCGCAGCAGCCATCTGCAACTGCCAGCAACCCTCAGTCGTGAAAAATTCACTTACGCCAGCCTGGATCTGGCCCTGGAAGCCGCCGAAAACCTCCTGCTTGAGATCAGTGATGAAGGGATTGCTGGTGAAAGCAGTGCGGCCCCGCCTAAGGGAACACCAACAGATGTCGGCCTGCTTGGGCTGCTGGCACCGCTCGCAGCCGATCTGCGCGAGACGATCACGGAGCGACTGGAGCTCCGCCACTATGCGGCCGGCACGGTGGTGATGGCTCGTCAACAGGAGAGCGATCAGCTGTTTCTGGTGGCCTCCGGTCGGTTCAGCATCTTCTTGCCGATTCCGCGGCCGGGAGCTCCGGCAAGGCTGGCCCGGATGGCCACATTTTCCGAGGGAATGGTGTTTGGTGATGCGGCCTTCTTCAGCGGGGAGCGCCGGATGGCCGACGTGGTGGCCGATACCGATGGCAGCTGTTGGCTCCTGCAGCGCAGCGCCTTCGAGGAGCTCCAACAGGACCATCCCACCGCCGCGATCGCCTTGCTCACCCAGCTAGCCATTGATCTGGGACGCAAGGTGGCCCTCTGTGGACAGCAGCTCACTCTTGTGGAAGATCTCTGAGTTAGGCCAGTGATATCGGAAACTGGGTTGATGACGGCGACACAGGCGCAGCGCGGCAGCTACTGGATCACCACCTTTGGCTGCCAGATGAACAAGGCGGATTCCGAGCGCATGGCCGGAATCCTGGAATCCATGGGCTACCGGGCCGGCACAGACGAGCACAGCGCCGATTTGGTGCTCTACAACACCTGCACAATCCGCGATAGCGCCGAGCAGAAGGTTTACAGCTACCTAGGCCGCCAGGCCCAACGCAAGCGCCTCAACCCCAACCTCACCCTGGTGGTGGCGGGCTGCGTAGCCCAGCAGGAGGGCGAATCCTTGCTGCGGCGCGTGCCAGAGCTGGATCTGGTGATGGGCCCCCAGCACGCCAACCGGCTGGACACCTTGCTGGCCCAGGTGGAGCAGGGTCAGCAGGTGCTGGCCACCGGTGAGCAGCACATCCTTGAAGACATCACCACCGCCCGCCGCGACAGCCAGGTATGCGGCTGGGTGAATGTGATCTACGGCTGCAATGAGCGCTGCACCTACTGCGTGGTGCCCTCGGTGCGCGGCCAGGAGCAGTCGCGGCTGCCGGAAGCGATCAAGCTGGAAATGCAGGGCCTCGCGGCTCGCGGCTTCAAGGAGATCACCCTGCTGGGCCAAAACATCGATGCCTACGGCCGCGACCTGCCCGGCATCAGCCCGGAGGGCCGCCGAGCCCACACCCTCACCGACCTGCTCCATCACGTTCACGACGTTGCCGGAATTGAGCGGATCCGCTTTGCCACCAGCCACCCGCGCTACTTCACTGAGCGGCTGATCGATGCCTGCGCCGACCTACCCAAGGTGTGCGAACACTTCCATGTGCCCTTCCAGAGCGGCGACGACGACGTGCTCAAAGCCATGGCCCGCGGCTACACGGTGGATCGCTATCGCCGCATCGTTGAGCGCATCCGCGAGCGCATGCCCGATGCCGCCATCAGTGCCGATGCGATCGTGGCCTTCCCGGGCGAAAGCGACGCCCAATACCGCCGCACCCTGGCCCTGATTGAGGAGATCGGCTTCGACCTGGTGAATACCGCCGCCTACTCGCCGCGGCCCAACACCCCAGCGGCCGACTGGCCCAACCAGCTCAGCGAGGCGGTGAAGGTGGAGCGCCTGCAGGAGCTCAACGCCCTGGTGGAGCGCACCGCCCAGCAGCGCAGCAACCGCTACGCCGGCCGCTGTGAAGAGATCCTGGTGGAAAGCAGCAATCCCAAAAACTCCAACCAGGTGATGGGCCGCACCCGCACCAACCGACTCACCTTTTTCCCCGGCCAAAACCTCGATGGCAGCCCGATCAAACCGGGCGACCTAGTGACGGTGCAAATCGAAGAGATGCGCGCCTTCTCCTTGAGCGGCAAACTGGCCTGAGTTTTGGGCCCCCTGGGCCGCATACCGGCTGGCATGAATCCCACCCCCATCGCCGTTGGTCTGATCTTTGGGGGCGCCTCCGGCGAACACGCCGTCTCAATTCGTTCCGCCGCCACGGTGGCGGCGGCGGTGCGGGATGCCGAAAACGCGTCGCTATACGCGCTGCATTGCTTCTACATCGACCCCGAAGGGCGCTGGTGGGGAGCTGAGTTGGCCGATGCTGTGCTGCGCCAGGGCAGCCCGGCCCGGCCCGAGCAACTGCCCCAACCGCTGCCGCCGCCTGGATTTCGGGCCTTACCTGCCGGCGCCCTGGAGATTGATGTATGGCTGCCAGTGCTGCACGGCCCCAACGGCGAAGACGGCACGATCCAGGGGCTGTTCACCCTGATGCAGGTTCCCTATGTGGGTTCGGGGGTGCTGGGCTCGGCGGTGGGCATGGATAAGCAGGCGATGAAGGCCGCCTTCGCCGCCGCCGGCCTGCCCCAGGTGCCCTATGCCTGCGTGTCAGCGAGCGCAGCAGCACAAGATCAATACACAGCCCTGCTCAACCAACTGGAGAGCCAGCTTGGCTACCCCTGCTTCGTTAAACCAGCCAACCTCGGCTCTTCGGTGGGCATCAGCAAGGCCACTGATCGGGCCAGCCTGCAGGCCGGACTCAAGCTTGCCGCCGCCCTTGATCCGCGCCTGGTGGTGGAGCAGGGGGTGACGGCCCGCGAGCTGGAATGCGCGGTGCGGGGCGGCGGCCACCAGCCCCTGCAGGCCTCAGTGCTGGGCGAAATCTGCTTTGAAGCCGATTGGTACGACTACGACACCAAATACAGCGAGGGCAAAAGCCACACCGTGATCCCGGCGCGGGTGCCAGAGGCGGTGACAGAGCGGGCCCGGGCCATGGCGATCGAGGCCTGTGAGGCCGTTGGTGCCATGGGGCTTTCGCGGGTTGACTTCTTCTTCTGCGAAGCCAGTGGCGAACTGTGGCTCAACGAGATCAATACCCTGCCGGGCTTTACCAGCCAGAGCATGTACCCGATGCTCTGGGCCGCCACGGGTGTGGCCCTGCCCACCTTGGTGCGCGAATTGATTGAAGGGGCCCGAGAATGGCACTTGCAGATTTCTAGTGGAGGCCCTTCGACATGAGTCACGGCCTGCTTTGGCTGCCACTGCTTTTGGTGTTCGTGCTGCTCACCGCCCTGGGCTGGCTTGAGCGGCGGCGGCAGCGCTTGTTTCGCGAATGGGCCGAGGGCTCCGAGCTAGCCAAACTCGACAGCTGCGGCGGCGCCCGGCTGGTTGATGGCCTGTTGAGTTGGTGCTCCTTCGAAGCCGGCCAGCTCAAGCAGGATGACTTTTTTGTTATTAAGCAGCTCGAGTTGGTTGAGCTGCTGTCGCTGGGTTCGGGCGAGGCGCCCCTCACCGAGGAGAGCCAGGGAGCTTGCCGCCTGCGCCTAGTGGGTGGTGGCGAACAAAAAGACCTGCCCTTCGCCGATGCGGAGCGTGCCCGGCGCTGGATAGCTGAGCTGATGTCGCGCTCGCGCTGCGAGCTGTGAGCCAGGAGTGGAACCTGTTGCGGTGAGTACCACCCCTGCCCCACCTGGATCGGAGCGAAGGCGCCAACTGCGCCAGCAGCGGAGCCGAGAGCGCCTGCGCAATCTTTGGCGTTTCCTTGTGCTGCTAGCCCTCGCCGGAGGCCTGGGCTACGGCCTGCTACGGCAGGGCTGGGTGCTGACCGGCCCCGACCAGGTGGAGGTGGTGGGCAGCCAGCAGGTGGGAACCGACCAGGTTGTTCAAGCCCTCCGGCTGACCTTTCCCCAACCCCTGCTAGGCCTGCACCCCAAACGCATCGCCGAGCTGCTGGCCAGTGCCCTGCCGGTGGAACAGGTGCAGGTGAGTCGGCTGATGGCACCGCCGCGGCTGCGGGTTGAACTGGTCGACCGCCAGGCGGTAGCCCGGGCCCAGCGACGCACCGCCAAGGGAAGCGAGCAGGGCTATGTCGATCGACTCGGCCACTGGATGAGCTTTGGCCAGGGCCAGGGGGCCGCGGCTAAAGCCAGTGCTGGCTTGCTGGTGCTGGGCTGGCAGGCCCGCTACCGCCCGGCCCTCGCCCTGGTGCTCGAACAACGGGGGCGGCTTGGTGGCGACATCAGCCAGATCCGCTTTGAACCAGACAGCAGCCTCTGGCTGCAGAGCAAGCGGCTTGGCAAGGTGCGTCTCGGGCCGGCTGATGCCCAATTGGAGCGGCGACTTGAAGTGCTCAGTCACCTGCAACAGGAACTGCCGACAAAGGTGAAGGGCCGCCGGCTGCAATCCATCGATCTCAGCGATCCAGAACAACCCGAACTGGGCCTACCCGCCACCCCTGGACGGGCTGCCGCCAGCAGGGAGCCGTAAGGAATCCAGCAGAGACATGCCAGGAAACCCGCAAAGGTGAGACACTCGCCTGATCCAGGCAAGAAAACGCCTACATAATGCAGTCGCAGATTGATAGCACCGCCACCCCCAATGCCGCTATGACCCAAAGCTCCTTCCCGTCAAACGGTGTCCAGGCTTCAAACGATCCGTCCTTTGGCGGCGTTTCAGGCGGGATTGTGCCGAGCCAGTCGGCACGCATCGAAGTGATCGGGGTCGGCGGTGGCGGCAGCAATGCGGTGAACCGGATGATTGCCTCCGACCTCCAGGGTGTGGGCTACCGGGTGCTGAATACGGACGCCCAGGCGCTGCTGCAGTCGGCATCACAGAAGCGCGTCCAACTCGGCCAAAAACTGACACGCGGCCTGGGTGCCGGCGGTAATCCGGTAATCGGCCAAAAGGCTGCGGAAGAGTCCCGGGCCGAACTGCAGGAATCACTGCAGGGTGCAGACCTTGTTTTCATCGCCGCTGGCATGGGTGGCGGCACCGGCACCGGCGCAGCACCAATCCTTGCCGAGGTCGCCAAGGAAGTTGGCGCCCTCACCGTAGGCATCGTCACCAAGCCCTTCGGGTTTGAAGGTCGCAAGCGGCTGCGCCAGGCCGAAGAGGGCATTGCCCGGCTGGCCGAATGCGTGGACACCTTGATCGTGATCCCCAACGATCGCCTGCGCGATGCCATTGCCGGCGCCCCCCTGCAAGAGGCCTTCCGCGCCGCCGATGACGTGTTGCGGATGGGCGTTAAGGGCATCAGTGACATCATCACCAAGCCGGGCTTAGTGAACGTCGACTTCGCCGACGTGCGATCCGTGATGGCTGGCGCCGGCACAGCCCTGCTCGGCATCGGTGTGGGCTCCGGCCGCTCCCGCGCTCTCGAGGCAGCTCAGGCGGCGATGAGCAGCCCCCTGCTGGAATCGGCCCGCATCGACGGTGCCAAAGGTTGTGTGATCAATATCAGCGGCGGCAAAGACATGACCCTCGAGGACATGACCACCGCCTCTGAAGTCATCTACGAGGTTGTCGATCCTGATGCCAACATCATTGTGGGTGCCGTGGTGGATGAACGCCTCGAGGGCGAAATCCATGTGACCGTGATTGCCACCGGCTTTGAGAGCGGCGCCCCTTACCGCACCGAGCGCACCGTGGTCAGCTTTGCCGGCACCCCCCTGTTCAGCAGCAACCAGGAGGAACGCGGCGCCAAAATCCCGCCCTTCCTGCTCAACCGCCAGAGCCAGGAAAGCTAGCTAGCGGCTTGTGATTGGGGTGACCCGGATTCCACGCCTGCCCTGAGCATCCCGTGTGGCTGCTCCCTTCCGGTCCTGACCAGATTTGGGCGTCCGAGCCGCATGGGTCCGAGTCGATTAGATGTTAGCAATGGCATCACCCGCACTTAAGCCCGTGCCCCTGCGCCCCGCTGATCTGGCGAGCCGCAAGCGGGCTGGCCTGCCAATCACGATGCTTACGGCCTGGGATGCCCTGTCTGGCGCTCTGGTGGCAGAGGCCGGCGCTGATGCGGTGCTGGTGGGTGATTCCCTGGCGATGACCGTGCTGGGCCACGCCACCACGCTGCCGGTGACCCTCGAGGAAATGCTGCACCACACCCGGGCCACGGCCCGCGGCCTTGCCAGCAGCTGCGGCCCGGAGCAGATGCCCCTGCTTATTTGTGATCTGCCCTTCCTCAGCTACCAGTGCAGCCCAGACGACGCGGTAGCCGCCGCCGGCCGGGTGCTCAAGGAGACCCCCGCCGCCGCTGTGAAGCTTGAAGGCGCCGAGCCTGAAACCCTGGCCGTAATCGACCGGTTGGTGCGCAGCGGCATCCCGGTGATGGGCCACATCGGCCTCATCCCCCAGTCGGTACATCGGCTGGGCTATCGCCGCCAGGGCAACGACGAGATCAGCCGCGAGCGGCTGCGGCGCCAAGGCCTGGCCCTGCAGGCAGCGGGTTGCTTCGCCCTGGTGCTTGAACACGTGCCCGCCGATCTGGGCGCCTTGCTGCAACAGGAATTGGATCTACCGGTAATAGGAATCGGCGCCGGTGAGGGCTGTGATGGCCAGGTTCGGGTCACGGCCGACCTGTTGGGGCTCACCAGCCGCCAGCCCCCCTTCAGCCCGCCGCTGCTACAGGGTCGGGCCCTGGGGGTGGCAGCGCTGCAGGGCTGGATCGCCAGCCAGCGTCACCCTGCCCAGGCAACTGCTGCTGCTCCTGCCACCAAGCCAGTAGCTCCCGCAGCACCCCATTGCTGAGGGCCAGGCCAGCTGGATCGCTGAGTCGCCAGCGGGGCCCCTCAATCCGCAGCAACCCCTCACTGGTCCACGGCTCCAAGCGGCCGCGCAAGGCCGCAAGCGCCTCTGGCCCCAGCCCCACCTCGGCTAGCAGGGCGGGCATGGACACCCCCTCGCGGCGGCGCAACCCCACCAGCAAGCGCTCATCCAGCGGCATGCCTGGGCCAGCCTGGCCAGCGCTGGCGGGCGGCGAGCCCGGCTGCTGGGACAACCAGTCGGCGTAGGCATCGCGGGTGCGAGGTCGGGCCAGGCGCTCACCCCAAGGCGCCGCGGTGGCTCCCATCCCAAAGCCCCACCAGCCGGCGCCACTCCAATAGACGCGGTTGTGGCGAGAGGCGTGGCCGGGAAGGGCGTAGTTGGAGATCTCGTAGTGGCCGTAGCCAGCGGCGCTGAGCTCGGCCCAGGTGAGCTCCATCAAGTCGGCGCCCAGGTCGGCATCGGGAAGCCGCAGCTGGCCGCGATCGTGGCGCTGGGCAAATACGGTGCCGGGCTCCAGGATGAGGTCGTAGACGGAGAGGTGGGGCGGGGCCAGGGCGATGGCTTGGCGCAGTTGGTGGCGCCAGTGGCCCAGGGCCTGACCCGGCAGTCCCTGGATCAGATCCAGGCTCCAGCTGCTTAGGGCCCCGCCGGCCAGAGCTTGGGCCAGCCAGCCGGCGGCCTCCAGCAGGTCCGCGCCACGGTGGCGGCGACCCAGGCCGGCGAGCACGGCATCGTCAAAGCTCTGGCCGCCCAAGCTCACCCGGTTTACCCCGGCCTGCAGATAGCCCGCCAGGCGATCCTGGTCAAAACTGGCTGGATCAAGCTCCAGGCTGATCTCAGCTCCGGGAGCCAGGCCAAAGCGGCAGCGTAGAGCCGCCAGCAGGGCCTCCAGCTGGGAAGGCGTCAGCAGCGAAGGCGTGCCGCCACCGAAATAAACCGTGGCAAGCGGTGGGCCGGGGGGCGAGGCGGCAATCTCCAGCAGCAGCAAGCTGAGGTAGGCCGCAATCGAGGCCGACCCTGGCGCCGGCGCTTCGCCGCCGGCACGGTCGCCGAGGGGCACCACCGGAAAGTCGCAATAAAAGCAACGCCGGTGACAAAAGGGGATGTGCAAATAGGCACTGCGCGGCGGCCAGGGCTGGGCGACTGCCGGGCCTGGAACTGCGGCTGGGACTGGAACTGGATGGGGAAATTGGGCAGTCACAAAGACAAGTGCGGAAACCCCTTCAGGCCAAGGGCACCGAAATCAGGCATGCTGCAACCCAGATCAGCTGGGTAGCCACGCACGACGGGAATGGTGGACTCCCTCATCCTGATCCTGTTTGTGATCTCTGGCGCCGCCGCCGGCTGGCTGGGGGTAGACCTGCTGCCCGAGCAGTTGCTGCTGCAGGTGGACAAGCCAGAAGGGCTGCGCACGGTGCTGGGCGGCTTCGGTGCCTTTTTTGGGGTAATCGCTGGAGTTTTCTTTCAGCAGCTCCGGCGCAAGCTGATGCAGCAGGTGCGCACCATGCCCACCGACCTGCTGGTAAGCCGCGCCGTGGGCCTGATCCTCGGCCTGCTGGTGGCCAACTTGCTGCTGGCGCCAATCCTGCTGCTGCCCCTGCCCTGGGAGGTGATCTTCGTCAAACCGCTGGCGGCGGTGCTGAGCAACGTCTTCTTCGGTGTATCGGGCTACAACCTGGCCGAAGTGCATGGCCGCACCCTGTTGCGCCTCTTCAACCCCAGCAGCACGGAGGCCATGTTGGTGGCCGATGGGGTGCTGCAACCGGCCAGCGCCAAGATCCTCGACACCAGCGTGATCATTGATGGCCGCATCCGCGGCCTGCTCGCCTCGGGGCTGCTGGAGGGCCAGGTGATCGTGGCCCAGAGCGTGATCGATGAGCTGCAGGCCCTGGCCGACTCGGGCAACGCCGAGAAGCGCGGCCGGGGTCGCCGCGGCCTCAAGCTGCTGAGCGAGCTGCGCGAGCAGTACGGCCGGCGCTTGGTGGTCAACATCACCCGCTACGAGGGCAACGGCGTCGACGACAAGCTGCTGCTGCTCACCGCCGACACCGGCGGCACCTTGCTCACCGCCGACTACAACCTGGCCAAGGTGGCTGAGGTGAAAGAGCTCAAGGTGCTCAACCTCAGTGAGTTGGTGATCGCCCTGCGGCCCGAGGTGCAGCCAGGCGACGAGCTGCTGCTCAAGATCGCCCGCGATGGCAAGGAGGCCGATCAGGGCGTGGGCTACCTCGACGACGGCACCATGGTGGTGGTGGAAGGCGCCCGGGGCCGCATTGGCGAGCGGCTGCCGGTGGTGGTCACCGGAGCCCTGCAAAACCCCACTGGCCGGATCGTTTTCGCCCGGGGCGACGGTGGCCCAGCCGAGACCAATGGGGAGGCCAGCGCGAAGCGCAAACCACGGCAAGAGCGCAGCAAGGCCAATCCGCAGGCGGACAGCCCCCGCTAGGCTCCGCAGACCTGCTTCCATCAACCGCGGATGTCGGTTTCAGCCCCCTACTACGGCGATTCCGCGGCCATGCGCACGCCGCCGCCCGATCTGCCCAGCCTGCTGCTGAAGGAGCGAATCGTTTACTTGGGCTTGCCCCTGTTCAGCGACGACGACGCCAAGCGCCAAATGGGCATTGACGTCACCGAGTTGATCATTGCCCAGCTGCTCTACCTGGAGTTTGACAACCCGGAGAAGCCGATTTTCTTCTACATCAACTCCACCGGCACCAGCTGGTACACCGGCGATGCCGTTGGCTTTGAAACCGAAGCCTTCGCCATCGCCGACACCATCCGCTACGTGAAGCCGCCGGTGCACACCATCTGCATCGGCCAGGCGATGGGCACCGCAGCCATGATCCTCAGTGCTGGCACCAAGGGCCATAGGGCCGCCCTGCCCCACGCCTCGATCGTGCTGCACCAGCCCCGCAGCGGCGCCCGTGGCCAGGCCACCGACATCCAGATCCGGGCCCAGGAAGTGCTGCACAACAAGCGCACCCTGCTGGAAATGCTGTCTCTCAACACCGGCAAATCGGTGGAGCAGCTGTCCCGCGATTCCGATCGGATGACCTACTTCACCGCTGAAGAAGCCAAGGAGTACGGACTGATCGATCGGGTACTCACTAGCCAAAAAGACCTACCAACCGCTCCGCCGGCCACGGCAGCCGGCCTGGGCTGAGCCGCCCCCAGGCACCCCGCCTTCCACCGACCACCCCAACCAAACCCATGCCCATCGGCACCCCCAGCGTTCCCTACCGCCTGCCCGGCAGCCAATACGAGCGCTGGGTTGACATCTACACGCGGCTGGGCGTGGAGCGAATTCTCTTCCTCGGGTCGGAGGTCACCGATGCAGTGGCCAACGCCCTAGTGGCCCAGATGCTCTATCTGGATTCGGAAGACAATTCAAAACCGATCTACCTGTACATCAACTCGCCCGGCGGCTCGGTGACCGCGGGCCTGGCGATCTACGACACGATGCAGTACGTCAAGAGCGACGTGGTGACGATCTGCGTCGGCCTGGCCGCCTCGATGGGCGCCTTCCTGCTGGGCGCCGGCACCAAAGGCAAGCGGCTGGCCCTGCCCCACAGCCGGATCATGATCCACCAGCCCCTGGGCGGCACCAGCCAGCGCCAGGCCAGTGACATCGAGATTGAGGCGAAGGAGATCCTGCGCATCAAGGACATGCTCAACCACAGCATGGCCGACATGACCGGCCAGTCTTTCGAGAAGATCGAGAAGGACACCGACCGCGATTACTTCCTCAGCGCCGCAGAGGCCAAGGAGTACGGCCTTATCGATCGGGTCATCGCCCATCCCAGCGAGGCCTGAAGGTCGTTTGCGTAAACTCGGCTTTGGATCTGCCTAGACAGCCCGGATGGCCAAGCTTTATTACGACACCGACGCCGACCTCTCCCTGCTTAACGGCAAGACGGTTGCCATTATTGGCTACGGCTCCCAAGGCCATGCCCACGCCCTGAACCTCAAGGACAGCGGCGTCAACGTCGTAGTTGGGCTCTACGAAGGCAGTCGCTCGGCCGAGAAGGCCAAGGCCGATGGCCTGGAAGTGCTGAGCGTCGCCGACGCCTGCGCCAAGGCCGACTGGATCATGGTGCTGCTGCCCGACGAGTTCCAGAAGGCCGTCTACGACAAGGAGATTGCGCCCCACCTCAGCGCTGGCAAGGTGCTGAGCTTTGCCCACGGCTTCAACATCCGCTTTGAGCTGATCAAGCCCCCCGCCGATGTGGACGTGGTGATGATCGCCCCCAAAGGCCCCGGCCACACCGTGCGCTGGGAATACCAGAACGGCATGGGCGTGCCGGCCCTATTCGCCATCGAGCAAGACGCCAGCGGCCATGCCCGGGAGCTGGCCATGGCCTACGCCAAAGGCATCGGCGGCACCAGAGCCGGCATCCTCGAAACCAACTTCAAAGAAGAGACCGAAACCGACCTCTTCGGTGAGCAGGCCGTACTGTGCGGCGGCCTCTCCGAGCTGGTCAAGGCAGGCTTCGAGACCCTGGTGGAAGCCGGCTATCAGCCCGAGCTGGCCTACTTCGAGTGCCTGCACGAGGTGAAGCTGATCGTCGATCTGATGGTCAAGGGCGGCCTAACAGCCATGCGCGATTCGATCTCCAATACCGCCGAATACGGCGACTACGTGAGCGGCCCGCGCCTGATCACCGCCGACACCAAAGCGGAGATGAAGCGCATCCTCACCGACATCCAAGACGGCACCTTCGCCCGGAACTTCGTGGCGGAGTGCGATGCCGGCAAGCCTGAGATGACCAAGATCCGCGAGCGCGATGCCCAGCATCCGATCGAGCAGGTGGGCACGGGCCTGCGCTCGATGTTCAGCTGGCTGAAAACGGCCTGATCCAGCCCCTGCTGCTGGTTGCCCTCGCCTGCGGTCTCGATCGCCTGGTGGGGGACCCTCGCTGGTGCCCCCATCCAGTGGTGGTAATGGGCTGGTGGATCACCCTGCTGCGCCGCGGCGCTGAGGCCTGGGCGGGCACCAGAACCTGGAAGCTTCGGCTGGCGGGGGGCTTGATCACGCTGCTGCTAGTGGGGGGCAGCGGCCTGGTGGGCTGGGGAATGGAGCGGCTGGCCCCTACGCCCCTGCTGGTGGTGGCCCTGGCCAGCGCCCTGGCCGGGCGCAGCCTCGAGCAGGCGGTATTGCAGGTGCTGCAAGCTCTCCCTAATTCCGTACAGCTTGTACAGAATCAGACAGGCCAGGCGCTTCAGCCCGCCCGCCGAGCCCTTGCCTGGATAGTGGGCCGCGACACGGCAGATCTCGACGGCCCGGAAATTCTGCGTGCCCTGGCTGAAACGGCCAGTGAGAACGGCGTTGACGGTCTGTTTGCGCCACTGTTTTGGATGCTGCTGGGGGCAGGAATCTGGAGCCTCAACCCCGCATGGCCCGGCCCCCTGGCCCTGGCCTGGGGCTTCAAGGCGGCCAGCACCATCGATTCGATGCTGGGCTACCGGCGCGGCCGGTTGCGCTGGCTGGGCACGGCCGGCGCCCGTCTCGACGACCTACTGGTTTGGCTGCCCTGCCGCCTGGTGGCGGTGAGCCTGCCGCTGGCGGCTGGCCAGCCGGGCCGCTGCCTTGCGGTGCTGGCAGCGGCCCGGCGCGATGGCGCCACCGACCCCTCACCCAATGCGGGCCTATCCCAGGCCGCCTATGCCCACGTCACCAGGGTGCAGCTGGGGGGCAGCAATAGCTATGGCGGCCAAATACGCAGCAAGCCCCTACTTGGCGCAGGTCTGCCAGCGCCGGATCAGGCCGCGGTGCTGCAAATGCTGCAACTGAATCGACGTCTTGAGCTGATATGGCTCACCACAGCCGCGGCTGGGTCGTTCATCACGAAAACTCTCAGCTGATTGCCCCTGCCGCAGCCCCTGCCGAAGCTGCGCGCAGATCACTGAGACCATGGCGATTCGCGAGCTGCTCGAAGATGCCCTCAAGGAGCCGAACATCGGCCTAACCACATGCTTTCGCTGGCACGCCACACCTGTGGGAATTGCAGCCCTGTGGCAGGCCGGGGCAGCACCCACGGCTCCTCCCTATGAGGATGCCCTCAAGGAAGGTCTGCAGGTAGGACTCGATCTAAGTCGCGAAGAGCGGGAGTTTCACCAGCTCAATTCAGGCTTGGTGTTGCTGTTTCACAGCTAGGCCTGCTAGCGGAAACACCAGCGCCCATTGATGCAGCGTCCAGCTGACGCATCCCTGAACGATCAGCGGATCTGTGCGAACAAGGGCATCGGCCTCTTCCCAACAGGCGGCCCTAAAAAGCAGCATGCCGCCAGCCCCATCGCCACTGCGGCCGACCCGATCGGCCCAATAACCACTGCGAGGCTCATGACCCTTGCGCTCCAGCTCTGCCAGCCAAGCCAGGTGGGCTGGGATCACCGCGTCGAATTGGGGCTTGGAAACCAGACCCAGCTCAAGCTTCACAAAGGTAGGGCTCATCCCCTAAATCCCCTTGGCGCTGCGCTGGCGGCGGCACCTTTCTGAGCAGTAGCGCACCTCATCCCAAACATCCTTCCACTTGCGCCGCCACTGAAAGGGCCGCTCACAGACGGGGCATATTTTGGTGGGACGGTTCTCGTGGTGGGGCATCTCCAGGGGCTGGGCGCAGATCAGCGGTGGGAAATTTAGGCAACCGAAACCAAATCCAGATCAGGGAAACGACAAAAAGCGATCAAACCGTACTATGATTATGAAGATTTCATAAGGCAGCCATGTTGTTGAGTTTCTTCGGCTTCTTATTTGCCGCCCTTTCGTTTGTTCAAGTGCCCCAGTGGGACAACGACTGGACAAAATGCTCGGTTGCAGTTCCAGACACCGCCTGCCATTGGTATGTGGTCAACCCCGATAACACATTTGGCAAAGGATTCAGCTGGATCACCGCCCCTGAGTACGACGTAACTGCCTTAAGGGATATCGGCCTCCAACACGAGGTAACCGTAGCCCAAGGATTTCAAACGACCGTAGAGCTGATGAATGCATCTACCGAAGTCAAGTACGGCGACAACTATTAAGCCAAGCATCTAATAAGCCAAGCATCTAAAGCAGCGCCGAAACAATCAGTCCCTTCAATTCATTGCCGAAGGGATTTGACACCTGGTCAATTTTGGGAAGTACAGAAAATATATCCAGGCTTTTGCACAAGTTTCTGCCCAATTCTGTTAAGAAAAAGCAGAAAACTCTATTAGTGGCAGGTCCAGGGGGGCGTCCATAACTCCCAAAACCATTGCAGCGCAGCACCAAGCCGCCGACTACTTATTTTCTTAAGACTAAGCGGTGTGCCGAAATCCCCTTCTTGCAGCTTATGGGGTTAGGGTTTGCAGACAATTAACCAGTCGTCCTTGCACCGGGGTGGCCTCAATACCCCGCCATGGACTCTTCAATCTTGTTTTGCTTAAACTGGAATTCGCGCGGAGAGCTAGCCACCGAGGATCTTGAGTACGTGCTCAATTCAATGGGTGCTGCCATGGATTCAGGCAAAGAAGAATTCTGCTCGCTTTATAGCAAAGTGAACATCTGCGCATGACCCGCAAAATCAATAGCGATTAGTTATCAATCTCTGAGTTAGGGGATGGACAACATGCAACGTCTAAAAATACATGAATATCACTTTTGACGACTTAAGCAGTTGGCGAGGTTCTCCTTGGCTATTGCCAGTGCCTCCATACAAGTCTCCCTATCGTCCTTATCAATATCGCCCTGCTCGCCACGAAGACGCTGTTCTAGAAAATCAATTTCCTCCTGCCAGTGCTCAGCGCCCATGTCAAAGACAGGCAGCTCCCCATCATTGGCAACGTCGTCGTTCAAAGAGAAATCGTCGTCCCTCATCTTAAGTAGTGATGGAAGTCAACCCAAGGATGCCGCAGGAAGCAGAAAATGGAAATCCCTGCAAACCAAAATGCCAACTAGGGCGAGGCGCCCATGCCTCTTGCGGCTGGATGCGATCAGCAGCATCCCCTTAGTTCACTGCCAAATCCTTCAAGGAAACGAGTTTTATCGAAACAGGGCAACAGGGTCAAGCACCAAACTTCAGCAATACTTCAACAACGACAAATCCCACCAGGGCGACAAAGGCAAGAAGGGAGGGCGAACCAGAGAAATCCATACCGACTCCACTGAGCAAAGCATTTGTAAAGCAAATCGATAAACATGCCGTAGCGATATATACGGTGGGGTGGAACCAAGGCAAGCTGGCTCTGCCGGCCTCTACTGGCGCAATCCCCTGCCACACTTGAACCACACGACCAAGCAGTAATGAACGCACAGCCAGGCGCTCCAGAGCAGTTCGGCAGTCGCCTTGGAGAGGAAACGATCGAAGAGAAAAGGGAACTTCTTGCCAAAATTGGTAGCGATAGCATCTCTGAAGCAGCTGAAGTCAAAGGAAGCATATACTTCTATACCAATACTAGCGCCAGCGGCCATCAAAGCAAGGAAGAATTAATTGATGACCCATTAGCGCTAGATGCCGCGATTAAAAATCTTGCAATAGAGATAACATACGAACACAAGCACCATCGATGGGCAGCCAAGCTGCCTCACGCATTAAAAATATTGGAGTTTGCGGCAGCACGCTTAAGGCTAAACAACAATATCTCACCCGACAATCTTTGCATTAATGCTGAGCTAAGATGGCGGGACGGGAAAGATTTTGAAAACATCATTCATCTTACCCAAAGCAAAGGCAATGACGAATGGCAGGTATCACGATTTGCCTGATGGGATCATGGGATTGCAGTGACAAGATCCAGTAGCGAAGGCGCTCTTCATCAAATACTCAAGCGAAAGGAGAGGAGCGGGGCGTCAGCGACGGGAAAGATACTTCCGCCCGCATCCTCGACCTATGGACGGGTCGAACTCCGCCATAGATGGGTATTTGAGTCAGACACAGGCATGGGGCGCGAGCAGCAGCAAGGTTTGTTCACAAAAAAATCCCTGGCGTGTTCGACTCCGCCAAGGACAT
>JBIKWZ010000038.1:0-24471 GCA_044356035.1 Cyanobium sp. | reverse complement strand
TGCTCCATACCCCGCTGGACCCCGATCTCAAGGACCTCAAGGCGATGGAACAGGAGTTCCTGGCCAACTGGAGCCTGCGCGATGTGGAACCGAGCGCTGCGTTGATCCGCCAACGCCCCGATGGCGATGGGGAGGGGAGCTGATGGCCCGGCAGCCCACCAGCCGCCCCCAGGGGGAAGTGCGCCACAGCCAGCTGATCACCACCTATGGCCCAGGCGCCATGGTGGATCTGCCCGATTGTTCTGTGGTGATCGGGGGCCTCAACTTCTGGATGTATGGCGCCGATCAGCCCCCTGAGGAGATCGATGAACCACGACTGATCGCCAAGCTGCGCCAAAGCCTCAATGTGGGCTCCCTGCGCTTGCGCAAACCCCCGGTCTATGACGTTGGGCCCGGCGGCCAGAGCCGCCCCGGTGGCATTCGCAGTCCTGAGTTCCCCAACTGGTTTGTGGCCCAGCTGGATCGAACGGAGACCTTTGACGGCAAGACCTACCGCAGCCGCCCGCTGGTGGAGGGCGCGCGGCTCGACAAACGCAAGTACGTCGATGCCGACCGCAAAGCGCATCGCGTCGTACCAGTGCGCTTCGTGCAGAGCTGCCCCAATGGCCATCTCAGTGATATCGACTGGCGTGAGTTCGTACATCGCGGCAAAACAAGCTGCCGGTCCACGCTTTGGCTCGATGAGGCCGGTGCTGGTAACGACTTCACCGAGATCTTTGTGCGCTGCTCTAACCCTGCCTGCTTGGAGAAATTCAACCGCCGGCAGCTCTCGGAGGCCAAACAGAAACTAAATGGCGAGGAAGATGAGCGGCCAGCACTGGGTTACTGCCAAGGGCATCGGCCCTGGCTTGGCCCTTTCGGCCAGGAAGCCTGCGATAACGGCAAGGGCAAGGGGGGTGGCTACGTCAACCGCCTACTGGTGCGTTCCGCAAGCAATGCCTACTTTCCTGAGTTGATCTCGGCGATCTCCATCCCCGAACCGATTGACGCTGTGCGGGAGGTGATCAGTAACCATCTCAAGGCCTTTGAGAAGATCACCAGCGCCGCAAAACTCGAAGTTTGGCTGGAAGACTTCGCTCCCGACCACATCAAAGAGCCTCTGGCTGGCACAGCGCCTGATTTAATCCTCCAAGCCTTGGAAGCCATCCGTGGCGGTGAGGCTGCTCCGGAGAAGACCGAGGCCCTCAAGCGACAGGAGCTTCGCGCCTTGGTCGGCCCCATCGATGGGCTCCGGCGCGGCACAGGCAGCAGTCGCTTTGAAGCGGAAAACCTTGATCTGGCAGCCAAACCAGCTTGGTTCCGGCAGCGTGTCAACCGGGTGTTGAAGGTGCACCAGCTGCGGGAAGTGATGGCCCTGCTCGGCTTCACCCGACTGGAGCCTGTGGTCAGCCAGATCGATGGTGACCCCCTCGATCTAGGCGTCAAGCGCGCCCAGATCGATGTGAAGGAAGCCACCTGGCTACCGGCCGTGGAAAACCTCGGGGAAGGAATCTTCCTCAGCTTCGATCGTGACGCCATTCGCGAGTGGCTCAAAAGCGATGGCGCGAAGCAGCACCTCTCCAAGCATGGTGATGCCTTCAAAACCTGGAACAAAGAGCACGGGCTCACGGAGGCCAAATTTGAATGGCCTGGCGGCGCCTACGTGATGCTGCACAGCCTTGCCCATTTGTTGATCACTGAGGCTGCCCTGGATTGCGGGTATGGGGCCTCAGCGATCAAGGAGAGGATCTACGCCTTCGATGACATCGGTTACGGGATTCTTCTCTACACCGGCGGCAGCGGTTCGGAGGGCTCGCTCGGTGGCCTGGTGGGCCTGGCTGATCGCATCGATGAACTGCTGGCGATGGCGCTCGAGCGGGCCGCGCTGTGCTCCAACGACCCCTTCTGCGCCAGCCACGAACCCAACAGTGAACTGGAGAAGCGTTACGCCCATGGCGCTGCCTGTCATGGCTGTCTGCTGATCGCCGAAACCAGCTGTGAACGCCGCAATGAGTTTCTCGATCGGGCCCTGGTGGTGCCCACCTTGATCCAGCGCGACGCGGCCTTCTTCACGGAAGGCCCCTGATGGTAGCGGCCTTCCCCCATCTGAGTACCGCGGAACTGGAGACCCTGCTGGCGGCTCTGGATCCCCAACGCGGCGACTCCGGTTCCCTCGCCGACAGCCTTGCTAATCCTCCAGCGTTCCTGGCCAGGATTGGTCTGGCGCCTGGCCCGGTTGCACTGGTCGCCTGGCTGGAGAGGTGGCGAGCTGCAGGCGGGAGCCAGGAGGCTCTGCTCATGGCCGTGCAAGCCCTTTTGGATCAGCGGCGCTGTGAAGCCGCAGCCCACTCGATCGAACTGGTGTGGTCGGGCCCTGATGCAGGAGCAGGCTCAATCACCCGCGATCAGTCGGTGCTGATCCGTCAGTTGGTGGAGCGCGCCGAACACCGCCTGCTGCTCACCACCTACGCCTTTTACAAAGGCCCTTTTATCGAAGAGTTGTTCCAGCTGATCCGCGAGCGCATGCTTGCGTTGCCAAAGCTGCAAGTTCGAATGGTCTGCAATATTCAGCGTGATCGAGGAGATACCGCGAGTCCAGAGACTCTGATCCGCAAGTTTCAGCAGCAAACCTGGTCACGCCTCTGGCCTGAACCGCCTGCTCCTGCCTTGTTGTTCGACCCCCGTTCCCTATCCCTTGAAAAAGAGAAGGCTGTCTGTCATGTCAAGGCGGTGGTGGCAGATGCAGAGTTGCTCGTCACCAGCGCAAACCTGACCGATGCCGCCCAGCTCTCCAACTTCGAGCTTGGCCTCCATCTCAGCAGCCCCGCCCATGCAGATGACGTCTGGGATCATTTCGAGCGCCTGATCCAACAGGGTCTCTTGCAAGCCGTTGGTTGAAGTTTGCGGTGATCAGGGCCGACGGATCCAACCAGCAGCCCTTCAGAAGGCCTTCGTCGAGTTCCCAGTGCCAGTGATGGGCCCATTATGTCTAGTTGCTGCGGCACCCAATCCTGGCCGATGCCATTGCCTCAGCTACCGCTCACCGAGTCCAGGGCCAGGCTTTTGGCCTGAAGACTCTCCGAACCGGCCCCATCAGTGACGTCACTAAGGCGGTTGGGGCGGGGTGCGTTAATCGTCTCATACAGTTCCTCCGGTCAGTTGACTGGTTGGGTGCGGGTCCCAATGAACAAACCCCCAGCGGGTGATGTCGACTCCCTTCAATCAGGCAGGAACGCCAGAAAGAAGTTGGTTCACTGTGCTGGGAGGGCGGCCATTGTTTAAGAAGAGACGTGAGTAGTTTTGTGTTAAAACGTCAGAATCGGTATGGGTATCAGGCGTGTGACTTCCTGGACTGCATGAGATCCCGACTGGTTGGTTCACTTGGGATTTGAGCTCTGCCGCTTCTGAAACTTCCAGCCAGTCTTTTTGCCTCCGCCATCCTCTGGAGCTGCTACCACATACCAGTCAGATCCCTTCTTTAATAAGCATGGCCCAACTCCGCCAGCTTTTCTCCAGGCGGCTTCTGCCTGACGCCTGATAGTTGAATCGTTGTAAATAAGAATTTTGGAAAGCTTTAGGGATCTATAGATCCGAGGATCTAGATCTACATCTGGTTGTTGTCTGCTGCTTTCGCAACTCCCCGGAATCGTTGGTCCGCCGTCGCGCTTGCGATTGACATCCGGTGCAGCCACCAAATCGAGCTGGCCCTCGATGAAGCGCTGCACCGTTCGGTTGAACTCACGGCTCTGATCCGGCGTGATGCGGAGCCAATGCATCTTCCACCAATTGGTGAGGGCACTGATTCCTTCGCGGGCATCGCGCGGGATCTGATCTGATCGCTGGAACCGCATTAGTTCCTCCAGCAGCATGAGGCTGTTATCGGTTTCACTGCCCGCGTCAAGAGGGTCAGAAGTCATCTCCGGCACCTGCAGAAGCGACGTGTGCGGAGCGCACCTCATGTCGGCTTCATCCCGCCCCCGAGGGCGTGATGGCAGGAGGGGAACGGCATGGATCCGCAGTTGGCCCTGCAGATCAGCAGGGGGGGTGAACTCGCCCACGGTCTCGCTCGAGCTGATCACATCGATTCCCAGCCCGATGTCCAGCGAGGCAAGATTGCGAGAGCTGGCCGCAGCGAGTTGCTCCAATCCGCTGGTCTGGTTGCGGAGGACCTCAAATAGGCCGCGGCAGGGATGGAAAGCCTCCAGCAGCCGCTCCGTTCGTTCTTGCTCCGCTTCAAGCAGGCGGTTCATCGTCTGGGTGGCGCTGATTCCTGTTGTGATCTGCTTGAGGCGCTGCCGATCTGCGGCAAGCATTTGTCCAATCAGGTTTTCGGACGGGAACAGACGTCCCAGCTGCATCTCGATCGCGGGAGTCTTAAGGAACGACTTGCAAACGTCTGCCAGTGGGTTGATCTCAAAGTGCTGCCTGGCCAGAGTTATCCCCGCCTGAAGCGCCTCGGGGTCTGCGACGCTCCATGCCAGAGGTTGGTGCTCTTGGCGGTCCCGGAGCTTGCCTTCCCGGCGGTGCGCCCGCTGCCTGGCCTTGGAGCTGTCTGTCCCCGTGTGCGCTCCCTTTGCAGCCATGCTTCTGATTGCAGGTCGAGCCGCAGCTGATGCTGATGAGGCTCATTTGAGACCAACTGTAGCGAGCTTTTCCTATCTGCTCCCAACAATGCACACCAGCAATAGTGCCAGCGTGCAACTGGGGGCGGTCTTGGGCACCATCGGTGGATTCGCGGCTGTGAGACAGGCACGCTCCGGAAGTCCTTACGTTGCGCAGATGGGATCAGCTGCGACTGCCTTTAGGCATCGCGTAGGCACAGCGTCTCTGAGATGCATTGGCCGGAAAGACTTCTACGCAGACTCATAATTCGCCTTAGCCGAGTTCGATCCTCGGGACCCCCATTTCACCTTGGTTCAATCAACCCCAGCGGTCTGATTGCCCAGCAACCCCTATCGTTTGAGCATTGATGGCTCTCCTGGCGGGGCTTCCTGTGATTCAAGTCCTGGCGCTGGCCGTTTTGCTGGCTCTGCTGGCTTTTTTTGCCGCTGGGGAATTCGCCCTTATTCGCCTGCGGCCTAGCCGGGTGCAGCAACTGCAGGAGGCGGGTGAGCCCGGTGCCCAAGCCGTTGCCAAGCTGCAACACCGGCTCCGGCGCGTGCTGGTGGCTACCCAGCTAGGTACGGCGCTCGCTTTGGTGGCATTGGGCTGGGCCGGTCGCGGCTTGGCTGAACAGTTGGGTGGGGCCCTGGCAGCCAGCCCTGGGGCCATTCCCCAGGTTTGGCTTGATGCCGGCTTATTTCTCGTACTGGTATTGCTTGCCACCGTGCTGGGCGGCTTACTGCCCAAGGCCTGGGTGTTGCATCGTCCCGAAAGCTCGGCACTGCGACTGGCGCCGTTGCTGGCTGCGGTGAGTCGCAACCTGGCCCCCTTGCTTTCCCTGATTGAGCGTTGCAGCGGAGTGCTGCTGCACCTGCTGGGCTTACCCCGTAACTGGGATGAGCTGGTGCCTGCCCTGTCGGCTGGTGAGCTTGAAACCTTGATCGAAACCGGCAACGTCACCGGTCTGATGCCCGACGAACGCAACATTTTGGAGGGAGTCTTTTCGCTGCGGGACACCCTGGTGCGGGAGGTGATGGTGCCCCGATCCGGCATGGTCACCCTGCCCCTGGATGTGAGTTTTGCCGAGCTGATGCGCGAGGTCCATGACACCGCCCACGCCCGCTTCCCGGTGATCGGCAGCTCCCTCGACGACGTGCGTGGCGTGCTTGACCTGCGGCGTCTTGCTGATCCCATTGCTAGGGGCCTGCTAAGCGCCGATACTCTCCTGGCTCCCTACATCACCCCCGTGGCGCTGGTGCAGGAGAGCACTTCCCTGGCGGAGCTCCTGCCCCTGATTCGCAGTGGTCAGCCTCTGCTGGTGGTGGTCGATGAGCATGGTGGTACGGAAGGGCTGGTAACGGTGGCCGACCTCACCAGCGAGATCGTTGGCGAGGAGGAAGATTCCCTCGAGGCGGCCCAAGACCTGCAGCAACTCGGCGAAGGCTGCTGGTCGGTGGCAGGGGATCTGGAAATCTTCGAACTCAACAGGCAGCTGGCGTTGCAGTTGCCTGAGGCGGAAGGGCATCACACGCTTGCGGGCTTTCTGCTTGAGCGCTTGCAGCACATTCCCTCGGCCGGTGAAGGTTTGCGCTGGAAGGGCCACCAATTTCGGGTCCTGGCCATGGATGGCCCGCGCATTGAGCGGGTACAGATCGAGCGTCCAGTCGTCGAACCGGAGCGCACCGAGGGCGCCTGATCAGCGGTCTGGGCCCCCGTACCCCCGATAATGGCCTCAGTCGAGAGCCCCTGCCTTGAACCCTGTGCGCGTGGGTGTCATCGGCATTGGCAACATGGGTTGGCACCACGCCCGGGTGCTGAGCCTGATCAAAGACGCCGAACTGGTGGGGGTGGCTGATCCAGATGGGAGCCGCGGACAGCTAGCTACCGAGCAGTTTGGTTGTCGCTGGTTCCCCTCCTTCGAGGAAATGTTGCCGGAGGTTGACGCTGTTTGCATCGCCGTTCCCACCCTGCTTCACCATCGCGTTGGCATGGCCTGCTTGAAGGCCGGGGTGCATGTGCTGATCGAAAAGCCGATCGCAGCTAGTCAGGAGGAGGCGGCTGAGTTGATCCACGCGGCCGATCAGGCCGCACGTCTGCTGCAGGTGGGCCATATCGAGCGCTTCAATCCCGCCTTCCGGGAATTGGTAAAGGTTGTGGCCAATGAGGAGGTGGTGGTGCTTGAAGCGCGCCGTCACAGTCCCAACCCAGACCGAGCTAACGACGTGTCGGTGGTGCTCGATCTGATGATTCACGACATTGACCTTGTGCTGGAGCTGGCTGGGGCGCCGGTGATTCGCCTGGCGGCGGCCGGCGGTCGCAGTGCTGAGGGGCCAATCGACTACGTCAACGCCACCCTGGCCTTTGCAAATGGTGTGGTGGCCAGCCTCACGGCCAGCAAGATGGCCCATCGCAAGATCCGCAGCCTTAGTGCCCACTGTCGCAGCAGCTTGGTAGAGACGGATTTTCTTAATCGCACCTTGCATATTCATCGCCGCGCCCACGAGTCGGTGAGTGCAGATCACGGCGAGTTGGTGTATCGCTCCGATGGAGTAATTGAAGAGGTCAGCACCACCTCCATTGAGCCCCTCTACGCCGAACTAGAGCATTTCCTCCAGTGCGTGCGGGGTGTTGAGACCCCGGCGGTGGATGGCTTGCAGGCTTCCCGGGCTTTGCAGCTGGCCGACCTGATTGAGCAGTGCGTCGAGCAGCCCAATCTTTGTATGAGTCTGGAAGCGCCGATCTAGGTCGTCGAAGTTCCCCTCCTACTGGGGCATTCCGGGCTAGTGAGCTGGCGCAGAGCGGCCAGCTGCCAGCGGCGGCAATCAGCTGGCGAGGCCAGATAAAACTGATCCCAGGCATCTGCCTTATGCAGGCCGTATTGGGATTCAGGGATATTTGGGTGGCGTTGCTGCCAGCCCACCCGTACGGCGTGACCGATCACCACGTCTAATACCAGGTCGTCGTCAAAAACCACCTCGGGATTGGCACCCATAAAGGTGATCAAGGTGAGCAGGGTTTCCGTGCACAGCTGGCGATAGTCCGGCGCTTCGATTTTGCTGAGCAGGTGATCTACAAGGGCGGCGAAATTACGTTCGCCAGGTGTCTTTTCACTCAATAGGGGACCGCTGTCCAGGCGGTTGCGCTTCTCCAGCTTGTCGCCGATGACGATGCCGTGGCAGTGGTGCAGTAGATCCCAGATGCCTGGATAGAAATCGCGGGGTACGCGCCCTAGGGCCCCGAGGCGCAGCCGGTGTTGCAGCCAGCAGCCGCCCTTGGGCAGCTCTGCCAGGGGATCGGGAACGTCCCAACGCACTCGGCCGCTCACATGCAGTTGCTCCTGGCGCTGCAGGGAGGCTTTGGCATGTTCCAGGTCAGCCATCACGGTCCGGAGCCGGCGCTGGATGGCGTGGGGGGGCTGATCGCAAAGGGCCTCGAAGGCGTCGATGGGGTTGAGCTCGGCTTCGCTGGCTAGTTCTCCGGTGAGCAACAGCAGTAGCTGGCCCAGTTGCAGGGTGAGGCTGCCGCTCAGCAGGGCTGGCTCGTGGCGGGCCAGGCTGTCGAGGGCAAGTAGCAATTCCTGCTGCAGCATCCATTCACGGCCGTCTTCGCCGCTGAAGCGACGGATCATGGCGGCGATGCTGGCGCTGCCCTGGGGCTCGCTGATGCGCGAATCGCTGGTGTAATTACGTCCCACCACCACCTGCTTTTGGCGCACCAGCAGGTCGGTGAGGGCATCTTCCAGCTGGGGATGGACCAGATCGAGGGCGCCAGCCACCCGCCGCACCACGTTCCAGTCGGCTTCGGCCAGGGCGCGGCGGTAGACCTCCTCCAGCAGGTCATGCAGGCGCACCGGTTGGCTGCCGGCCGGTCCCTGCAGCCGGGAGTCGGGACCTAGACGCCGCACCAGTTGCTCCAGCAGCTCGCCCTGCTCTTCCAGGGAGGAGCTGCGCCAGAGCCGATCGGCGAGTTCGCCAATGCTGATGTCCTCCCGTTCGAGCTCTTGCTCTTCCCTGGCGCTAAGGGGGGTCTGGCTGGTGCCAGCCCGCAACGGGGTGGGTATGGGCGCAGGCGGTAGAAGCACGGCCCCTGGCGCTTGGGCAGGCAGCTCTACCCAGCTGCCCTGGTCGATGAGTTCTGCCAGCGGGGCCAGCTGCACGGGGACGCCGTCCAGCAAACCTTCCTGCAACTGCTGCCCCAGCCTCAGGAAGGCATCTGGGTTGGCCTGGAAGGCACCCTCGGCGATCGGCAGCAGCAGTAGCGGCGAGCCGCTTCCGCGCCAGTGGCGCTGCAACAGGCGCAGTTCGGCGGTCACGGCGTCCACGAGCTGCTCAGGATCGTCTGCCAGGTAGAAGGTGTCTTCCTCCAGCACGGCTGGGAAAAACGCAAAACAGCTGCTTCCCTGCCGGTAAAGGCGAGCCGTAGCCATGGTTTCCATCCGCACGGGAGGATGGCCGCTGAGGCCGAGGGCGGGGTTCGCACCCACCTGGGCCATGCGCTGGGTCAGCTCCTGGGAGCTGGCGATGCGGATCGGCGGACTGCTGGGGCTGGTTCTGCTGGTGCCATGGGCCATGGGCAGCCCAGCTGCCTCAAGGCTGGCCGCGATAGCCGCATTAGCTGGCACTAGAGCCACCAGCACGCGGTCGGCGCCAAGAGTGCTGGGCCGGCGTCGCCCGGTTGGATCGAGATCTTCTGGACTGATTAATCCGGCCAGCAACAGGTCGGAGAGCCAGGTGAGGCTCTGGGTCCACAACAAGGGAACGTTTGGGTTGGCCAGCCGGCTCTGGCTGCCGGGCTGTTGCCGTTCGGCTGCGATGGCTGCTTTCGGAACCAGGTAGAGCTCGGGGAGCAGGCCGCCCTCCGCTTGCTCCAGGCTTACTTCACGCAGGCGCTGGCGCCATTGGTGGGCCTCCTCCCAGCGCTCCTCACAGCAGGCCGTGATCAGTTCATAAGCCCAAAACAGGGGCCATTCGCATTCGATGTGCTCAAACTGCGCCAGTTCCTCCCGTTCGTAGTGCAGGCGGGTGTGGTCTTCGACCACGGTTTGGTGGCCATCGCGGCGGAAACGCTTATATCCGTAGGCCCCACCCAGTTCGGCGCGAATCTTGGCGCGGGTGCGCCGCCGCAGCTCTGGGTCGTCCACGGCCCAGGCGGGATAGCCGATCACCGCTAGGCAGGCGCTGTCAACTTCCTTGCTCGCTGATTCCCGCGGCAGCAGGGCGTCTAGAGCCCGGCGCAGCCGCACGATGGCGTCGTGGGGGATCACCAGACAGCTGCGGCCATCACCGTGGGGCCCGTAGAGATCGAGTCCCTCCAGGGATTCCAGAGCGGCCTTGACCAGGCCAATCGAGCTGGCGTTGCGTTCTGGGAGGCCGTGGTTGCCTTTGTCGCCCCTTTCCCAAATGCCGTAGTCGGCTACGCGGTAGGCGCGGGCCACGTAGTACACCAGGTTTTGCACGAAGTCGCGCTCGTGGCTGCTTTGCACCACCACCAGGCCTGAGCGGGTCAGCTGGGCGAGTTGGAGCAGAAACAGCGCCGTGGCATCGAGTTGCAGATGCCCCCAGCCGTCATCGGCAACTACAGCAGCTCCGGTGGCCGTGTCGAACTTGGCGTGGATGGCATGCAGGCGATGCAGGCTGTGCTTGAAGCGCTCCACCTTCGGAGCCTGGCGCAGCATGGCGTTGAGCAGGCCGCGCATCAGTTGCAGCACCCTCGCTTCAAGCTCGTATACGCGGCGACTGGCCCCCCGCAGGCGGCGATGGGCCAGGGCAAGTCCCCAGACGCATTGGATTGAATAAACGCAGTCGCGCACCCAGGCGTCTGCGTAGTTGCCGTGCACGGTATGGGCGGTGCTGGCGGGCAGCAGTCCCGTAATCGGGTGTTGGCGGCTCAACACCACCCGATCAATCTGACTATCCAGGTCCTGCAGCAGGGCCCAGGCTTGAGCCGGATCCAAGGCGGCTGAAACGGTGGGTTCCGGCGGCTGGGCCGGATTGTTCAGTGGCAGGGATTGCGCCATGGATGTCCCTATGCCAGTGGTAGGCCAGCCATATATTCTCCACCCCCACCTCACCCCCTGATGGCATCAACAGCAACTGAGCCGCTGCGCACCAGGGTTCTGGGGGTGCCGGTGAGCGTGTGTCCAGATGTGTTTGCAGCGGCCTTGGCCCTGCGGCAGCGCAATGGTGGGCAGATCGTCACCCTGAATGCTGAGATGACAATGGCCGCTAAGGCCGATCCAGCCTTGGGGGCTGCCATCGCCGCGGCGGCCCTGGTGATTCCAGATGGTGCCGGCGTGGTCTGGGCCCTAGGCCGCCAGGGCTACCGGGTGCGGCGCAGTCCTGGGATTGAGCTGGCCCGTGATTTGCTCACTCATGCGGCTTCCCATGGCTGGAGGGTGGCTTTGGTCGGGGCCTCACCGGAGGTGATGGAGCAGCTCACCGCGCGCTTGCGCCAGGAGCTTCCCGGGCTAAAGCTGGTGCTGCATGCCCATGGCTACCAACCGGCTGAAGCCTGGCCTGGCTTGGAGCAGCAGCTGCTGGCGGCTCGGCCCGATCTGGTGCTGGCGGCCCTAGGCGTACCCCGACAGGAAACCTGGATTCAGCAGCTGCCTGGGCGCAGTGGCGGCCTCTGGATGGGTGTGGGCGGCAGCTTTGACGTTTGGGCTGGGGTCAAAAAAAGAGCCCCCGCTTGGATGGGAGCCCTGCAGATCGAATGGTTGTACCGGCTGATTCAGGAGCCCAGTCGCTGGCGCCGAATGCTCTCTCTACCCAAATTTGCCTGGGAGGTGCTCAGGCAGGGCTGAGGCCGGATTCAGCGAAAGCCGACGGAGGCTTGCCAGACGAAGGCAAGCAGCAGAAAGAACAGGGGAATGATCGGCAGGATGTCGACCAGTGGGCCGAAGGCTTGATAGGCCTCGGGGAGTTGGGCCAGGGTTTGCAGGGCGTAGGAAGCCATCCCGGAATTCACTGAGCTAGGGGCGGACGCTACCACGTGTGGGCGGCTGGGGAGTCTTGTTCCCAGGGAGCGAAATCCTCTGCAAAACAGCCGTCGCGGATGGCCTGCCCCATGGCGGTTGAGAAGCGCACCAACTGGGTGATGTTGTGCAAGCTCAACAGAATCTTGCCCAGCAGCTCCTCGCTCTTGATTAGGTGGTGCAGGTAGGCCCTGCTGTGCTGGCGGCAGGCTGGGCAGGGGCAGCTGGCATCCATGGGGGTGTGGTCGTGGCGGAAGCGGGAGTTCTTGAGGTTCCAGCGTTCGCCACCCACCAAGGCCGCGCCATGGCGGCCGAGGCGGGTGGGAATCACGCAATCAAACAGGTCGAAGCCGTTGGCCACGGCGATGGCCATTTCCCGCAGGGTGCCTATGCCCATTAGGTAGTGGGGAACGGCATCAGGCAGCAGCGGCCCCAGCTGGCGCACGATCCGATGCATTTCCTCGGTGGGCTCGCCGACACTCACGCCGCCCACGGCTATCCCGGGCAGGCCCATGGAGGCCACCACTTGGGCCGACTCCTGGCGTAGGTGGGGGAAGCAGCCCCCTTGGACGATGCCAAACAGGGCCTGGTCGGTCTTGGTGTGGCTGGTGATGCAGCGCTCCAGCCAGCGGTGGGTGCGCCGGCAGGCGGCGGCTACGTCTGCCTCACTGGCGGGATAAGGGGGGCATTGGTCGAAGGCCATGGCCACATCGGCCCCCAGGGCCATCTGGATCGCCATCGAGCGTTCGGGGGTGAGCTCGATGCGGGCGCCGTCGCGCGGTGAGCGGAACACCACGCCGTGGTCGTCGATGGTGTTGATGTCACCGAGGCTGAAAACCTGGAAGCCGCCGGAATCGGTGAGCATCGGCCCGTCCCAAGCCATGAAGCGGTGTAGCCCCCCGGCATCCGCCACGATCTGCTCGCCCGGCTGCAGATGTAGGTGATATGTGTTGGAGAGAACCATCTGGGCGCCGGTGTCCCGCAGTTGGGACGCCGTCACCCCTTTCACAGTGGCCAGGGTGCCCACGGGCATGAACCGGGGCGTGGTGACATCGCCATGGGGGGTGTGAAAGCAGCCGCAGCGAGCCCGGGTGCGGCTGCACTGGGCCGTGATGTCGAAGGAGAACGCTGGTGGGAAGCTGATTGCGCCGAACAGGTGCTGTTCCGACGCTAGGTGTCGCTTGTCAAAGCCCGTGCCGAAGTCTTGTTCTGGGCCGATTCCCGGCTGGTTGGGCGATCTGGCCGGTGCCTGGGTGTTTTATTCGGTGCTGCCCGCCTGGCCAGGAGTGCCGCCGCGCTTTGAGCGCATTGCCCGTTTCGCTCCCCTGATCGGCCTGGTGCTTGGCGGGCTGCAGGGCCTTTTCTGGTGGCTTGCCGCTGGCTGGTTGCCCCTTGGAGCCCAGGTGGCCTTGGTGCTGGCGCTCGGGTTGGTGCTTACAGGCGGCTTGCACGTTGATGGCGCAATGGATACGGCCGATGGCTTGGGCGCCGGCCCTAGGGCCTTGGAGGCAATGGCAGATAGCAGGGTGGGCGCATCGGGGGTGCAGGCCCTGGTGGTGGTGCTGCTGCTCAAGGCAGCAGCCCTGCTTTGCCTAGGGGCCGCTGCCCCGCTGGCCATGCTCTGGGCAGCTTTCTGGGGCCGGGTGTCACCCCTTTTGGCCATGCAGTGGTTTCCATATTTGAGGCAGCAGGGCAGTGCTGCTTTTCACCGGCAGCACTGGCGGGGTCTGGCCGCGGAACTGGTGCCGGCCCTGCTGGTGTTCGCCCTGGCCCTGGGGCTAGCGGCCTGGACCCGCTGGCCCTGGCCCCAGGGGGTGGGTTTGCTGCCAGCGGTTCTCGTGCCCCTATGGCTCGGCCGCCGTCTCGGCGGCCATAGCGGCGATAGCTACGGAGCCTGTGTCGAATGGACAGAAGCTCTGGCCCTGCTGCTCATGGCCCTGCTGCTGGGCTTGGGGCCGCGGCTGGCAGCCTGAGGCAAAAGGCGTTGCCCCGCTCGGGCAGTTGCTGGGCAACGGCTGCCGGCGGCAACACCAGGTTGAGCTCGCCACCGAGGCTGCGGGCCAGATCCCTGGCCAGGGCCAGTCCCAGCCCCGTCCCCGGCCGCCCCTGCCCCTGCTGCCCCCGGAAACCCTGCTCAAAGATGGCCTGGCGCTCGTTTTCGGCGATCGGCTCGCCGCCATCCCACACCGTCAGTTGCCAGTCCCCTGACGCCAGGGCTTGGCAGTCCAGGCCGATGGCCGTGCCGCTGGGGCTGTATCGGAAGGCGTTGTTCAGCAGGTTGGCCAAAATTTCAGCCACGGCACCACTGTCCCCGTGCCAGTTGGGCAAGCAGGATGGCGGATGCCAGGGGCGGCCCTGCAGAGAGGCCGTGGCAGCAGCCCGCTGCACCAAGGGCTGAAGCCAGTCGAGCAGGGGTTGGCCCTCGGGCCCCACCAGCCCGGGGGGAAGTAGCAGGGGCGGCGCCGCTTCGCCGCTGACGGCGGCTTGCTCGTGGCGGCCCAGCTGGCTGAGGGCATCCACGTAGCGGTTGAGCTGGCGCTCTTCCGCCAGCAAGCCTTCCACCAGCGGTCGGTTCTGCTGGTCCTGTTCGAGGCGCCGCAGCAGTAGTTGGCCGAAGGTGCGCAGCGCGGCGAGGGGGTTGCGCAGCTGGTGTAACAGCAGGCCCAATTCGGCTTGCTGTTGCTCGAGGGTCTGCTGCAACTGCTGTTGTTCCAGATCAAGGCAGAGCGCTTCGGTAAGACACAGGGCGACGGCCTGGAGCCGCTGCCCCAGGCTGTCTGGCCAGGGCACCACGCTGGTTTCCACCTGGATCGCGCCCAGCAGCACCCTTTGGTGGCGCAGCGGCAGCCAGCGCCGCTCCTCCGCTGGCAGGCTCAGCGGACTGCCGGCTTCGACCGCTGGCAGGGCTCGGCCATCACTTGGCCATTGGCCGATTGGCACCAGGATGGGGGCGTTGGCTTCACCGGGCTGGGTGACGTAAACCACCAGGGAGCTGAGGTCGCTGCGATCAGCGAACTGGGCTAGCTGGAAGCGCAGTAAGGCGAGAAAGCGGTTGGAGACTTGCATCTGCTGCCCTCAGCCCTGGCCCTCTTCCAATAAGTTTGGATAAGGCGTGGGAAAACCAGAAAAAAGTCTTAAGATGAGCGGTATCGACCAATACGGCGCGGTCCGCAAGCGGGCAGCGGCTCGTCGTCGTGACGCCCTCACCCTTTGTTGCCCATTTAGGCAATTCAGGCTACAGCAGTAACAGATCCAACTTTCGCCGATCTTGCTTCCTGTTGTTCTGCACCCCGAATGGGCGGGGTGTGGCGTCGCTGACCCCTGGGCCTGCTGACTCTCTCGGACAACAGAACGTTTGGGCGTCGCCCTGCTCTCCAAATTTTGGGGGGTGCGGGTGGGCTGAGTCACGGACCCTGCGCATGTTTTGCGCTCCCACTGTCCGTTCCCCCTCCGGTTTCTCTTCCTCCTCCTAATTCCTCCTTCTCGGGAGCAGTTCAATGTCCAAAAAGCGCAAGCGGATTAGCCGTCGCCGGCTCGCAGGCCAGCGGGTGCTGGCGCATGTCCCCACCTTCAATCTCGAGACCGGCTCCCACAAGCCGGTCACGGCAGCACGCCGCTTCATTGCTGAGGAGCTGTTGGTGCCCCCAGCAATTCTCAACGTGCGCCGCAACGAGCACACCACTGATCGTTTCTTCTGGGGCGAAAAGGGCCTGTTCAGCGCCCAATACGCCGAGGAAAACCATTTCCTGTTTCCCTCACTGCGCACGATCGTCGACCGCATCGGTGAGGAGGTGCTTTTCGAAGGCATCGAAGCTCTCGCCGCCGACGACTGGGAAGAAATGGAGGAGTACGAATACGCCTTCGTCTGAGCTTGGCTTTGCCCTGGCGCAACTCATCTTGGCCGCTGGTTGTTCAGCATGACCACTGGCTGGCCAAGTAGCTCCGCAGGGCAGGAAAGAGGCAGCTGTCAATGGTGTGGCCGCCTGTAAAGTCAACCAGTTCGGTGTCGATGCCACCGAGTTGCAACTGCTCTTTTAGGGCCTCACTGGCTCCGTAGGGCACCACAGGATCCTGTTCGCCATGGGTGAGCAGGATTTTTGGCAGGGATGCTGAGGTTGGTTGCCAGCCGGGATGGGGGTAGCCGCTGCAGCCGATCAGGCCGGCCAGGGGTATGCCGCTGCCGGCTGTGGCAACATCAAGAGCCATTGCGGCGCCTTGGGAGAAGCCCAGCAGAGCCGTTTGCTGCAGGGGCACCTCTACAGCTAGGGCCAGGAGCCGCTCTAGCAGCTGGGTTCGAGCGGCAGGTAGCTGGGGCCAATTTGGCTGTTGCAGGTCGTACCACTGGCGGCCGCTACCGCTTGGATGCGGCAGTGGTGCCCGCAGGGCCACCACGCTCACCGCTGGCCCCACCAGCACCTCGGCCAGGTCGAGCAGATCGTCGGCATCCGCTCCCCAGCCGTGCAGCAGCACAAGGCGCCGGTCGCACAGGTCCGGGCCAGTGCGGATCAGTTGGTCGTTGGGCTGGCTGGTTTGGCTACTCATGGCGGGGGATCGATTGCTGCGTAGGTTGGCCCTTATACCTGCACTTATGGCAGCCATGGCCCCCACGGCCCTTCTAAGCGTCTCCAATAAGGAGGGCCTGGTGCCCTTGGCCGAGGGGCTGCTGGAGGCTGGCTATCAGTTGATTTCAAGTGGCGGCACCGCTGCGGCCCTCAAGGCGGCCGGGCTTGAGGTCACCAAGGTGGCGGAGCACACCGGGGCCCCTGAGATCTTGGGCGGCAGGGTCAAGACCCTGCACCCACGCATCCATGGCGGCATCCTGGCCCGCCGCTGCGAGCCCACCCACCAGGCTGATCTGGAGGCCCAGGGCATTGCCCCGATCGACGTGGTGGTGGTCAACCTCTACCCATTTCGAGAAACCGTTGCCAACCCCGAGGTGGCATTCGATAACGCCATCGAGAACATCGATATCGGTGGACCGGCAATGGTGCGGGCAGCGGCCAAAAATCACGCCGATGTGGTGGTGCTGACCAGCCCCAGCCAATACGAACCCTTTCTTGAGTGCCTGCGCACCGGAGCCATCAGCGCCGCCCTGCGGCGCCAGCTGGCGTTGGAAGCTTTCCAGCACACCGCTAGCTACGACACGGCGATCAGCAGCTGGCTTGCGGGCCAGCTGGCCGGCGCAGCCGAGGTCCCATCAGCGGTGGCGGCGCCCCTGCGACTGGAACTGCCCGCCCGCCAGAGCCTGCGCTACGGCGAAAATCCCCACCAACAGGCCACCTGGCACAGCGAGCCCGCTGCCGGCTGGGGCGCCGCGGTGCAACTGCAGGGCAAGGAGCTCAGCTACAACAACTTGATCGATCTCGATGCGGCCCTCGCCACCGTGCGGGAGTTTGGCTACGGCCCCGGAGCCCAGCCCGCGGCGGTAGTGGTCAAGCACACCAACCCCTGCGGCGTGGCAATCGGCCACAACGGCGCCGCTGCCCTCAGCCGGGCCCTTGACGCCGATCGGCTTTCAGCCTTCGGCGGCATTGTGGCTATCAACTGTGTGGTGGATCTAGCCACCGCCGAATTGCTGACCAGCCTGTTCCTTGAATGTGTAGTAGCCCCTGGCTTTGATGGACCGGCATCGGAGCGGCTGGCGACGAAAGCCAATCTGCGCCTGTTGGAATTGAATCCTGCGGCGATCGCTCTGGCGTCCAGGCGCCAGCTGCGCACCCTGCTGGGCGGGATACTGGTACAGGAGCTAGACGATCAACCGGTTGATGGAGCTGTCTGGCAGGTGGTGAGCGAACGCCAGCCCACAGCCCAGGAGCTCGACGACCTCGGTTTTGCCTGGAAGCTGGCCCGCCATGTGCGCTCCAATGCCATCACCGTGGCGAAGGGTGGTCAAAGCCTGGGCATTGGCGCCGGCCAGATGAATAGGGTTGGCTCAGCCAGGCTGGCTTTGGCAGCGGCCGGGGATCGGGCCCGGGGCGCGGTGCTTGCTAGCGATGGCTTCTTCCCCTTCGATGACACCGTGCGGCTGGCAGCTGGTCAGGGCATCACTGCTGTGATTCAGCCTGGCGGCAGCGTGCGCGACGCCGATTCGATCACGGCCTGCAATGCCCTTGGCTTGGCGATGGTGGTAACCGGTCGCCGTCATTTTCTGCATTAACGCCCTTGCTGGGGCGCAGTGAGTTGTAGTTTCGCTCCATAAGTCCTGCTCTGCTGCGCACTTGCCGCAGTCATCCCTTGGCCCCATCTGACGCCATGCCCGAAGCCTTCGCCTACAACCTCAACTTCCTCCATCCCCTGTTGATGCTGGGCCTGCTGGCCCTCTCCAGCTACGGGATGTTGCTTGGTATCAAGGCCAAGAAAACCCGCACCGCAGATGCTGAGACCCGCAAGCAGCTGATCAAGGGGCAATTTGCCAAGCGCCATTTCCAGATCGGCAGCCTGATCCTGGCGATCACTGTGCTGGGCACCTTTGGCGGTATGGCCGTTACCTACCTCAATAACGGCAAATTATTTGTAGGCCCCCACCTGCTTGTGGGCATTGGCATGACCTGCTTGATCGCCCTGGCGGTATCGCTTACCCCCCTGATGCAGCAGGGCAATCTGATCGCCCGCAAGGTCCATGTGGGCCTCAACATGGCAATGATGACTTTGTTCCTGTGGCAGGCGGTAAGTGGCTTTCAGATTCTCAATAAAATCTGGGAAAACCGCCCTGCTTGAGGGTTAGGCGAGGTTCCAAATTTGAAAGACAGCCCAGCTGATTTAGAACTGGGCGCTTCGCCGGGGCGGGCACTCAAGATCGTGGCTGCCGTGAAAATCTTCCTGCACCTTCCAGGTGAGCCGGCGAGAGATCTGCCTCACGATCTGACGCAGCAGGTGGTCGCCGCTCGACTGCACCAGCCCATCAGGCAGCAGGGTGATCACCCCGGGTAGGCGTACCCAGACGCTCAAGTCGAGCTCCCAGCGCACCAAAGTTTGGGGGCGGGGATCGTTGGAAGCGACGGCATCATCATTGGCTTGGTCCAGTTGCAGCGAGGCGTTGAACTCGACGTCGTAAAGCCCTTCAAGCTTGGGATCGCCGCTGGGGTGGGGCACGGTCAAGATTCGATACAGCCCCTGGTCTTGGGGTAGCAATTCCAGGCCGATGGTTGGCTCCACCTCGAAGCCGAAGTTGCCAAAGGTGCCCAAAGTCAGGGCGTAGCCACGCGTGCCCAGGGCTTCCACACTCATCGGGGCAGCGCAACGGCGAAACCAGCCCTCGTGGTGATCGAGGTATTGGGAGACAACGGGCGAGCTGGCCCGCATTTCCATTACGTCGGCAAAGGCACTTGCATAGCGCCGCACCCGCGGATCATCGCTGTCGCGCAGCAGCAGACCGGAGTCCAGCTCTGCCTTGCACGACGGATGGGCTGATGCGGTTGACAACGACAAAGGCAACTCCTGGCGTTTGACCAGCCCTGGCAGCAAGATGCCGGACTTATTCAAGGCGTTCTTTAATCAATGTAAAGCTCCCGGTGGACTCGCGTGCCGCCCGCTGTGACACCCGAACACCTTGGTTAGGTTCAGGCTTCGCAGAGTTCGATCAGCCGCTCGATCACGTCCTCCACCACCCGGTCGGGGGTGGAGGCCCCGGAGGTGATGCCCACTCGGATTGGGCCTTCAGGCAGGAAAGGCTGCTCGATTTCGAGCACGCCTCCTAGGGGCATGTGCTCGATGCGATTGCCAGGGCCAATGCGTTCGGGGGTGTCGATGTGGAAGGAGCGGATGCCGCGGCTGACGGCGATCTCCTGCAGGTGGGTGGTATTGGAGGAGTTGTAACCGCCGATCACCACCATCAAGTCGAGGGGCTCATCAACTAGGGCGAAAATGGCGTCCTGGCGCTCCTGGGTGGCGTCGCAAATGGTGTTAAAGGCCAGGAAGTGCTCGTTGAGCTCAATGGGGCCGAAGCGCTGCAGCATGGTGCGCTCGAACAGGCGGCCAATCTCTTCGGTTTCGCTCTTCAACATGGTGGTCTGGTTTGCGACGCCCACCCGGATCAGATCGCGGTCGGGGTCGAAGCCGGGCGAGCAGGCTTTAGCGAAGCGGTCCATGAAGGATTGCCGATCGCCGTTGCCGAGGATGTATTCGCTCACCATTTGGGCTTCGGCCAGGTCGAGCACCACCAAGTAGGTGCCGGCGAAGCTGCTGGTGGCGAGGGTTTCCTCGTGCTTCACCTTGCCGTGAATGATCGAGGTGAAGGAGTGCTTTTTGTGCTTTTCCACCGTGTTCCACACCTTGGAGACCCAGGGGCAGGTGGTATCAACGATGTGGCAGCCCCGCTCGCTCAGCAGCTGCATCTCCTGCACGGTGGCCCCAAATGCGGGCAGGATCACCACATCACCGCTGGCAACCTCTGAAAAATCTTTCATGCCGTCTTCCACTGAGATGAACAGCACGTTCATGTCGCGCAGGTGATCGTTGACCGAAGGGTTGTGGATGATTTCGTTGGTGATCCAGATCCGTTCAGTGGGGTAGTGGCGCCGGGTTTCGTAGGCCATCGCCACTGCCCGCTCTACGCCCCAGCAGAACCCAAAAGCTTCCGCCAGCCGCACGCTGAGGCGGCCGCTCTCGAGCGAGTAGCCGCTTTCCCGCAGCTTGGCGATCAGATCGCTTTGGTAGGCCTGCTCCAGGCTTCCTGCCACCTCATTGCCCAAACCGAAGCCTCGGCGGTTGTAACGCTCCGAGTGGTGCAAGGAGCGTTTGAAGGCGCGGGTATCCACAGCGTCGAGGTCTCGGTGAATCAACTCTATGGGCCCCTTAGGTCAGAGCTGCGGCTCCCAGGGTCATCTGATGGAGGCCCTCAATTCCCTGCCAGCCCAGATAGACCCCCAGCACCAGGGCAAATACCCCCACCAGCCATTCCGCCCGATGCACAAGCCAGTCGTTGAGGCGGCTCAGGGGCTGGCGCAGCCTGCCGCCGCTCAGCAGCCAGGCCAGTGGTGGCAGCAGCAGTAGCGAGGTGGTTACGGCCACAAATACGGCGCCCACCTCCAGGTCGCCGCGCAGGGAGGTGTGGTTGGTGAGCAACATGCCGCCTTCCTTGGAGTAAAAAACCAGATTTTCCGGGCTGATCAAGGCACAGCCAGCCCCCAGCCCGAGCAGGGGAAACCAGTCGAGCTCGGGCAGCTGGCCCATCAGTTGCATCGCCCAGCTCTCCTCACCGATGGCTGCTGCAGGGGTTAGCTGAAACAGCCCCAGGGCCACCAGGGCGCCGGCACCGATCAGGTCCATCAGCACCTGGCCGCGGCTGCCCAGCTGCATGGCCCAACTGAAGCGACTGCCTATCAGCACCACTGTTGTGAGCGCGCCACCGTTGGCGAGTATCCAGCCCCCTAGGTAGGTGGAGCAGCGTCGCAGCGGGTTGGGGCCCAGCAGCAGCAGGGCCACCAGAGCGATGTTGAGTGGGCTGAAGGAAATGCCCAGGCCCAGGGCGATGGTCTGGGTGAGCCAGTGGAACGGGAGCATCGCGGGATTGTGGCGCTTAGCCAGCGCCTTGGGCGGGGCCGGGGGTTTCCACAGCCGCAATTCCATGCCAGTTGACCTCGCTGGCGCTGAAGCTGTAGCGGCAGGGCAGTACCTCCACCCCCGCCGCCAGGGCCTGGCGAAACAGTTCGCCGTAGCGCGGGTCGGCCGCGTCGCCCGGGGCAAAGCGGCTCACATCGCCGCGACTAAGGCAGGGCACCAGCACGGCCCGGCTCTCTGGCAGCAGGGCGATCAGCTCCACCAGGTGTTTTTGGCCCCTTTCAGTAACGGTGTCTGGGAAAAGGGCCAGCTGCCCTTCGCTCCAGGTGGTGTTTTTCACCTCCAGGTAGATCGGCCTGGGATCGGCGGCATTTCCCGCTGGGGTGAGAAGTAGGTCGATGCGGCTGCGGCGCCCTTCGCCATAGGGCACCTCGGCCCGGATGGCGGCGATCGGCCCCAGCCAGGGCTCCAGGCAACCGGCCTCAATCGTGGCCCGCACCAGATGGTTGGGTAGGGCCGTGTTGATGCCCACCCAGATGGGCGTGCCATCGGCGCCAGGCACCTGGGCCTGCTCCCAGGTCCAGGCCAGCTTGCGGCTGGGGGAAGGGGCGTGGCGCACGCGCACCCGGCCGCCGGGGTGCAGCACTCCGGTCATTGGCCCGGTGTTGGCGCAGTGGGCCGTGACCAGCTCGCCGTTTGCTAGTTCGATATCGGCCAGGAAGCGCTTGTAGCGCTTCACCAAGGTGCCCTCCACCAGGGGGCCGAGGCTGAGCACGCAGGTGGCCATGGTGGGCAGGTTGGGGTGGATTGGAGTAGGCCAGCCATACTGCCGCCAACTCCCGGGCCTTGGGTCCCACTGGATGGCAAAGTCCCTCAGGCGCATTGCCCTGGTTGTGGCAGTGGCCACTGCCCTCAGCAAGTTGGCCGGCCTGGTGCGGCAGCAGGCCATTGCAGCGGCCTTCGGCGTTGGCGCTGCTTACGACGCCTACAACTACGCCTACGTGCTGCCGGGCTTTCTGCTGATCCTGCTGGGCGGCATCAACGGACCTTTCCACAGCGCGATGGTGAGCGTGCTGGCCCGCCGGCCCCGTCAGGAGGGCGCCTACGTTCTGGCCGCAATCAACACCCTGGTGGGGGCGGGGTTGCTTGGGGTGACGGTGTTGCTGCTGGTGTTCGCTGGCCCCCTGATCACCCTGGTGGGCCCGGGCCTGGATGCCACCCGCCACGACATCGCCGTGCTGCAGCTGCGTTGGATGGCGCCGATGGCCCTATTTGCCGGGCTGATCGGCCTGGGCTTTGGAGCCCTTAATGCTGCTGATGAGTTTTGGCTGCCCTCGGTGAGCCCCTTGCTCTCGAGCGTGGCCGTGATAGCTGGTATCGGCGTGCTGTGGTCGCAGCTCGGAGCAGCGATTACCCTTCCCACCACGGCGGTGCTTGGCGGCGTGGTGCTGGCCGGCTCCACCACTTTGGGGGCGGTGCTGCAGTGGCTGATTCAGCTGCCAGCCCTGGCCCGGCAAGGGCTGCAACGCTTTCAGCTGGTGTGGGACTGGCGGGACCCCGGTGTGCGCGAGGTGCTGCAGGTGATGGCGCCCGCCACCCTCTCCTCGGGGATGCTGCAGATCAACGTGTTTGTGTCCCTGTTTTTCGCTTCGGGCATCCCGGCGGCGGCGGCGGGTCTGGGCTACGCCAACCTGCTGGTGCAAACGCCCCTCGGGCTGCTCTCCAATGCCCTGCTGGTGCCGCTACTGCCGGTTTATGCCCGGCTGACGGCCCCGGACGATCGACCTGAGCTGGTCGGTCGTATCCGCCAGGGGCTGATGCTCTCCAACGCCAGCATGCTGCCCCTGGGGGCGTTGATGGTGGCGCTGGCTTTGCCGATCGTGGCGCTGATCTACGAGCGGGGGGCTTTCAATGCCGGTGCTGCGGAGTTGGTGGGCAACCTGCTGATGGCCTACGGCATCGGCATGCCCGCCTATCTGGCCCGAGATGTGCTGGTGCGGGTGTTCTACGCCCTCGGCGATGGAGTCACCCCGTTCCGCTGGTCGCTGGCGGGGATCGGGCTGAATGCGCTCTTCTGCTGGGCTTTCGTGGGCGGACCAGTGCCCGGCCAGGGTCAGCTGCTGCCTGGGCTCTATTGCGGCGCCGCCGGCCTGGTGCTGGCCACCGTGGCGGTGAATCTGATCACCTGTGTGGGTTTGCTGCTGGCGCTGCAGACCAAGCTCGGCGGGCTGCCACTGCGGCTGTGGCTGCGCGACACGATGCTGCTGTTCGGTGCAGCCGTACTGGCCGGACTAGCGGCCTGGGGCGTGTCAGTAACTGTGGCCTGGCCCATTGGTCTTTGGGGCCGGCTGCTGGAGTGCAGCTTTGCCGGCGGAGTGGGCGTCTTGATCTATGGGGTGGTGGCCAGCCTTGCCCAGGTGCCAGAGGTCAAGGATCTGACCGACCAGTTGCGAGATCGCTTGCCTCGAATTGGCGCGAGGCGCTAAGGGTCGAGGCGAACGTCCCGTTCAGCTCGCACCTGTATTGGAATCTCTAGGTGGGAGCGACCCAGCATCCGGGGGCCGTCGACCGAAAAGATGCGTGCCTCAATGCCGAATTCCTTGAAGGCCGTCTCTAGCTCCTGAATCAGGGCTTTTTCAACCTGGGCCTCGGCGTCCACCACCTTGCCAATTAGGCGTCCGCCCAGGCGACCCAGGCGTTGACGCACCACATCGCGGGCGTTGGTGACCTCAATGACCAGCACAGCCCGTCGCCAGTTGGCGCAACCTTATCGGCAAAACTGCTCCAGCACCTCTTCGAGGTCCCGCAGCTGGCCGGCGGGCACCAGCCGAGCCAGGGGCAGCCGGGTGGAACCGGCGCCGATCGGCACCTGCACCGCCTCAAGGGCCTGGCGCGCGCACACCTCCGCCCCCTGGTCCAGCCGGGCGGAACATTCGATCGCCAGGGCCTGGGCCAGACCAGCATCGCCGAGATAGAGATGCCAACTGGCTACTTGCACATAAAGGCGATCTGCCAGGACCAGTTCCAGTTCTTTTAGGTCTGTGGCGGAGAGGGTCATGGCCGGGGGGCTGGACGCAGAGCCACTACAGCGCCAGCGTGAACCAGCAATACCAGCAACCAACCCAGGCTGAGCCAGTTGAGGTGGGCCCAGGGGTGACGCATTTCCTGTACCAACCAGAGGCCGGTGTTCAGGGCAGCGAATAGGGCGGCGTGGAGCGTCAGGTTCACGATCCGTTCGAAGTGCCTGTAGGTGGGGTCTTCGGGGTTGGCGGGGCCGTACCAGCGGATAGGCATTGATGGGGAGGCGAGGACGGGGTGTTTGACGGATGGGCCCTCCGTGCGGTGAGAATGGGCTCATGCGCTTGTAGCTCAGCGGATTAGAGCATCTGACTACGGATCAGAGGGTCGGGAGTTCGAAT
>JBIKWZ010000037.1:0-24714 GCA_044356035.1 Cyanobium sp. | reverse complement strand
ATCCATCAGGGTCCAGAGATCGCTGTTGTCGACGATGCCGGTGATCGCCTGCCCTTGGCGGATGTAATCGCCGAGTTTGACGGTGTCGAGGTCGCCGATCTCCCCACTGATGGGAGCTGTGACGTATTTGTAGCCCAAGGTGGCCGCATTGGCGCGCACCTGGTCGCGGGACTGAATTGCCTGGGTGACGTAGAAATCGCGGTCCTTGGTGGACACGGCGCCCTGCTCATTCAGGAAGATGTAGCGCTCCGCGTTAACCAGATCCTTACGAGCCTCGGCCTTGCTGGCATCGAGGCTTGCCGATTGCTGCACGTTGTCGAGCACCAAGATCGGCTGGCCCGCCTTCACCCGCTGCCCCTGGGTGGCAAGGATTTTGACGACCCGGCCATCCACCTCGGGACGCAGGGCCACGTCGGTGGTGGACTCCAGCTGGCTCATCACGTCGATCGACGGGCTGAAACTGGCCTCACCGATGGTTGCGGTCTGCACCACCAGAGGCTGCCGGACCAACGGTTTGGCGGCGCAGCCCACCAGCAACACACCCACCAAGGACAACGCCGGAACCGCGCGAACCACAAAAACTAGGCATGTAAACGAACTATAGAGATCTTGGGAATTCGCCCAACTCAGCGGCGACCCTGCTGGGCCAGCTGCACGGGTGCCCCGTGGCGCAGGTTCAGCAGACCAGTGGTGATCACCCGGTCACCACCCTGAACAGCACCCTGACCAATGCGCTGCAGTGGATAGAGGGTTCCCTGCAAGTCGCCCAGTTGCACCGGAGTTTGCAAGGCAAACAGGGTGCCGCTGGGCAACCGGCGCAGCTCGGCGATGGGGGCCTTGCCTGGCCGCCGCTCCAGCTCAGCCAAGCTGCCCACTAAATAGATAAAGGGCTGTCCTGCCAAACGGTTCACGGCGGTGAAGGGAACGGCCAACTCCTGGCGCCGATCCAGCACCAGCCGCGTGCGGCTGCGCTGACCATTGCGCAAGCTGCCCAGCGGGTTAACAAACGACGCCTTCACCAGCAGCGCCTGAGTTGGGGCGCTCACCCCCGGATCCACCGAGATCACCGGGCCCTCCGCCAGGGGCTGGGAGCTGGAGGAGCCAAGCAGCAGCACCCGCTGGCCCGGCCGAACACGCTCGGCATAGGTGGCAGGTACGTCGATGCGGGCCAGGAGATTGTCGTTGCGGATCAAGCGGGTAATCGGCACGCCCGCGGCAATCACATCGCCCTGCTTGACACGCAAATCGGCCACCGTGCCGCTGATCGGAGCCCGCAGATCCTTGAAGGCGAGATCGGCCTCCTTAGCCACCAGGGCTTCGCGGGCAGCGATATAGGCCTGGCGAAATTCATCCCGCTGCAGGGCACTGGCTGCACCTTGACGGGCGAGATCCTGATAGCGCTGGTAATTGAGGTGGTTGGTCTGCATCTGAGCGCGCAGGCTGGCCACCTCAGCCCTGAGCTGGGCCTGGTCGAGCACCAGCAGCAGCTGGCCCTGGCGCACCCGATCCCCTTGACGCACCAACAAACGCTGAATTCGGCCCCCCGCCTGGGCCGCCAGATCCACCTCCTCCTCTGCTTCCAGGGTGCTCACCGTGTCGAAGCTGGCCTGAAATTCGGCAGTTTCCAGCCGCTGGCTCTGCACCACGGGTATGCGGGGGGCTGACTGGCGCCCCTGCTGACAGCCCACAACCAGGGCAGAGGCCATCGCCGTGAAAAGCAAAAGCGTCGAAACAACAGGGCGGTGCATGGGTGTGATGGTGGATCGGGAGCGCCGCGTGGCCGGAGCGTATCGCCGACGGGCCGATGATGGACTCAGAACGGCGCTGCGGCGACCTCGTGAGCGACCTGTTCAGCCATCAACGCGACATCACCCTGGCCCGGGTAGCGCCCCTCGCCGACCGGTTGCGCCCCCGCAACCTTGATGACTTCGTGGGTCAGGAGTCGATCCTCGGCGTAGGACGCCTGCTACGCCGCGCCATCGCAGCCGATCGAGTCGGCAACCTGATCCTGCACGGCCCGCCAGGGGTAGGCAAAACCACCCTGGCCCGGATCATTGCTGGCAGCACCAGGGCCCACTTCAGCAGCCTCAATGCCGTACTTGCCGGCGTCAAGGATCTGCGGGCCGAGGTGGACGCGGCCCAGCAGCGTCTGGCGCACCATGGCTTGCGCACCACCCTGTTCATCGACGAGGTGCACCGTTTCAACAGTGCCCAACAGGACGCCCTGCTGCCCTGGGTGGAAAACGGCACGGTGAATCTGATTGGGGCCACCACCGAAAACCCCTATTTCGAGGTGAACAAAGCCCTGGTGAGCCGTTCGCGGTTGTTTCGCCTGCAACCGCTTGAGCCAGCACACCTGCGCCAGCTGCTGGAGCGGGCCCTGCGGGATCCGGCAGTGGGCTACGGCGAACGCTCGATTGACTTAGCCGCCGCAGCGGCCAACCACCTGGTTGATGTGGCCGGCGGCGATGCCCGCAGCTTGCTGAATGCCCTGGAGCTGGCTGTGGAGACCACTCCTCCTGAAGCTGATGGCTGCATCAGGATCGATTTGACCATCGCCGAGGAGTCGATTCAGCAGCGGGCGGTGCTCTACGACAAGCAGGGGGATGCCCACTTCGACACGATCAGCGCCTTCATCAAATCGTTGCGCGGTTCCGATCCCGATGCGGCCCTTTTCTGGTTGGCGCGCATGGTGGAGGCGGGCGAAAACCCGCGCTTTATCTTCCGGCGCATGTTGATCGCTGCCGGAGAAGACATCGGCTTAGCCGATCCCCAGGCAGTGGTGGTGGTGGAAGCCTGCGCGGCCAGCTTCGAGCGAGTGGGATTGCCGGAGGGGCTTTACCCGCTTGCCCAGGCAGCTCTCTACTTGGCGGGAGCGGAGAAGAGCAACAGCGTGCTGGGTTTCTTCGATGCCCTCAAAAGCGTGCGCAGCGCCAACCGTCAGCAGGTGCCCGCCCACCTGCGCGACGCCAACCGCGATGGCCAGGCCTTTGGCGATGGGGTGGGCTACCGCTACCCCCATGCTTACGCCGAGCACTGGGTAGCCCAGCAATATTTGCCTGGCGCACTTCAAGGTGAGATCTTCTGGCAACCGGGCAGGCTGGGCTGGGAGGGCCAGAGGCGCGAGCGCCTGCAACAGCGGCGGGCCGCCCAGCTGGCAGCTGCCGCTGAGCTGGCGGCGGATCAGGGCGACGTGCTTAGCAGCAGTCCGGAGGATCCCCAGCTGGAGCGCTGGCTGCAGAGGCAAGCCGCCGCCGAGGGAGAACGACTCGACACTCTGAGACGTCGGTTCTGGGATGGGGTGGGCTGGCGGCGCCACGACCGGGTGCTGGTGCTGGAAGCGAGGTCGTTGCTTTGGGCCCTAGATCCCTTAGCCGCTACGCCCGAGGGCGGGGTAGTGATCACCGTGGTCCAGGCCTCCGACCGGGAGCGGCTGCAGGCCCAGCTAAAGGTGCTCGACAGCCTGCGCCAACCCCAGCTACTGCTGGTGCCTTCCCAGACCCCTGCCACCCTTAGCTCCCAGCTAGAACCGCAACTCGCACTTGACTCCGGGGCCCGCTTCGACTGGGTAATAGCGCGGCAACCCTGGCAGGGCCTCAGCGCCAAACAAATCGAGGCCTGGATCGACCAGGCAGGCGCACTGCTGGGCCACACCGGCCAATGGCGCCTGCTGTTCAGCACTCCCCAACTCGGACCAGCAGCAGGGCTGCGGGCCCTGATCGGCACGGCAGAACCCTCCCTGCAAACCCTGCTGGAGGAGCTAACTCAGCTGGAGGGACAGCGACTGATCCAGGCCCAGAGCACCGCCCTAATCAGCCAACGCAGCTTGATCGCTGCAGGATGGCAAGTGCAGCAAGAGCAGTGGCAGGAATCACTCCAACTCGAGCTGACGGTCGAGCTGATCGAACGCTGGCTGGCCCCGGCCAGCCCCTATCTCGAAGCAATGGCGGCACTCAGGGGCAAGCCCCTAGCCAGTGATGCCCTGCAAAGCCTGCGAGAGGCATTTAGCCAGCTACGGGGCCAGCCCCTGCCCCAGGCCCTTGAGCACACCTTGATAAAGGCAAGGCGAGTGGACTCACTTCCAACACCCCACAACCCATAAAAAAGCCCCGGCACAAACCGGGGCAGCTGGGGTGGCGAATTGCCTAAGGCCATGCTCACCAGAGGCCGGGATCAGCCATCTGATTGGCCTGGATGCAGGCCGGCAGGAACACGTACCAGGAGAGCAGGGAGGTGCACTGGGCGTCACCTTGGCAACGACCTTCGGCGCAGACGTTCTGGGCACCGGTGTAGGTGTTGCAGAAGTCGGCCAGAGGCATGTCGGTAGGCAGGGCATTGATGATGCCAGCCGAGGAGATTTGGCCATCACGGGCATCGGCCACGATCGCCGAGCGCAAAGCCTGCACCGCGAAGGCATTCATGCTCCAGTGGTGGTAGTCGCTGGTGGTTTGGTTCTTGAGGAACTTCACACCGGCATCGGAGTAGAGGAAGCGGGAGACGCCAACTAAGTCCACGTTGTAGGTCTTGTTCATGCCTTCACGCATCTCGGCGGCGGTCCAGCCGGAGCGGTTCAGGCCCACTTCCAGGCCCCGATCCGTGACTTCACCAGATTTCAGGAATGTATTGAAGGCATCCCGGTTGGTGGACCACACGGCGCCGCCGGTGTTCCAACGAACGGGGAGATTGTTGTCGACTGCGGCGGACGCTGGCAGGGCAAACGCCGAGAGGGCCGTACCCACAAACAGGCCGGCCAGCAAACGCTTGATCACGGGAGGCATGGCATCAGTTCATTTCGAACGTAGCCACGCAGTGACGTATGTCCCCAAAGACGCAAGTCTGCGGGGCACATCGACACAAAACCGAAAGATTTGAGCTGGATTTTAGTAGTAAATCTGCGTTTTCAGCACGATCATATGTGCTTATTTCCCATCATTTTTTCGGACTGCCTTGACGACTGCAACATCAACCCTGCACAACCCTCACCAACCGCCGCCCAACGCCAATCCAGCTGCAGATCGCTGCTGTGATCAGGCTTAGCCCCATCACTGAGATTCAGCAAGCTGCAGCTGCGGTGGTCGTAACACCACTGAGCCAGTTCGGCTGCCAGGGTTCGATGGCGCCACTTGATAGCCGCTTCCTTCAACACCCAGCTATTAAGCACCGCTCGCCGTAGCTCCGCCCCAGTCAAATCACGCAACTGCGCCTGCTCCTTCTCTGGATAAAACCGCCGCATCAGTCCAGCTGGCTCCATAGGTCGAACAGTGGATTCGAGGTCCACTCCGATGGGAGAGCCGGAGTAGCCAATCAGCAAGCCAGCGCCGCTATGGCTGAGACTGACCCATCCCAGACCAGCTCCTAAAAGTGGTGGTTGGCCGGGTGGACTATGGAGAGGCACCGAGGCACCAGCGCATCCCAACACCTCAGCCAGCTGCTGCCGGAGCAGCGCCCGGCTCTGGAAGTAGCGACTTCGCTGACGATCAGGCAGGGCCAGCCCCCAACTGCGTTCAGCCATAGATAAACAACCGAGGTCGCCCCCCTCCAGAGAACGCAGCCATAGCTGGGGGGCTGGGCGCTGCGACAGATCCAAGCTGCTGACTAGGCTCACGAGAGTGTTCGGTTGGACGTTCAATGACCCTGCAAATCGGCGATCCCGCTCCCGATTTCACCTTGCCAGACCAGAGCGGAACGGCGGTGAAGCTTTCCCAGTTCCAGGGCCAACGGGTAGTGATCTACTTCTATCCCAAGGACGACACCCCGGGTTGTACCAAAGAAGCCTGCAATTTCCGGGATCAGTGGGGGGCATTCGAGAAGCAAGGCATCACCGTGCTGGGCATCAGCAAAGACGGCGCCAGCAGCCACTCCAAATTCATCGCCAAATATGACCTTCCCTTCACCTTGCTAAGCGACGTCGAGCCCTGCGCAGTGGCCGCGGCCTATGGGAGCTATGGGCTCAAGAAATTCATGGGCAAGGAATACATGGGCATGATGCGCCACACCTTCGTGGTGGATGCAGAAGGAAAGATCGAAAAGATCTACACAAAGGTGGAGTCCGAAACCATGGCGGACGACATCCTTAGCGATCTGGGCCTGGCCTGAGTACTGCCAAGGCATCAAGGGCCAGGTCCGGAGCCAGCTGCAGCGGCATGGAGCTGCCTAGCAGCTGCTGAAGCAATGGCTTAAGCAGGGGGCCATCTCCTCCCGTGAGCCAAAAACTGCAGCCAGGGCAGCTGGCTTGGGCTTCACGCCCTGCCGCGGCCAAGGCGGCCGCCAGACCTCGCAAAACCCCAGCGGCCATAGCTTCTGGTGTGGAGCGGGGCCAGAGGTCCAAAGGCAGGTCCAAGGGCAGCTCCAAGCCAGGCAGTCCTGCAGTTTCAGCAGCCAGGGCCCGCAACTGCAAGGCAGCTCCGGCTAGCAAGCGTCCTCCCCCAAATCGGCCCTCGCTGGTGACTAGGGTGAGGCTCAAGGCGGTGCCGCCGTCCGCCACCAATACGGGACCAGAGGCAAGGCACCAGGCCCGCCAAGCCACCAGGGCACGATCCACCCCCAGCCAGCCAGGCTGCTCCAACAAGGGCACATCTTTTAAATGCAGACGCCGCTCCAGCGGCAGTGGCGCAGAGGCGGGCACAGGGCCCACCGCAGCCCAAGCAACCAGCCCCTCAATCTGTCCCACACCGGCTGGAGCACTCCAGGTACGCAGGCTGCCAAGCTCACCCTCTGCCCAGTGCCATCGGCTGTTGCCGATCAGCAGCCAACGGCCTTCGCTCAGATGCCCTCGCCCATCAATCCCGGCAGATGGATGCCACATTCCTGTTGGAGACCACCGAAACGGGTCGCCCGGCCGCTGACATCTCCTAGATCAGGAGCACTGGAGTGCCAGTCGCCCACCGTAGAATAACCCTGCTCAAACAGCGGGTGCTGGGGCAATTTGTGCTCTTCCATGTAGTAGTAAACATCCCGTTTACTCCAGGAGAGAAGGGGTCGCAGCGACCAGCGCTGACGCACCGCATCTAGCGGTTCCATGGCCTTGCGGTGATCGGTCTGGCTACCGCGCACACCACTGGCCCAACAGGTCACCGCCAGATCAGTGAGGGCCCGGTCGAGGGGTTCCACCTTGCGGATGCGGTGATAAAGCTCCAGATCTCCACCCTGGTCGGTTTCCCAAAGGCGGCCGTGCAGAGCTTCCATCCGGGCCGGGCTCATGGCCGACTGGGCCACCACTAATTGGAGCTGGAGCTGCTCTACAAGACGCTCGGCGTATTGGTAGGTCTCCGGCGGTAGATAGCCCGTATCAACCCAGATCACGGTTATGGGCCGGCCGGTTTTGGCAGTCAGCTCACTGGCCATGTGCAGCAGAACTGCCGACTGGATGCCAAAGCTGGTTGTTAAGGCAAACCCTGCCCCGAAGGTGTTCTGAGCCCAGCCCAGGCGCTCTTGGGCCGACAAAGGTGCCAGCAGTGCCCTGGCAGCGTCCAGATCGATCGGCCGATCGGCGCCATCGAGGGGAAGAGCTGGGGCTGGAGCCGTCTGCATCGAACCATCATCGCCCTTTGAGTAAGTCGCTGGTTAGGGTTCAAAAGCAGGTGCCGGCGAAAGACCACCAAAGCAATGCTGAATCCTGAGGCGGCGCGATCGCAGGCTGCGGTGACCCCGCCAACCGCACCGGTGGTGATTGTGGGCGGGGGTTTTGGTGGGCTTTACACCGCCCTCGCCCTGGCAGAGCGCCGCCAACATCCACCAATCCTGCTGATCGAACCGAACGATCGCTTCCTATTCCTACCCTTGCTCTATGAACTGCTGAGCGGCGAATTGCGCAGCTGGGAAATCGCACCCCGCTACGACAGTTTGCTGGCCGGCAAAGGGGTGGCCTGGCTGCAGGACCGGGTCGTGCGCATCGACGCCCAGTCTTCCCAGGTGCATACCGCCAACGGCCGCTGCCTGCCCTTCAGACGCCTGGTGCTGGCCACGGGTGCCCAGGCCAACGACTTCGGCATCCCCGGCGTAGCTGAAAACAGCCTCGGTTTTCGCACCTTGGCAGACGTAGAACACCTGCAGCGGCTAATCCAGACCTTGAAGCAGCGGTCCCGGCCCCTGCAGCGATTGGCCGTGGTGGGAGCTGGTGCCAGCGGGGTGGAATTGGCCTGCAAGCTAGCTGACCAGTTGCAGGGGAGCACGATCTTGGACCTGATTGAGCAGGGCCCCGGACTGCTGCCCCAGGCAAAGGCCTTCAACCGGGAGCAGGCTGAACAGGCCCTGCAACGCCGGGATGTGAGGCTGCGAACCCACACCCGCGTCGAGGCGGTGCAACCAGGTGGACTGACACTGCTGGGGCCAGCGGGCTCGGAGCAGCTCAAAGTTGATGGGGTTATCTGGACTGCAGGCCTGCGCTTTCAATCTCTTGAATGCCAGCCGCCAATTCCCGTCGACCGACTTGGACGACTGAGCTGCGAGCCAACCCTGCAGCTGGTTGATCATCCCCACCTATTTGCCCTGGGCGACATCGCCCAGCAGGAGTTACCCCTGCCAGCCACGGCCCAAGTGGCCTTCCAACAAGCTGAGTGCCTGGCCGCCAACCTGATGCATTCCCTCGCTGGCGAACCCCTCGAGCCCTTCAACTACAACGACCTCGGCGAAATGATGAGCCTGGGCCGAGGTGAAGCAAGCCTCGTTGGCGGCGGATTCACCCTCGCGGGGGCAGCGGCATTTCAGATCCGCAAACTGGCCTACCTGGCCCGCTTACCTGGCAAATCCCATCAGTTCAAAGTGGTCGCCGGCTGGCTAGCGGACTGGCCCCGGTGACGCTGCCCGGAGCCCAAGGTTGTGGTGAGCAAGGCGCACCCATGATCAAATCCGTAATCGTTGTCTATCTGTGGTGAAACAAGGCGGTCTGGCGGGGCGCACGGCCGGTTTGCGACCCGCCCAAAAAAGACGCCTGGAACGCCTCTGTCACCGCCGTCATCCGGACGACCAGGTAGCTGAATTGCTCTGCTTGCAGCGGCTTGCCAGTGAAAGCCGTGAGCTTGAGCTGCCGCTCAGCTTGGTATTGGATAGCCGGGGCCTGTGCCGGCTGCTCTGGGTGGGGCCGCTGGAGCAATCAGGCCGGCTGCTGGAGCGCCTGCCCGGCTCGGAGCGACGCCAGGGTTCCGAGCTGCGGCTGATCACCTGCTGCGGCCGAACCAAACAGCTCGAAGCCGGCCGCCAGGAGGGAATCGTGGGGCTGGATCTAGCCCCCATTGTTTGGCTGCGCTTCGGCGACAGGGCGGGGGCCGGGGGCCAATGGCCCGCCCAATTGCTGGTGGCCCACCCCGACGCCGCCGAACCCTGGGCAAGCGAAGCCACTGAAGATCTAGCCGAGCTGTGCGGCCGCGATCCCCTCAGCCTCACCCCGCCAAATGCACCCAGCGCTAGCGCCTTTGGCGCCTACCAAGACGGGCCTGAACGGGTGCTGCTGCTGGCCCTCACCCCCGGCGATCGCGGCAGGGCCCAGCGCCTGATCGCCGAACTGGAGGGGCTCGTAGACAGCGCCGGTGCCGTGCCGGTGGGAGTGGTGGAGCAGCGCCGCAGCCAGGTTGCACCCCAGACCCTCTGGGGTGAGGGGAAAGTGGGTGAAGCGGCCCTGGAGGCCCGGCGGCTCGGAGCCACCCTGGTAGTGACAGACAGGGAGCTCACACCGGTGCAAGCCCGCAATCTGGAGCGGCTCCTCGATCTGCCGGTGAGCGACCGCAGTGAACTGATTCTCGATATTTTTGCCCAACGGGCCGCCAGCGCCGCCGGGCGCTTGCAGGTGGAGCTAGCCCAACTGCGCTACAGGCTGCCCAGGCTCACCGGCCGCGGCCGCTCCCTGTCGCGGCAGGGGGGAGGCATCGGCACCCGGGGACCGGGCGAAACCCAACTGGAAAAAGATCGTCGCGCCATCGCCCGCCGGATTGAGCGGTTGCAGCGGGAGGTGGGCCAGCTGGGTGAGCACCGGGCCCGGTTGCGCCGCAGCCGCCAGAGACTGCGGCGACTGGCCCTAGTGGGTTACACCAACGCCGGCAAAAGCTCCCTGCTCAACGCCTTAACCAGGGCCAGCGAGGCCCGCGCCGTCTTGGCCGAAAACAAGCTGTTCGCCACCCTTGATCCCACCACCCGACGACTTGAGCTGCCGGAACCAGTTCTGCTCACTGACACAGTGGGCTTCATCCGCGATTTGCCCCCGCCCCTGCTGGAAGCCTTCCGCTCAACCCTGGAGGAAACCCTTGAAGCTGAGGGGCTGTTGATCGTGGTTGATCTAGCCGACCCCGCCTGGCCCGAGCAGTGGCGCACCGTCAACACCATCCTCGATTCCCTTGGAGCAACCGCCCCCAGGCGCCTGATCGCCAACCAAATCGACCGCTGCCCAGCCGGGGAGGTGGAGCGAGCCCGGGCCCTAGCCCCAACGGCCCTGTTCATTTCCGCCACCGCCTGCCTGGGCCTGCAGCACCTGCGCCAGGAGTTGCGCAGCTGGCCCGAGTCAGCAGCTGAGAACGAAAACACCACATCTGCGCGCTGACTTGTGGCACGATCAGCACTTGCTTTCTTCCTCCCTTACAGCCTCCATGGCCCTCCAACTCGGCGATACCGTTCCAGATTTCACCCAGGACTCCCAGCTCGGGCAGATCAATCTCTACGACTTCGGCGCTGACAGCTGGGTTGTGCTGTTCTCCCACCCGGCCGACTACACCCCTGTCTGCACCACAGAATTGGGTGAGGTATCTCGGCTGCGCCCTGAATGGGAAAAGCGCAACGTCAAAACCATCGCCCTGAGCGTGGATTCCGCCGAAAGCCACAACGGCTGGATCTGCGACATCAACGAAACCCAGAACACAACTGTTGATTATCCGATCCTGGCGGATGCGGACAAAAAGGTGAGCGACCTCTACGGGATGATCCACCCCAACTCCCTTAACAATCTGACCGTGCGTTCGGTGTTCATCATCGATCCCAACAAGAAACTGCGCCTGCAGATCACCTACCCCGCCAGCACCGGCCGCAACTTCCACGAAATCCTGCGGGTGATTGATTCCCTACAGCTCACCGACAACCACTCCGTGGCCACCCCGGTGAACTGGAAAGACGGCGACGATTGCGTGGTGGTGCCATCGATCTCCACCGAAGATGCCCGCGCCAAGTTTGCCAAGGGCGTCACGGAGATCAAGCCCTACCTGCGCATGACCCCCCAGCCCAACAAGTGAGTTTGGGCTGATGCGGGTGTTGGGGTTGATGAGCGGCACAAGCGCCGATGGCGTGGATGCCGTCCTGGCCAGCTTCAGCGGGCCGCCCCAACGTCCGCGCTGGAGGCTGGAAAAGCACCATTTCAACCCTTACCCCGCCGAGCTCCAACGCCAACTAATTGGCATTGGCCAAGGCCAATCGGTCGATAGCTCAACGCTGCTCGAATTGGCGGAAGCCGTGACCGAGCAGCAAGCTCTGGCCGCCAGAGCATGCGACCCCAAGGGCAGGGCCCAATTAGTTGGCTGCCACGGCCAGACCCTCTGGCATCGCCCGCCCCAGGCTGGTCAGCGGGGTGCCAGCTGGCAACTACTTCAAGGGCCGCTGCTGGCGGAACTGCTGGCTACGCCGGTGGTATTCGATTTCCGCAGTGCCGATCTGGCCCTGGGCGGCCAGGGGGCACCGCTTGTCCCACCTGCAGACCAGGCCCTACTGGGTCGTTGCGGCGGCTGGCGGGCGGTACTGAATCTTGGGGGCATAGCCAACCTCACCCTGATCCCTCCGGCCCAGGGCCCCGAAAGTTGCCTGCCTGTACGGGGTTGGGACTGTGGTCCTGCTAACACCCTGCTGGACCTGGCGACCATGCACTTCAGCGGCGGCCAGCAGAGCTATGATGCTGATGGGGCTTGGGCCCGCCAGGGACAGATCGATGAAGCCCTTATTAAACGCTGGTTAGCTGAGCCCTATTTCCAGTGCCCACCGCCGAAGTCCACCGGTCGAGAGCTATTCGGCCAAGCAGACCTAGAGCGACGGCTGGCCGAAGTCAAGGGGAGAGACGCGGCGGATGCCCTAGCCACCCTGACCGGCTTCAGTGCCGCGGTTGTCGCCCAGGATTTGGGCCATGGGCCCCAAGCGATCGAGCTGCTGGTGGCTGGCGGGGGCTGCCGCAACAGCCTGCTCATAGAACAACTTCAACGCCGCTGCCGCGGCCTGATCGTGCGGCCGCTGGCGGAATTTGGCATCGGCGAGGCGGAGCGAGAGGCCTTGGCCTTCGCCCTGCTGGCCTGGTGGCACGCCCTGGGGCATCAGGGGAATCTGCCCTCAGTCACCGGCGCCAGCGGCGGCGCCGTGCTGGGGCTGTGCGCCCGTCCTCAAGCCGGTCGGTGTAAGCGAACCCTGCGAGGAGCTCCCCGCAGGCGCTGGGGTTTCTGGGCCTGACTGGCCTCCAGTCCCTGACGAAAAAGCTCGGCCTGGAAACCCGCCTGAACTGGGGAGGACTGGCTGGCTTGGGCCTGCTGCAGCCGCTCCACACCCTGCTGGATCAGCACCTTGGCCATGTTGCTCACCGTGCGGGACTCGGCATCCGCGAATTCAGCCAACCGTTGGCAGAGCTCCTCGGGCAACACCACCTGAATTCGGGGTGATTTGGACTTGCCACTAGAGGAGGTCTGCCGGGTGGCCACGGAATTGTGAAGCAAGCGTGGGTATGGGCGGGAGCTTGCAAACTCCCGCCCATACCCCTCAGATACAACCCAGTGTACAGAGATGCACAAGGGTAGTATCCAAGACTATGCTGAAGGCAACCATCCCATCGGAGGTGCACACCGTGCCCCGTTCCTCCACTCCACGCACCTCCACCCCTGCCTCGGCTGCCCAGGGCCGCAAACGCCTCACAGCCGAACGTAGCGATGTGCTCGTCTCCGCAGTCATCAGCACCTACCTGCTCACCCACCTGCATCACGTTCTGCAGCGGGCCGAATACGGCGCCCAGCAGGAGGGAAGAGGCGCGCTTGCAGCCAACTACGCCGAGCTGCGCAAAGTGCTTTGCCTTGATGCCCGCAGCATGGAAGATGCCTCAGCCTGTGGCACCCCAGAGCAAGGCGAAAACCAGCTAGCCGCCTAAAGCAGTCCGTTTTAGAGTTTGGATAATCTGCTGCTTGCCATGACCGCCAGCAATGCTGCTGAGCTCTACGCCCAAATCAGTGCCGACCACGACCTAACCCAAGCGCTATTCCGCCAGGCCCTACAGGATCCTTCCGGAGCCATTAGCCGAATCATTGAGCTGGGCCAGCAGTTCGGCTTGCCGGTCAGCTCCGAAGAGATCCGCACCTACATTTCCAGCCTCGATGACAGCGTCAGCAAGCAGTGGCTGGTGAAGGCTCGCGGGGGGCTCTGAGTTGGTGCGGCGCTGTTGTCGCTGATCACGCTCCCCACCTGCCCAGCTGAAAAAGAGCCAATAACTCACAAGCGCCAGACCAGCTGCGACAACCAGAGCCGCCACCTGCTCAAGGCGTTTGATCATGGCCATCCCACAGGCAGGTGAGACGAGTCTGCACCAGATGATTACCTAGCGCCCCTCCCCCTGCAGACGGGTCGCCAGGGATGATGGGCTTGGTCCCTAGACCCTTCTCCGTGCTCCGCCTCGAACGCCTCGGCAAGATTTATCCCACCGGCGAGGTGCTGCGGGATGTCACCTGGGAGGTGAGGCCTGGAGACCGCATTGGCCTGGTGGGCGTCAACGGAGCTGGCAAGTCCACCCAGATGAAGATCATTGCCGGGCTGGAAGAGCCCAGCAGTGGCCTGGTGGTGAAGCAAGGCGAACCACGCATTGCCTACCTGCAACAGGAATTCGACGTCGATCCAGCCCGCACGGTGCGAGAGGAGCTGTTCCAGGCATTCGGCGAGGCCGCTGAAGTGCTTATTCGCCAGCACCAGCTGGAGCACGAAATGGCCAGCGAGCAGGCCGCCAGCGACCCCGACCATCTCGACGAGCTAATCCACGAGCTAGGCCGGCTGCACAGTCGTTTCGAGGCGTTGCACGGCTACGAGCTCGACGCCCGCATAGACAAACTGCTGCCCACCATTGGATTCAGCCCCGAGGGGGCCGAACAGCTGGTGGGGGACTATTCCGGCGGCTGGCAGATGCGCATCGCCCTCGGCAAAATCCTCCTCCAGGAGCCGGATCTACTGCTGCTCGACGAGCCCACCAACCATCTCGATGTGGAAACGATCCAGTGGCTCGAGGGCTATCTGGTCGAACAGACCGCGGCCCTAGTCGTGATCAGCCACGACCGCACCTTCCTGGATCGGGTCTGCAACCAGATAGTGGAGACCGAGCGGGGAGTGTCGCGCACCTACCTGGGCAACTACAGCCAGCACTTAGAGCAGAAAGTCCTGGAGCGCGAAGCAACCCAGGCCGCATTTGATCGGCAACAAAAGGAGCTGGGAGCCCAGCAGGCCTACATCGACCGTTTTCGGGCCAGTGCCACCCGCTCCACCCAGGCCAAAAGCCGGGAGAAACTGCTGGAGAAAGTTGAGCGGGTCGAAGCCCCGCTCGAAGGTGTCGGCGGGCCGCGGTTCCGCTTTCCCGAAGCACCGCGCTCTGGGCGCCTGGTGGCGGACATCAAAAACCTGACCCACAGCTACGGCGAGCAGATTCTGTTTTTGGGTGCTGAGCTGGAGGTGGAACGGGGTGACCGCATCGCCTTTGTCGGGCCTAACGGCGCCGGTAAATCAACCCTGCTGCGGCTGATCATGGGCAGCGAACAGCCCGAGGACGGCTGCGCCAGCCTCGGGGAACACAACGTGATTGCCAACTACTTCGAGCAGAACCAGGCCGAAGCCCTAGACCTCTCCAAAACCGTGATCAACACGATCTTCGAGGTAGTGCCCGACTGGACTCAGACCCAGGTGCGCTCACTGCTGGGCAGCTTCTGCTTCAGCAACGAAAGCGTATTCAAGGAGGCCGGCAAGCTCTCTGGAGGGGAGAAAGCTCGTCTGGCACTGGCCTTGATGCTGCTCAGCCCCTGCAACCTCCTAGTGCTGGATGAGCCCACCAATCACCTTGACATTCCAGCCAAGCAGATGCTGGAAGACGCCCTGATCGACTACGAGGGGGCGGCCTTGCTGGTGAGCCACGACCGCTATTTCATCTCCAGAGTGGCCAACCGCATCGTGGAGATCAGAGATGGACAACTGGTGCTCTACCGCGGCGATTATGCCTATTACCTCACAAAGAAAGAAGAGGAAGCCGGCCTGGCCCGGCAGGCAGAAGAAGCAGAACGCAAAACGGCAAAACAAGCAGCCAACAAGGCCAAGCAGGCATCACGCAAATCCCAGTCAAAATCCAGCTGAGCAGCCCGGCTCGCAGCCCCCGCCTCAGCAAGTACACAGAACTTCACCGCCGCTTAGGCAGGAAGACTCATTTCGCTAGCCCCCCTGGTTTGGTGTGCATAGGCTGACAAGAAGTCGCCACGCAGGAGATCATGGGAATCGCACACATGGGCCCCAACGCCCAGGGCACCAGCTATCAAGTCGCCGGCCATCAGGAGAACGGCGGCCAAGGTGATGCTTTGGAGGTGTATTTCGAATGCATCACCACCTGCTCCCTGGACGACGGCGCCTGCGTGACGCGCTGTGTTGAACAGCTGCGTGAGCAGCCCTGAGCCCAGATATCGGCCAGCCCATCACCGCAGAACAGCGAATCAGCACAGGCAAGGCGCCCTGTTGCAACCGCTACGCAAGCGAATGAAACAGTTTGTAGCGTTGTGGGGTTAAAAGCTATCTGCGGTGCGTGCCATGTCTGAACCACTCGCCCTCAGCCTCGGCCAGCAGTTTGAGCTGGAGCGCATGAACCGGGCTATTGAAGCCACAGCCGATCCCCAGACCCTGCAAGGCATTGCCAAGCAGCTTCTCCAGGCCTGGCATAGCCAAAAGGCGGCAACCCAGTGGGTGATGCGTCAGCAACTCGGCGCACCAACCCAAGTTTCGCCAAACCTGGGCAGCCCGTGGGGTCAGGAGGCTTAGGGCGCTGGGGCTAATTGGGCTGGAACAACCGTCAACTGCATCAAATTTCCGGCCCTACTCACCCGCAGCGCCAAGCTTCCCCCCACCCCTGCCCGTTCCACCGCTGTCACCAGCTGGGAGGGGCTAGCGATGGGCTTATCACCCACCGCAACGATTACATCTCCCTTTTGCAGGCCTGCCCGGGCCGCTGGCCCGGAAGCCTGTACCGCCATCACCCGCACCCCTTGATTAAGTCCAGTGCCATCGCCGGGGCGCACTCCGTCGAGACTTACGCCGATTACTGGGTGGCTGACACGACCAGAGGTAACCAGTTGGCCGGCAATATCGCGGGCCCGGTTGATTGGAATCGCAAATCCCAAGCCCGCACCAGGCCCGGTGCGCACCAAGGTGTTAATACCAATCACTTCGCCATCCGCATTCAGCAGCGGCCCACCTGAATTGCCAGGGTTAATGGCTGCATCGGTCTGAATCAGATCCAAACGCTTGTCTGTGATGCCCAGCTTGCTGGCGTTGCGGTTGAGATTGCTGATGATCCCCATGGTCACGGTGTTGTCCAACCCGTATGGGTTGCCTACGGCAATTGCCCACTCGCCCACTTGCAGACTGTCGGAGTTGCCCAGGGGCGCAACTGGCCAGGGGCCATTGCCCGCCAACCTCACAACCGCCAGATCCGTGAGGCGATCAAGACCGACCACCGTGCCCTCAACCCGACGACCACCCTGCAGCCCCACGGTCACCCGGTCTGATTTCTCCACCACATGGGCATTGGTCAAGATCAGACCCTCAGCCTGAAAGATGAAGCCACTTCCCTGCCCCCGCTCTGTGCGCTGCGAGGGCTGCTGTTGCAGCTGGGGCATGCCAAAAAATTGGCGAAACAGGGGGTCGTTGAGCAGCCCCCTTGGCAAGCCTCCCGAAGGACTACCTGAGGCGGCCACGGTCCGTTCCGTGTCAATGGTCACCACCGCGGGGCCAGCGCGGCGAACAGCAGCCGCCACAAATGACTGACGGTTCAAGCTGACTGAAGTTGCACTCTGGGCTCGGGCGGCAGCACCTGGCCAGGGGGCCGGGGGTGCTAACAGAGCCATCGCCATCAGCCCCGAACCCAGCCAGGGCAAGGCCCGCAAATCAGCCATCACCACAACAGTCAACTAATCAAAACCGTAAGCAACTAGCTAGCAGACGCCTAGGGCGGGATTGCCCATCCTAGCGCAGCCGCCACAAGCGATCCAAATCATCCCTATTATAAGTAAACAAATCTTTCAATCCATGGACACCGGGCGGCTGCTGATTGCTTTTCTCGCCTTCGGTGCCGCCTGCAGCACCCTGTGGGCATGGATGGTTGCAAATACCGGAGAGGTTGCAGCCGTTGATCCCCAAACGGCTCGCTCCAGGCAATGATGGAATTGCGACACGCGACCACCCATCTAAGGCCAGCTTTACGGCCATGAACACTGTGCTCTCACAGCTTTTACCCCTGCTCTATGGGGCCTGCTTTGTGGCCCTGCTATGGCAAGCCTTCAAGGTGATGGGTCAGGGATTTCGCGCCATTCCCCGTCCAGGCGACCGAGACGCCATGGGTACGCCAGCAATACAAGCACCCGAAATCAGGTCCAATCTCGACCGCACCGGCCGACTCACCATCCATCCGGAGCTGCTTGATTCAGATGGTCAGATCACCCAGGAAGACCTTTTGACCGTGCGCTTTAGCGGCGACAACGAGCAAGCTGCTTACCCAGGTGACCTCAGCTGAATAGGCTCTCCGTTGAGCAAGCGTTTTTCAGCGGAGACAGACGGTGGATCAACGGACCCGAATAGTGGCTGCAGTGCTGACCAGTCTCAAACTGCCACCTCGTTTTCGCCTCAAGCTGATCAAGGAAGATCCGATTCGGCTCGAGTTGAGCATCACGCCTGCCTACGGCAGGGATCCAATTTTGGTAGGCCTGGTTGAATCTCAGGATCTCGTGGCCCGGCGCGACCGGGAGGGGCGCATCCCCCGAGACCTGCAAGGCACCTGGGACTGGACTGTTCGCCACGGCAAGGTGAGCACTGGTGGCTGGAATCCTTACCTAAAGGAGGCCTTGCAAACCATGTTTGAAACCGGCCTGCCGGCGATCGTCTACGAAGAGCTCACAGGCGAGGCCTACCACCCAGTAGATGGCATTCGCCACGTGCGCTGATTCCACAAGGACAGCCCCTGCCAACACCCCCGCTACCGATTGACGGTCTGCTGGCGCCGCTGCTCGAAGCTTGCAGGCCCGGTGCCACCGTGCTGCTCCAGGCACCCCCTGGGGCAGGTAAAACGACTCGGGTACCCCTAGCTCTGCTGTCAGGACTGAACCTGGAGGCGGACAAGCCAGGTGACCCAGCTGGCCGCATCTGGATGCTGGAACCCCGTCGCCTGGCAGCCAAAGCGGCAGCCCAAAGGCTTGCGGCCGAGCTTGGTGAGCCCCTCGGCCAGCAAGTTGGCTACAGCGTGCGGCTCGAATCCTGCATCTCAGCCGCCACCCGCCTGGAGGTGCTCACAGACGGCCTGTTTCTGCGGCGCTTGCAGGCAAACCCTGGCCTTGATCGGGTCGACTGCCTGATCTTTGACGAATTCCATGAGCGCGGCGCCGACACCGACCTATCCCTTGCCCTGGTGCGTCAGGCCAGGGAGCTGCTGAGGCCAGAGCTGCGGCTGGTGCTGATGTCTGCAACCCTCAACCTGGCCCCGCTGGCGGAGCAGTTGCCCGGGGCCACCGTGCTAACCAGCGAAGGGCGTTGCTATCCGGTGGCGATCAGCCACCAGCCACCGCGACCAGGCGAAAGGCTGGCACAACAGCTGGTGCGCGCCCTTGAGCAGCACTGGCTAGAGCAGCGCGGCGACGGCGAAACCGTGCTGGTTTTCCTCCCGGGGCTGAGGGAGATCCAGGACTGCAGCAGGGCGATCGCCGCCACCGACTGGGGCAAGCCCAGCCCTCGGGGCGTGGAGTGCGTTCCCCTGCACGGCAACCTGCCCCTGGAGGCCCAGGGCCGCGCTATTGGCCCGGCCAGCAGTGCCGCGGGCAAGGTGGTGCTCGCCACTTCCATCGCCGAGAGTTCCCTGACCCTGGCCGGGGTAACCCTGGTGCTCGACAGTGGTCTGAGCCGCCGCAACCGCTTCGATCCGGGGAGTGGACTTGATGGCCTCGTCACCGTGCCCGCCAGCCAAGCCAGCGCTGAGCAACGGGCCGGCCGGGCCGGGCGCCTGGGGCCAGGTCGCTGCCTGCGCCTCTGGTCGCCCGCTGAACAGCAACGCCGTCCCGCCTTCGATCCACCGGAGTTGCTGGAGGTAGATCCCCTGCCCCTTGCACTGCAACTGGCCCAGTGGGGCGATCCCCTTGGCAGCGACCTGCGCTGGATCGACCCACCAGCACCTGCACACCTGCAGGAGGCCCGTCTGCAGCTCGATCAGCTTGGTGCCTTAGCCGCCACCGGGCAGCTCAACAGCCACGGACAGCGCCTGGCCCAACTGGGGGTGCATCCGCGCCTCGCCCAGCTGCTATTGCTGGGCGAGCAACTAGGCCAACTGGAGCTGGCCTGCAGCCTGGCGGTGCTGCTGAGCGAGCGCGACCCCCTCAACCGGCAGGAGGCCGGTAGTGACCTGCTGCGTCGGCTTGACTGGCTAGGGGAAGACCGCCCTGGCGATAGCGCCCAGCGCCGCCTGCGTCAGCTGCAAAGCCAGCTGAATCGCCAGGTCAGGCAACTTAGTGGTCAGGGTTCCAGCCCTACAGCTGCAATGCCGCCTGGCCGATCAGTAACCCTGTCGGAAGCGGCGGCCGCGCTAGTTGCCGCCGCCTATCCCGAGCGGCTCGCCTTAGCCAGGGCAGGCAAGCCGGGCCGCTATCTACTCAGTGGCGGCCGCGGCGCCGTGCTCCATGCAGACGATCCCCTGGTGACCTGCCCTGCTCTGGCCGTTGCCCAGCTTGATGGCCAGGGTCAGGACGCTCGCATCCAGCTGGCGATTCCCCTTGATATCGGGCAACTGCGGCAACTGGCGGAGCAGCCCGGCGGCCAAGGCCAGGTCGCAGTGGAGGCGCGCTGGGATGGAGAAGGTCAACGGGTGCGCTGCGAACGCTCCCTGCGACTAGGGGCGCTGGTGCTTGAGTGCCGCAGCTGGAGCGAAGCTGAACCGGCCTTGATTCGCAGCGCCCTTCTAGAGGGCCTGCGGCAGCTGGGATTGGAAGCGCTGCCATGGGATCCCGCCAGCCGCCAACTCCAGCAACGCCTCAACCTGGCCCACCAGCACCTAGGCGACCCATGGCCCGACTGCAGCCCCCAGCAGCTACTTGCACAGCTAGAGGAATGGCTCGGACCCCACCTCAACGGCCTCCGCAGCCGCGACGACCTGCAGGGCCTACCCCTGGGCGAAGCCCTCTGGGGTGACGCCCCCTGGAGCCTGCGTGCCCAACTCGATCAGCTGCTGCCAGTGGCCCTGACCGTGCCCTCTGGCCGCCAAGTCAAGCTCGATTACAGCAGCGGCCAGCCCGTGCTGGCGGTAAAGCTGCAGGAGCTATTCGGCGCTCGCACAAACCCAATGGTGCTCTCAGGCCAGCTAGCCGTGACCGTGCACCTGCTCACGCCAGCCGGCCGGCCGGCGGCGATCACCCAGGATCTGACGGGCTTCTGGGAGCGCAGCTATCCGGAGGTGCGCAAGGAGCTGCGCGGCCGCTACCCCCGTCACCCCTGGCCAGAAGACCCGAGCCAGGCCCAGGCGACGGCCCTGACCAAAGCGAGGCTGCAACAGGGCAGTAATCGAGCCTGAGGGGCATGGGGCGATAAGACACCTGGCTGCCCCAAACTGGATCTTTCCGGCAAGGCTGCCTTGGCCCCCTTTTACGTCAACAACCGTCGTGATGGCTCGCGCCTGCTTAGCAGCGCCCTAGTGATCTGCGTCGCAGGGCTGATCCGCGTTGACCATCCGATTGGGCGATCGGTAGCGCTCATAGCAGGCCTGGTGAGCCTCTACTGGTGGATCTGCTACCGCCAGATCCAGCCGTGACGGCGGCCCCGGAATTTTCAGGCATACCGCGTTACGGGGTGACAGAACTGAATGGCGCAGTTGCATCTCTATTGGAGCGGGGCTTTGCACCTCGGTTTCTGCTTGACGCAACCGTGAGCAGGCCCCAGCTCAAAAAGGGGCATCTCTGGATGACCCTGGTCGACGAGCAGGCATCAATCTCCGCAGTGGTTTGGGCTTCCCAGCTGGCGAAGCTCAGCTTCATTCCCGAAGACGGGGATGGGGTCGTAGTGGTGGGCAAGCTCAACTTTTGGAGCAACCGAGCAAGCCTCTGCGTTCAGGCACTCGACATCAGGCCAAGCCTGAGTTCCGTCCTGCGTCAGTTCGAACAGGTGCGAGAGCGGCTGGCCCTCGACGGATTGCTGGATCAAGCCCGCAAGCGCCCCCTACCCGCTTTCCCTAGGCGCATTGCCCTACTCACGAGCTGTCCGAGCTCTGCGTTGGCCGACATGCTGCGCACCAGCGCCGAGCGCTGGCCGGCCACAGTAGTGGTCGTGGTGCCAATACCCGTACAAGGCCCCGTTCACGAAGCAATCTGCCGAACCCTGGAGAAATTGAGCTCCCAAGTGGAGCAGTTGGGTATCGAGGCGATCGTGATCGGCCGAGGCGGCGGCAGCCGCGAAGACTTAGCCGTGTTTGATAACGAAGAGTTGGCGCGATGTTTGGCCGCCTGCCCAGTGCCCGTAGTCAGCGGCATTGGCCACGAAGATGACACCACCGTTGCCGATCTCGTTGCCGACTACAGGGCCGCCACCCCCACCGCCGCCCTGGTGGCCCTACTGCCAGATCGCCGCATAGCGGTGCAGACATTGCAGCAGCAGGGGAGACACCTGCAGCAACTCATCCAACTGAGGCTGCAGGGAGAGCGTCAGCGACTCAGGCGGGATCGGGAGCGACTGGCGGGGGTACATCCCCTTGCCCTAGTGACCGGTCATCGCCAGTCCTTGGGACATGCCCAGCAGCTGCTACAAGCACTTTCGCCCGCACACCAGCTCAAAAGGGGCTTCTGCCTACTGAGCAATGGCAAAGGGGTTGTGGTCCGCTCCGTGCAACAACTAGAACAAGGGGGGGAAGTCGTCGCCCAACTCACCGATGGGCAGGCGAGCGCCGTGGTGCGCGAGATTCTTCATCAAGCTCTAGAGGCAAACACCTGAACGATGCCTAAAGCAAAAGCCACAAGCAAAACAAATGAAGATGAAGGCAGCCAAAACGTTGGCGCCGATCTCTCATACAACGAAGCCCACACCGCCCTGCAACTTGCCTTATCAGCCCTGCAAGCCACGGACTTGGATGTAGAAGCAATGACAGGTCTATACCGGCAAGCCCGCGCCTATCTGGATCGCTGTGAGGCGGTACTCGCCCATGTGGAACAGGAAGTGATGTTGTGGCAGGAAGGAGAAATAGCAGTAGTCCCCTTTAAAGAACTCACCTAGAATCGACTAAGAACATGGCAGCCGATTCCGACACCAGCTCTAGCAACACCACCATCGCCATTCAGGGGAATTCAACCTTGAAATGGCTGTATTTGGCCTTAGCAATCAGCGGGGCAGTACTGCCCTGGTTGGCAAACCTAGATTTCATCAGGGAATACGGATCGAGCTTCGACGTAGGCATGTTTGTGCGGCTTGCAAATGCAAATCCAGCCGCTAGTTCCCTATCAAGAGACCTGGCAATAGGGGCAACAGCGGTGGTGATTTGGATCGTGCAGGAGAGCAAGCGACTACAAATGCGGGGTCTGCCATGGGTACTGCTCAGCTGCGTGACGTTGGCCTTCGCATGTGGAGCCCCACTATTTTTGTATCTACGAGAGCGCCGATTAGAGGAATTAGCGCGCGAGAATTAGCAGCAAGATCAAGATGATGGATTATCCTCGCTCAGGACCTGTACATCGATGGTGACATTACTAACGTCAAACTGCTCACCAGATTCTGCTCCCGCCGTAGGCGCAGCAAAAGCACTGCCGCAGGCTGGGCAAAATTCCTTCTCCATGGAGGCAAAACCACACGCTTCACAGGTACGCAACCTTCTTTGGATCACCTGCCAAGCCACGAAGCCAGCCGCTCCCAGCAATAGGGGCAACAGCACCAGAAGCAGGGTGATGCCGCCAAGCAGGTCAAGCACGAAGCGCCCTGCCGGACCGGGAGCAAGGAGCAGCAAGAGCGCTAACAGCAACCAGAGCCAGGTACGTGATCGCTGCATCAGCTGATCTCAATTGGGGCAGATACATCCATCCTGACGCGCTTGCGCCGGTCAAGGACGACACACAAGCATTGACCGTAGTAAATGATGACTCCAACCAGCCAAACCCAAAGACTCAACAAAAGCACACCACCCACCAATCCATAAGCCTGGAAGCGCACCCCCACTGCCAACAGAATGCGCCCAAGCAGCAAATTAAGGATCGCGAGGGTTGAACCTATTAATAGTGCGCCAGGGAGCAGAGGTTGCCAAGCGACACGACGCGAGGGCAATACCCACAACAACAACATGGCCAAGGCAATAGCAATCAGCAACGAAATCAGCAAATCGAGAATTGATGACACGGGACGCTGCAAATCACGAGCAATAGGCAAGATCTCCAGGGCACGGGCCCACAAGCTTGCCGAACCCAACAGTCGCGTACTGGTAAAAGCCTGATCGACCACAATAAAAAGGGCGAATAATGACACAAGGCCAAAAGCCTTGATACGTAATCGCACATAGCGGAATACCAAGCGCTTCCATGGCAAATCCTCAAGCCCTGCTGGGCGATTCCACCAAAGGCGATCAGCGCCACGCTGCAAGGTGAGATAAGCGTTACTTGCCGTTAAAATCAAAACAACAGCACCTAGGATTCCAGCCCCAAATCCTTGCCTTAAAAAAGCTGACAATGTTGAAGAGAAAATCGGCATAGCCGAGTTTGGCAAGATTTCCGAAACAACTACCAACAATCTTTCAAGCAAACCCTCATCCCCGCCGAGCAACCTAGCCGCAATAGAAAGTGCTATCAAAAGCACAGGGAACAAAGACTGAAGACTGTGATATGCGAAGGCAGCACTGAGGTCAACACAGTCGAGCTTCAGCCACAACTTATAAGCAAACCAAAAAGGCAGCAATTTTTTTCTCTGGCCACCATACCAGCTACGCAGGTCCCAGAGAGCTCTTGAACGCACTACCTAGCCACCACCTGGACCTAGATGGACACTAGCTGCAGCTGCCGTAGTTACCAACCTGAAAGTCATTGCTCAACCAAGAAGCTTAACCAACAAAAAAGCCACCCCTAGGGGTGGCTTTTGAGTTAACTGGCACAGCCTCTTTCAAGAGAATGCAACAGTTGTTTGGGATGAATGTTTTACCTGGCATCGAGCTATTTTCTCAGGGGGCTGCCCCCCAAATATCGTTGCCGCTGCAGCGTTTCACAGCCGAGTTCGAGATGGATCGGAGTGGTTCCACTGCGCCATGGACACCAGGATAGTATTCATCCTCAGGTTGAACCCTGAGAACTACATAGGTAAGTCAACCACTTAACCCTAAGGGTTAGTGATTAAAAACTGGAAACAAGCTTTTGTTTAGAGCCTGAGTTTTGGTCAAGCCCTCGGTCTATTAGTACTCCTCTGCTTCACGCATTACTGCGCTTCCACATAGAGCCTATCAACGGGTGTTCTTCCCGTGACCTTACTGGCTAACGCCATGGGAATACTCAT
>JBIKWZ010000069.1:0-7857 GCA_044356035.1 Cyanobium sp. | reverse complement strand
CGCGTCAGCTGCTGAGGGCCACTGGCCAAATCCCAGCGGCATCTCGCCCTGCTGCACCTGCCGATGAAGCTGCGGAGCAGGAGCGGGTTCAGAAAGAGCTGGTCCAAAGGGAGCTGGTGGAGCAGGAGTTGCTGGCCCTCAAGCTGCAACAAAACCCAGCTCTCAAGCTCGATGATGCTGAGGCCGTGAAGCGGGCCGCTGCCCTGGGCTGGCGGCTTGATGTGAACCGCGCCACCGCGGCCGACTGGCTGCGGCTGCCGGGCATCGCTGGCGACCAGGTGGACCTGCTGCTGCGGCTGCAGGCGGGCGGCATCCAGCTCAGCGGCGCCGACGACCTGCAACGGGTGCTGGATCTCTCCGAGGCAGTGGTGCGCTGCTGGCTGCCTTTGCTGGAATTTCGCTGGTACGGCGAGCCAGCAACGCCAATTCAATCCGCTACCCGGGTGGATCTCAACCAGGCTTCCAGCCAGGAGCTAGCAGGGCTGGGGCTCGATCCGCCCCGGCTCAGCCGACTGCTGCGTGAACGCAGTCGCAGCCCCTTTCGCGATCTGGCAGACCTGCAACAGCGTCTGCAATTTCCCGCCGACCTGGTGGAAAGCTGGATAGGCAAGGTGAGCTTCAGGCAAGGCCCCGCCGGCCCAGCACTGCCCCCCAGCACTGGGGCCTGAAGCGATGGCGCGTCAAGGCGAGTTGTTTACGGCCAGCCAGCTGGGGAGCGCTGGTCGCGCCGATGCCCCTGATCTGCCCCTGCAACCCTCGCAGCTTCTCGATTGGCAGAGCCGCCTCGCCGCCCACCAGCAGCCCCTGTGGAGCAACCAGGCTGGTGGTGCCACGCAGGTCTCGCTGTTTGCCGGTAGCCCCGCAACGCCTGACGAGATAGCCGAGGCCTTCAACCCCCTGCAGCTCACCCCCCAGGCCCTTTCCTTCTGGCGCTGGCCCGCAGCACCCCAGCAGGGGGCAGCCCTTTATCTGGTGACAGATCGGCCCGCCGGTCTAGGCCAGCCCCTGCTGCTCTATGTGGGTGAAACCGGCCAGGCAGATCGGCGCTGGAAAGGCGAACACGACTGCAAGGCCTATCTCGCCGCCTACAGCGAAGCCCTGCTGAAAGCAGGCCTCGGCTGCCAAACCAGCATCCGCTTTTGGTTAGATGTGCCCGCCGCCATCCGGCCGCGCCGCGCCCTGGAGCAGGCCTTGATTCAGCGGTGGCTGCCGCCCTTCAACAAGGAAACCCGCAGCCGCTGGGCCACGCCGTTTCAAGCCGATCCCGCCTAAGTGAGTTCGGCTGGCCGCGCTGGCTACGATCGCGCCCAACCTCGGCTGCTCCATGGACTTTCGCTGCATCCCCGACGTCCTGCCTGCAGCCCTGGGCCATTTCGATGGTGACTGCCTGGCCGTCGGCCTGTTCGCCGGTGCCGAAGATCGACCCGACCACCCCCAGCTTGAGCAGCTCAGCGCCGCCCTGGGTCAGTCGCTGACGAGTCGCCTGGAGCAGCGGCGCTTCAAAGCCAAGCCAGGCCAATGCCTAAGCCTCGATCGCCTAGATGCCAGCCCCCAGACCCTGATCCTGGTGGGACTGGGGGCTCCGGCCGACTTCAACCTGGCCGGCCTGCGCCGGGCCTGCGCCGCCGCCAGCCAAGCTGCTGCTGCCGCTGGAACAAGCCATCTAGCCCTGGCCATGCCGATCGAGGCCTTGGCAGCGGATGCTGCGGCCCAGGCCATGGCTGAGGCCAGCCGCCTGGCCCTGTTCAGCGACCAGCGCTTCAAGGGGGAGCCCGAGCCCCGCAGCCTGCCGGAGACGATCAGCCTGATCGGGGTGGCTGCAAGCGCCGCTCCCGCCCTGGCGGCAGTGGCAGCCAGCTGCGCCGGCGTCGAGCTGGCCCGGGAGCTGGTGGCCGCTCCGCCCAACGTGGCCACGCCCCAGCACCTGGCCGACACCGCCGCTGCCCTCTCCCGGGACTTTGGCCTGGAGCTGACGGTGCTGGAGAGGGCCGACTGCGCCGCCCTCGGCATGGGCTCCTACCTGGCGGTGGCCCAGGGCTCAGACCTGGCCCCCAAGTTCATCCACCTCACCTACCGCCCCGAGGGTGTGGCTAAGCGGCGCCTGGTGCTGGTGGGCAAGGGCCTCACCTTCGATTCCGGCGGCTACAACCTCAAGACCGCCGGCTCCCAGATCGAGATGATGAAATACGACATGGGCGGCAGCGCGGCGGTACTGGGGGCCATGCGTGCCATCGCCGAGCTCAAGCCCGCCGGCGTGGAGGTGCACATGATCGTGGCGGCCTGCGAAAACATGATCAGTGGCGGGGCCATCCACCCCGGCGCGATCGTCACGGCCTCCAACGGCAAAACGATCGAAATCAACAACACCGATGCCGAGGGGCGCCTAACCCTGGCCGATGCCCTGGTGTATGCCTGCAAGCTCGAACCGGATGCGGTTGTCGACCTGGCAACCCTCACCGGAGCCTGCGTGATCGCCCTAGGGGAGGAGATGGCGGGCCTCTGGTCCAACAACGACGGCCTGGCCGATGCCCTGCTGAGCGCCAGCGAAGCCAGCGGTGAAGACCTCTGGCGCATGCCCCTGAGGGCCTCCTACAAGGCCGGGCTCAAGAGCCAGTTTGCCGACCTCAAGAACACCGGCCCCCGGCCCGGAGGCTCGATCACCGCCGCCCTGTTCCTGCAGGACTTCGTGACACCAAAATTGCCTTGGGCCCACCTGGATATCGCCGGCACCGTCTGGAGTGACAAGGGCCGCGGCGCCGATCCCGCCGGTGCCACCGGCTTCGGCGTGCGCACGCTGGTGAATTGGGTGTGTTCGGGGGCGCCGCTTGAAGCAGCAGCTTAAGTTTGGAGCCCTGACGCCTTTGAGCCCTCCATGGCCGTTCAGAAGATCCGCTGGTATGTCAAGGCCCAACTCGGCGTGCTGCTCCTGCCCGCCGGGCTTTGCCTATTTGGCGAGGCGGTGATCCGCAAAGGCATCCAGGTGCTTGCCGCCGCAGGCAAATTGGAAACCCTGACCAGCCCCGGACCCTGGTTCTGGTATGGCACGTTTGGCCTAATCCTGATCAATGCCGGCGTGGGGCTGATGATCGAGAGCGGCCTACTGCGCGGCTATCCCGGACGTAGTTAGGGCTTAGGCAGCCACGACTGCCGTACGAGCTGCACCAACACCCAGGCTGGCCATCAACTCCCCAGGCGATTCCAGGGCATGAATCTGCCAGCGGGCCCGCTCACCGCAGAGAGGTAGGAGGCGATCAAGGTCGTCAGCAGCCTGCTTCGGGCTTACGTAGGGCCCAATATGGCGGGTATTCAAACCATCGCGGATGGTCAGCAGATACATACAGGACTGCTCACGTAGTTATCGGAATGGTAGGCAGTGCCAATTGGCCCTGAAAGGGCGGAAAGCCGCTCCAAAACAGCAGCAAGGCGCCTAGCAGGAACCATGCGCCTTTAGATTTTCCTTGGAATTGCCGCAATCGCCGAGCTGTTTTGCTCCCAGGTGAGCGACAGCTAGTTAGGACTTGCTGCCAGAAGCCCAAGCCGCCCCACTGCGAGCGCGCTTGCCCCACACCGCATCAAGCCGCCGATCCCGACCGCAAGCCCAGCGGTAGTAGTTGTATTTGACGCTGTTGAGCTGCGCGTAGTTCTGGTGATAGGCCTCCGCCGGCCAGAAGCGATTCAGCGGCTTGATCTCCACCTTCAGGGCTGTTACCGGACGGCCCAGCTCGGCGGCGGCCGAGCGCAGGCTTGCCTGGGCCTGGTTTTGTTGATCGGCGCCACTAGTGAAAATCACCGGGCGATAGGAGCTACCACGATCACAAAATTGGCCACCACCATCTAAGGGATCAATGTTGCGCCAGTAGGAGCGCAGCAGGCTTGCGTAGCTGATCCGGGCGGGATCGAAGCGGACCCGCACCACCTCCTGGTGGCCGCTGCCCCCAGCCGACACCTGGCCGTAGGTGGGGTTAGCTCCAGCGCCGCCGCTGTAACCACTCTGAGCGTCCAGCACCCCTGGGAGCTTTTCGAGGTCGTGTTCCAAACACCAAAAGCAACCGCCCGCAAGCACCGCTTCCTGAGGCGCATTGGCAGCCAGAGCTGGGGCTGGGGATAGGGCTGGAGCTGAGCAAACCAGGAGCAGCAGGCTCAACAGCCAGGCCAGGGGGCGGGCCCCAAGACAGGGGGGGCTGGTGTTCATCGGGCTTCCAGTACCTGGTCAAAGATGGCGGATGCGGCCCGCTGGGTGACGCCCGGATCCCCTAATTCCAATCGCAGCCGCCGGTATCCATCCAGCATGGTTTGGCGTGCCCCACAGCTGGCATCAAGCTCAAGCAGGGGTAAGGCCTCGCGCACGATGGCCGCAGCCGTGAGGTCCTCCTGCAGCAGCTCAGGCACCAGCCGCTCTCCCAGCACCAGGTTTACCGGCGAAATGTGGGGCACGCTGAAGCGCAGGAGGTGGCGGGCCACGAAGGCTGTCGCCCGGCTGACCCGATAAACCACCACCTGGGGCACACCTCGCAGGGCCAGCTCCAGATTCACCGTGCCCGATTTGGCCAGGGCCAGATCGGCTGCAGCGCAGAGGCAGGCCTTGAGCTGGTCTGAATCAGCGGCAGCAATGATCTCCGCCCGCACCCCTGCCTGGCCAAGTTGCCTAGCCAGATGGGCCTCGAAGCCTGGCAATCCCGCCGGCACCACCACCTGCAACTCGGGCCGCTGGCGCTGAAGCTCGGCAGCAGCAGCCACGATTTGGGGAAGCATATAGCGGATCTCCTGGCGCCGCGATGCCGGCATGAGCAGCAGTACTGGCGCATCACCGCGCAGCCCAAGCTGACGGCGGGCCTCCTGCTGGCTTGGCACTTCACCGATGGTGTCCAGCAGAGGATGGCCCACATAGGTGACATTGGCGCCACGACAGCGATAGAAGCGGGCCTCCTCCTGAAAAATCGCCAGGATCTGATTGGTGAAGCTGATCAGATTGGAGCGGCCGCCGTTGCCGAATTTGAATGCCCACTCCTGCGGGGCTATGTAGTAGATGACGGGCACCTTGGGAAATCTGCGTTTGAGCCGCAGCCCCAAGCTCACATTGGGGCCCATGTAGTCGATCAGCACCACGCCATCGGGAGGGTCGCGGCGAAACCAATGCTTCAAGCGCCGCTGCAACCTCAGGGTCGGCAACACAAAGGGAATCGCTTCCAGCAAGCCGATGGCACCCATCCGGGTGGTGTTAGCCAGCAGTGCCGCACCGGCCCGCTCCATGCGCTCGCCACCAAGGGCCACGATCTCGAGATCGAGCTGGCGGCGCCGGGCCTCCTCGTGCAAAGCCTTAACCAACAGCGATCCCTGCAAATCCCCTGACACCTCACCGGTGCTCACCAGCAAACGCAGCATCAGCGCGTCCCCGGGATCGGCCCGCGGCGGGAGGGGCCAATGGAGGCCTCTAGAAAACTGCAAAGTTGGCCTGCAGCGCCTCCCAAGGGCTGGGAGCGCAACTGGCTTAGGGCTTCAGCCAGGGTGATGCCACTGCGGTAAAGCAGGGTCCAGGCCTGTTTGAGCTCTTCAAATTGTTGGCTGCCGTCCTGATCGAATAGGCCACTGCGCCGCAGGCCGATCTTGTTGAGGGCCCTGACACGGGAGGGATGGCCCTCCACCAAAGTGAATGGCGGCACATCTCGCTCGATACGGCTCATACCGCCCACCATGGCCAGGGTGCCGATGTGCACGAACTGATGAATACCGAGCACTCCGCCAATCACAGCCCGATCGCCGATCACTACATGGCCGGCCACCGCCACCCCGTTGGCGATCACGATCCGGTCACCTAATTCGCAGTTGTGGCCCAAGTGGCAATAGGCCATCAGCAAATTGCCGCTACCAAGCCGCGTTTGCTGGTGGCCAGTGGTGGCCCGATTGATGGTGACGCACTCCCTGATCGTGTTCTCGTCGCCAAGCACCACCTCGGTGGGATCCCCCGTGTATTTGAGATCCTGGGGTTCGAGGCCGATGCAGGCCCCAGGAAATATGCGGTTATCGCGGCCCATGCGCACCCGGCCATCGAGAACCACATGGGGCCCGATGCGGCAGCCAGCACCAAGCTCCACCTGGGGGCCGATCACGGCGTAGGGCCCAACTTCAACACCTTCAGCCAGCTGAGCTTTGGGATCGACAACAGCCGTGGGATGGATGGTCGTGGCCATCAGTCCACCAGCGAGAACATCAGTTCCCCGGAGCAAACCAGCAGACCATCCACGCTGGCTTCTGCCTTGACCTTCCCGAAACGGCGGCGCTTGAGGCTCAGCAACTCACAGGTGATTACCAGCTGGTCGCCAGGCACCACCGGACGACGAAACCGCACCCCATCGATGCCGGCAAACACAAATAAGCCCTTAGGCAGATCGGGCATCTGGGTGACGATCAACCCACCCACTTGGGCCATGGCCTCAACGATCAACACTCCCGGCATCAGGGGGCGACCGGGAAAATGGCCCTGAAACTGGGGCTCATTGAGGGTGACGTTCTTGATCGCCACAGCGCGCTTGCCCGGCTCATGCTCAATCACCCGATCCACCAAGGCGAAGGGATAGCGGTGGGGCAGCAGTCCCTGAATCTGCTCGCTGGTGAGGATCACCGCAGCTCGGGGATCCAAGGAAGCCGGCGCGGCGGGCTCAGAAAGCGGTGGGCTGGCGTCAGACAAGGGCATCAACTGGCGAAAGAACTGGAGGGGGAGGAGCTGGCCAGGCCGGCCAGGGCCGCAGCCAAAGAGGTGTGGAGCCCGTGGGAGCCGCGGTAAGCGAAAACCTGGGCTCTAGGCAATCCGATCAGCGCCAGGTCTCCCAACAAGTCCAGAATTTTATGGCGCACCGGTTCCTCCACAAACCGCAGCGGCGGATTGAGCCAGCTGTCGCCGTCACACACAAGGGCATTTTCAAGGCAGCCGCCCCGTATCAGGCCGGCTGCCAACAGCTGATCCACCTGGGAGCGCAGCCCAAAGGTGCGGGCTGGGGCGATCTGCTCAACAAAAGCGCTCGGTGACAAATCAAGTGAAAACAGCTGGCGGCCTATGGCCGCATCGGCGAATTCAATCGCCCCACCTACCCGCAAGCCGGCGTGGGGCAGGGCCGTGGCAAAACTGACGCCACTACTGACAGTGAGCGGTTGCTCCAGCTCAAGGGCAGCCGAGCCATAGGGCAGAGCTTCCAGCCCTGCCTCAGCTAGCGCCTCCACCCAGGGCAGGGCCGATCCATCCAGCAAAGGAATCTCTTCGCCGCTCACGAGAATTTCAGCCTGAGTAACGCCGGTGCCGGCCAGGGCAGCCAGCAGATGCTCAACCGTGGCCAGGCGGCGTTGGTCTAGCCGCAAAGCAGTGCAAAGTTGAGTATCGCTAACCTGATCCGGCGCCAAACGAATCAAAGGAAGCTCCGGTGCATCCAGCCAACCCACCCAGTAGCCCGGGCGCTCTGATGGCTGTAAGCGCACCTTGCTCTGCTGGCCGCTGTGGAGGCCCACACCGCCCAGTTGCACCGACTGGCTCAGGGTCCAGGCACCGGAATAGTCACTAGGCCATTGCGCCACTAAAACTTCCAGCCCACACCCAAGTTGAAGCGCCAATCGCTGGAGAAATCCTGGGTGGCAACTTCAAGGCGCAGGGGCCCCACTGGCGTTGTCACGATCAAACCAACTCCAGGCGAATAACCCTCACCTTTCTTGCCAAGTAGGCCGCCTGGGTTGCCAGGAATATCTGCCTGGGTCCCAAAAGTGGTGCCAGCGTCAAAAAAGACCTCACCGCTGATAATGCTGAAGATCGGGAAGCGATATTCAATTGTAGCTTCAGCAAAACTTTTGCCAACTCCCAAATCACAGTCATAA
>JBIKWZ010000036.1:0-24939 GCA_044356035.1 Cyanobium sp. | reverse complement strand
GATCAAGTTGGTGAGTCCGGCCAGACCGTCAGCGCAGGCAACCGCCAACTTGAAGCGTCTGCCAGCACCAAGCAGCTCAAGTTCGAGCCCCTCACAACTCGAAAGATCGAGAGGGGGAGAAAATAGAGGCGAGCGGCAACTGATGAAGCCGCCTCCCTCCTCAACGAGCGTGCCTTCAAACTCAAGCCCTGTTGAGGCGATCCGGCAGTTGCCCTGGCTGCGCCCACCCATCACGGTGTCGTTTAGGGCATGCCAGCCAATGAAGCCGTCGCCGCTGGCGATGGGAATCACTGGCCAACCCCAGCTGCTGCAGCTTGGTCAGCAAATATCAGCACCTCACTGGCAGGCTGAACAAGCTTGGCTGGGGTGCGCAGGGGCGATTCCTCGGGGTCAAGTAAGCGTTGCAGCGCCTGCACCTTGCCGGGGCCACTCACCAGGAAGACCACGCGTCGCGCCGATGAAAGGGTGGGGGCCGTAAGGCTGACCCGGGGCAGACCCTTGCCCTCCCCCAGGGTTACGGAGCGGTCCCGCACCCCCGGTGCAGCGGTGCCGGGAAACAACGAAGCGGTGTGACCATCGTCGCCGAGTCCGAGCAGCACCACATCCAGCACCGGCGGGAAGTCGCCGCACAGCTGTTGCAGCAGCTCTGCGTAGGCTGCCGCTCCTTGTTCCGGGCTGGCGAGCTGGGTGGGAACTGCATGCAAGCAGGCTTTGCTACCAGGGAGCTCCGCCATCAAGGTTTCCCTAAACATGCGGGCATTGCTGGAGGGGTCGTCGCTTGGCACCCAGCGCTCATCGCCGAGCAGTACATCGACCCGATCCCAGGGCAGGTGTTGCTGACCAAGGAGTCGATAGGTCGCCTTCGGTGTCTCTCCGCCGGCCAGTGCTACCTGGGCGCGATCGCGCTGGGCCAACACCTGATCAAGCTCTGAGGCCAGGGCTTGGGCCGTCTGACGGGCGAGCTCAGCTGGCGACTCAGCCACCACCAGGCGGTAGCGAGTGGTGGAGCCTGGAGTGATTGGGGTCATTGGCTCAGTCCAGCCACTCGGTGTGGAAGTTGCCAGGCTTGTCGACCCGCTCGTAGGTGTGGGAGCCAAAGCAGTCGCGCATGGCCTGCACCAGGTTTTGGGGCAGGCGGGCGCTGCGGTAGCTGTCGATGTAATCGAGGGTGCTGCTCAGGCAAGGCACGGGAATACCCGCCAGGGCCGCGCCGGCAACCACCTGCCGCAGTCCCGGCAGACGCCTGTTGATCTGCTCTGCAAACCAGGGGTCGAGCATCAGGTTGGCCAGGCTGGGGTTGGTCCCATAGGCATCTTGGATTCGCTGCAGCAAGCGGGCCCGGATGATGCAGCCCCCTTTCCAAATCTGGCCGATAGCCGAAAAATTGAGGTTGTAATTGTGCAGTTTTGAGGCTTCCTGCAGCAGGGCCATGCCCTGGCCGTAGCTGACGATGCAGGCGGCAATGCAGGCATCGCGCAGGGGAGCCATGTCATCTGCCGCGCTACCCAGATTGAAGCTGTGGGCGGCAGGCTCTGGCAGCAGGGCGCCCGCCTCGAGTCGCTCAGAGCGCAGCGAGCTCAGCACTCGGGCATTAAGGGCGGCATAGATGGTTGGCACGGGTACGCCCATCTCCAGGGCACTCACCACGGTCCAAAGACCAGTGCCCTTCTGGCCAGCCGCATCCACGATCGCCTCCACCAGATCTGCACCGGTTTCGGGATCCTTGGTGCGCAGGCAAACCTCGGTAATCTCCACCAGGAATGAGGCCAACTCCTCGGTTTGATTCCAGCTGGCTAGGACGTCGGCCATCTGATCGCCGTTCAGTCCCCCAACCCGCTTCATCAGGTCGTAGGCCTCAGCCAGGATCTGCTCAATGCCGTATTCGATGCCGTTGTGCACCGTTTTGACGAAGTGGCCAGCGCCACCAGGTCCGATGTAGGTCACACAGGGACCATCCTCGACCTGGGCTGCCATCTTGCGCACCAGTGGTTCGATGGCGTCGTAGGCCGCCTTAGTGCCACCGGGCATCATGCTTGGCCCTTCCAGGGCGCCTTTGGCGCCACCGGAGACGCCCATGCCGATGTAGCCGAAGCTCTTGCTCTCCAGCTCGGCAACGCGCCGTTCCGTATCGGCGTAGAGAGAATTGCCGCCGTCAATCAGCAGGTCACCCTCCTCAAGGAAGGGGGAGATAGCCGCAATCGTGTCGTCGACGGGCTGGCCAGCCTTGACCATCATCAGGATGCGGCGTGGACGCTCCAGGGTCGCCACGAACTCCTCAAGGGTCGCGGCACCAACGATGTCCTTGCCGGCGCCACGACCTGCAAGAAACTCATCGGTTTTGGCCTTGGTGCGATTGAACACAACGGAGGAGTAGCCGTTGCGCTCAGCATTGAGGACGAGGTTTTCCCCCATCACTCCCAAACCGATCAGGCCGAAATGCGCCTTACCCATGACTGAATTTGAAGCTTTTGGCGACAGTGTGGCGAAGCGTGCTGGTCAGCCCAGGCATCCGTCACAACTTGGTGGCAAAGGTGTCAGCAACTCCTGGTTTTTGGCCTGACACCTTGGCAGCTTCCCCTGGTCAGATCACCGTGCCGTCAGCGATAGTGCCATTTTTGACAACCACAACGATGCCGTTGCGGATGTAGAAATTGAGCTCCGGCCGGTCAGCTTCCTCGACGTGGTCCTTATTGACGATCGTGACGTTGTTTCCGATCCGCACGTTCTTGTCGAGGATGGCCCGTTTAACAGTGGTGCCTCTGCCCACGCCCAGGGGAATGCCACCACGCTCGCGCAGTACTAGGCGCTCCTCGGAAGACTCGAAGTAGTCGGCTCCCATCACCAGAGTGTCCTGGAGCACCACCTCGTCTTCAACGCGGGAGCGCACACCCAGTACGCAGTGGTGAATGCTGCAGGCCTTTAGCAAGGACCCCTCACCGATGATCGAGGCGGTTACCTGGGCGTCCTGCAATTTGCTGGGGGGCAGATAGCGGGGCCTGGTGTAAATCGGGAACTTCTCGTCGTAGAAGGAGAAGGCTGGGTTGGGTTGATCGGTAAGCGCCAGGTTGGCTTCATAGAAGGCGCCGATAGTACCAATGTCCTCCCAGTAGTCGTCAAAGAGGAAGCTTTGGAGCCGGTCACCGCGGGCCAGAGAGGCGGGGATGATTTCCTTGCCAAAGTCTGTTGAGGAGGGGTTGCTGCTCAGCAGGTCAAAGAGGGTGTCGCGGCTGAATACATAGATGCCCATCGAGGCGAGGTAGGGTCGCTTGGCTGCCTCCTCCGCCGATAGGCCAAGGGCCTGGGTGTCGACTCGCATCGTCTCCAGCTCCGCACCCTTGGGCTTCTCGCGAAACTCCTGGATGCGCCCATCACCGCTGGTGCGCATCAGGCCAAAGCCCTCGGCTTGAGCGGGGTCCACGGGCAAGGCACCCACAGTGAGTTGGGCGCCGGTGTCGATGTGGTGCTGAACAAAACGGCTGTAATCCATCCGGTAGAGCTGGTCACCGGAAAGAATCAGGTAGTGGTCCACGTCCCATTCGTGGAAAAGCCACTGGTATTTACGGACTGCATCCGCCGTGCCCTCAAACCAGCTTGGGCTTTCTGGGGTCTGCTGGGCTGCCAGTACCTCCACAAAGCCTTGGCCAAATCCAGCCGAAAGGTTGTAGCTCATCGTCAGGTGACGATTCAGCGATGCACTATTGAACTGGGTAAGTACATATATTTTATTAATTTCAGAATTAATGCAATTGCTGATTGGAATATCAATGAGCCGATATTTACCTGCCAGTGGCACTGCGGGCTTGGCCCGCATTTTTGTCAAGGGGTAAAGGCGGGTACCAGCACCACCTCCCAGAATTATCGCCAGTACACGCTTCATAAATCCTGCTACCAGCGGGTCTCGGGGCTGACCGTACTTGAGCGTCCTGCTATTGGGCGAGCTTTTTGATCCCCTGCGGCACGAACTGTTGCAGTGCCCAAGGCTGGGGCTGGTTCAAGGCTCTGGCGGTCGGTCCTGCAACTCGAACAGATCCTCCAGGACTCTCATGGCGCTGTGTCGCTGCTGGCGCGGTTGGGGGGCCCGCAGGTTGGTAACAGGGGTGTGCAGGATCTTGTTGATGATGCCCTTGCTGAGGGCTTCAACCACCTTGCGCTCCCGGGCTGAAAGGTCTGGACCCATGCGGCTTAGGGCCTTCTGGAGCTCCTGCTCACGGATGTCTTCCAGCTGGCGCCTTAGCCGGTTTACAACGGGCACCGCTTCAAGCCCGTCCCACCATTCCAGGAAGGCACGAGACTCCTCCTGCAGCAGCCCTTCGGCCTCAGCCGCCATTTCGCGCCGAGCCTCCTGGTTGCGGTTTACCACCTCCTGCAGATCATCAACGTCGTAGGACTGGACACCGGGGAGGCCAGCCGTATCGGCTGAAATGTTGCGGGGCACGCCGATGTCTACCAGCATCAAGCTGGAGCGGCGATTCAGCCCGCTGAGGCGATCCGCCGTGATGATCGGTGTGTCAGCGGCGGTGCTGGTGAATACCAGCGAGCAGGTGCTGAGGCAATGGTCCAGATCGTCCAGGGGACGGCACTGAACGGGCAGGGCTGGGAAGTCAGCTGCAAGTTGTTCCGCCTTGCTAACTGTGCGGTTGAGCAGCACAAGCCCCTTACAGCCCTTGGCCTGAAGGTGCTGTAGAAGCAGCCGGGCCATGCGCCCTGCTCCCGCCACGGCCACCTGCTCCTGATCAAGGGTCACCAGCTCATCGAGGCCTCGAGCTTGGCCCACCTTGAGCTGGGCCAGCTCTACAGCCGCTGAGCTAATCGAGACAGCGCCGGTACCGAGGTTGGTTTCTGTACGCACCCGCTTGCCGGTGCTAACAGCCTGGGTAAGTAGCCGATTGAGGATTGGCCCAACGGAGTGGTGCTCCTGGCCAAGCCTCACCATTTTTTTTACTTGAGAGAGGATTTGCCCCTCCCCAAGCACTAGGGAATCGAGGCCTGCTGAAACCCTCAGCAGGTGGCTGATCGCCTCCTCGTGATGAAAGGTAAATAAATGAGGTGTGAGTTCCTCGACCGCCAAGCCGGAGAGCTGGCTTAAGAAAGCTCCAACAGCGGAAATACCCTGCTCCGGGTGTCGGAGCAGGGTATATATCTCCAGCCGATTGCAGGTGCTGAGGATGGATGCCTCCAGCACTTGGTCGTCGGCCCGCAGCTGCTGCAGCGAAGCCTCCATGGTTTGTTCAGGGATGCTGAGGCGCTCCCGGATCTCCACTGGAGCCGTGCGATGACTGAGGCCGACGACGGCAATGTGCATGGAGGCTGGCTGGGGTGCTCGGACTGCGGCGGGCGTCAGTTCAGCGCGATGCTCTGGGCTCCATCCTTCATGTGAATGGTATTGGTAAAGCGAGCGGTGTTGTCCAGGTTGCTGATCACCAGGGAGCTGGTACGGGTGCAGTCCTTCTCGAACTTGACGCCGTGGAACAGCAGGCCATCGGTGATGCCACTGCCAGCGAAGACCACGTTTTCACCGGAAGCAAGCTCCTCTGCTTCGTAGATCTTGTCGACGTCGGTGATGCCCATCTCGTTCAGACGGGCGATGTTGCCTTCCTTGGTGTAGTCGGCCCACTCAGAGGTCTGAGCAACAGCCGGGTCGTACACGAGCTGGCCCTGGAAGTGACCGCCAAGGGCGCGCATGGCCGCGGCGGAGATCACGCCTTCAGGGGCTGCGCCGATGCCCATCAGGCAATGGGTGCCGGTGCCTGCAAAACCGCATGCGATAGCAGCCTGAACGTCGCCGTCCGAGATGGGTTGAATCCTGGCGCCAGTGGCCCGGATCTCGGCGATCAGGTCCTTGTGACGAGCGCGGTCCATCACGACGATGGTGAGTTCGCTGGCGGCAAGTCCAAGGCACTCGCTGAGGATCTTGATGTTCTCGGTGGCCGACTTACGGATGTCCACCTTGCCCTTGGCTGCCGGGGGCGCAGCCAGTTTCTTCATGTAGAAGTCGGGAGCATTGAAAAGTCCGCCGCGATCAGAAGCGGCGAGCACCGCCATGGAGCCGCGCTGGCTGTTGGCGCAAAGGTTGGTGCCTTCGCAGGGATCAACGGCGAAATCAACGCCGGGACCAGTGCCACTGCCTACTTCTTCGCCGATGTAGAGCATGGGAGCTTCATCGCGCTCGCCCTCACCGATGACGATGCGGCCCTGCATCTGGATTAGGCCCATGCGGGTGCGCATGGCCTCAACTGCTGCAGCGTCAGCTTCATCTTTTTTGCCCAGGCCGGTCAGTTCGGCAGAGGCGATGGCAGCTTGCTCAACGACCTCGAGAATTTCCTGGATGAGGGTGCGATCCACGGTGATCCGGCAGGGGAATGGGCTTCAGTAATGGAGTAGGCCGGGCGGGACACGGGGTCAGAATCCTGCTGCTGCCAAGCCTTTCGAAGATGAAGCGGCCGCAACTGTATCAGTGCCCGCGGCCATGGGACCTAGGGGCGGCTCAATGCTTGTCAGCAGACCACTTCCTACAATCCAAAGCCACCCGATCGGTTGATCCAGCATGAGTGCCAAATCCCTGGTGATCTCCCCTTCAATTCTGTCCGCCGATTTCTCCCGTCTCGGCGACGATGTGCGTGCTGTCGATCAAGCTGGTGCCGACTGGATCCACGTTGACGTGATGGATGGCCGGTTTGTGCCGAACATCACCATTGGACCCTTAATCGTGCAGGCGTTGCGGCCCGTAACCACCAAGACCCTCGATGTTCACCTAATGATCGTTGAGCCCGAGCGATACGTGGCTGATTTTGCTAATGCTGGCGCCGACATCATTTCTGTGCAGGTCGAGGCTTGCCCCCACCTGCATCGCAACCTTGCCCAGATCAAGGATCTTGGCAAACTAGCTGGTGCGGTCCTCAACCCCAGCACCCCTCTAGACACGCTGGACTACTGCCTGGAGCTCTGCGATCTGGTGCTGATCATGAGTGTCAACCCGGGCTTCGGTGGCCAGAGCTTCATCGACAACCAGGTGCAAAAAATTCGCGACCTGCGCCGCATGTGCGATGAGCGGGGCCTGGATCCCTGGATTGAGGTAGATGGCGGCATCAAGGCTGAAAACGCCTGGAAGGTAATTGAAGCAGGCGCCAATGCCATCGTTAGTGGTTCTGGTGTTTTCAACCAGCCTGATTACGCAGCAGCAATCACCGGTATTCGCAGCAGCAAGCGTCCAGTGGCTGTAGCCGCGTGAGCAAATTACAAGCCCCTCGCAAAGGTGCGCGGGGCTTGTTTTTAGCCTGGATTTTCGACGTTAGTTTTTTTGGTTAACCGATCCCCGGATCAGCTATCAAAGAACCAGCCGTAGCTGTGCAAGCCAATACCCAGCAGGTTTACACCGATATAGCAAACCACGATAACCACCAAACCTGCTGCGGCTACTAGGGCCGGCTTACGGCCCTGCCAGCCACGGATCAAGCGAGTGTGCAAATAGGCGGCGTAGACGAGCCAGCAGATCAAGGCCCAAGTTTCCTTCGGATCCCAGCTCCACCAGCTGCCCCAGGCCTCGTTGGCCCACACCGCTCCACTTACCAGACCAACCGACAGCAGCAGGAAGCCCACAGTGATCGTGCGGTAGCTGAGAGAGTCGAGCTGTTCCACCGCAGGCATGGCCACGCTGCTCAGTTGCAGCTGGGGTGTGGCCATTTGGGCCTGGCGATAGCCACCACTGCCGATGGAGCTGCTGCGCAGTTCCAATGAATTGCCGCGGTCAGTGAATAGCACCGCCAACGAAAGCAATGACCCCACCAGCAGGGCCGCGTAGCTGATCATGATCACGCTGACGTGCATCACTAGCCAGCTAGAGCGCAGGGCCGGCACCAGGGGTGAAGCTTCCTGGAGCCGATCCGGTAGGGCGAAACTGGCAAAAGCCACACAACCGAGGGCCATGGGGGTAGCCGCTGCAGGCACCAACGGCGAAGGCCAGCTCCGCTCCACCAGCAGCTGGGTGAGGGTGCAGCCCCAGGCGAGAAAGCAGAGGGATTCGTAGAGGTTGCTGATCGGGAAATGCCCCGATTCCCACCAGCGCAAGACCAATTGGGCCGTGAGGCAGAGATTGGCGCCGGCAACCAGCAGGCGTACCGCCGTGCTCGATCGGCCGCCGCTAAGCGACCAGAACGCCAGCGGCAGGGCGACCAGCAAGAGGGCAAACGCCGTGAGACCCAGGCCAAGCACTGGGTCGTTCAACAAGGCGGGCACGGGCAAAGACTCGATATCAGCTCAGTTTGGCGAATGGCAGGTGCTGTTAGCGGCTGGCCTGGCGTAACAGATACACGCCGCCACCCAAACCGATCACCACTGGCAGCCAGGCGGATAAGTAGGGACTGAGGGTGCCCTTGACCCCGAGCGAACTGAAAACAAACGCCACCAGGTAGTAGCCAAAGATCAGCAGGACGCTGAGCCCGAAACCCTGGCTCCGGCTGCGGCGCGAATGGGGGCGCACCCCAAGGCTGCTACCAATTAAGCCAAACACCAAGCAGACAGCGGGGAAGGCGAACTTTTCCTGGATGCGAACCCGTAGCTTGCGGGCACCCTGCAGATCACTCGCCTCTCTGAGCAGCCTCTCGGCGGTTCGCGCTTGGCCGATTGTCATTGAATTGGAATCCTTGGGCAGCTTGGCAACCTGAAGCGGCTGACTACCAAGGGGGTACAGGTAGCGCTCGAAATCAGCTGATGTGGTTGAGCTGTCCGATCCTTCCGTGACTCCAAAGACATGGCCATCAAGGAATTCCCACTGGGCATCGGCCTCGCTCCAGCGGGCCCGATCGGCACTAAGCAGCACCCGTTGATCTCGGCGTGAGAGGTCAAGCAGGGTGACCCGCTCCATCACTCCTTTATTGAAGCGTTGGGCATAGAAAAAGTGGGTAAGGCCCCGCTCTGAGCTGCCATCGGCCGCCTCTATCTGACCATATTTTGAAAACATGACGTTGTCCTTTTGCTCGCCAGCCACAGCTCTGCCAATCGCTCGATTTAGGGTGTTTTTTGCTTCAAACAAGGTGCGCGGCACGATGGCCTCGTTGAAGGCGAAGGTGAGCGTGGTCATCACCAGGGCTATAGCAACGGCGGGCACCACCATTCGCCAAGTGGCAACGCCCACACTGCGCAGGGCAGTGAGCTCACTGTTGCCTGAAAGCTTTGAATAGGTGAGCAACGTCGCCATCAGCGTGGCCATCGGGAAGGAGAGCACAAGAAAGGAGGGCATCTCCAGCACCAGAACCCGCACGGCCACATCTAGGGGCAACCCCGATTCCGCAACCCGGCGGACAAGTTCAAATACGGCACCCACTGAGAGGGATACGGCGGTGAATGCGGCTACACCGAAAATCAGGGGGCCGATCAGTTCCGCCAGCAGCCAGCGATCCAGCAGGGGTAGGTGGCGCCATGGGGTCAGCAACTGCTGGCGTGCGCGGTGTGACCAATTCATAGCCGGAAGGATTCTCCGAGGTAGTGGCGGCGCACCAGAGGATCGGAACCCACCTGCTGGGAGCTGCCGGCAGCCAAAATGGATCCCTCAGAAAGGATGTAGGCCCGATCGGTGATCGCCAGGGTTTCGCGCACGTTGTGGTCTGTGATCAGCAGGCCCATGCCCCGCCCCTTGAGCTGGTGGATCAACTGCTGCAAATCCGACACTGCGATTGGGTCAACTCCTGCAAAGGGCTCATCCAGCAGCAGGTAGCGGGGACCCTCCACACCCACAGCCAATGCCCGGGCAACCTCACACCGCCGCCGCTCACCCCCGGACAATTGATATCCCTTGCGGTTTTGAAACTCGCTGAGATGAAAATCCTCGATTAAGCCATTGAGACGCTGACGCCTCAGCTCCATTGGCGTGGCACTCTCCTGCAGGGCAAGACTGAGATTGTCACGCACGCTTAGCTGTCGAAACACGCTGGGCTCCTGGGGCAGGTAGCCGATGCCTAGACGGGCCCGTTGGGGCATGGGCAGCCGTTCGATTGCCATGCCATCCATCAACACCTGGCCGGAGTCGGGGCGCAACAAGCCAGTCACCAAACCAAAAGTGGTGGTTTTGCCAGCCCCGTTGGGTCCAAGCAAGCCCACTACTTCACCTGGCTCAAGCTGCAGCGAGACGTGGTTGACAAGCAGTCGGCCTCCGATGGCCAGCGCCACATTGACGAGCTCCAGACTCATGGCATCAGGCCTTCCTTTGGGGTTGGTGCATTCATTCGGTAGATGGTGATCACTTGTTGTCCAGGAGCCGGCTGAGCCACGATCCGCTCCCTCTCCACCAGATACACGAGCCGTTCAGCCCGAATGCTGTGCCCCGAATCTTGAATTACATCCACATCCCCGCTGAGCACCACCCTGCCCTCACGACTGAAATATTGGGCCTGACGGGCCGTAGCCACAACCCGTTGGTCTGGGTAAACGATGCGCACATTGCCGGTTGCTGTCACAACTCCAGTGCTGTTATCGGCCTTTTGCAGGTCGGATTCAATCGTTACCAGCCCGCTGGTGGGAGTCACTACGGCTGGGGCTGCAAGCGCAGGGGGCAATATTGCCGAGAGGAACAGGGGTAGGGCCGTCAGCCGCAGGAGCACTAGGCGCACGGAGGAAAATACCAACAGTTGGGGATGGGTCACTACGTAATTTTTAATCTACAGAACGGTTATGGGGCGGCTTTCAACCAATCTGGGCAATCCCAAGCCTTCAATGGACCTCTGCTGTTGCAACGCCAGCAGGCGCTGCATAGATGAGTTAATCAAGGCCACTAAATCTATCTCTAGAGCGTTATGCGGACAAGCCCTAAGGCGGCCTATACCCTCACCCATCAAGATTGTGGCGCCGCGGCAGTTTCCCCTTTCAAGGTGCAGTTCAGCCACGGCGATTTGCAAAATTCCTTGCAATACTGGGCGCATAGGGCCAGCGGTTTCATGCCAAAGGGCTTCGAAGCCGTCGTGACAGGCGTACCAATCACAGCTGTTAAACAAGAATATGGCCTCGCCCAGACGGGTGTCGGCCAATAATTCCTGCTCTTCGCTAAAAACCTGCTGTTCAGGATTCGGGCGCACTGATCAGCGCTTAGCGGCCTTTTTAGAAGGCAGTTTGCGCAGCCTGATCGATTGGGGTGTGACCTCAAGCATTTCATCGGGCCCGATGTACTCAAGAGCCCGCTCCAGGGTCATCTGAATAGGTGCTTGCAGGGTGTCAAGCACCTCTGCACCAGCCGAGCGGATGTTGGTCACCTGCTTTGCTTTGCTGACGTTGAGTTCTAGGTCGGGTGGTCGGTTGTGTTCGCCAACAATCATCCCTTTGTAGACCTTGGTGCCAGGAGTAATAAAGAACTGGCCGCGATCTTCGGCACCCTTGAGTGCATAGAAGGTGGCTGTGCCTTCCTCAAAGGCAATCAACACGCCATTACGGCGGTTGTCCATGTCTCCCTGCATCTTCCGGTAGTCGAGGAAGGAGTGGCTCATGATCCCCTCGCCCCTTGTGGCCCGAATGAATTCGCCGCGGAAGCCAATCAAGCCACGAGCTGGCACCACAAATTCCAGCTGGGTGCGTCCATCATTGGTATTTTCCATGTTCTGCATCTCAGCTTTGCGGATGCCGAGCTTCTCAATGCAGCCGCCCACCGACTCCTCGGGCACATCCAAAACCAAGGTTTCGTAGGGCTCCGATGGGGTGCCATCAATGGTGCGGAAAATCACCTGGGGCTGGGATACCTGGAATTCATAGCCCTCACGACGCATCGTTTCGATCAGGATGCCAAGGTGTAATTCACCACGACCGCTGACTGCCCAGCGATCAGGTGAGTCGGTGTCCTCTACCCGTAGGGCGACGTTGGTGAGCAGCTCTTTCTGCAGGCGATCCCGCACCTGTCGGCTGGTCACGAATTTGCCCTCCTTGCCAGCGAAGGGGGAGTCATTGATGACGAAAGTCATCTGCAGGGTGGGTTCATCAACCCGAATCAGGGGCAGGGCCTCGGGGTGATCGGGGCAGGCGATTGTTTCGCCAATATTCACCTCGTCGAAGCCGGCCACTGCAACGAGATCGCCAGCGCGGGCCTCCTCAATCTCAACGCGCTGCAAACCCTGGAAGCCAAGCAGCTTGCTGATTCGGCTGCGCTTGATGCTGCCGTCGTCACGGATAAGGGCAGCAGTTTGGCCAGCCCTGATTGTGCCGTTGTGGATTCGTCCGATCATGATCCGACCCAAAAAGTCGGAGTAGTCCAAAGTGGTGACTTGAAGCTGCAGTGGCTTCTCGGGATCGCCCACGGGGGGCGGAACGTGCCGCAGGATCGCATCGAAGAGCGGCTTCATGTTGTCGCTCTCGGTTTTCATGTCTGGCTTGGCGTAGCCGCCCATGCCACTGCCAAACAGGTAAGGGAAATCGCACTGGTCGTCGTCGGCACCCAACTCAAGGAACAAGTCGAGAACCTTGTCTACAGCTACCTCGGGGTCAACTCGGGCCCGGTCAATCTTGTTAACGAAAACAATTGGGCGCAGCCCTTTCTCGAGTGCTTTTTTAAGCACAAATCGGGTTTGGGGCATGGGGCCCTCGTTGGCATCAACGATCAGCAGGCAGCCATCAACCATGCCGAGTACCCGCTCCACCTCACCGCCGAAATCAGCGTGGCCAGGAGTATCAACGATATTGATGCGAATTCCTTCGTAATCGACAGCGGTGTTTTTGGACAGAATTGTGATCCCGCGCTCACGCTCAAGATCGTTCGAGTCCATCACACAGGTCGGAACCGCTTCTCCCTCGCGGAAGATGCCCGATTGGGTGAGCATGGCATCCACCAATGTGGTTTTGCCATGGTCAACGTGGGCAATGATCGCAATGTTGCGAATCGGCGTACCTGGGTGTGCACCGCTCATACAAATAAAACCCTACTTTTTACGTTGAATGGAATCTGTTGACTTGAAGTTTATGTAGACGGAACGTTTGATGGAACGTTTACGCAGACTTGAAGCCATCATCCAACTCTATCCCACACCCCTGCCGCTTTTGAGGCTGCCGCGGGTCACGCCAAGACGGTTGTCCAGCTGTTCCTGCTGCCAGAGGCTGCGTCCGCTGATCTCACCACGCAGGGCCGCTGAATATTGCTGTACCCGATGCTGGCTCTCCGCCGCTGATTCCTGCAACAACTCAATTCGGAACTGCCGCACCCCAGCACGCATCAACTGGGGCAGGGCCTCAGCCGCTGTCTGAGCTCGGCCATTAAACAAGGTGTTACGGCAGCCAAGATCGGCCTTTAGAGGGTGCTCACTGCCGCTGCGATCACGCAGCAGCACCTGGTGCTTTTCGCAAGGGCGGCCGCAGTCGGTGTGGTCGTGTCCGTCGGATAGGAAGGCGCAAAAGAGGCAGTGCTCCATGTGGAACAGCGGCATGTGCTGGTGGGCCGTCAGCTCAACCCTGCCTGGGGGGCAGCCCCGCAGCAGGGCCAGCATCTGCTGGAGGTCGAGGTCGTAGCTGGCGGTGATTCGCTGCAGCTTCCAATGGTCCAGAAACCACGCGGCGGTAACTGGATTTGCGACATTCAAGGAAAAATCGCCGCAGCAGGGAGCAAGGGGTGTGAGCACCTCAAGCTGGTCGGCATTGCGCACCAGGTAGCCATCGGGGGTCGCCCGCACTAGGGGCTCCAGGGTCCAGCGCTCATCAGGCCGTGTGATGCGAGCCCCACCCAGCCAGATGCCTCCAGGCCAGCAGCCACGGCCGATAGCCAAGGCCTCGCGCAGCTCGGCCGGCTGTTCAAGGTCAGCGATCACTGACGCCACTGGTTGATCGCGCAGGGCTCTCAGTTGCTCAAGGCTCCGCACCAGCACAACCAACTGCGGCGCCGAATCATCAGCCCTGCCCAAACCGGGCCCTGGTATGGGCGAAGCACAGGCAGGGCTGGAAAGACTGTGCAGTAGCTCTGTGAAATCAGCCGTATCCCCTGCTGATGGGGCCTGGTAGCAGCTGAGGTCAGGCTCAATTGCGGCCAGCGCCTCAACAAGGTCGCGGCGCAACTTGTTGAGCTGGGCTACCGGCAGAAAAAGCGCTCCCTCGAGCGCAAGCTCTAGCTGCTCCAACCTCCAGCACGTGCCGCCAAGGCGCCCCAGCTGGGTTTGAAGTCTGGGGTGGTCTAGGTTTGCTCGCTGGCTGCCTGCAGGGCAAAGACGGAGCGCAACTTTATTTGCACAATTGCTGCTGGATCTAGTCCCTCTGCCCACTCAACCCCCAGCTCCAAGGGCTCGCCAAGCCGTCCTTGCAGGCGAAGCCTTAAGCCTCGAGTGCACTCCGGTGTTGCCTGGTCGGCCATGCGCTGCCATTGACTTTCAAGTGCGGGATCGCTGGTGAGCCAGCAGGGGCTACCCGCTGAAAGCCCACGGGTTTCGATCCGGCCAGGGCCAAGCCGTACGGCCAGCCGGCCCATCGGGCGCTGCTGCACAGCCATCAGCCGGCCGCCAACCTCCGCGGGTGGCTCAAGGGGACCAGATCCAGGGGCCTCAAACACCAGACCTTCGCCTGCCTTCAGAGCCGCCTGGGTCTGGATGATCCACCAACCGCCGGCACTGAAGTGCTCGAGTACACCAACCTGCGGGCCCCGCTTCTTGCTCCAGCGGCCGTGCACGAGAGCCTGGTGGTCGAGGCCCCCCAACCAGCCTGTGGAAAGCCCCCTCGAGAAGCTCAACTCCAGGGAGCGCCTCTGCTCAGCTGACCGGGGTGCGCTGGATAGTCCCTCGGCTAAACGATCGAGTCCTTGCCGGTAGGCATCGGTAACGGCTGCCACGTAGGTGGCTTCCATTAGACGCCCCTCGATCTTGAGGCTGGCGATGCCGATCTGCTTGAGCTGGGGCAAAAGCTCCCAGGCGGATAGATCCTTGGGTGAGAGCAGGTAGCGCTGGTCTTGAAGATCCCGTTCTTCGCCGTCAACAATCAGCTGCTAGGGCAAGCGGCAAGCCTGGGCACACTCGCCCCGGTTGGCACTGCGCTGGCCCAGGGCTTCGCTGGTGAGGCACTGGCCCGAATAGGCAACGCACAGGGCGCCATGCACAAACACTTCCAGGGGCATGGCCAACTGGCGCTGTTGCAGCTGACGTTGCAAGCGGCCCAGGTCTGTGAGCGTCAGCTCCCGGGCCAGCACGACCCGTTTACAACCAAGTTCAGCAGCCATGGCAACCCCTGCGGCGCTGGTGATCGACATCTGAGTGGATCCGTGCACAGCCAGCTCGGGCGCCAGCTTGCGAGCCAGCCGGGCCAGGCCAACTTCTTGAACAATCGGGGCGTCGACATGGGCCGCAGCTGCAGCCCTGATCAGCCCTGCCGCCTCAACCAGCTCATCACTGAATACGAGCACGTTGACGGTTAGAAATCCCTTCACCCCGCGCCGATGCAGCCAGTACATCAGTTCGGGCAACTCCTCCTGTTAACAATTGGCCGCCCGCATGCGGGCGTTGAATACCTCCACACCGAAATAAACAGCATCAGCGCCATTTGCTATCGCGGCGCGCAGGGCCTGCCAATTTCCCGCAGGGGCCAGCAATTCCGGAATAGTCATCAGCGCGCCAACCGCTGGGCGGGCTCAAACAACTGCAGGGCCTCGGCGCTGCCCTCAAATCGCCAATGCCAGGGTTCGTAACTCACCCCCTGGGCATTGCCTCGGGGGAAGGAGAGGCTGAAGTGATAGCGAGCAGCATTGGCCTGTAGCCAGGTATAGGCAGGGGCTTGATCAAAGCTTGGTGAGAGGTTCGTGGCAGGTGCCAGGCCATCACCGAGATCGATTGCGAACCCGGTGCTGTGCTCAGAAAACCCAGGCGGGGCGCTAACCATGGCCCTCTCCCGAGCGCTCTGGTTGCGATCCGATTTCACATCAAAAAAGAGTTCTTTTTGAAGCGCATGGGACCGGAAGGCGCTCAGCACCACTAGCTCTACCCCGCTACTTGCTGCATCTCGCTGCATGGCCAGAAGAGCCTCTGCTGCGTCGCGATGCAGGCTTAGCCCAGGGGCAATCGCCACCCGTTTGGAAGCGGCCAGCTCGCCGTAGGGGAAATGGCCCAGCAGGCGCCCATCAAGGCCCGTGCGGGCGTTTAGTCCCTTTACTGGCGGTGGAGCCAATAGCCGCTGCAGCGGCCCTGGGCGCCAAACCACAACTATGGCAAGGGTGATCAAAAGCGAGCCTGTGCCCACGCTGACTCCGAGAAGCCAGCGGTTCGTCTTGGCTGAAGGTGGGCTGGTGCGGCGGGCGACAGGAATGTCCCCCATGACTAGGGGTTGGCCTGGCCTGCGGGAATTGCGATAGGTCACGCGGGTTCCCTGCCTGGCACCGATCAATCTTCCTAAACACAAGCAATGAAGATCCTAGGCGTGGAGGTCGGATTGCCCACCACCTGACCGGTTAGCGGTGTTAGCTTCCCAGCAGCATCCAAGTTGGCGGAGCGTTTTTTTGATGTTGCGAGTCGCGGTTGTGGGTGGCGGCCCCAGTGGATCCTGTGCAGCTGAGGTGCTTGCCAAGGCTGGTATTCAAACCTGGATTTTTGAGCGCAAGCTCGACAACGCCAAGCCTTGCGGTGGCGCCATTCCGCTGTGCATGGTGGAAGAATTCGACCTGCCTGAGTCGATCATCGACCGTAAGGTGCGGAACATGAAGATGATCTCCCCCTCTAATAGAGAGGTAGATATTAATTTGGAAAATGAGAATGAATACATTGGCATGTGCCGTAGGGAGGTTATGGATGCCTTTCTCCGCAACCGATCTGCAGAACTAGGTGCCCAGCTCGTGAACGGCTTGGTTACCAAAATCGATACTGGTGTCAACCGACAGGGCCCCTATACCCTTACCTACTCCGATTATGCCGCTGGAGAAGCTACTGGAGTAACCAAGACTCTAGAAGTTGATTTGATTGTGGGGGCTGATGGAGCCAATAGTCGAGTTGCCAAGGCTATGGATGCCGGTGACTACAACGTAGCCATCGCCTTCCAGGAGCGCATCAGACTGCCTGCCGAGGAGATGAAGTACTACGAAAACTTGGCTGAGATGTATGTGGGTACTGATGTATCTCCAGACTTTTATGCCTGGGTGTTTCCCAAGTACGACCACGTAGCGGTTGGTACTGGAACCATGCAACAAAACCAAGGGCTGATCAAGGGACTCCAAGAGGGAATCCGCGAACGGGCCAAAAAACGGCTGGTTAACGGCGAAGTAATCAAGGTCGAAGCCCATCCGATTCCGGAGCATCCCCGCCCCCGTCGGGTGGTTGGCCGCATGGCTCTAGTTGGTGATGCTGCTGGCTATGTCACCAAGAGCTCTGGCGAGGGCATTTATTTCGCAGCCAAAAGTGGTCGCATGTGCGCCGAGCAGATTGTGGAATCCAGTGCTGGTGGTAGCAAGGTCCCCACCGAGGCAGATCTTAAAAAATATCTGAAGAAATGGGATCGCCAATACGGCGCTACCTACAAGGTTCTTGAGATACTCCAAAATATTTTCTACCGAAACGATGCTGCTCGTGAAGCATTTGTCGAGATGTGCGACGACAAGGACGTGCAGCGCCTCACCTTCGACAGTTACCTCTACAAGCGGGTGGTGATGATGAATCCGTGGCAGCAGTTAAAACTGACGCTGCTTACCCTAGGTTCGGTACTAAGGGGCAATGCCCTCGCTCCCCAGGGCTACAAGCCGGTTGATAGCGCTGTGCGAGGCGAAGCTGAAGTTAATGCCATGCTGGCGGTTAGCACCATCAAAGGTGGTATCAAGGTGGGTGTTAAATCTCGCAAAACTGAAACCATCACTGCAGACAACGCAGAGCCTGAACAGGATCGCGAACCGGTTCTAGTCGGAAAAGATTGATTCTCACCTGGTACTTGTCACAGCAGCTAATTAGTTTGAGAATTTCCTATGCTCATATTGGCTTCTGCCAATGTGAGCAATTTTTTTGCCTCTGAATTCCACAGAACGTATCTAAAGCTGCTCGGGAAATCTTTAAGGCTCAATCGCGGACATTCCGCCATTAGCGCTGCATTGGCTTCGTGGCAGGCCCGCAGGCGGTAATTAGGAATTCTTTCGCATAGATGGTGAATGCTGTGGAAGGAGATGTCTGCCCAAAACCAATTTAGGAGTGCTGGCATTTCCAAATTACTACTACCCTCTAGGGCGCCGCGCTGATAATCCCACCCTTCGCTGCCACTTGCATAGGAGTCTGCAAAATTATGTTGGATGAAAAAGATGCAGAGGAATAAAGCTGAGGATAAAGTCATCACAATTAGGTAGCAGCTCCAAAACAAGCCATGGCCAAGCCATGATCCCATCAGCCACCAGCTAGTGAGTACAACCAGATTATTAGCAAACAGATCTACGCACTCAGCGGATGTATACCAATGGCTGGAGTGAAAATTACGGCTCAACTCTGGCAGTTCGGCAAGACCGGCTAGTCCCTTTTGGCCTAGGTGGGATGCCATAGATGCCAGCCACTCAGATACGCCCAGCACAAGAACAATCCTTGGTCGTATCAGCAGGTAGTAGCAACCGCCTGGAAACAGCATCAGAGGGTGGCGACTAAGTCCATAAAACCAGCGTTGGCGCGGGGACAATGCCAAGTAGTCGCTCAGGGTCAGCAGCGCAGAGGGGCCCCGGTAGCGATCCCAGTTGCCATTGTGTTTGTGGTGAAAGGCGTGGCCGCGGGACCAGGGGTGTTGGGGGATTGCATTTAAGCAACCCAGGAGAAAACCAACGGCCCTGTTCAACCAACGAGTTTTGAAGAGCGATTCGTGGCCGCAATCGTGCATTAGCGCGAATGAGCGCGCCGAAAAGAGGACTAGTAACAGCAGCACTGGCAGCAGCAGTAGCCGTAGGCCAGGCCCGGCGACAGCGAGAGTTGGTATGGATGCCCAAAGCAGGGCTGTCGGCACGATGGTATTGATTAGCTGCCAGCTGGCGATGCGGTCATCGCCTTGGCGGAAGGCCTCGAGCTGAAAATCTCGGCGCCGCGGATATATCGGCTGCGAGGGAGCCTGAGGCGATGGAAGCAAACTCAACAATGAACCCCCATTTGAACAGGCATTTAGGTCACCAACAGTCCTAGATCCTATGGGGATTTCATCCCACGATGCGACTGAAGTCAGCTAATACGGAAGCCTGATTGCGCAGCACCCCTAGCAAATGGAGACGGTTGCTGCGTACCGCTCCATCTTCAGCCATCACCATCACGCTTTGCTCGCCGTCAAAGAAGGCCGCCAAGGCTGGGGCGCCAGCCGAAAGCCCGCTAGCCAAGTTGCGATAACGATCATGGGCGCTACTGGTGGCGATGGGCTCAAGCTTGTTGAGCACGGCCAACATGGCTGCCTCGCTACTTTTTTCGAACAGATCCGGATCGACTACAGCCGCTGCACTGAGCACGCTGCTTGGCAGATCGGCCTGGTTTGCCAGCCGCGCCGCCCGTGTAACTACCGCCTGTACCGTTGCCAACTGGCCTGAGCTGCGCAGCTCCATAAGTAGGGCAACTCGTAGCCGGGCATCCTCTGGATCGGACAGCACCCGCCCTTGATCACCTTTGTTACCAGCCACCGCTTGCACCAGGTCGAGATCCATTCCCCCTTCCTCAAGCAGGTTCACCAGCCGCTGGCAAAGGAAGTCGGCGAGCTCACTGGTTAATTTTTCCGCATCAACGGCGTAGTGAGGCAGCAGCTCAGCCCAGTGCTGGCAGGAGCGCTGCAAAAGGGCGAGCAGATCCAGGCGCCAGCCCTTCTCCCACAAAATCTGCAGCAAGCCTTGGCCCGCGCGGCGCAGGGCGTAGGGATCGGAGGAGCCGGTAGGGCGTTCTCCCTTGGCGTAAATGCTTAAGAGCAATTCCAGGCGCTCAGCCAGGGCGACAACAGCTCCTGTCTCGGAGCTGGGAAGGGCGTCGCCGGCGCCACGGGGCAGATAGTGCTCCAGTACAGCCAGGCCTACCTGATAGGGCTCTCCCTCTGCCACCAGGTATTTGCCCCCCATTGCTCCCTGCAGCTCTGGGAATTCACCCACCATCTGGCTGACAAGGTCGTGTTTGCAGAGATGGGCCGCCCGACGGGCATGGCTGCCGCAGCTGGAGGAAAGCTCGAGCTGCTCAAGCAGGACGTCTGTGCACCATTCTAGCCGCTCCGTGCGATCGAGCAGGGAGCCAAGGCCCTCAGCGAAGGTGACCCGCTCTAGTTGAGATCTGCGATCAATACTGGCGACATTGCGGTCAGCCCGTACAAAGAATTCAGCGTCGGCAAGTCGAGCCTTCAGCACCCGCTCGTTGCCACGCGCCACGCTGGCAGCGGCTTCGGGAAGGGCGTTGCTGATGCACAAAAAGCGTGGCAGCAAGCTGCCTCTGGCAGCAAGGGCTAGGGGATCAAGGTTGTGGCCCTTTGCGTAGAGGGGCACGTAGCGTTGGTGCGAGCGCATCACGGTGCTGAGCACCTCGGCCGGCAGGCCTAAATAGTGCTCGTCGAATTGACCCTGCAGCAGGGTGGGCGATTCGACTAGGTCAATCAGTTCCTGGAAGAGCGTCTCAGGCAGATCGGCCTCGGCGTTGTGGGTTGAGGCTGCAGCTTCAACGGCGCTGCGGATAACGGCTCCACGGCGATCGCGATCAACCTCCACACCCGCGGCGGCCAGCAGATCGGTGTAGGCCTCGGCGCTAGGGATGGTCACGCTGGCCTGATGTAGGCGATGGCCCCGGCTCTCCCTGCCAGCCGTCACGACCGGATCACTGCCAGCAAGGCTTACGGGCACCAGCTCGGCATCGAGCAGGGCCACAAGCCACCGCACTGGCCTGGAGAAGCGATTCTCCCCCTCCCCCCAGCGCATGAGGCGGCGTCCCTGCAGGGCCTCAATCCAAAGGGGAACCTGGGTCGCCACCACATTGGTGGTGGGCTGGCCTGGTTCGAGGCAGCGGGCAAACAAAAATGGTCCCTTAGCCGTGTCACGAATTTCCAGGGCCTCGGGGGCAACGCCACAGCGTTTCGCAAAGCCAAGGGCTGCAGCAGTTGGTTGGCCATCCTTGAAGGCCTGGGCCTGGGGAGGACCCTTGCGCTCCTCCTCCAGATCTGGCTGACGATGCGGCAACCCAGTCACGCTGACCACCAACCGGCGGGGCGTACTTGTGCAGTAAATGCTCTCGTGACTGAGCCTCAAGGTGGCCAGATCCCGGCGCACCAGCTGCTCCAGCTGGGGCAGGGCTAGCCGCGCAAAATCGGCCGGAAGTTCCTCAGTGCCGATTTCGAGCAAAAAAGTCGACACGGCGGCAGGGCAACACAAGACGACTGTATTGAACGCCGTTCGCTAACTTCATTGGCGTGCCGAGCGTTGTGCCAAGGACCTGATGCCCGAAGTCAAGCCGGCCGCCTCCAAATTTGAGCAGCTCAAGGCCAGTAGTGGCCACCTCAAAGAGCCCTTGCTGACGGAGCTCGCCAACGACTCCGCCAGTTTCACGGAAGGTGCTGTCCAGATCCTGAAGTTTCACGGCAGCTACCAGCAGGACAACCGCGAAAACCGGCGCAAGGGCGTCGAGAAGGATTGGCAGATGATGCTGCGGTTGCGCAATCCCGGTGGGCGGGTCCCGGGGCCCCTCTTTTTGGCCATAGACGAGCTTGCCGACCGGCTAGGTAACGGCAGCCTGCGGGTCACCACTCGCCAGGCATTTCAAATGCATGGCGTCCGAAAGGAGAACCTCAAAGAGGTAATCGGCACGATCGTGCGCGAGCTGGGCTCGACCCTGGCGGCCTGTGGCGACATCAACCGCAATGTGATGGCGCCGGCAGCACCCTTTGAAAAGGGGGCATACCCCGCTGCGCGCAAGCTTGCCGACGACATCGCTGATTTGCTCGCCCCCCAGGCGGCTGAGGGGTCCTACCTCGACCTCTGGGTTGATGGTGAGCTCAGCTACAGGATCAAGCCCAGCCCCGCGGTAGCCAAAATTAAGGCACTCCAGCAGGAGGGAGCTGTCTTCAGCGGTGATGCGGCCGAACCGCTCTATGGCGACACCTATCTGCCCCGAAAATTCAAGGTTGCCGTCACCGTTCCGGGCGACAACTCGGTAGACCTCCTAACCCAGGACATCGGCTTGGTGCTGTTCTGTGACCCCCAAGGCAGCCCTCTGGGCTGCAACGTTTACGTAGGTGGTGGCATGGGCCGCACCCACAACAAGGAGGAGACCTTCGCTCGTACAGCGGACCGCCTCGGCTATGTGGCCTATGGGCACGTGCTTGAACTTCTGCAGTCGATCGTGGCCCTACAGCGGGACCATGGCGACCGGGAGCAAAGGCGCCATGCCCGCATGAAGTATTTGATCCACGACCGGGGTGTCGATTGGTTCCGTCAGGAGCTTCAGGAGCGCTACTTCGCGCACCCGATAAAAGGGATGCGGCTAGAGCCAAAAACCAAGCTCGAGGATTATCTCGGCTGGCATCGCCAGAGCCGTGGCCTCTGGTTTGTGGGCCTACCAGTGCTGTGCGGACGCCTATCCGGTGAGCTCAAGAGTGGTTTACGTCGACTGGTCGACACCTACAAGCTCGAGGTGCGACTCACCCCCAACCAGGATCTGCTGCTCTGCAACATCGGCACTGCCCAGCGCTCCACCATCCGCGCTGCCCTGACTGGGCTTGGTATCAATGCACCGGAAGCACCTGCCCCACTGCAACGCCACGCTCTGGCCTGTCCGGCCCTGCCCCTATGTGGTCTCGCTGTTACGGAAGCTGAGCGCATCCTGCCAAGCGTGCTGGAGCGGCTGGAAGCCCAACTGCAGCGCCTGGAGATTTCCCGATCGGTGCTAGTGCGCATCACCGGCTGCCCCAATGGCTGCGCCCGCCCCTACATGGCCGAGATCGGCCTGGTTGGCAGTGGTGTTGACCAATATCAGTTGTGGTTGGGGGGCACACCCAACCTCAGCCGATTAGCGGAGCCCTACCTAGAGAAGATGCCGCTGGAGGATCTAGAAACCACCCTTGAACCCTTGCTGAAGGCCTGGCAGAGCGCCGGCGGCCGCCGCAGCTTTGGCGATTTTGTGGTCAAGAGTGGCCGTGACACCGTTCAGCAATTGCTGGAAGCAGGGGCTGCCTGAGTCGTGATGGCATGCCAGCGCCAGATTCAGCTGAGCCTGAAACTGGCCGAATCCCCTACCCGTCCATAACAGGCCTCCCTGGCGCCGCTACGCCAGGCCCAGAGCTGATCCCCCCAGCTGAAATGCCACCACTCATTGGGGTGCTGCTCGAATCCTGCTCCAGCCATCACCCTGGCCAGCAACTGGCGCCGCTGGTGCCAGGTAGCGGCCGGGCTGCAGGAATCAGCCAAGGCGGCGGCTTGATGAAATAAGGGTTCGGAAACCCTGCCAATTGCATCGATCTCTCCCCCCATCGCCAGGGCCTGGCCGCCAGTATCGGCAAGGGTGAGATCCACGGCAGCTCCGGTGCTGTGGGGTGGTGGGGTGGCCGGATCATCGCTGGGAGGGGCCCAGAAGCGGCCCACGGCGGCCTCTGCCCGATCTCGCTCGGGGGAGGGATTGTCGGGGTTGATGCCGAGTCGAGCACACTCGGTTACTAGGGAGTGGCGGACCATGAAGCGCTGCACGGCCACAGGCCTCCAGGCATCAAAAATCGCCAAGCTCCAGCCAGGCTGCTGCTTCTGCAGCGCTTGTTGGGCCTGCAGCAGGCGTGAGACCACCCCCTGCCGCAACCGAAATGGCGATGCAGCAGGCCCATAGGGCGCTCCCAGGGCAGCGTAGGGATGGGGTTCGAGCCGAAGCAAGGCGTGTGGAATGTCCTGCAACGGCTCAGCAACCTCAGCAATCGGAATGGAGTTCCAGGGGCGCAAGGGAGCTGAGGTCAGGCTTTGCCATTCAACCTGGGCAGCAAAGCCAGAGGTGGCCGGCAGATCACGGCATCCAGCCCTTAAGGTTTCGTAACTCTGACGACCACCCAGACCTCGCCCATGCCCACTCGCTTCGTTTTGAGCGGCGATCACCCCCTAGATGGAAGTCATGGCCGGGATTTGTTGCACTCCTACATGCGCGACATCAGCAGGGTGCCGCTGTTGAGCGCTGAACAGGAGATCACCCTTGGGCGCCAGGTTCAACAACTTGTCGCCCTCGAGGAGGTTCGCGAGGAGCTCACCTTGAGGGCTGGCGGGCTTGGCCCTAATGACCAGCAGCTGGCTGTTGCTGCCGATCTAGCAATAGATGAGCTTCAAGCCCGGATCCGCGATGGCAAGCAGGCCAAGGAAAGAATGGTGTCGGCAAATCTGCGCTTGGTGGTATCAATCGCCAAGAACTACACCAACAGCAGCTTTGAGCTGGCAGATCTGATCCAGGAGGGCACGATTGGCCTGGTGCGAGGCGTGGAAAAATTTGATCCCAGTCGTGGATATAAGTTTTCTACCTACGCCTACTGGTGGATTCGGGAGGGCATTACCCAGGCAATCAAGAACAAGAGCCGCACGATTCGCTTACCAGCCCCAATCACGGCATCCCTCAGCAAACTCAAACGCTGCCAGCGGGAGCTGACCCAGCTATTAGGCCGTCCGCCCAGGCTGCATGAGCTGGCTTCAGCCGCTGGCATTTCTGAACTGGACGTAGAAGAGCTGATGTTTCGAGCTGTGCAGCCGCTCAGCTTCGATCACACCACGGCCGAAGGGGAAGCCATCAATCTGCTTGATAAAGTGGCCTGCGATGGAGTTCAACCAGATCAACTGGCACTAGAGAATTGCCTCAAAAGCAATATACGTAAATTGCTGGACCAGCTACCCGATCAGGAAGCACAATTACTTAAGATGCGTTACGGCATCGACCAGGAGAAGGCTTTGACTTTGTCAGCGGTGGCCCGCGAACTTGGCATCACCCGTGATACTGCCCGCGGGCTGGAGCGCCGGGCAGTTGCTTCCATGCGAGATTTGTCAGGGCATGTTTCCGACTACCTATCCGCCTAGCTAGGTGGCTAGTTAAGCCTGGC
>JBIKWZ010000035.1:0-25325 GCA_044356035.1 Cyanobium sp. | reverse complement strand
GCGCTCTAGGGCCGAGCCGCTCTCGAGGGCCGCGGCCAGCTCCTCCCAGAACCGGTCGATGAATCGCTGCAGTAAATCGAGTTGCACGTCATCGCGGCGGGAAAGCTGGTTGCCAGTGCTGCGGGAAAGCTCAAGAAGGCTGTCGACCATGCCGCTCGCAAGTTGGCGACTGATGCCTGTCTCGACCTGGAGCAGCGGCTGCAACTGGCGCAGCGGTGCCGGCACCACGGTGCGCTCGAGACTTTGACGCAGGCTGTATCCCAGCAAACCCTGCAGCTCCGGCGCGAGCTTCGGTGCCACCCGGCTCAGCAGCAGCGGCGCCCAGATCCTCACCAGCTCCACCAGCGCCCGCTCGTCGCTGCTGCTGGCCACGCTCTGATGGCTGCGCAGGGCTCGCAGCCGCTGGGGCCAGCGCCGCGAGCGAATCAACCCCTGGGTGCCATCGAGGATCTGCAGCGATAGCACTTCAAACAGCTCCACTGCCAGCAACGCCACCACCCCCCGGCTCACCACGGCTCGCAGCGGCTCAAAATTGACCAATCCGGAGGTCTGCAGGCGCTCAAGCACCGGTACCAGCCGCAGCCAGCGCCAGAAGGGCAGCAGCAGGGGCAGGTCGCTCCAACGGCGCAACAGGGCATCAGCCCAGCTGAGGCCCGGCAGCCGGCGCCGCAGCAGGATCAGCCGCACCAAAATATCCAGAACAAAGACGCTCTGAAAAAGCAGCAGGTCGATGCGCCAGAAGTGGTCTGTGGGTCGGCCGTTTTCATCGATCGAGCGCCAGTAGTTGGTGGCCACCAGCGGCAGCACCTGATCGTTCCAGAAGCGCCGCTCCTGGCTCCAGCCACTGGTTTGTATCCGCTCTGGACTCAGCAACAGGCTGGAGGCTTGTCGAGCGGAATCCCGGTCCGCTCGCTGCCGCAAGCGATTTTTGATCTTCTCCAGGGTTCCCGAGGCCTCAGAACCCAGAAATGGATTGCCATCGATCAGCTGGGCCGTGAGTTGGGCCTGACGATTTAGCAGCAGCACCTGGCGGGGCTGGGGTGCCTGGCCGGCAGGTAGGGATAGCAGGGCTGCATCGAGTTGGCGAAATTGTTCCAGGTAGGCCTGGGTCTCCCGGTGTGGCTCAATGCCCTTGATCGGATCCACCAGGGGGGTGAGATCCGGGATGACGCTGAGGGGCACCACCAGGGGCACCGAGGGGATCGGGTAGAGGTTGCGCTGCAGCCAGAAGGTGCGCAGCGGCACGTAGGTGATATCGAAGGCCACCCACAGCAGGTTGACGCTGGCCCACACCGCCACAAAGCGGTCCCAACCCAGCATCCAGCGGCCCAGTGGCTCAGTCGATGCCGACTTGGTGTGATCTTGCCAGCGAGGGGACGCCATGGGCTTTGGCGGGGTGGTGGTTGTGCCTAATCTGCCCTGTCTGGTTCGGTGAACCTGAACAAAGGAGATCTGCTGTCTTGAGCCCTTCCAACAGTCCAGAGAGTGGTCAGGTTGTCAATCAGGAGGGCGGCAGTCCCAACCCCTCCCTGATCCAGCCCGAACACGCACCCCAAGAGAGCCCCTGGGCCTTCTGGCGCAGCGTGCTGATCACCCTGGCAGTGGCACTAGGTATTCGCCAGTTTCTGGTGGAAGCTCGCTACATCCCCTCGGGTTCGATGCTGCCAGGGCTCCAGCTTCAGGACCGCCTTCTGGTGGAAAAACTGAGCTATCGCCAGCGCTCGCCGCGCCGCGGCGAGATCGTCGTATTCCATTCGCCCCACCGATTTGACCCGGTGCTGGCAGCTGGATCAAGCTCCAATCCCCTGCGTTGCTTGCTAGTGAACCTGCCCCTCCTGGGCAGCCTGCCCGGGGTTGCCAACCCTGCCTGCGACGCCTACATCAAGCGGGTTGTAGCCCTGCCCGGTGAACGGGTTGTGGTCGATCCAAGGGGTCATGTGTTCATCGATGGCCAGCGGCTGGCAGAGCCGTATGTCCAGGGCGATTGCCCCGTAGATAGCCAGGGCATGGGTCCCTGCCGAACCTTGAATGCCGTCGTTCCAGCTGGCCACGTGCTCACCCTGGGCGACAACCGGGCCAACAGCTGGGATGGTCGCTTCTGGCCTGGGGGGGCGTTCCTGCCCGAAAGCGAAATAATCGGTCGGGCCTTCTGGCGTTTTTACCCCTTCAACCAAACCGGTGCCCTTGGCTTCACAAGCTCCAGTGATCTGCCGGCTGCAGGCCGGTAGCCCGCACGGCCCCGCATACCGACTGGCCCAAGCGAGGCTGGTTGGCTGCCATCGACAAGGATTCACCCCGCTCCCAGCTCCAGGGGTGCTGGGGGTCGAACAAAAGCCAGCGGCGAGTTCCCTGGCTTAATTGCTCGGGGGGCAGCCCCAGCAACTCGGAGCCTCCCCAGCTCAGGGCCTGCCAGAGCAGCTCCACGCTCCAGCTGCGTCGCTGAACCAGCTCTTGCCACAAGAGCGGCAGCACAAGCCCATGGCGGGCGCCATGGCCGGCCACTCCAGCCCGCCGCTGATCGAGGGGAAGCAGCTGCTCTTCCGCATCAAGGGGCAGATGGTGCACGGCCACGGCCGTAAGCAGCCGCTGCTCTAGGCCAGCGAGCAAGCCCAGGCGATCAGCGGGAGTTCCCAAGCTGGGCTGCAGGCGCCAGCCCTCCTCGGTGGGGTGGAGATTGCCGCTATCAGCTAACAGGTGCCACCAGCTGACGCTGGCCAGGGGCCGCCTGGGGGCCTGGGCCAATAGATCCACCCCAGCGGCTGTGGATAGGTTCATTAGCCGCAGCGCCACCGCCGAACGAGCCTGAGCCAGGCTGAGCAAGCTCTGCAGCGGCAGGGTTTCGCTGAGCTCCGGATCAAGGGGCCAGCCCGCCCGAAGAGCATCAACCCCCTCGCGCACGAAGCCACCGCAGCTAAGGCCGGCATCGCGCGGGGCCACCAGCACGGGCCGGCTGCCCATCTCCGCCAGCAGCAGGCCCCGCTCCAGCAAGGCCAATGGTGGCTGCTGCTCAGCGCAGGCCAAACCAATGGCACCGGCAGCGATTTGATCGGCATGGGGGGCCAGCTCCTGATCGGCACCCTCCAGGCTGAAACTGCCCCAAAGCAGTAATTGCATCGGCTCAGCCCACCCCAGGCCAAGCCGCTCCGGTCGATCGCGCCAGGGAGTAGCCCAGGGGAGTAGGGCCACGGTGCCGTAGCCGCCAGCAGCAGCGGCGGCCGCCAAGCTGGCCATATCTTCCGCCCGCCCGCCGCAAGGTTGCTCCAGCACGCTGTGGGGGTCAACCAGCACTGGGGCTAGCAGCCAGGAACGGGCGTCGGTGGGGCTGAGGCCAAGGGCCTGGGCCCGCTGGCTGGCCCCTTCGCCCCAGAGGAGCAGCTCACCACCCCTATTGATCAGGGCATCGGCGCTAATGAGCGGCTGTCCAGGACCGGTGAGCAGCTGAACCTGGTGAAGCCAGAGGGGAAGCGTCAAAATTCAGAGAGCACCGGCGGCGGTGCGATCCAACACGCCTCCAAGATGGGGGGTGAGGTTCATGGCGGCTACCACAGGACGGCCAGCTGGACCCTCGGGGTAATCAATCACCGTGACACCGCCATTGCCCTGCTTAATGGCCCAGATGTCAGCGGGTTGCAGGCCCAGCAGCCCGCACAGGATGGTCTTGTTGACCGCGTCGTGGGCCACCACCAGGGCCGTTTCATCAGCGCGGAGGCTGGCAGCGATGCGAGCCCAGGTGCTTAAAGAGCGGTCCCATACCTCTTGGAGGGTCTCCCCCTCAGGCATCTGCACGGTGTCGGGTGCCCGCTTCCAATCGGCCAGCAGCTGGGGCCAACCTGCGGCAATCTCCTGCTCCAAGCAACCCTCCCAGAGGCCGTGGCCGATCTCCACCAGGCCGGTGCTGCTGGTGAGGGGCACACCAGGATGGCTAGAGAGAATTGCCTCGGCCGTCTGGCGCGGCCTGGCCATGCAGCTGGTGTAAGCGCGATCGATGCTCACCGGGGCGAGAAAGCTGCCAGCGGCCTCGGCCTGGGAGCGTCCGTTGGCATTGAGGGGAATGTCGATCTGGCCCTGAAAGCGACCCTCTCGGTTCCAGTCGGTTTCGCCGTGTCGCACCAACAGCAGACGGGCGCCCGCAGCTTTAGGGGGCAGGGGCTCGCCAAGGTGGGCCACCCCATTGAGCGACTCCACCTGGACGCCGCCCTTACTGACATTGAGCACAGATATGGAACAGTTGTCGACCCGCAGCCGGCGGAAGCCGCTGAGGGGCAGCTCCAGCAGGGCAAGTAATAGACAACGCAATATGGCGTTATGGGCCACCACGAGCACGGTCTGGGGAGGGGCCTGATCGTCGGCTAGCGCTGCGGCATGGCGATCAAACAGCAAATGGCGGAACTGCTGAGCCTGGGCCATCAGCTCTGGCAAAGGCAGGTAAGCGCTGCCATCGGGGCGCTGCAGCTCAAGCAGTTCGGGGGCCTGGCGCCACTGCTGCTCCTGCTCGGGATAGCGCTCCCGCAACTCCTGTCGCAGCAGACCGCTCCAGGGGGCAAGATCAATTTCCAGCAGCCCTTCCGCCTGTTCGGCAACCAGGTCCTGGCCATGCTCGGCCAGGAGCAGTCGGGCGGTTTCAGCGGCCCGCCGCAAGGGGGAGCAGTAGGCAGCGGCCCAGGTCAGATCCCGCAGGGCCGCCCCTGTGGCACAGGCCTGGCTCTGGCCAGTTGCCGTGAGGCTCGACAGGTCGTCGCGGCCCTGGATTCGATGCTCCAGATTGAAGCTGCTTAGCCCATGGCGCACCAACACAATCCGAAGGGGCACGGGCTCGTCGCTGCTCAGATCCCATCGTATGGGAGGGGTGCGGGCCAGAATCCCCGCATCGGTGCGCCCTGGAGGGCCTGCGTTTGAACGCCAGTCCCCCCCCGCAACCCCGCCAGAGCTCTCGATGGACAACTGGACTTGCCCTGCTGAGCCTGGTGCTCAGTGGCCTGCTTTGGATCACTGGCCTGGTTGACAGCCTGCAACGCCCATCTGTGGGCAATTCCCTGGAGCTGCGCCAACTGGAGCTGACCGCCCTGGCAGCACCAGCACTGCCGGCTGGCCTGCGCCAATCCCTCACCGGCGCCCAGCCCCTCGAGGCCCTACGCCTTGACCTGCAGAAACAGTTGAACGGCAATCCCGTGCCGCCAGCACCGCAGCAAGAGCTGCAACTGGCCCTACTGGAGCTTGAGGCTGGCCAGGGGAGTGCAGCACGCCAGCGACTGCAAGAGCTAAATCAGCAGGTGCCACCTGAGCAGCGCATGCTGCTTAAGGCCCTGCTCGAACCAGCATCCAGAGCCGGCACCAGCGCCCCAAAGCAAGCGGCACTGGAGCAACTGCTTAGGGGCTGGGGCCTGTCTCCCCTGAGCAGCCAACTGGTGTGCCAAGCCCTAAGCGATCCCCAAGCTGCTTGTGGAGATCGCGCCGCCCAGCAGATAGCAGTGCTGCGCCTATTCGGAACCGCCGTATTGCCGGTGCTACTGCTGCTACTGGGCACGGCCCTGCTACTGCGGGAACTGTGGCTGCGCTGGCGCGGCAAGGCAGCTCCGCCCGCCCCCCTTGTAGGGCCGCCCCTCACCCTGGCGGAGGTGACCCTGCTGATCGCTGGCGGATTCGTGGTGCTGGGCGAGCTGGTGATGCCCCTGGTGCTGGCGCCGCTGCTGCAGGGGCTGCTCAAACCATTGGCCAGCCAGCCGGCCCTGCAACAGGGATTGCTGGTGTTGGGGCTCTACAGCGGCCTGATGACAGCGCCACTTGTCCTGTTATGGAGCCAACTGCGATCGCTTGGCCCCAGGCCCCAGGGGGGTTGGTTGCAGTGGCACTGGCGGCCGCTGGCCAGTGCACTGCGCCGCGCTTTGCTGCAGGTGTTGCTGGTATTGCCGCTGGTAGCCCTGGTGGGATGGCTGCTGGAGCGTTTGGTTGGCGATCCTGGCGGCAGCAATCCCCTGCTTGAGCTAGTGCTCAACAGCGCCAATCCCCTTGCCCTGCTCTGTTTCGCCATCACGGCCCTGGTGCTGGCCCCTTTATTTGAAGAAACCCTGTTCCGGGGGGTGCTGCTGCCGGTGCTGGCCCAGCGCTGGGGCGGGATGGCTGCCGTGGTGGTGAGTGCCCTGCTTTTCGGTATCGCCCACCTAAGCCTGGGAGAACTGCCCCCTTTATTTCTGTTGGGGCTAGGGCTGGGATGGCTCCGGCTGCATAGCGGACGTCTCGCGCCCAGCGTGCTAATGCACAGCCTTTGGAATGGCCTCACCTTTGCCAATCTGTTGTTACTTGCTGGCTGAGCGCCTACCAGCCCTTGCTGCGAAGCGCCAAGGATGGTTCAATCGCGCAGTGCATTATCCGTTCCCTTGGTTGCCTCCCTTTCGCCCCGGCAGGCTCCAGAGCGCAGTGCGACTGCAGGGGTAAACCGAAGTCTTAAGTTCCAGCAACGCACGCTCAAGCTGATCCAGGGTTCGCTCTCGGGACGCAAACTTGAACGGCGCGCACCTTGGATCTCCAACCTGCACCGGGCCACTGATGGCACCCTGGCTGGTCTGGGAATCTGCATGCTTGCCCTCAGTGCCCTAACCCTGCACTGGCAAAACCAATGGGGTGTGAGCTATCAGCAGATGGAGTCTTCCCAGGTGCTGGAACACAAGCTGCAGGAATCAGCAGCCCTGCTGGAACAGCACCACCTTGGTGCCGTGAAGCGTCCCGGCTGGCTGGTACCCACCAGCAGCGAAAAACTCATTTACCTGCCGGCCCCGAGCGTGGCCTCAGGTGCATCCGGCTTGCCACTGCTGAGCAGCTTGCCTCTGCGCCAGATCCGGACCGGCTACTGATGGCAATAATTCAATGAGCAGCAGCCGTCAGCGCGGTCCGGTTCGTGCTCCTCGCAGCTCCCAGCAACGGGTGGTAGCAATCCAACCAGTGCCCGCTAGACGCCTGCTCGCTGTTTACGGCTTGCTCTGTGCCGGTTTAGTTGGCCTGACGGGTCGGCTGGCCTGGCTCCAGGTGGTGGATGCCACCAACCTGCAGACCCGGGCCCATGCCATCCAGACCCAAACCACCAAGCCCATAGGCAAGCGGCGCACGATCGTCGATCGCAATGGCCGTTTAGTGGCTCTCGATGAGCAGCGCTTCACGCTCTGGGCCCATCCCCGTTATTTCAACTTCCCAGGCGACGACCCCCAGAAGATCCGCACGGCAGATGAGGTTGCCGCCAAGCTGGCGGCCGTGCTGGCACAACCCAAGCCAGCCCTGCTGCAAACCATGGCCGGCCGGCCCAGCGGAGTGAAGCTGCGCTCCGACCTCGACCCCGAAACCGCTGCACGGGTAAGGCAACTGGGCATAAGTGGGATCGATCTGGAGGCCTATCCACACCGCATCTATCCCCAGGGCTCTCTTTTCGCCAACGTGGTGGGCTTTCTCAACCTGGAACGAGTTCCCCAGGCCGGACTGGAACAAAGCCGCGACAGTGATCTCAATCGCCAGGAGACAGCCCTGCAGATGCGCCGCGGCGCTGATGGCACCCCCCTTCCCGCCGGCCTAACGGCTGGCTCCCTATATGGCGACGATCTGCGCCTGCAGCTCACCCTTGACTCCCGTTTGCAACAGGTAGCCCTTCAGGCCCTGGCAAAGCAGGTGAAGAAATGGAAAGCCAAGCGCGGCGCGGCACTGGTAATGGACGTGCGCAATGGCGAAATGCTTGCGCTGGCTTCCACACCCACCTACGACCCCAATAAGTTCTGGACCTTTAATCCGGGGCTGTTCCGCGAATGGTCGGTCCAGGACCTCTACGAACCTGGCTCCACCTTCAAGCCGATCAACCTGGCGGTAGCCCTGCAGGAAAAAGCCATTAAGGCCAATGGTCGCGTTGCAGACACCGGTCAGATCAGCATCGGCGGCTGGCCAATCTTTAACCACGACAAAAAGGCTAATGGCTTGATCGATTTCCCTACAGTTCTACAGGTGTCGAGCAACGTCGGCATGGTGAGGGCCATGGCCCAGGTGAAGCGCGATCGCTTCTGGCACTGGTTGCGCAGGATGGGGATCGACGAAACCCCCGACACCGACCTGCCCGGGGCAGTGGCCGGCGAGCTCAAGTCGCGCAAGGACTTCACCGACCAAGCGATCGAACCTGCTGTGGCCGCCTTTGGCCAGGGGTTTTCCCTTACCCCGCTGAAGTTGCTGCAACTGCACGCCATGCTTGCCAACGGCGGCCGTCTGGTAAGTCCGCACATCACCCGCGGACTGCGCTCCGGCGATGCCCTAGCCAGCGCACCCGGAGGCAGTGGCATTCAGTTGCTTGATCCCGGTGTCACCCGCACGGTGATGGCCTGGATGGAATCGGTGGTGGACAACAGCAGCGGCCTGGGTATGAAGATTCCCGGTTACCGCATCGGCGGCAAAACCGGCACCGCCCAGAAGGCTGAACGTGGTGTCTACATCCCAGGTGCCCTGATCACCAGCTTTGTGGGCCACCTGCCCATCGACGATCCCCGCTACGTGGTGCTGGTGGTGGTGGATGAGCCCAAGGGAGGCAATACCTTCGGTTCCACGGTGGCAGCGCCTGTAGCGCGCCAGATCATCGATGCTCTGCTGGTGCTGGAGCGGATCCCCCCTTCCCACCCCAAGGAGCTGCATAAAGCAGTCGCTAAGCCCCGCGCCTGAGCGCCTGTGGCCGTTCCCTCAAGGAAGGGCATCGCCGCTGGGACAACGCGAAAACGCTGGCTAGCGTGGCTGTAACCCGGGTAGATGCTCCGCCATCAGCCCCCCTCATCCAGCCAATGGCCAACCTGCTCGACCAACTCGCCGCCATGACCGTGGTGGTCGCCGACACCGGTGACATCGACGCGATCAAGCAGTTCACGCCCCGCGACGCCACCACCAACCCATCGCTGATCCTGGCGGCCGCCCAGATCCCCACCTACCAGAATCTGATCGATCTCTCCTTACAGGAGTCGCGCCAGGTGATGGGTGCCGATGCCGGCGCCGATGCGGTGGTGCGCGAAGCCCTCGATGAGATCTGCATCACCTTCGGCAAGGAGATCCTCAAGATCGTGCCAGGGCGGGTCTCCACTGAAGTTGACGCCCGCCTCAGTTACGACACCGAGGCAACGATCACCAAGGCCCGCAAACTCATAGGCATTTACAACCAAGCCGGCATCAGCAACGACCGGGTACTGATCAAGGTGGCCTCCACCTGGGAAGGTATTTGCGCAGCTGAACAACTGGAACGGGAAGGTATCCACTGCAACCTCACCCTTCTGTTTGGCTTCGCCCAAGCCGTCGCCTGCGCGGAGGCCGGCGTCACCCTGATCTCTCCCTTTGTGGGGCGGATCCTCGATTGGTACAAAAAGAGCAGCGGCCGCGATGGCTATCCCGGCCCAGAAGATCCCGGTGTGATCTCCGTAACCCAAATCTTCAACTACTTCAAGACCTACGGCTACAAGACGGAGGTAATGGGGGCAAGCTTCCGCAACATTGAAGAGATCATCGAGTTGGCCGGTTGCGACCTGCTAACGATTTCGCCGGCGCTGCTTGATCAGCTGCGCCACACCGATGGCGAGCTAGAGCGCAAGCTCAACGCCTTCGACCCCGCCCCCACCGACGCCCAGATCCACCTCGACGAAGATCATTTCCGTCAGATGCTGGCCGCCGATCCAATGGCCACCGAGAAACTCGATGAGGGCATCCGTGGTTTCTGTAAGGCCATCGAAACCCTGGAGGCCCAGCTAGCCCAGCGCCTTGGCGAACTGGAAGGCGCTACTGCCCTTGTGGGGACAGGCTTGAACCAGGCTTAACCGAGGTGGGCCACACTGATTATTAAGTACTGGATAGCGGCCCCGTGAACGCCCTCGACACCATGCGCGCCTTGGCCAGCAATGGTGAGGTGGTCAAGCTTGAGCCTGGAGAGCTGATTTTCAGCTCTGGCGAGGCCGGTGACTGCATGTTTGGCCTACTTGAAGGTTCGGTCCAGCTCAGCTGGAACGGCGACCAAGGCCACGAACAGATCAACGCCGGCGATGTATTCGGGGCAGGCGCCCTGGTGACCAGTGATCACCGCCGCTACGGCAATGCCAAGGCCCTAACCGCCTGCAAGGTGCTGGTGATGAACCGAGAAAAATTTCTGTTTGCCGTGCAGGAATCACCGATGTTTGCGATTGAGCTGCTGGGATCAATCGACCAGCGGCTGCGCCAACTCAAGGACTGCACCAAGATCTGAGCCGAGCTTCAATTGCGCTGAAACAGCAGCCTCCGGATCACACGCTGGGCGATATCGCCATATCCCATCTCGCCGGAAAGGATCTGGGCGATCCGCTGGGGAGCCGTAGGTCGCTTTATGCCGAGTTGGTAGCCAACCCGCGGCACCCGGTAGAACACCTGGGCGATGCGCTTGCCCCAGGCCATCGAGGCTCCCCATTCAGCCCGCATGCGATTGGTGTAGCCCACCAGGGCCTGACTATCACCGGCCAGCCAGGGAATCAGCGCTTCGGCGGCCCTGCAGCCGCTGATCAGGGCAGGCCGTAGCCCCTCGGCCAAGAAGGGGTCGCAGAGGGAGGCGGCATCGCCCACCACCACCAAGCCGGCATTGGCACCCTGGCCATGCAAGGGGTGGTGGCCATCCCAGATGCGCAGGCGGCCAGGCTGGCGAACGCCGGCCTGCGGCGTCAGGCCGAGGCTGGGCAGCAGCTGGCTGAGCACCGCATCGCCATTGGCGGGGTCTCGGCCAATGAAGGTGCCCACGCCAATGCTGTAGCCCCCCTTGCGGGGGAAGGTCCAGCAAAAACCGTGGCGCACCAGGCCAAATTCAAAGCGGGCCGTGCTCGGGTCGCTCACCTCGCAATCCACCTCCACCGACACCGTTTCGGCGTAGCGGGGCTGGCTTGGACCAAGCCCATGGCGGGCCGCCAACAGGGAGCCTGAGCCATCGGCGATGACCACAGCCCGGGCCTGTAGCTGCAGCGGTTTCCCCTCCGGACCGCGGGCCTGAAGCTGCCAGCAATCGCCTGCGCGCTGCAGGCTCTCCACCGCCACCCCAGTCAGGAAAGTGGCTCCAGCGGCCTGGGCCTGCTCCACCAAATAGGCATCGAGCACGGAGCGGCGCACGATCCAGAAGGGCGAATCACCGGGCAGGACCGCCGTAACCGGGTCGCCCAGGCACCAGGTGAAGCGCACCTGGTCAATCACCGAATCAACGGCAGGGCTGAGATCGAAGGGAAACAGCCCCTGCATCGAGGCCGCCATGCCACCACCGCAAGGCTTGGATCGGGGGAAGCTGGCTCGCTCTAGCAGTAGCACCTCTAAACCGCTTTCGGCTAGGTGAAAGGCAGCAGCAGCGCCAGCCGCACCAGCGCCGACCACCACCACATCAGCCACGCCAGCCGGCGAGCTAGTCACACCTTGAGGATGTCAGCTTCCTTAGTAACCAGAAGCTTTTCAAGCTCAGCGATGAATTTATCGGTGAGCTTCTGCACCTTCTCCTGCTCGTCGCGGCTCTGATCTTCGGAGAGATCGCCGTCTTTTTCCTGCTTTTTAACCCTGTCGATGGCGTCACGGCGCACGTTGCGCAGGGCAACCTTGCCCTCCTCGGCGTATTTGGCAGCCAGCTTGCAGAAATCCTTACGCCGCTCTTCGGTGAGGGGTGGGATGTTGATCCTGATCACCTTGCCGTCGTTGTTGCAGGTGAGACCCAGGTCACTCATGGAGATGGCCTTTTCGATCAGGCCCATCGAACCGCCATCAAAGGGCTGGATCTGAATCGTCTGGGAATCAGGGGTGGAGATGGTGGCGAGTGATTTCAGCGGCGTTTCAGCGCCGTAATACTCCACGGAAATCTTGTCGAGCAGGGAGGGGTTAGCTCGACCGGTACGGATGGTGTTGAAAGTGCGTTGGGTCGATTCCAACGACTTGCGCATGCTGGCTTCCAAATCCATGGCTGGCGTCAGGGGTGAATACGGGTACCAATCGGGTCTCCGGCCACGGCGCGGCCGATGTTGCCGGGGCCGAACAGGTCAAACACCACGATTGGAATGGAGTTGTCCTTGCAGAGGGCAATGGCGGTGCCGTCCATCACCTCCAGCTCGGAGCTGAGCACCTCGAGGAAGGAGAGACTCTCGAAGCGCACCGCATCGGCATGCTTGTTGGGGTCTTTGTTGTAGACCCCATCCACTTTGGTGGCCTTGAACACCACATCGGCGCCGATTTCAGCAGCCCTTAGGGCGGCGGTGGTGTCGGTGGTGAAAAAGGGATTGCCGGTGCCGGCAGCGAAGATCACCACCCGGCCCTTTTCCATGTGGCGGATCGCCTTACGGCGGATGTAGGGCTCGGCCACCTCCTGCATCGAGATGGCGCTCTGCACCCGGGTGGGCACGCCGGCCCGTTCCAGGCCGTCCTGCAGGGTGATGGCATTCATCACGGTGGCCAGCATGCCGACGTAGTCGGCGGTGGCCCGATCCATGCCAGCCGCCGATCCCTTCAGGCCGCGGAAGATGTTGCCTCCCCCCACCACGATCGCCAGCTGGGTGCCACCGGCAACGCAGGCAGCCACATCGGAAGCAATCGACTGCACGATTTCAGGATCGATGCCATAGCCCTGCTCACCCATCAGCGCTTCGCCGCTGAGCTTGAGGAGAACGCGCTTGAAGCCCATTGAAACCCCTGATCTGCCGGAGCGTAGCAACGGGCTTGCGAATTAACCTGCCGCTGCGGCCAAGCTCAGAACTCAATCCCCCGTTGAGCCTTCACCCCTTGCTCCCTGAAGGGGTGGCGCACCAGCTTCATTTCGGTCACCAGGTCGGCCCGCTCCAGCAGCTGCGGCGGCGCGCCCCGGCCCGTTAGGGCTACGTGGGTGAGCTCCGGCCGCAGGTTCAGTCCGGCAAGCACCTGTTCAATTCCCAGGTAACCCAGCTTGAGGGCCACGTTTACTTCGTCGAGCACCACCAGCTTGCGACTGGCATCGGCGAGGTAGACCAACGACTGCTCCCAGGCCTGCTGCACCAGCTGACGATCGCGTTCGCGGTCTTGGGTTTCCCAGGTGAAGCCTTCGCCCAGGGCGTGCCAGTGCAGCGCCTCACCAAACAGCTCCAGGGCTTTTGCCTCCCCGGGCTGCCAGCCCCCCTTGATGAACTGCACCACCGCCACCTGGTCGCCATGGCCCAGGGTGCGCAGCGCCAGGCCAAGGGCGGCCGTGGTTTTGCCCTTGCCATCGCCGGTGAATACCAGCACCAGGCCCTTTTCCAAGTTGCGCTCACCCACCCGCTGCTGCTGCACCTCCTTGCGACGGGCCATGCGGAGGCGATAGCCGTCCTGATCAGCTTCTGGCGCCAGATCACCGCCGGGACCAAGCTCCGCCGCGGCCGCATCAAGACTTGAGGCTTGATCGCTGGGGTGCTGATTCACGGAGTTACCAAAGCGGTGCCGCCACTCTGGCGGTGACGGGCCAGGGCCGCATCCACCGCCTGCTGCTGGTCGCGCCGGGTGATCCAGTGGTGATAGGTGCGGGTATGAATAGCCACCGAATGGCCCATCATCCGGGCCGCGACCGTGTCCGGCAGACCGATGTGAATGGTGCGCACCGCCCAGGCATGGCGCAGGTCGTAGGGGGTGATCGGCAACTCGTAGCGGCGAAACTGCTCAGCCACCCGGCGGCCCACCTGCTGCAGGGTCGTGTGGCGCAGGTCGGTTGCCACCGGGGGCAGGGGCGGCTTGGAGCCCCCCAGCTGCTCCAAGCCGAAATGCTCCACCCAATCGGGCTGGAAAGGCCACACCTGATGTTCACCGGTCTTGGAGGTGGGCAGCACCCGAATCACCCGGTCACCACCAGGGGCAAGGGCCGAAAGATCGCAGAAGAACACCTCGTGATTGCGCAAGCCGTAGGTGGCCATCAAGCCGTAGGCCAGGCGCCAGGCCGGATTGGGGATCTGCTCGGCCCACAACAAAATCTGAGGATCACCCGGAAGCCGCCGGAACTGGGCCGCATGTAGGCCATAACCAGCAGCCCTCTCACTCCAGTTATCGGGCAGGTCGAGCTCAAAGTGGCGAGCCAGGGCGGCCAGGGCGGTGCCGCACTGCTGGCGGCTGCGACTGCTGGCGGCGTAGCTCTCTAGGGCCAGCTCGAGTAGGGGCAGACCCAAGGGCAGGTCGCGCTCGGCCGCAACCGCCGCCAGGCGCCGCAGGTAGGGCAGGTAGGCGCTGCTCCAGGTGGTGCGACAACCGGCAAGGTTGCGCCGGCGGCGGGGATCGGCAAAAAACGCTGCTTCAAAAGCTGCCAGCCCCAACAAATCCCCCGCGGCGGGCTGATTAGCTGCCGGCAACCATGAAGGTGATTGTGAATGGGAAGGAGAAGGTGGCTGAGCTTGTTGAACCCCCCAGGCACTCCAAGCGAAGCGCCCTTGCTGCAGCTGACGCAACACCTCTTTAAGCCGCTCCCTAGCCAGCTCAAGACCAGCAGTATCGGCAGGCAGCCCGAGACTGATGCGCTGCACCGGGTGGCGGCCCGAGCCCCGGCGACAGGGAAGGGGCCCGCGCAGGCCCAACCTTTGGCCGCGCAGCTCTATGCGCAGGAAGACACCGGCTTGGGCTAGGGCCTGGTTTGCCTGGGCGAGGCCGATCTGCAAGTTGGACAAGGCTTCAGTGGCATCTGCTGCGCTGGCATCTGCCCCAGCCAGATCCAGTTCCACCGCTGCTTTTGCCATAGGCCCAGCACAGAGGCTGACGTTCCAGCACAGAACTTGACCTTATCGATCCTGCGCCTTGGTCGCTAGGGGAGGAGTGGCAGCGTTACGCTCTCAGCCACTGAGCCGCGCGGAACGAGGGCATGGCCAAAGTTGGCGTGCTGCTGCTGAACCTCGGTGGACCCGAGCGTATCCAGGACGTTGGGCCGTTTCTTTACAACCTGTTTTCCGATCCGGAAATCATTCGGTTGCCCAATCCAGCCTTTCAAAAACCGTTGGCCTGGTTGATTAGTACCCTGCGGGCTGGCAAGTCCCAGGAGGCATACCGCTCCATCGGTGGTGGTTCACCACTGCGGCGTATTACCGAGCAACAGGCCCGCGAACTCCAGAGCGAACTGCGCACTCGCGGCATCGAAGCCACCAGCTACGTGGCGATGCGCTACTGGCATCCCTTCACCGAGTCGGCTGTGGCTGACATCAAGGCCGACGGGGTTGAGGAGGTGGTGGTACTGCCCCTCTACCCCCACTTCTCGATCAGCACCAGCGGTTCGAGTTTCCGCGAGCTGCAGCGGTTGCGCCAGGCCGACAGTGGCTTTTCGCGGCTGCCGATCCGCTGCATTCGCAGCTACTACGACGACCCCGGCTACGTGGGTGCCATGGCCGGCCTGATTGCCCGCGAAATCCAGGCTTGCCCCGAGCCCTCAAAGGCCCATGTGTTTTTTAGTGCCCACGGGGTGCCTAAGAGCTATGTGGAGGAGGCCGGCGATCCCTACCAAAAAGAGATCCAAGCCTGCGCCCAGCTGATCATGGAGCGCCTTAGTGGTGATCTGGGCTTCGCCAATCCCTTCACGCTGGCCTACCAGAGCCGGGTAGGTCCGGTGGAGTGGCTTAGGCCTTACACAGACGATGCCCTGCAGGATCTCGGCGCCGCTGGCATCAAGGATTTGGTGGTGGTGCCGATCAGTTTCGTCAGCGAGCACATTGAGACCCTCGAAGAGATCGATATCGAATATCGGGAGATAGCGACCGAGGCAGGCATCATCAATTTCCGGCGTGTACCAGCCCTAGACACCACCCCGGCCTTCATCAAAGGCTTGGCCGATCTGGTGCAGCAGGCCATGGCCGGGCCCGAGGTGAACCTCGACCAGGCCGCCGAATTGCCCAGCAAGGTGAAGCTCTATCCCCAGGACAAATGGGCCTGGGGCTGGAACAACAGCTCTGAAGTTTGGAATGGGCGCTTGGCGATGGTGGGATTTTCCGCTTTCCTGGTTGAGTTACTCAGTGGCAAGGGACCCCTGCATGCGCTGGGCCTGCTCTGAGCGCCGTTTAATGCGGGGCGGACTGCTAACGGCGGCGGTCGCATTCAGCGGCAGCGCCTTCCTACTGATGTCCAGTTCGGCGGGGCTGGCCCAGAGTCGCTGGCAGATGGGGGTTTTCCCCGTCACCAGCTTCCTGGCCTACACCAGCCATTTCGGTACCCGCACCGGCCCCTGGGGGCGAGTGGAGCCCCATTACGGCCTCGATATCGCAGCGCCCATGGGATCGCCGATTCGCAACTGGTGGGCTGGCTCAGTGCAGGACGTGATCAACGACGGAGGCTGCGGCTTGGGGCTGGTGATTAGGTCGGGCGATTACGAGCACATCTACTGCCATTTGTCCGGGCGAGTTTCAGGCGGCACCTACAGCAGTGGTCAGGTGCTGCTGCGCCAGGGCCAGGGCGTACGCACGGGCCAACTAATTGGCCATGTGGGCATGAGCGGCCGCACTACTGGTCCCCACCTGCATTGGGGCATGCGCCATGGCGGCCGCTGGCTAGACCCAGCCCAGATCCTGCGAGCTATGGCAGCCGGCAGGCGCCAGCAAACCGGGCGGGCAGCTGCCCCGAAAGCGCCGCCGGCAACTAGGGTTGCCGTAATCCGTTAACCGCCAAGTTGATTGGCCAGCAGCAGCCGTGACGCTGACGCCCCTCGCCTCTGCGGCCCAGTCCGCTCCCCCCACAACCAGTGGTGATGACACCGCCTCTGAAGCTTTTGCTCCTCAGCGAGTAAACGGCGGCTATGCCCTGATGGACGCCCTGCATCGCCATGGGGTGCGCCACATCTTTGGCTATCCCGGCGGCGCGATCCTGCCCATCTACGACGAACTGCACAAGGCAGAGTCCCGTGGCTGGCTGAAGCACATCCTGGTGCGCCATGAGCAGGGCGGCACCCATGCGGCTGATGCCTACGCCCGAGCCACAGGCGAAGTTGGCGTCTGCTTTGGAACTTCGGGGCCCGGCGCCACCAACCTGGTCACCGGGATCGCCACCGCCCAGATGGACTCGGTGCCGATGGTGGTGATCACCGGGCAGGTGCCACGGGCCTCGATTGGCACCGACGCCTTCCAGGAAACAGACATCTTCGGCATAACCCTGCCGATCGTGAAGCACTCCTGGGTAGTGCGCGATCCCCGCGATATCGGCCGCATCGTGGCTGAAGCCTTTTTGATTGCAGCCAGTGGCAGGCCCGGCCCGGTGCTGATCGACGTACCCAAGGACGTTGGCCTCGAGGAATTCGACTACACGCCGGTGGCTCCGGGCTCGGCGATTCCAGCGGGATTCAAGTTGCCACCCAGCCCCGACCCCGTGGCCGTTGCAGCGGCCCTGGCCTTGATCCGCAGAGCCCGTCGCCCCCTGCTCTACGTCGGTGGCGGCGCCATCAGCAGCGGTGCCCATGACGCCTTGAAACAGCTGGCCGAACGCTTCCGACTGCCGGTCACCACCACCTTGATGGGCAAGGGAGCCTTCGATGAGAAGCACCCCCAATCGGTGGGGATGCTCGGCATGCACGGAACCGCCTATGCCAATTTCGCAGTCACAGAGTGCGATCTGCTGATTGCCACCGGTGCCCGTTTCGACGACCGGGTCACAGGTCGGCTGGATGGCTTTGCGCCCCGAGCCCAGGTGATCCACATCGATATCGACGCGGCGGAGATGGGCAAAACCCGCCTACCTGATGTGGCCTTGGTGGCCGATGTTCAGGCCGCTTTAGCAGCCCTTCTGGCCGCCTCAGCCCAGGACAGCTCGGAGGGCCGCACCGAGGCTTGGTTGCAGCGCATCGACAGCTGGAAGCAGAACTATCCCCTGGTGGTGCCCGATCCGGAGGGAGACATCGCCCCCCAGGAAGTGATTGTTGCCCTGAGGGAGCTGGCACCGGATGCCTTCTACACCACAGATGTGGGACAACACCAAATGTGGGCCGCCCAGTTTCTATACAACGGGCCCAGGCGCTGGATCAGCTCGGCGGGACTTGGCACGATGGGGTTCGGCATGCCCGCAGCCATGGGCGTGCAGACCGCCTTCCCGGATGAGCAGGTGATCTGTGTCGCCGGCGACGCCAGCATCCTGATGAACATTCAGGAACTGGGCACTCTCAGCCAATACAACCTGCCGGTGAAGGTGGTGGTGATCAACAACGGCTGGCAGGGCATGGTGCGCCAGTGGCAGGAGAGCTTCTACGGAGAGCGCTACTCGGCCTCGGAAATGACCAATGGCATGCCGAATTTCGCAGCTTTAGCGGAATCCTTCGGCGTTCGAGGCGTACGCATCGACGAACGGGCCAACCTGCGCCAGCAACTGCAGGAGGCCCTTGACCATCCCGGGCCTGCCTTCATCGATGTCAAGGTGCGCCGCAACGAGAACTGCTATCCGATGGTGCCCCCCGGCGCCAGCAACGCCCAGATGGTGGGGCTGCCATCCCATCCGGAGCTAGCTATCGACACCAGCCGCCATTGCCACTCCTGCGGCAGCACCACCGAAAGTGCCCACCTATTCTGCCCCAGCTGCGGCGCCAAGCTTTGAGATGGCTCGCCGCTTTGCTGGCGGTTTTACTGGTGTGGCCTGGAGCCGCCTTGGCAGCCGAGGTGCTGCAGGTGCGGGGGGCAACCCTGCTCCAGCTAGGCGACCAAAACCGTAGCTACACGGTGCAGCTGGCCTGTGTGGAGGTGGCTGAAGCTCAGCAGGTTGAGGCAGTGGCCTGGCTTCGTCAAGCCGTTCCTCGCCACACGCGCGTCAATTTGCGGCCGATGGGCCAAAACCAGGGTGTGTTGTTGGCAAGGGTTCAGCCACTTGCTCCCGTGCGTGGCAGCACAAACCAAGCAGCAGATCTGGGCAGCGGTTTAATTGCCGCTGGTCTCGCCCAACCCGACTCACATAGCAGCGCTGACTGTGCCAACGTCGCAGCCTGAATGAGGCCACTTATCTGCCCATGAGTCTGAATCGCACCGCCAAGGGCATCGTGCTGGTGCCCTCCCTGCTGCTGGGGGGTGCCTTCCTGGCGGCGGGGGTATGGAGTGAGGGCCCCGCGGCGAGTAATAAAACCCTGGCCCTTAGCTTGGGCGGATTGCTGATGGCGGCTGGGCTACTGGCCCAACTCCTACCGGAGAGCAAGCCAGGGTCTTCCGACCCCGACTGATCTCCAGCTAAAGGGCAAATTATTTACTTCTTGGGCTGGGCTTTGGTGGCCTGGGCTGTGAACTGGGCAATTACTTCGTCCACAAATTTTTTGTCGTCGGCGGTGATCTTGGCGTAACAGCCCTGCTTAACCCGGCCCACAATCTGCACAATGCTGCCATTGACAATCTGTGAGGCTTCTAGCTTGCCGCTGCCAGCTATCTGACTGCCATGGACAGCGGTCACCACGTAGGTGATCGCCTTGGCATTGGAGATCACGGCGTTCTGCACGGCCAATTTTTGCTCCACCGCCAGCTCACAGACGTTGACGGCGGCGGCGAGAGCCAGATCGTTCATGGTCTCAAGGCTGACTGGCTTGGCCGCAGCGGCGGTAGCCCCAGGCGACTGGGCGAAGGCAGGAGCTCCCAGCAGAGTGGTGGTACTTAGGGCGGAAGCAGCGATCCAGGCAAGGGAAAAGCGAGACACAGAAACTGGCGAGCAACGAAAAAGCTTCAACCCACTGTGCCACCCATTTCGAACCAGCGGCAGGGGGTGTGAGGCCAGCATCGCTGGCTTCATAGTTAAGACAACGCCCCAAGAAGGCGCCAGAGTAAAGAGTGGCTGCCAACTGCCCATGCCAACTACCCATGCCAACAGCCGCGAACTGCTCGTAGTGCCGTTCGCGGCAGTTGGCATCGGGGCGATCGCCGAGGTGGGCGGCAAAAACGCCTCCCTCGGCGAAATGATCCGCGAGCTCGCGGGCCAGGGTTTGCGGGTGCCTGGAGGCTTCGCCACCACAGCCGCCGCCTACCGCCACCTGCTGCGCAGCAATGGCTTGAGCGAACCGCTGGGGGAGCTGCTCACCGGGCTGGATGCGGATGATCTCGGCGCACTGCAGGCCGCCGGCAAAGCCGCCCGTAACCTGCTGCTGAACGCCAACCTGCCAGCCGACCTAAGCGAAGCGATCCTGGCGGCCTATCGAGAGCTGGCAACACCAGATGGCGTTTTGCCAGCGGTAGCGGTGCGCTCCAGCGCCACCGCCGAAGACCTGCCCGATGCCAGCTTCGCCGGCCAGCAGGAGACGTTCCTCAATATTCAGGGCGAGGCAGCCCTGCTGCAGGCCTGCCGGCGTTGCTACGCGTCGCTGTTCACCGACCGGGCCATCTCCTACCGCCAACTCAATGGCTTTAACCACCTGGAGGTGGCCCTTTCGATCGGTGTGCAGCGCATGGTGCGCTCCGACCTGGCCTGCGCTGGAGTGATGTTCAGCATCGACACCGAAACCGGCTTCCGCGATGCGGTGCTGCTCACCGCCGCCTATGGCCTCGGTGAAAACGTGGTGCAGGGCGCCGTTAACCCCGATGAGGTTCTGATTTTTAAGCCAACGCTTGAGCAGGGCTTTGCGCCGATCCTCAGCAAGCGACTGGGCAGCAAGGCGATCCGGATGGTGTACGGGGAAGCGGGGATCACCGTGATAAACGAGCCCGTACCGGAAGCCGAATGCAACCGCTTCGCCCTTAGCGATGACGAGTGCCTCACCCTGGCGCGCTGGGCCTGCCAAATCGAGCGTCACTACAGCTCTAAACGTGGTTCCCCCACGCCGATGGACATCGAATGGGCCAAAGATGGCCTTACTGGCGAGCTGTTCATCCTCCAAGCCCGTCCTGAAACAGTGCAGTCGCGGCAGCAGCAGGCGGTGTTGCGCAGCTGGCACCTGGAGCCCCACCAGGGCGAAACCCTGGTGAGCGGCCGCGCCATAGGCGCCTCGGTGAGCAGTGGCGTAGCCCGGGTGATTAAAGATCCCGGTGAAATCAGCCGTTTTGAGGCTGGCGACCTACTGATCACCGAACGCACAGATCCCGACTGGGAGCCGATCCTCAAGCGAGCCAGCGGCGTGGTGACCGACCAGGGCGGCCGCACCTGCCATGCAGCGATCATTGCCCGCGAGATGGGCATTACGGCCATCGTCGGCACCGGCGATGGCACCCAGCGCATCCAGGATGGCGACGCCATCACCATCAGCTGCTGTGAAGGCGATGTGGGCCGGGTCTACCGGGGCACCTTGCCGTTCAGCGTCACGGAGCAGGCCATTGGCGATCTGCCCGTCACCCACACCCAGATCCTGACAAGTGTGGGCAACCCGGAGGAGGCCTTCAAGCTCGCGGCCATTCCCTGCGACGGGGTGGGCTTGGCCAGGCTGGAATTCATCATCGCTAATCACATCAAGGTGCACCCGCTGGCCCTGCTCCAGCCTGAGCGGGTGGCCGACCCCACCCAGCGAGAGGCCATCGCCCAGCTGACGGCCGGCCATGCCAGCCCCGCCGATTATTACGTCGATCTGCTGGCCCAGGGCATGGCCCGCATTGCCGCGGCTTTCTATCCCCGGCCGGTGATCCTGCGCTTCTCAGATTTCAAGAGCAATGAATATGCCCGCCTGCTGGGGGGAGCTGCGTTTGAACCCAACGAGGAGAACCCGATGCTCGGCTGGCGGGGCGCCTCCCGCTACTACTCCCCCGCCTTCCGCCCTGCTTTTGCCCTGGAATGCCAGGCCCTCAAACGGGTGCGCGAGGGCATGGGCCTCACCAATGTGATCCCGATGGTGCCCTTCTGCCGCACTCCCGAGGAAGGGGATCGGGTGTTGGCAGAAATGGCCAGCTCCGGCCTGGTGCGGGGTGAAAACGGGCTTGAGGTGTATGTGATGTGCGAGCTACCAAGCAACGTGATCGCGGCAGAGGCGTTTGCTGAGCGCTTCGATGGCTTCTCGATCGGCTCCAACGACCTCACCCAGCTCACCCTGGGGCTGGATCGCGATTCAGCCTTGGTGGCTGAGTTGTTTGACGAGCGCCATCCGGCCGTGAAGGCCATGATTCGCCTGGCAATCCAAAGCGCCAAACGCTGCGGCCGCAAGATCGGCATCTGCGGCCAAGCCCCCAGCGACTACCCCGATTTCGCTCGCTTCCTGGTGGAGGAGGGCATTGATTCGATCAGCCTCAATCCCGACGCCGTGATCGCCACCCGCCTGGAGGTGGCCAGGATCGAGGCCAGCTTGGCCTGAGCCGCCAACCGCATCTCTCAGCCGATTCGCCGCAGCGACGGTCCCTGGCTGGGTTGAATCTGGGCCGGTAGCTGCTGGCTGCTGATCGACTCCAGGGTGGTCATGTTGTAGCTGGTGTAGGTCGTGCGTCCCGCGCCCTCACCCTGGGGCCAGAAGGCATCGATCACGGTGAGGGTCTGCACCGGAGCCGTGCTGTCCTGCAGCCGGCGGCGTGGGCCGCTGCCCAGGGCGCCGAGGTTGAGCAGGTCCAGTTGCCCCACCCGCCCGGGGAAGTAGGCGTGATGGTGGCCGCTGATGTAGGCATGGGCGCCGGTGCGCTCCAGCAGCTGGCGCAGGGCCTCGCTCTGCTGCAACACCTCGCCAGGCCGGTCCCGACCCTGGCCAACGGCCAGCAGCGGCAGATGGCCAAGCACCAGGCGCAACCTGGCCGATTGGGCCTCGGGGCTGCGCAGCTGGCGCTCGGCCCAGGCCACCTGTTCGGCGGGCACGCTGGCCGAGGAGGCATCCCACACCAGCAGGAAAAGGTCGTGCTGACGCACGCTGTAAGCGAAGGGAAAGCGGCTGGCATCAACAAACTTCAGCCCCAAGGCATTCTGCTGGCCGCGCCAATAACGCTCGGCCTCCTGGCGATCGAGCTCAAATATGTAGTGGCCCCCAGAGCGGGCGGAAGAGGCGTCGTGGTTGCCCATGGTGATCGCCACCGGCAGACCAGCCCGCTCCAGAGGTGCCAGCAGCTGGCGGTGGAAGGAGGCCCACATGGCGCTGAGGTGTACCCGGCTGAGGCCCTGCTTCTGGCCCGCCACCATGTCGCCGCCGCAGAGCACCAGATCGGGTTTCCAGCTGGGGATCAGTTCAACGGCCCGCAGCACCTCCGGCAGGTAGCTGGTGGAGCCGTAGCTGCTGTTGAGATCACTGATCGCCACCAGGCGCAGGTCGCCTCGGGGCGGCAGCAGCGGTTTGGCACCGCCTCGAGGGGTGGCAGCGGCATCAGGGCTCAGGCCTGATGCCGCCAAGGCTGCCACTCCCAAGCCAGCCAAGCTGAGGAAGCCACGTCGGGAGACGAAGGCACCAGGCCAGGTGAGGTTCTTCGGCGTGCTGCGCTGGAACATGCCCATGGTTTAGCGCCTCGCCTAGGCAGACAGACGCCAGAGCAAGGTGCCGTGGGCCGTGGCTCGCAGCACACAAAGGACCGCCAGGGCCATGCAAAGGGGGCAGTGGGTAATCGACAAAGAATCGATGCCGCATCGACCTCCAGCCTGGCAGCCCAATCCAATTTCAGGCGCAGTGGAGCCAAGACTGCTGAAATAACGCCATGAATCAGCGCCCGGCTCCCGTCCAGGCGCCCCCCTGGAGTCGGTAGTGCTGCGCCTGAGCGAATTGAAGCTGCCCCTCGACCACAGCGAGGCCGACCTGGCGGCGGCAGTGCTGAGGCGCCTGCGGCTCGCCCCCGATCAACTTCTTGGGTTGCGGCTGGTTAAGCGCAGCGTTGATGCCCGCAAGAGCGCGGCGATCACCCTTGTTTACAGCCTGGATCTGGATTTGGACCTTGATGCCCGGGCCGAGGCCAGGCTCCTGAAGCGCTTTGCCGGCGACCCCCACCTGCGGCCCAGCCCCGACACGACTTATCACCCCGTCGTAAGCGGAGCCAACGCTGGAAAGATGCGACCAGTGGTGGTGGGAGCTGGTCCCTGCGGCTATTTCGCGGCCCTGCTGCTGGCCCAGATGGGGTTTCGTCCCCTATTGCTGGAGCGGGGCAAGGCGGTCAAGGAGCGCAGCGCCGACACCTTCGGCTTTTGGAAGGGGAGCGCAGACTTCAATCCCGAATCCAATGCCCAATTTGGCGAGGGTGGGGCTGGCACCTTCTCCGACGGCAAGCTTTACAGCCAGGTGAGCGAAGCCAAGCCCTACGTGCGCAAGGTGCTTGAAGAGCTAGTTGCCGCAGGCGCTAACCCTGACATCCTCACCCTGCACCACCCCCACATCGGCACCTACAAACTGGCCACGGTGGTGCGGGGGTTGCGGCAGCGAATCGAGGCCCTAGGGGGCGAGGTGCGCTTCGAGTGCCGGGTAGACGGCCTGGAGCTAAATCCGGTGGACCGCTCCATTCAGGGTCTGCAGCTCGATAGCGGCGAACGAATTGCCGCCACCCAGGTGGTGCTGGCCCTTGGCCACAGCGCCCGGGACAGCTTTGAGATGTTGAAAACCGCCGGCGTGGCGATGCAGCCCAAGCCTTTTGCCGTTGGTCTACGCATCGAACACCCCCAGAGCCTGATTGACAGGGCCCGCTGGGGGCAGGCCGCCGGCCACCCGCGCCTGGGCCCTGCTGAATACAAGCTGGTGCATCACTGCCGTGAGACAGCCAACTTGGGCCGCAGTGTCTACAGCTTTTGCATGTGCCCGGGGGGATTGGTGGTGGGGGCTACCTCGGAGCCAGGTCGAGTAGTTACCAATGGCATGAGCCAGCACACCCGCAATGAACGCAATGCCAACAGCGGCATCGTGGTGGGTATCGAGCTAGCCGATCTGACGCCCTATGGGGAAAGAGACGACGATCCCCTCGCCGGCGTTGCTTTTCAGCGCTATTGGGAGGGGCGCGCCTTTGTTACAGGCGGATCTAACTACCAAGCACCTGCCCAGCGGGTTAGCGATTTCCTCGCCAACCGCCCCAGTCAGGGCAGCGGCGGAGTGATTCCTTCGTACCAACCAGGAGTTTGCTACGGGAATTTGGCTGGCTGCCTACCGGACTTTGTGCTGACAGCTATCCGAGAGGCCCTGCCCGCCTTCGAGCGCCGCATTCCCGGCTTCCTAATGGACGATGCCCTACTCACCGGTGTAGAGACCCGCACCTCTTCGCCCGTGCGGCTACCCAGAAACGAAATAACCCTGGAGTGTGGCAACACCCCAGGGTTGTACCCAGCCGGAGAGGGGGCCGGTTATGCCGGCGGAATCCTCTCTGCAGCAATTGATGGCATCAAAGTGGCCGAACAGGTAGCCCTGTCGCTCACTCTTCCTCGTCGTCAGCACCCAGTGGTACCAAGCGAATCTGCTTGCGACCCAACTTGATTTCGAACTCATCGCCAGGCTTGAGGTCAAGCATGCCGGTATAAGCCTTGCCGACCATCAGGTTGCCGTTAAACTGCACCTTGGTGTTAAAGCT
>JBIKWZ010000068.1:0-8192 GCA_044356035.1 Cyanobium sp. | reverse complement strand
GTGGTAGTGGCCCTAATAGTTCGCCTGGCCCAGGCGAGCTCCTGGCTGCTCACAATGATTCAACCGCTGTTAGCCCCCCTACCGCTGGTGGCGGGTTTGGCTGCCATTGTTTATTTGAGCGCCGATCAAATTCTCAGCCTGCCGCTTGCCCTAATCGGTGGACTTAACCCCCTGGCAGCCTTTCGCAGCGGTCGGGCCGCCACCGATCCCCACTGGCTCCAGGCCCTTGGCCTAACCCTGGTGCTGCTGGCCATGGTGCTGGCAGGTTTCCTGGTGCTGCTCATCGGGCTGGTGGTGGCGTTGCCAGTGGCGGCCTGCACCCTCACGGCCGCCTACCAGCAACTCTTCGGCCAGGAGGACAGGGGTCAGCTCAGTGCTGCTTGAAGCTCGCCTGGGCGGGAAAGAGATTGGCCAGGTAGCAGCGAGTGACTTCGCGGTCGCCAAGGCCGTTTTGCACCAGGAAACCAGCTAGGGCCGCTTGAAACAACCGGTATTGATCCCAATTGGGGTGCTGCTCGATAAAGCCACGCATCGCGGCCAGTAAGGCCTCAGGCACCTCGGCGCGAAAGCTCACCGTCAAGCCTTCCCCCTCCACGGGAGCTTGGGCTCGGACGGGAGTCTGCAGATCCATGGGAGATAAAGGCCTTGTGTGGCACCAGTTCTCCACACCAAGCCGGGCCCGTCAAATGACCTGGCGAAGCTGCCTTGGCGAGCCTCCCAGACTAAGAATCCAGCTCTGCCAGAGCATTTGCCATGGCCCCCTCGACTTTGGGCCAAGCGGTGAGGCTGGAGCCGGCGCTGTCAAGGGTAAAGGGTCTGGCGGCGAGCTTCTCCCCAGGCACTAGCTGGCAAGCCCCATCTGAACAACCGACCTGGGGAAAAACTGAGCAAAACCAAGAGTGATCTGGGGGCTGCGCGGGAATACGGCAATGATCAGCAGTGCTGATCAGCTTCAACTGCCGCTGGGTCTCAGCTGCAACCGTGCGGGCTTGCCCACAGAGCCAGAGCCGCCACCAAAGCCGCGCTGGGGCCGGGTAGCCAGCTGCCCTCAACGGCACGGCAATCAGCCCCAGGCGTGAGCACAAAGCGCAACGACCAGTCGTTGCGGTCGCCTTCCAAGGCAATCCAGACAGGGCCGCGCTCGAGCTCAATGCTGATCGACTCTTCCGGCATCAACTGACTTGCCAGATCATGGTGCTCTTGCACCAACTGCACCAGAGCAAGCCCCAGCCCATGGGCTTCCTCCGCAGTGAGCTCAAAGGCCCAGCCCTGGCCGCCAATCAAAAAAGAAAAGGGGTGGCGGGCTGAATCCTCCAGCCACCTCCACCCCTCACCTTCTTGAACAAGCATCGGCCGAATCAGCCGGGCAGCAGATCGGGCTGGTCCTGCTCATCGCTCATTTCGATGATGGCCCGCTGCACGGGTTTAATCATCGAATCGTCGAGCAGACCATCAAAATCATCAAAACGACGCTGTTTAGCCCGAAAAGCAATCTTCACCGTGGTGAGGTAACGGTTGCTGGTGTGGCGGATCAGGCTCTCGGCCCGCTGGGCCAGTTCCTTGTGGTTGACGTCAATACCGCTTTGCATGGGCACGCTTGCAATCAACTCAACCTAGGTCAACAGCGGCAATTCCCCGTTTAGAAGGGTGTAATGCGGGGCACGCTGGCGATTGATCTAGGCAGCAGCACCACGGTGGTGGCCTACCAGGGGCCAGACACCGCGGCCAAGCTGCTGGCCCTGCCGCCCTACAGCAGCAGCGAGCCGGTAGTGGTGCCAACCCTGCTATGGCTCAGCGATCCAGCCATGCCAAGGCCCCTGATCGGTCGCCAGGTATTGGAGGCGGGCCTGGCCCACAGTGATAGCCCCCAGCTGCACCGGGACTTCAAACGACAAATCGGCGCGATCCCCTACCCGGCGGCGCCCCAACCACCCCCTGCCTTGCCCCTGGGGCCAGAACAGGCCGGAGCCTTGCTGCTGAGACAGCTCTGGGCCGCCCTGCCGCCAGGGCTCGCGCCCGAGCGGCTGGTGCTGACAGCTCCGATAGACAGCTACCCCCGCTACCGCCAATGGCTGCAGGAGGTATGCCGCGAGCTAGAGGTTCCTGAGCTGGCCCTGGTGGACGAGCCCACCGCCGCAGCCATCGGTGCGGGATTGCCTGCTGGCAGCACCGTGCTGGTGGTGGACCTGGGAGGCGGCACCATCGACCTGTCCCTGGTGGCCCTAGAGGGTGGCGAAGGTCGCCCGGCGCCCATGGCCCAGCTGCTGCGCTTCGCCGGCCGGGATCTGAGTTCAAGTCGCCAGGCCCTGCGCTGTGCCCGGGTGATCGGCAAGGCAGGGGTGGCCCTGGGAGGCCGGGATCTAGATCGCTGGATCGCAGCCCACCTTTGTCCCGGCGCCCCCCTTGACGGGGCCCTGCTGGAGGCCGCTGAATCGCTCAAATGCCAGCTCAGCAGCGCCGAAGAGGCCCTGGTGTTCTGGAGTCCTGCGGGCCTGCCTCCCCAACCTCTGCGGCTGAGCCGCAGCCGCCTAAACGCCTTGTTGGTGGAGCGGGGCTTGCTGGCCCAACTCGATGATCTGTTGGAGGTCGTGTTGGCGGGCGCCCGCCGCGATGGCCTGGCCCCAAACCAGATCACCGCCCTGCTGCCGGTTGGTGGCAGCAGCCGCATGCCCCTGATCCGGCAATGGCTGCAGGAGCGCTGCGGCGGCATTCCCCTGCAGCAAAGCCGGCCGGTGGAGGCCGTAGCCCTGGGGGCCCTGGCCCTAACACCGGGGGTGCGGGTGCGCGATGTATTGCGCCACGGAATTTGCCTGCGCTGCTGGGATCAGCGCTCCAGCCGCCATCACTGGCAACCGCTGTTTGTGGCGGGGCAAACCTGGCCGAGTGAGCGGTCGCTGGAAATCGTGCTGGCCTGCAGCAGCCCCAACCAGCGAAGCCTGGAGCTGGTGCTGGGGGAACCAGACAACGAAAGGCGCAGCGAGGTGGTGTTTGAGGCCGGGCTACCGGTGCTGCGGCCGCGACCAGCGGGACAAGCCCGCGTGGTGCCCTGGAGCGAGCAACCCCCAGATCTTGCCCTGGACGTGCCCGGACAGCCTGGCGAGGACTGTCTGCAGTTGTCATTTTCCGTCAACGACCAGGGCCAGCTGGTGCTGGAGGTAACGGACACGCGCAGCGGTCGCCGCAGTGCCGCCCAAATTCTGGGTCCGGTGCGCTGAGAATTAATGGCGGCAAACCTAAGTGGACGCCGCAAGCGCTGCCCTCAGCTGACGGCATCTCGGCCACAGCGCCCATAAAACTAAGTTTCATATTTCTGTATTTGCCTTGGCCCTGCGCCGCCACAGGCTGCCCCGTTTCTGGCTGGGTCTCACCCTTGGTCTTGTGGCCTGCGGCATTGGGGCGACCTACTGGTGGGAGCAGCAGCTGCCGCAACGGTTGGAGCAGGCGGCAAGGAGCGGTGACCTAGAAGCCTGCCTGCGCTACAGCGAACAGCTCGAAGCCCTGCGCTGGCTGGGGGGGCAGGCCCCGGCCGAACAGGGCAGCTGCCGGCGCCGCAAAGCGGCCCAGCTCTGGCAGCAGGAGCGCTGGGGCGAGGCTCTGCAGTTGCAATTGCAACTAGTGAACTCCCTTGCCGGCAGCGAAGCAGACCGCGAACGGCTGCTGGTGTGGCAGCAAAACCTGCAGCAGCGCGCAATTACCAGCTTCCAGGAGGGCGACCTACCTGGAGCCCTAAAGATCCTGGCGGTGATGGGCGATGACCACCGGGCCGACGGCGACAGCCTGGGCGACAAACTCAGTGAAAACTGGACTCGCAACCGGCTGCAGCTGGAGCGGGCCAAGGGCCTCACAGAGCAAAAGCGCTGGTGGGAGGCTCTCGAGGCCCTCACCCGCATCGACCATCCCTGGTGGAAAACCCAGAGCCGCGGCCTACAAGCCAAGGTTCAGAAGGGCATCGAAGGCTTGTCAGTGCAGGAGCGCGAACACGACGCCCATGGCCAGCTGCCCCACACCGTGCCCTCCGCCCAACTCGATGCCCAGGTGCGCCAACGGATCTCCCAGGGTATGGACGAGTGGTCCGCGTTCCAGGAGGCCTGTCGCGCCTTAGGTGGACAGGTGGTTGAGGCCGGGCCGGAGACGGCCTGTCAGCGCCGATCCAGCAAGCGGTGATTGGCGCGTGACAAGATTGGCCGCGCGATGAAGCTCTGGAGCCATGCAGCCAGGTGATCAGGTTCAGGTCTCCCAAAGCGTGGTCGTCTACCACCACCCCCAGCACCGCGGGGTCGCCTTCGATCTCAAAGGGCAACAGGGTGAGGTGGTCACCGTGCTCAACGAGTGGAAGGGCCGGGTGATCAGCCCAACCTTGCCGGTGGTGGTTGCCTTCGGCAAATTTCGGGCCCATTTCCGCTCAGATGAGCTGACTCCCGCCTAATCGCTTGCCTGACTCTTGCTAAAGCTCTGGCCGCAGCAGGAAAACCCCCTCCTCGCCATCGATCTGCTGCAGGCAGAGCTGGATGGATTCTTGGCGACTAGTGGGCACCACACGCCCACAGAAATCGGGCTGGATCGGCAGCTCCCGGTGACCTCGATCCACCATGGCAAGCAAGCTGACCCGCTTGGGCCGCCCCCAGGCTTGCAAGGCTTCTAGGGCCGCCCGCACAGTGCGCCCCGTAAAGATCACGTCATCCACCAACACCACCTGGCGCCCATCCAGCGCCACAGGCAACTCGGTGGGCTGGCCCAGACGGGTGCCGACTCGCGCCAGGTCATCTCGATGAAAGGTGGGATCGACACTGCCTTGGTCAATCGGATGGCCGGCTAAAACTGCCAAGCGGGAGGCCAATACCTCAGCTAACGCCACTCCACGGGTGGGTATGCCTAGGAGCACCAAGGACCGGCTGTCGGCTACTCCTTCCAACACCTGGGACGCAAGCCGGTCAAGGGTGCGGCCCAAGTCCAGGGCCGAGAGCAGTTCAAGCCGATGCATTAGGGAATCCGGCAAGTCGGCTAGGGCTGATTGGCTGTGTGACCAAAGGCTGACCCCAAGGGAAGCAGCTGTGATTGCAGCACAATTGCACTGTAAGTTGGTTTTCGGAAGGCGTTGGTTCAACATCGCTAGGCGAGACGGGTGACGACTATTCCCTCCCAGCAGCAATCCACCCTGGCGTCAGGGCCAGCATCGGCCTCCCGGGCCTCATCCTCTGTGGCCCCGGTTGTACTCGCCATTTTGGATGGCTGGGGCTACAGCCACGAAGCCGATCACAACGCCATTCGTGCTGCCAGCACCCCGGTGATGGATGCTCTCTGGCATGCCTATCCCCACACATTGATAGAGGCCAGCGGCGCCGCTGTCGGGCTGCCAGATCATCAGATGGGCAATTCTGAGGTGGGCCATCTCACCATCGGCTCCGGTCGAATCATTCGCCAGGAGCTGGTGCGGATTAGCCAAGCCGTCAAGGACGGCAGCCTGGCCGCCAACCCTGCGCTCAATGCCTTAGCCGACGGACTCCTGCTCAAGGGTGGCTGCCTGCACCTGATCGGCCTGTGCTCCGATGGGGGCGTTCATAGTCACATCACCCACTTAGGGGGGTTGTTGCAATGGGCCGCGAGCCGCGGTCTCAAAGATGTCTGCATCCACGTGATCACCGATGGACGGGACACGGACCCGAGCAGTGCCCCCCGATTCGTCACCCAGGTTCAAGAGCAGATCAGTCGCGCCGGCATCGGCCGTATCGCCACCCTCTGCGGCCGCTACTGGGCCATGGATCGCGATAACCGCTGGGACCGTACCGAGAAGGCCTATCGACTCTTAACCGAACCAAGCGATATATCCGAGCTCAGCCCGGTCAATGCCATCCACGCCTCCTACGCCCAAGAGATCGGCGACGAATTCCTCGAACCGTTGCGATTAGCGGAGGGATTGATCAAGAGCGGGGACGCTCTGGTGTGTTTCAACTTCCGGCCCGACCGGGTGCGCCAGTTGATCCGCGCCCTGGTTTTGCCGGAATTTGACGACTTCGCCCGGCAGCGCCAAGCCCCCCTGGATGTGGTCACGTTCACCCAATATGAAAAGGGCCTGCCCGTAGCGGTGGCTTTCCCGCCCGAATCTCTCGATGGCTTGCTGGGCCAAGTGGTATCGAACTCGGGGCTGCGCCAGTTCCGCACAGCTGAAACCGAAAAATATCCTCACGTCACCTATTTCATGAATGGGGGCATTGAGCAGGCCTTCCCTGGTGAAGATCGCCACCTAGTCCCCTCGCCGCGGGTGGCCACCTACGACCTATCCCCGGCAATGTCCGCCGGCGAGCTTACTGAAAGCTGTATTGCAGCAATCAAAAAGGGCATTTACGCGTTGGTGGTGATCAATTACGCCAATCCGGACATGGTGGGGCACACCGGCAAAATGGATGCCACCACTGAAGCAATCACCACTGTCGACACCTGCGTAGGAAAGTTGATGGAGGCCACCAACCGCATGGGGGGCACACTGCTGATCACAGCAGACCACGGCAATGCCGAAGTGATGGAGGGCCCAGATGGTCGCCCCTGGACGGCTCACACCACAAATCCCGTGCCGGTGATTTTGGTGGAGGGCGAGAAACGCAAGCTGCCCGGCCACGGCACCAATGTGTCGCTGCGTGACCATGGCGGCCTAGCCGACATCGCCCCGACCCTGCTGGAGATCTTGCACCTGCCCAAGCCCGCAACCATGAGCGGTGAATCACTGATCCTGGCAACTGGCACCGCAGCCGAAGCCAGTCCCATCTCCCAGACCCTGGGCGTTTAGCCTGCCCCTATCCAAGGAGGCCCATGATCACTTCCGTTTTGTCGTGGATGTGGATTGGCAGTGGTGTTCTGCTGATCATCAGCGTGCTGCTACACAGCCCCAAGGGCGATGGCATGGGCGGGCTGGCCGCTAGCGGCGGTTCGATGTTCACTAGTGCCCGTAGCGCCGAAGCCACCCTCAACCGCATCAGCTGGACATTGCTGGCAATTTTTCTTGGCCTGGCCGTTGTGCTCAGCGCCGGCTGGCTCGGTTAGGTCTGTGACGCCAATGCCTCGACGCAATCTGCTGGTAGCCCTGGGATCAACCCTGGGCGCCTTTTTCACTGGCGTCTCCCAAGCAGAAGCCGCTTCCAAGGCCCAAGATCCCTCCTGGCAACTCAGCGAAGCCAGCTGGAAGAAACGTCTCAACCCAGCCGCCTACAACGTGCTGCGCCAGGAGGGCACCGAACGGCCCTTTTCCAGCCCCTTAAACAGCGAAAAACGCCCAGGCACTTTCGTTTGTGCTGGCTGCGCCCTGCCCCTGTTTAGCTCCAAGGCCAAATACGAGAGCGGCACCGGCTGGCCCAGCTTCTGGCAACCGCTGCCCAACGGGATCGCCACCAAAGTGGACTTCAAGTTGATCGTGCCTCGCACCGAATACCACTGCAAGCGCTGCGGCGGCCATCAGGGCCACGTGTTTGACGACGGCCCTAAGCCCACTGGCAAGCGCTACTGCAACAACGGCGCAGCCCTCAACTTCAAGCCAGCTAAAGCCTGAACACGCCTAATTAGCTAGCAAATCAGGCCTGCCTGTTTAGAGCACAAAAAAGGAGGGCCGAAGCCCTCCCGATTAATCAGATTTGAGATTAGACAATTCGGCTCGGATCCCCGCAGGGAATCAATAGTCGAAGTCGCCGCCGCCCATGCCGCCACCGGCGGGAGCAGCATCTTTCTTATCTGGCATATCGGCCACGATGCACTCGGTGGTCAGCACCATGCCGGCGATGGAGGCGGCATTTTGCAGACCGGAGCGGGTCACCTTGGCGGGGTCGACGATACCGGCAGCCAGCATGTCGACATACTCGCCGGTGGCGGCGTTGTAGCCCTCGTTGAAGGGCTTGTTACGCACGTTCTCAGCCACGACAGCGCCATTGACGCCAGCGTTTTGAGCGATGCGCATCAAAGGCGCTGTGAGGGCGGAGGCTACGATGTGGGCGCCGATCAGCTCCTCTCCAGAGAGGTTGGCCGCAGCCCACTCCTCGAGGGCGGGGGCCAGGTGGGCCAAGGTGGTACCACCACCAGGAACAATGCCTTCTTCAACGGCCGCCTTGGTGGCGTTGATGGCGTCTTCCAGGCGCAGCTTCTTGTCCTTCATCTCGGTCTCGGTGGCGGCACCCACCTTGACCACGGCCACACCGCCGCTCAGCTTGGCC
>JBIKWZ010000034.1:0-27405 GCA_044356035.1 Cyanobium sp. | reverse complement strand
GCACCGGTGCCTGCCAGCCCGATGGCGTGCCGATTCCAGTGGGCGGCTCCAGCCATGACGATGGGCATAGCCACGACCACGGCCACAGCCATCACCATCCGCCCTACCCCCACGCGGACCATCCCCTCGGTCCCACAACCCTGCGCCAGGGCAGCAGCAGCTGAGCCCTCTGGGTTTGACCTGGCTCAGGCTTCTCAGCTCGCCGGAAGTCTCGCGAGACTCCAGCTCATCAGTTCTGCTGATTAGTTGTCTCTATTCCCCATTTTTGCCGTCTTTTCCCCGGTTTATTAGGGGTTTTCCCCAGAAATGAGGCCTTTGAGCCAGTTCAGACCTGGTAGTTGGGGAATAACTGTTTTGTTCAGTCTGGCCTTGACAGCACCTCCAGCGGTCGCCCTCGCAGGCTTTAAAAATCCTCGCTGTGCCCTTATGGAGCCGCCAGCACAGGCAATCTCAGCTGAGAACGGTGTGGTTTCGGCCTGGCTTTCAGGCTTTGACGGACCTGGCAGCGATGTGGCCTACTGAGGCACCCCCACCTCTTGTTTCCTGATGGCAGCCGAGCGCAATCACCTCCAACGATGTATGGAGCAGCCCAGCTGCGCACAAGGTTTAGTGGAGGCAGAAGCCGGCAGCATCAGCCTGGAGGCGGAGGTGCCAGAGGTGTTGTTCGATGGCATGCGCGAGTTCCTGCGCAGCCACCCCCAGTGGGATCAATACCGCTTGATTTCCTCTGCGCTGTCCAGCTTCCTGTTTCAGCACGGCTGCGCTGATCAGGGGGTGAGCCAGCACTACCTCAACGGCCTATTCCTGCGCCGCTGAATTTTTCAAACCTTGTGGCGTTTACAAAAAAAAGGGCGGAGGGGCCAACCTCCGCCTGAGTCTCCCTTGCCCGACCTTTTTGAGGTCGACGTTGCCATTGTGAGCAGGGTTGCTCAAGCCGGTTGTGGCGATAGACACCGGATCGCATCCGGGTTAGGGGTCTCCTTGGCGCAACCTGGCGGCAGCGGCTTCGCAGGCGCGCCAGGTGATGGCCATTTCAGTGAGGGTTGGGCTCTGCCAGCCGGAGCGGGGCCAGCAGGCCCCATCTACTACCAGCACATTGGGGGCGCCCCAGCATTGGTTGAGGTGATTCACCACCCCTCCCTCGGGCTGGCTGGCCATGCGGGCGCCGCCGAGTTCGTGGATGTAGTAGCCAGGTGGTGGCGCCTCGGGGCTCACCGCCAGGCTTGTGCGGATCCAGGGCTCCAGCAGCGGCAGCACAAATAGATCTTCGATGGGCCGGATCTGCCCCCCACCAGCTGCCACCACCGCCTCCATGCGCCGGTGCATGTGGGCCACCAGGCGCTTCTCGTTGGCCCCCCAGCGGCAGTTGATGTGGGCGGTGGGTAGCCCCCAGGCATCGAGATTTTCGAGGTTCAACGTCACCTGGTTGTCGGCGTTGGGTTGCACGTCGCCGTGACCGATCAGGAAGCCCACCGCCTCGCCCCGGCTTCGCTGCAGCAGGGCGGGTGGATCAAAGCGCTGCAGGGCTGTCCAGAGGCCGTAGCCGCCACGGAAATCAGCTTCGCTGCCCCCATCCAGGTTGACCGTGTTGGGGATGAAGCAGCTGCCGGCCCCTGAAAGTTCGCTGGGCCCATCGAGGGGTGGCACCCCGGGAATCGAAAAGAAGCGACTGCTGGAGATGTGGTCCATCAGATAGCGCCCCAGGCTGCCGGATGGATCGATTAGGCCGCCGCGCTGGTGGGCTTCGCTCGAGTGCAGCAGGATCCGCAGGGTCTCGATCGTTGAGGCGCAGAGCACTACCAAGGGCGCCTCAATGCGCTCGCGGGCAGCCGTTTTGCCATCCACCAGCAGCACGCCCTGGGCCCTGTCGCCGTCAAGCAGTAGATGGCTCACCACGGCGTTGCTGCGCACCTGGGTGCGCCCCGTTGCCAGGGCCCGTGCCAACGTGCGCCCCTGGCTGGCGGAGCGGGGCCAGCCCGCGCCCCGGTGCAGGTTGAAGCCGCGGGAATGGATCAGGGGCAGGCCGAGCTCGTCGTCAATGCGACGCTGCAGGTGGCGTTCGCCCGGGGTGAAGGGCAAGGGCGCCTGGAAGTGGCCATCGGGCAGCTGGGGCAGGCCGTCGCAGGCTCCATGCACCTCCAGCAACTGCTCAAGGCGGGTATAGAAAGGCGCTAGCTCGGCACTGCCGATCGGCCAGCCCGCCCCCTTACCATCGCGCTCAGCGCCACCAAATTCGTAGTCGGAAAGGCGCAGGGTGATGCCTCCCCAGGTGAGGCTTTTGCCCCCCACCTGCCGGCCCCGGCTCCACAAAAACGGAGCGTCGTCTGGGGTGGAGTAGGGATTGAGCCGCTCATCGACGAACAGCTGGGGATTGTGTTTCCAGAAGCCCGGATGGTGGCGCTGCAGCCGTTGCTGGCCGCTGGCGATGCGGGCCACACGCCGGGCCGTATTCAGCGGTTCGCTGCCGAAGGCCTGACGGGATGAGAGCTCGGGACCGGCCTCCAGCACCAGCACCCGCAGCCCCGCCTCGGCCAGCACCATGGCAGCAACACCGCCGGTAGCGCCGGAGCCCACCACGATGGCGTCGGGCTGGGTTCCGCTGGCGGAGATGGCCATCTTCTTGGCGTTGATCGCTGGGGCAGCGCAGGTGAACGTTCAAACAACAAAGCCCCGACAGGTGACTGCCGGGGCTTTGGGAAGTGGTGGCGGGGGCGAGATTTGAACTCGCGACCTTCGGGTTATGAGCCCGACGAGCTACCAGACTGCTCTACCCCGCGTCGACCCCCTAACCATACCAGTCGAAGTGCCTAGTAATGCCGCTCAGTCGAAGCGCAGCTCGCCGATCACTTCCAGGCGCAGATGGGGGGCTGGGATCAAGAAGCGAGTGCGCAGTTCTTCAAGAGCTATCGGCGTTAGCCAGTCGAGCTGCTCGAGCAGGTGCAGGGCTACGGCTTGCTTGGCTCGGGCGGAGCCGTCTTCCACCTTGATCGCCACCCCCATGCCTTCGCCGACGCGGCTGAGGCACTGGATGCCTTCAGCTCCGCCCTTGCTTACCACCTGACCGTGGCCGCCGCGCATCAGTTCGGTGTCAAAGCGCCCCTCGCCGGCCACCAATTCGGGGTGGGCCAGCATCGCCCGGCTGAGGCGTTCCAGATCGGCCTGGCTGCCGGCGCCCAGGTGGGCGTAGAGCAGGGCCATCTGGGCCAGTTGCAGCTGCAGGGTGGGGGCGCCGCAGTCGTCGCGGGCGGTGAGCAGCTCGGCGGGGGGCAGGGCGAGCAGATCGCCCACGCGCTTAAGCACCTCCTGCTGCAGAGGATGCTCTTTTTGGAGATAGCTCTCGGTGCTCCAGTTGAGCTGCCGGCAAGTGGCTAGGAAGGCGGCGTGCTTGCCGGAACAGTTGTGCTCCAGGGGGCTTTTGCCGCAGTCCGGCACGGGGCATTGCAGCTGCTCGGCCTCGATTTCAGCGCCCCACAGCAGCTTGAAGGCCTCGCGGGCGTGCATGGCCGTGCCGGTGTGGCTGGCGCAGGCGATCGCCAGGCCCCGCTCGCCGCAGTTGCAGTGGTCGGCGGCGCCACTGCTCACAAACACCGTGGCCTGAAAGGGCTTTAGGGCAGAGCGCACAAAGCTCAGCTGCTGGGGATCGCCCGCCCGCATCAATACCCGGCCGCGGCCGTCGCAAACCACCGCGTGCACCCGGTGGCGAGATTCGACGATGCCGTTGCGCAGCAGCCGCACCTCCAGTGGAGGAACGCCCCCGCGGGCGGTGCCACCGAAACTGGAGGACAGGGTCACAAGAGACCGGCAGCTGATCTCAAAGAGCCTGACAGAGGCTCGCCCCCACCAGGGCCAGGATTACCGCCAGGGCTGTGCCCTGCTGCAGCCGCCGCAGCACCGGCTGCACCTGGTGCTGGGCCACCAGTAGGTCCTGCTGGCGCCAGGCCAGGGGCTTCTCCCACACCTGGCCGTCGTACCACCCCGATTCTTCGTATTCGACCCGCTCGGAGACCAGGCGCCGGTGCACGTAATTCCAGCCGAGCCACTGGCGCACGAGCAGCAGCATCGGCAGGGCCACTGCAGCCACCATGCCCGCCAGCACCAGCTGGGCCGGGTGGTGGCGCAATACCCAGCTGCCACTGGCCACCAGGATGGAAACGGGCAGCAGCAATAGCCAGCTAGTAGCTAAGGGGCGCAACAGACCTGGCAGGCCGTGGGACGGCCAAACAAAGAACCAGGAGGCCAGCAACTGCTCGTATTCCTGCAGGGGCCGTTGCTCGGGCGGCACCGGGCACGGCATGGCGTTCAGGGAGAAACTGCTGGAATTGAGCTTACGAAGCGCACCTGTTCGCCGTGACCCCAGAAGGATTCGAGGTCGTAGTAGGTGCGCTCGCTGGGGGTGAGCACGTGGACAATCACTTCGCCGTAGTCGAGCAGCATCCAGCGGCCCTCCTTCTGGCCTTCACGCCTTAGGGGCAGCCGGCCGGTGATCTCCTCGATCTGATCCTCAGCCGAGCGTGCGATGGCGCGCACCTGCACGTCGGAGAGGCCGCTGCAGATCACAAACCAATCGGCCAACGACGACACCTCGTCAACGCGAATCAGACGAATGTCCACGGCCTTGCGGTCGTCACAGGCTTCTGCCGCCAGCTTGGCCAGCTGCTCGCTGTCGAGCTCCTGGTGGGTCGTGGACCTGCCAGCGGGGGAATCAGCCATAGACGTTCTCACTGGTGACGGATTGACGCGAGCCCTGTTGCTGGGCCATTTCGGCCCGGGCCTTGCCGGCACTCTTGCGCAGTGCCTCGAGCCGGTCTTCGTAGAAGGCGCGCTTCTTTTTCTTGCGGGTCTGCTCCACCAGCTCCTTGAGGGCACCGCCCAAGCTCTTGTAGGCATTGGGCAGGGTGTAACCGAAGCGGGTGGCTAGGTCGATAGCCCGCTCATCGGCGGCGATGGCATCCTGCAGCCGCTTTTCGGAGTTGTTTTTGAGGTAGAGGCGGTAGCCGGCAAAGCCGGACAGACCCAGGGCCATCACCAGCAGGAGGCCGTCCTGCACCCACAGCTCACCGATGGCTCCACCCAGGCCGATCGCTAGGGCCGCCATCTCCCAACCGTCGCGGGGCACCGCATCGTTCTGGACGCGGCCCACCTCGTGCCAAAAAAGCAGGTTGCGATGGTCTATCGCCAGCCCGTCCCAGCTTTCCAGGTCGACCTGAATTTCGACTTCATCGCGACCGATCTCCTCGATGGTGATCAGGGGCGGCTCCACCGAGGCGGCCGCTTCCACAAACACCCAGCTCTGCAATTCAGGTGGCAGCAGCCCTTTCAGGCGCTGGAGCTCACTCATCTGGGGCTTCCGCGTTATCGATCAGGTTAGCGATTCCAGCCGCAGCTGCTGCCAGGGGGGCGTGAGAGGCTAGGCAGGTTTGGCTTGCCCACCCCCTATGCCCCGCCGCACGGACCTCAGGCGCATCCTGCTGCTGGGCTCGGGGCCGATTGTGATCGGCCAGGCCTGTGAATTCGATTATTCCGGCACTCAGGCTTGCAAAGCGCTGCGGGCAGAAGGGTTCGAAGTGGTGTTGGTGAATTCCAACCCGGCTTCGATCATGACCGATCCGGACATGGCGGATCGCACCTACATCGAGCCGCTGACGCCCGAGGTGGTGGCCCGGGTGATTGAGATCGAACAGCCCGATGCCCTGCTGCCCACAATGGGAGGCCAGACCGCTCTCAACCTGGCGGTAGCCCTGGCTGAAAACGGCACCCTGGAAAAGCACGGGGTGGAGCTGATCGGCGCCAACCTGCAGGCGATCCGCAAGGCGGAAGACCGGCTGCTCTTTAAGGAGGCGATGGAGCGGATCGGCGTGGCGGTGTGTCCCTCCGGCATCGCTAACACCCTGGAGGAGGCGGAGCGGGTGGGCGAGGTCATCGGCAGCTACCCCCGCATCATCCGGCCGGCCTTCACCCTGGGCGGTAGCGGCGGGGGCATCGCCTACAACCCCGAGGAGTTCCGCGCCTTCTGCAAAAGCGGTCTGGAGGCAAGCCCCGTCTCCCAGATCCTGGTGGAGCAGTCGCTGCTGGGCTGGAAGGAATTCGAGCTGGAGGTGATGCGCGACAGCGCCGACAACGTGGTGATCGTTTGCAGCATCGAAAACCTCGATCCGATGGGGGTGCATACCGGTGATTCGATCACCGTGGCGCCGGCCCAAACCCTCACCGACCGCGAATACCAGCGGCTGCGCGACCAGTCGATCGCGATCATTCGCGAGATCGGCGTCGACACCGGCGGCAGCAATATTCAATTTGCGATCAACCCCGTCAATGGCGACGTGGTGGTGATTGAGATGAATCCGCGCGTATCGCGCAGCTCGGCGCTGGCATCGAAGGCCACCGGCTTTCCGATCGCCAAGATCGCCGCCCGCCTGGCGGTGGGCTACACCCTCGATGAAATCCTCAACGACATCACCGGTGCCACGCCGGCTTGCTTCGAGCCCACGATTGATTACGTGGTCACGAAGATTCCCCGCTTCGCCTTCGAGAAGTTTCGCGGCAGCCCCGCTTTGCTCACAACTTCGATGAAGTCGGTGGGCGAGGCGATGGCTATCGGCCGCTGCTTTGAGGAGTCGTTCCAAAAGGCGTTGCGCTCCCTGGAAACGGGCCACGCCGGCTGGGGTTGCGACCGCCCCGATGCCGTAAGCGATCCCCAGCTTGCCCCCGATCCCACCGCCCTGGAGCGGGCCCTGCGCACCGCCACCCCGGAGCGCATTTTTGCCGTGCGCGAGGCCATGCTCGCCGGCCGCAGCGACGACGAGATCCACCAGCTCAGCGCCATCGATCCCTGGTTTTTGGCCAAGCTGCGCTGCATCCTCGAGGCTGAGCAGCTGTTGCTGCGGGGCCGCCAGCTCGAGCAACTCGATGCCGCCGCCCTGCTGGAGCTCAAGCAGCTGGGCTTCTCCGATCGCCAGATCGCCTGGGCCACCGGCAGCGATGAACTCACGGTGCGCCGCCACCGTCAGGGGCTGGGCATCAATGCCGTGTTTAAAACCGTCGACACCTGCGCGGCGGAGTTTGCCTCCAGCACCCCGTATCACTACTCCACCTATGAGCGGCCGCTGGAGCGGCTCAACGCCGCCGGTGAGCTCGAGATCGTGCCGCCTGAAAACGAGGTGCAGCCCGAGAGCCGCCGCAAGGTGATGATCCTGGGCGGCGGTCCAAACCGCATCGGCCAGGGGATCGAATTCGACTATTGCTGCGTGCACGCCTCCTTTGCCCTGCAGGCGGAAGGCTTCGCCACCGTGATGGTGAACAGCAACCCGGAGACGGTGTCAACCGATTACGACACCTCCGACCGGCTCTACTTCGAGCCGCTCACCCTCGAAGACGTGCTCAACGTGATTGAGGTGGAGCATCCCGAGGGGGTGATTGTGCAGTTTGGTGGCCAGACGCCGCTGAAGCTGGCGATCCCGCTGCTGCATTGGCTGGCCTCCCCTGAGGGCGTGGCCACCGGCAGTCGCATCTGGGGCACTTCGCCTGAATCGATTGATGCGGCGGAAGATCGGGAGCAATTTGAAGCGATCCTGCGCCGGCTGGAGATCCGCCAGCCCCGCAACGGTCTGGCCCGCAGTGAGGCCGAGGCCCGGGCCATCGCTGCGCGCGTGGGCTATCCAGTGGTTGTGCGCCCCAGCTACGTACTGGGCGGGCGCGCCATGGAGGTCGTCTACGACGAAGACGAGCTCAACCGCTACATGGTGGAAGCGGTGCAGGTGGAGCCCGACCACCCGGTGCTGATCGACCAATACCTCGATAACGCCATAGAGGTCGATGTGGATGCCCTTTGCGATGGGGAGGGGGTGGTGCTGATCGGCGGTGTGATGGAGCACATCGAACCGGCCGGCATCCATTCGGGCGATTCGGCCTGCTGGCTGCCTTCCGTCAGCCTCAGCGAGGCAGCCCTGGCCACGATCCGCGCCTGGAGCCGGGCCCTGGCCCTGGCCCTCGGGGTGCGCGGCCTGATCAACCTGCAGTTTGCGGTCCAAATCGACCCTGAGCTGGGCGAGCGGGTGTTCATCATTGAGGCAAATCCCCGGGCCTCCCGCACGGTGCCGTTTGTGGCTAAGGCCACGGGCGTGCCCCTGGCCAAGGTGGCCAGCCAGTTGATGGCCGGCCGCACCCTGGCGGAGCTGGGGCTCACGGCCGAACCGATCCCGCCTCTGCAAACGGTGAAGGAGGCGGTGCTGCCCTTCAAGCGCTTCCCGGGTTCCGACACCTTGCTGGGCCCTGAAATGCGCAGCACCGGCGAGGTGATGGGCATCGCCAGCAGCGCCGGCATGGCCTATGCCAAGGCCGAGCTAGCTGCAGGCGAGGCCCTGCCCACGAGCGGCACGGTGTTTCTCTCCACCCACGACCGCGACAAGCCGGCCCTGCTGCCCGTGGCTGAGCGGCTGGTGGGGCTGGGCTTTGCCCTGATCGCCACCGGTGGCACCGCCGAGGCCCTTAGGGCCGCTGGCCTGCAGGTGGAATTCATCCTCAAGGTGCATGAGGGCCGCCCCAACATTGAAGATGCGATCCGCTCGGCCCGCATTCAGCTGATCATCAACACCCCGATCGGCCGCCAGGCTGCCCACGACGACAAATATCTGCGCCGGGCCGCCCTCGACTACGCCGTGCCGACGGTGACAACCCTGGCCGGGGCCCGGGCGGCGGTGGAGGCGATCACGGCGCTGCAGCAGCAGACCATTGAGGTGCATGCCCTGCAGGACATCCACCCCGGACCCACTCGTTAGGGTTGGGGGCCCGCTAGATCCCGCTTTGACAGCCAGCACCCAAGTCAGCAACCAGATCACCTCAGGCAGCGACTGCACGGCGGCTTTCCGGGCCGCCTATGAAAATCGCTACACCTGGGAGCCTGATTTCGGTGGCTACCAGGGCCGCTGCATCTGGGAGCAAGCCGGTGATGCGGGCCAAGCCGAAAAGAGGGTCGAGGGCAGCTTCGTGGTGGGCGCCGACCTCAAGGCCACGGTTGAGGGCGTAGCCGATGAGGAGATTCACAAGGCCCTGGCCTCCCAACTGTGGGAGGTGGCGATTCACCGGGTGCGGCGCAGCTTTGAGCAAACCCACGGCGCCAACACCTTCAGCGCCGGCGACACCGACGCGGTGGGCACTGAGGTGATCGTGGGCGGCAAAAACGAAGGCGATCGCTATCGCATCAAGGCAAATGTGGTGACGATGGTGCACCGCCATATCCACGGCACCGTGGTGACGATCTTCACCGAGAACATAACAGACACCGGCAGCGGTTACCTGAGCCGCAGTTACACCAGCCAGTACGCCGATCCGGCAACCGGCGCAGCCAAGGGCGGCATCAGCCGTTTCACCGACACCTTTGTGCCCCTGGCTCGGGTGGGCCCCTGGGTGCTGAGCGAGCGGGTGGTTGAGACCGCTGCCCATGGCGACACGCCGGCTGGCCGCCAGGTGTTTCGTTTCGAGGATCTTGCCCCCTTGGCTTAGGCCAAGAGGCCGCTGCTAGGCACAATGCAGCCATGTTCTCTCTATGGATTGGTGCTTACGACCAGGGCTTGGCATATGCCGGCTTGGCCCTGGGCACCTACCTGACGCTGCGCGTCCTCAACTTCCCAGACCTCACGGTGGACGGCTCTTTTGCCCTGGGCGGTGGCACCGCTGCGGTGTTGATCAGCCAGGGCGCCCCGGTGCCGGTAGCCATGGGGCTGGCGATTTTGTTTGGCTGCCTGGCGGGCACCGTGACCGGCCTGATCCACACCCGGCTGGGTGTGAATGATCTATTTGCCGGCATCCTCACTACTACGGGCCTCTATTCGATCACCCTGCGCCTGATGGGGCGCTCCAACATCCCCCTGTCTGAAACCCCAGCTGGAATTCTGGCCCTGCCCGACCTGGGCCTGGGCCTTGATGGTCAGTGGGCCGTGGGATTAACCCTGGCGACGCTTGGGATGATCCTGCTGATCTCCTTCCTGATGGCCACCGATTTCGGCCTGTCTTTGCGCGCCCTAGGCAACAACCCCACCATGGCCCGCGCCAACGGCATCAATCAGCGCCGCGGGCTCACGGTGGGAATTGCTGCTGCTAACGGTCTGGTGGCCCTGGCCGGGGCGCTGGTTGCCACCTATCAGGGCTTTGCCGACGTGACCATGGGCATCGGCTCACTGATCCTGGGGTTAGGCATGGTGATCGTCGGCGAATCGGTGCTGCGGCCCCGCTCCCTGCCCTGGGCCTTGCTGGCGGTGTCTTTGGGGGCGATTTTGTTCCGCACCATGATCGCTATCGCCCTGCAGTTGGGACTCGAACCGGTTGATCTCAAGCTGGCAACGGCCCTGCTGCTGCTGATCGCCCTGGCCTTTGGACGGCTGCGCATACCGGGTCTTTCGGCAGACCAGGGGAGGCAGGAGCAATGAGTACGGCTTCGGGTCTAAGAGTCCCGGGTCTCAGTGTTGAAGAGCTCAGCTGGGGCCATCCCCTGCCAGGATCGGGCTGGCGCCAATTATTTAGCGGTTTCTCGCTGAGCTGCCCCCCCGGCCAGTTTCTGGTGGTGATTGGCAGCAACGGCTCCGGTAAGAGCACCCTGCTCAACCTGGTGGCTGGCACCTTGCGACAGGGCGCTGGCCGCATCCACCTGGGCGGTCGCCCCCTGCACCGCCTGCGAGATCACCAGCGGGCCCGCTGGATCGGCCGGGTGATGCAAAACCCCCTGGAGGGCACTTGCCCCGGGCTGACCGTGGCTGAAAACCTGCGGCTGGCGGAGCGGCGCAACCGGCCTGGCCTGATTAATGGAGGCTTCCTGATTGGTGCCTTTGGTGGCATCCATCCCAATGCTGGCGACTGCCGGCGCTACCGCGAGCTGCTTGCCGGCCTGGGCTTGCCTTTGGCCGACCGGCTCGACGAAAAGGTGGGTCAGCTTTCCGGAGGTCAGCGCCAGAGCCTCAGCCTGGTGATGGCAACCCTGGGCTCACCAGATCTGCTGCTGCTCGATGAGCACACCGCTGCGCTTGACCCCCGGGCCGAAGCAATGGTGATGGCGCTAACCGACAGGTTGGTTCGTCAGCTGGGCACTACGGCCCTAATGGTGACCCACAGCATCGAACAGGCCCTTAGCCACGGCGACAGGTTGGTGATGCTCCATGAAGGTGGCTTGATCGGCGACTGGAATGCTGCCGAGCGGGAATTTTTGAACCCAGCCGCAGTGAGAGCAATGTATAGAGACGCGATAACGTCAATGGGTACGGTTTCTACAGATGGCACTTCAGCGTCGTGAATTTCTGAGTCTGGTAGGGGCCGGCGCTGTGAGCACGGTGGTGCTCTCCGCCTGCGGCAAGCTCGGCGGTGGCACCAAGGTGAAAGGACCCACCATCGGCATGCTGCAGATGGTGGAAGCTCCGCCTCCGACCAATACCCGCAAGGGCTTTGAAGCGGCTCTGGCAGAAGCTGGTTACATCCCCGGCAAAAACGTCAATTTCATCCAGAAGGATGCCGCCGGCGAGATGCCCAACACCACCTTGGTGATGAAGCAGTTTGTGGGCGATCAAGTGGATATGGTTTTAGCTGTGGGCACGCCGCCCCTGCAGGCCGCCATGAAGGCGGTGCCTGAAACAACCCCAGTGATCTTCTGCTACTGCTCCAACCCCTGGGGCGCTGGTGCCGGCACCCCCCCTGGTGGCGTCGGGCAGCACAAGCCAAATGTGGTCGGCACGATCGGCACCAACCCGGTGGGCAAGGAGCTCGATTTGGCACTCCAAATCAACCCTAAGCTCAAGACCGTGGGTCTGATCTTCAACCCCGGCGAGCCCAACTCTGAATATGAAGCCAAGGTGCTAAAGGAAGAGGCTGCCAAACGCAACATCACCGTGGTGGAGCAGTCGGTGGCCAACTCCGGCGAAGTGCTGCAGGCCGCCCAGGTGCTGGCCGATAAGAAGGTCGAGGCCTTCGTGAAGATCGGCGATTACGCCACGATTCAGGGCTTCGGCTCGATTGCCAAGGTGGGCCTCGAAAAGAAGATCCCCGTGTATTCGGTGGATGCCGACGACATCAAGCTGCCCGGCTGCCTGGCCACGATCGGCTGGGCCTACTTCGATGACGGCTACGCCGCAGGCAAGCTGGCGGTGCGGGTATTAAAGGGAGAATCGCCGGCCAAGATGGCCTTCGAGCCCCTCACCAAAACGGAGTTGATGCTGAACAAGGCCACCGCCGCAGCGATTGGGGTGACCTTGCCTGAGGAGCTGATCAAGGAAGCTCAGAAGGTGGTGAGCTAGAGCCTACCGCCATCAGATCACCCCCTCTTTTTAGGGAAGGGGGGTTATTTTTTGCAGCTTGTCGTTGAGCTGGCTGGCCAAGGCTTGGCGGCCTACGGCAAGCACCTTCAAGGTGTCTTCATGCATGCGCAGCTGGGCATCAGCTACCTGCATGCCGCGCACTAGCTCCTTCATCTCATCAGGCAAGCCGTTGAGGTCGTAGCGCTTGCCCTCGAAGGTGAGCACGGGCGGCTGGTTGCCCGACTGCTGGGTGATGTTTTCCACGAAAGGCAAATTTCTGCAGATCTCAGGATACGGGTGGCAGGCCACCCGGTCGCTTGAAGAAAAACATCAGCAGAGGGCCCACCTGGGCTGCTTCAACCATCTCCCAGTTTTCCTTGCCGAGGGCATTGAGAAAAAACTGCAGCTGTTCGGCCGGGTGGCGTGGTTTGGTGGCTGCGGCGTCGTATTGCTGCGGGAATTCCTTCTTTAGAAATTCAGGGCTCAGGGCGCCGCCGAGGCGCTCACTGTCTGCTTCGGGTGAGGGAGGGCCAGGCGGATTGCCGCTCTCCACGTTGATGTGGATCACCCGGTATTCCCAAGACATCAGGCTTGCAGATGAATGAATTGGCGCTCGCAGAGCTCGCGGTAGCGGCCTCCCTGCGCCATCAGCTCATTGTGACTGCCCTGTTCAACGATGCGCCCGCCATCGAGCACCAGTATCCGGTCTGCACCCTGCACGGTGGCTAGCCGGTGGGCGATCACCAGCACGGTGCGGCCCGCCATCGCCTGCTCCAGGCCCCGCTGCACCGCCTCCTCCGCTTCGGCATCGAGGGCGCTGGTGGCTTCATCCAGCAGCAGCACCGCCGGGTTGCCGAGCACGGCGCGGGCAATGGCCAGCCTTTGAAGCTGGCCGCCAGAGAAGTTGCTGCCCCGCTCTTCGATGCGGCTGGCGTACCCCTGGGACAGGGCCTCGATGAAGCCGGCGGCATTGGCGAGGCTGGCGGCCTGGCGGATGGCGGCTTCGCTGGCGGGGCGGCCGAAGGCAATCGCCTCGGCCACCGTGCCAGAAAACACACTGCTTTGCTGGGGCACCAGGGCTATGGCGCGGCGCAGCTCCCGCGCCCGCAGATCGGCTAGGTCGTGGCCATCAAGCAGCACCCGGCCCTGCTGGGCGATGTTGAAGCGCAGCAGCAGGGAAAACAGGGTGCTTTTGCCGGCGCCGGAGGGGCCCACCAGGGCCACCACCTGGCCGGGCCGCACCTGCAGATCCAGGGCGTGCAGCACCGCTTGGGCGGGGTTGTAGCCGAAGCGCACCTGCTCGAGCACCAGCTCGCCGCGCACGCTGCCAAGCGGCTGGGCTGTGGCCCGGTCTGGAGCCTCCACCGGTTCGGCCTCGATCGCCCGCAGTCGCCGCAGCGAGGCCTGGCCCTGTTGAAACTCGTTGAAGTTGGTGGTGAGGTGGGAGATCGGGTCGATCAGCATCAGCAATGCCGCCACGTAGCTGCTGAAGCCCTGGCTGTTGAGGCCGCCAGCCTGAATCCGGGCGGCGCCGAGCAGCAGCACGGTGAGGATGCCGGCCGCTTCCAGAAAGCCCACCACCGGGTGCTGCAGGGCCAGCAGCTTGAGGGTGCGGTAGCGGGCCTGGCGGTGCAGGTTGATTTCGGTGTCGAAGCGCTGCTGCAGCCAGGGCTCGGCCGCGAAGGCCCGCACTAAGGGCAGCCCACCGATCGCTTCCCCCAGCAGGCCAGCCAGCTCGCTCACCTGCTTTTGGCTGCGTTCAGCGGCGGTCATCACCCGGGCGCCAAAGCTGCTCACCAGCAGTACAACCACTGGCGCCAGAAGCAGGGTGGCCAGGGCTAGGGGCCAATCGAGCCACACCATGTAGCCGAGCACCACCACCAGCTGCAGGGCGCTGGGGGTGGTGTCTTGGATGGTCTTGTAGATCACCTCGCCCACCCGGTCGGCGTCTTCGGTGAGGCGGTAGGTGAGGTCGCCGGCTGAGAGCTTCTCGAGGGCGCCGAATTCCAGCCGTTGCAGCCGGGCAAACAGGCCGCGCCTCAACTCCTGACTCACCCGCAGGGCCGGCCCGGCCAGCAGGGTGTCCTGGCCGAACTGGGCCGCCTTCTGCACCAAAAACAGCCCCAGGGCCGCGGCGATCGTGCGCAGCACCACCGGGAAGTTGCCGGCGCCGATAGCGGGGATCAGCTGGCCCGCCAGCCAGGCCAGCAGCGGCCAGCAGGCCACATAGATCAGCATGCACAGCCCACCTGCCAGCAGGCGCCGGCGGTGGGGTTTCAGCAGCGGCCAGAGGTGTCGAAACCCGGCCGGTGAGGGTGCAAGCATGCGCTAACGCTATCGCTGCTCCCCCAACCCGCCCCTTGAAACTCGATCAATTCCTCAAATACCAAGGCCTGGCGGGCACAGGCGGCGAAGCCAAGCTGCGCATTCAGCGCGGTGATGTGCGGGTGAATGGCGCAATCGAAACCCGCCGCGGTCGTCAGTTGGCCCCCGGTGATGCGGTCGAGATCGACGGCCGCGAGTTGCTGTTTATGGGGACCCGGCCGCCGGCCCATTAGGTTTTCCTGACTGTGCTGGAGAGGGCCGATGCGTAAGGCCGTGATCGCGGGTAATTGGAAGATGCACATGACCTGCGCTGAGACGCGGGTATTTGCGGCCACGTTTCGGCCCCTGATCGCCGATCTTCCAGACGACCGGGAGGTGGTGATAGCGCCGCCCTTCACCTCGATTCCCACCCTCTGCCGCCACCTGGAGGGTGCTGGCGTGGAGTTTGCTGGCCAAAACGTGCATTGGGAAGACCAAGGGGCCTACACGGGCATGATTTCGGCGCCGATGCTGCTGGAGCACGGGGTGAGCTACGCCATCGTGGGCCACAGCGAGCCGCGCAAGTACTACAGCGAAAGCGATGAGCAGATCAACCTGCGCGCCCGCAATGCCCAGCGCCATGGCTTGATCCCGATCCTGTGCGTGGGCGAAAGCCTCGACCAGCGGGAGTCAAATGAAACCGAGCGGGTGATCCACCGCCAGATCGAACAGGGCCTCGAGGATGTGGATCCCACCCAGGTGGTGGTGGCCTACGAGCCGATCTGGGCGATTGGTACCGGCAAGACCTGCGCCGCCGAGGAGGCCAACCGCATCTGCGGCCTGATCCGGGGCTGGGTGGGTAACCCCGGCGTCACGGTGCAATACGGCGGCTCGGTGAACCCAGCCACCATCGACGATCTGATGGCCCAGAGCGACATCGACGGCGTGTTGGTGGGTGGTGCTTCCCTCGATCCGGTTAGCTTTGCCCGCATCGTCAACTACGGCCGCTAAATCTGGCCCCTCTGAGACTGGCCCCACGTGATCGACCAACCCCGTTTTACCTGGGGCGAGCGCACCGCGGTGATGGGGGTGCTGAACCTCACCCCCGACTCCTTCAGCGACGGCGGCCACCTCGCCAGCGTGGCTCAGGCGGTGCGCGCCGCTGGGCGGATGCTGGCCCAGGGAGCCGATCTGCTCGACCTGGGCGCCCAGAGCACCAGGCCCGGCGCCGAGGAGGTGGGCCCCGATCGGGAGCTGGCACGGCTGCTGCCTGCTCTTACTGCCATTCGCGCGGCCCATCCAGGCGCCCTGCTCTCGATCGACACCTTCCATGCGGCGGTGGCCGAGGCGGCCTTGGCGGCTGGCGCCCACTGGATCAACGACGTCAGCGGTGGCCGGCGGGATCCGGCCCTGCTGCGTTTGGTGGCGTCTGCCGGCTGCCCCCTGGTGTTGATGCACAGCCGCGGCGATAGCCGCAGCATGAACTCCCTTGCCCACTACGGCGATGTGGTGGCGGAGGTGCGGGCTGGCTTGCTGGCGGCCACGGAAACCGCCTTGGCGGCGGGGGTGCGCCCGCTGCAGCTGATCTGGGATCCTGGGCTGGGCTTCGCCAAGGACACCTACCACAACCTGGATCTGCTCCGGGGCCTAGGCACCCTCGCGGAGGAAGGCTTTCCCCTACTGGTGGGGCCTTCGCGCAAGCGCTTCGTCGGCGCTGTGCTGAACGAGCCCAGGCCGCGGGCGCGGCTATGGGGCACGGCGGCGGTGTGCAGTCAGGCGATTGCCCAGGGGGCCCGCATCCTGCGAGTGCACGACGTTGGGCCCATCGTGCAGGTTGCCCGGATGGCTGATGCTCTGCTGGGCTGATTACCGCTCTGTAACCCCCTCAATCCGGTCTTCGATCTCCTGGTAGATCTCCTGCAGCTGGGCGATGTTTTCATCGCTGGTTTCCCAGTAGCCGCGGCCGTTCACTTCCAGCAGGGTGCCCACGATGCGGCGGAAGCTGTGGGGGTTGAGGTCCATCAGCCGCTGGCGCATCTCCAGGTCGTTGATGAAGGTGTCGTTTGCCTCCTCATACACGAAGTTATCCACTGAACCACTGGTGGCGCTCCAGCCCAGGGTGAAGTTGAGCCGTTTGGCCACCTCCCTCACGCCCTCGTAGCCACTATTCAGCATGCCCTCATACCACTTGGGGTTGAGCAGCTTGGTGCGCGAATCGAGGCGAATGGTTTCGCTCAAGGAGCGCACCTGGGCGTTGGCCGTGGTGGTATCGGCGATGTAGCTCGCCGGTGCCTTGCCATCATCGCGCAGACCGGCGATCAGCTTGGTGGGGTCTGAGTCGAAGTAGTGGCTCACATCGGTGAGCGAGATCTCGGCCGAATCCAGGTTCTGGAAGGTCACATCAGCTGTTTTCATGGCTGATTCGAACACTTCGCGGTTTTGATTCATCTCGCCTGGGTTGTCGGCGTTGAAGGCAAATGTCTTGCGGGAGAGATACATCTCCTGCAGTTCATTCTCCTCTTCCCAGGTGCTGTTCTCCACTGCCAGGTTCACGTTTGAGCTGTAGCTGCCGCTTGCATTGGAAAACACCCTCGTCGCCGCGTCGCGCAGGGATACTCCCTGGGCCGCCGCCTGCTCCTGAGCGTGGCGACGCACGAAGTTCATGTCAAGGGGCTCATCGGCCTCAGCTGCCATCTTCACGCCCTGATCTATCAAGCCCATCTGGTTGATAAATAGGTCGCGGAATACGCCGCTGCAATTCACCACGACGTCGATGCGGGGCCGGCCCAGTTCCTCAAGGGAAATCAGCTCCAGCTTGTTGACCCGGCCCAGGGAATCTGCCACCGGCCGCACGCCGATAAACCAGAGGATTTGAGCCAGCGACTCGCCGTAGGTCTTGATGTTGTCGGTGCCCCAGAGCACGCAGGCGATCGTTTCGGGCCAGGCTCCCTGCTCGGCCTTTTGGCGCTCGATTAGCCGGTCCACCACCACCTTGGCGGCAGCAATGGCTGCCCGAGTAGGGATCGACTGGGGGTCAAGGGCGTGGATGTTCTTGCCGCTGGGCAGCACGCCCGGGTTGCGAATCGGGTCGCCGCCTGGGCCAGGTAGCACGTATTCGCCATCTAGGGCCTTGAGAAGGCTCTGCATCTCCATATCGGCGCAGATCTGCTCAAGGCAGAAGCGCAGGTAGCCAAACAACTTGTCGAGCTCGGCTTGATCTACCCCTGGGAAGCCAGCAACACGGCAGGCACTCAGCCAGGGGCTGGGCAGCTGGAAGCCGAATTTCTCCAGCAGGGCAAACAACCAGGCGAAGTTTTGACGCATGGTTACCCGGCCATCGGCGCCGGTCACGGCCTTCACCATGGCGCCCACCGCCGCGCGACACACCTCCGTGATCGTGCGGTTGAGCTCCACATCGACGAGCACACCCTCGTCGTTGCCTTTGTAGATGTCCGCAATCGTGCGGCCCCGGCTCTCGGCCAGCAGGGCCGGCAGGGAGCGCAGGCCATCTTCCTCGCGCTCGAGCGCAGCAATGTTGACCAGGGTCGCGATTGCCTCCTCGGCAGTTGGTGGCTTACCGATCGTGTGCAGGCCGCAGGGCAGCAGCCGGCTTTCGATCTCCATCAGCTGGCGGTACACCGCACCCACCACGCCATCGCGGCCGTCGAGGCCGATCTCCGAGGCATCGGCTTCGGGAAGCACCACGTCTTTGTCGAGGTTGCACTGGCGCGCCGTTTCCACGATCGCGTTGACGATCTGCACGCCCCGGCTGCCCTCTCTCAGCTGCTGGTAGCTGCCCACCAGCTCACCCAGCTCCTTGAGGCCCCGATAGAGGCCAGCATTTTCAGCCGGCGGGGTGAGGTAGCTGATCGTGGAGGCATAGCCGCGCCGCTTGGCGATGGTGGCCTCTGAAGGGTTGTTGGCGGCGTAGTAATAAAGATTTGGTAGGGCGCCGATTAGGGAATCGGGGTAGCAGGTTTCGCTCATGCCCATCTGCTTGCCGGGCATGAACTCCAGCGAGCCGTGGGTGCCGAAGTGCAGCACCGCATCGGCCTGCCACACCTTCTCCAGATAGGTGTAGTAGGCGGCAAAGCCGTGGTGGGGGCTGGCGCTGCGGGAATAGAGCAGCCGCATCGGATCGCCCTCGTAGCCGAAGGTGGGCTGCACGCCCACAAACACGTTGCCGAAGTGGCGGCCGTAGATCAGCAGGTTGGTGCCGTCGCTATTGAGGTTGCCGGGGGGCTTGCCCCAGTTCTCTTCAAGCCGTTCGGAATAGGGGGTGAGCCGCTCGTATTCCTCCACGCTCATGCGGTGGGCGATCGCCAGTTCCGGGGCTCCCTGGAGGGCTTCTGGGTCGTTGATTACGGCCTCCATCAGCGCCTTTGAATCCCGCGGCATGTTCTGCACCTCGTAGCCCTTGGCCTTCATCTCCTCCAGCACACGGAAGATCGAGCCAAATACATCCAGGTAGGCCGCCGTGCCGACGTTGCCCTTATCTGGGGGGAAGCTGAACACGGTGATCGCCAGCTTCTTTTCAGCCCGGGGCTTTATCCGCAAGGAGGCCCAGCGGATTGCGCGCTCGGCGATCGCCTCAACCCGGTCTTGCAGGGTGTGGGCTTTACCGGTGGCGTCGTCGCGGCCGCTGAGCACGATTGGCTCAATGGCGCCGTCTAGTTCGGGGATGGCGATCTGCAGGGCTACCTGCACTGGGTGCAGACCAAGATCGCTCTCCTCCCACTCCTGGGTGGTTTGAAACACCAGCGGCAAAGCCACCATGTAGGGGCGATTCAGCTTTTTAAGCACCTCAATTGCCTTGGGGTGGTCCTGCCGGGCTGGGCCACCCACCAGGGCAAAGCCTGTGAGGGACACCACCCCATCCACCAACGGCATGTCCGGGTTGAGTGGGTCGTAGAAGAAGGCATTCACCGGCTTGGTGAAATCGAGCCCGCCGCAGAACACCGGAATTACGGTGGCGCCGCGATATTCCAGCTCCTGAATGATCGCCACGTAGTGAGCTTCATCACCGGTGACGATGTGGCTGCGCTGCAGCACCAGTCCAATCACCGGGCCATTGCGGGCCTGCTCGCTGAGATCGCCGCGGCTGGAATTCCAATTTAGATATTCCTTGAGATCTTCAAACATTCCCGGTGCTAGCGGGTGCCAGATGCCTAGGTCGGGGAATACTTCGGGCTCGGCCACAACCACTGCGGCGCGCCCGCTATCGCCCCGGGGAAAGACGTACTTGTCGGCCAGCATCAACAGAAAATTTCTGAGATTGTCTGGTGTGCCACCCAGCCAATACTGGAAACTCAACATGAAAGAGCGCGCATCTTGTGCCTTCTCCACAGGCAGATATTTCAGAACCGTCGGTAAGGTATTAAGCAGCTTCAACATCGCGTCTTGGAAGCCGGCGCCGCCCGCCTCCTTGCGCTTTTTCATGAAGCTGGCGATGGCGCTCTTGCTCTGGCCTAGCTGGGCCATCGAGAAGGTGCCGAGCTTGTTGAGCCGCATTACCTCCGGCATGGAGGGAAACACCACTGCTGCCTTGAGCCGGTCGCGGTGCGGAGCTACTGCTTCCACCACCTTCTGGGCCAGATCTTCAATGAAGATCAGTGAGGCTATAAACACATCCGCCGCGGCCACATCAGCCTGGAAATCGGCGTAGTTCTGGGGGTCGCGCAATTCCTCAATCAGGTAGCCGCTCAGCTCGATCGCTAAGGGGCCGTTCTGGGCATTGAGCGAGTTGGCGGCCTGGGTAAGGGCGTTTTGGTATTGGGGTTCGAGCACCACATAGACGGCCTTCATCACGGCACGGCCGTTCACTTCGCCGGGTGTAACGCGGCGGTTGGTGGAGCGAACCTGCGTGAACATGCGCGCGGATGAAGGGTTATTGGCGAATCTACGGATGTATCCGCCTTGATGCGAGGTCTTGCCCCGCATGCCCCGCATAGGCTCGCTGCCAGCGCTTCACGAACACGATGGCTCCTGCACCCGATCCGGCCTCTGGGGCACCCATCCCCGTGGTGGTGGCCGGTGCCCTGGGCCGCATGGGCGCCGAGGTGGTGCGGGCCGTGCTTGCGGCCCCCGATTGCACCCTGGTGGCCGCCATCGACACCACCCCTGAAAAAGAGGGTGCTGATCTGGGCTTGGAGCTGGGCCTAGGCGAATTGGAGCTGGCGATCACTAGCGATTTCGAGGGGGCCCTCTGCCAAGCCAGCCAGGCGGCACGGCAGGGCGGCGCCGCCGTGCTGGTGGATTTCACCCACCCCTCGGTGGTCTACGAGCACACCCGCGCCGCGATCGCCTACGGCGTGCACCCGGTGATCGGCACCACGGGCCTCTCGCCCGGGCAGTTGGCTGATCTGGCCGGCTTCGCCGAGAAGGCGGGTGTGGGCGGTGCCGTGATCCCCAATTTTTCGGTTGGCATGGTGCTGCTGCAGCAGGCCGCTGCCGCGGCCGCTCGCTTCTACGACTACGCCGAGCTCACCGAACTGCACCACAACCGCAAGGCCGATGCCCCTAGCGGCACCTGCATCAAAACCGCCGAGCTGATCGAGGAGCTGGGTAAATCCTTCAACCCCCAGCAGGTGGAGGAGCACGAAACTCTGGCGGGCTGCCGCGGCGGCCAGCGCGACAGTGGCCTGCGCCTGCACTCGATTCGCTTGCCGGGGCTGGTGGCCCACCAAGAGGTGATGTTTGGTGCTCCCGGAGAGACCTACACCCTGCGCCACGACACGATCGAGCGCTCCGCCTACATGCCCGGCGTGCTGCTCACCGTGCGCAAGGTGCGCCAGCTGGCTGGCCTGGTGTACGGCCTGGAGCGGCTGATCTGATGCTGCTCCCCCTGCGCCCCGGCGAGCTGCTGCGTTTGATCCCAGCGGTGGCCACCGGCCCCCAGTTCAACGCCTGCACCGGCAATCCCCGCAAGGTGTTGCAGCGAGTGCTGATCTCGGTGATCGGCGCGGTGATTGCCCTGTTAATCAGCCAAACCCTTCTGTTCTCCAGCCAGTTCGGCCCGGTATTCCTAGTGGTGGGCTTTGTGTTTGCCCTCTACCTGCTCTGGGGACCGATCCTCGAGGCGGGCCAAAAAAATTCCACCCTGCGCCGCTATCCGGCGGCAGCCCTGTTTGAAGGCCAGATCGCTGATCTCTACACCCGCGAAATCGTGGAGGAGCGCCGCGAACAGGCCAACAACGACGGCCGCCTGGAGCTGGTGGAAAACCGCCGCACCTGGCTCACCCTCGAGCTTGAGGACGAGGAGGGCTATCTCGGCAAGGTGCGCTTCCCCTTTGAAAAAAAGCACCAGCAGATTCGTGCCGGCATGGTTGTGCGGGTTTTGGTGCTGAGCGAGCGCAAGGATTTTGCTCAGGTAGGTGCGATCAGCGACGCCTGGCTGCCCCAGCTCAAGCTTTGGGTTGGTGAATATCCCTTCCTGCTGCGACCGGCCTTTGAGGAGCTCTGCCTGAAGCGGTTCCGCTGAGCCAGGAAAAGCATTTTCCTTGAGCTGTAGTAACAAGCTGCAATATTGCGTTACACTTCTTGCAAGTACCCGTCAGGCATCCATGACTCAGACCACCCCCTCGATCGAAGCTGCCACCATCCGCGGCGCCACCGTTACCACCGAAGACGGCGGCCGCCTCAATGCCTTCGCCACCGAGCCCCGCATGGAAGTTGTGTCGACCGAAAGCGGCTGGGGTTTCCACGAGCGCGCCGAGAAGCTCAATGGCCGTATGGCCATGCTCGGCTTCATCGCCCTGCTTGCCACCGAATTCGCCCTGGGTGGTGAGTCCTTCACCCGCGGCCTGCTTGGCATCGGCTGATCTGCCGGCTCTCGCCCCGGCCTGAGCCTTGCTACACCAATTGCCGCAGCTCTATGGCTGCGGCTTTTTTGTGCCCGATCTTCGGGCTGATCCGCCATCGCCATGGTCGAGTCCAAACCGGTTCTGAGGGCCCTGGTGAATGGGGCGGGCCCCACCGGTGCCCTGACTGCCCTTGCCCTGGCGGACGCTGGCTGGCAAGTGCAGATCAGCGATCCCCTGCCCGCTGCCGTGCTGCTCGAGCGCAGCCGCGCCTACGCCTTCACCCATTCCAGCCAGCGCCTGCTGGAGCAGCTGGGGCTGTGGCCAGCGGTGCAGGCGGTGCTGGTGCCCTTCCGCTCTCTGCAGCTACTTGATCAGGCCACCCAGCGCCAGGTGCCTTTCTGCTTGGCGGATCTGGGCTCGCGGCGGGCGCCGGCACCGGCGGCGGCCGTGGGCTGGGTGGGCCAGCACCGGCCGCTGATGACCCTGCTGCTGGAGCGCCTGAGCGCCCATCCCGCCATCACCCTGGAGTTGGGCACGCCGCCGCTTCTAGCTGCAGGTGATCGGCCGCCGCACGACCTGATAGTGGCGGCCGACGGTCCCCACTCCCCTAGCCGCGAGGCCCTCGGCATCGGCGTTTTCCAGTTTGCGTATCGCCAAAACTGCCTCACCGCCATGGTGCAACTCCGCGGCAGCGCCGACGACCAGGCCTGGGAGCTGCTGCGGCCCGAGGGGCCCTTTGCGGTGCTGCCCCTGGGTGATGGCCTGTTCCAGCTGGTTTGGAGTGCCCCAGCCCAGCGCTGCCGCCAGCTTGAAAGCCTCGGCGATTCAGCCTTCCTTGATGCCCTGGCCGGTGCCCTGTCAGACCAGCTGCAACCCGATGCCCTGCTCGACGATCCGCGCGCCTTCCCGGTGGCCCTCCTGCTGGCCCGGCGCCTGCACCGCGGCCATACGGTGCTGGTGGGGGAGAGCGGTCACCGCTGCCATCCAGTTGGCGGCCAGGGGCTAAACCTCTGCTGGCGCGATGTGGCCACCCTGCATCGCCTTGCCCGGCGGGCAGCGACCGGGCGGCTGGCCGTGCACCGCTTACCCGCGGCCTATGCAAGGCGCCGTTGGCCGGATTTGCTGCTCACCCTGCTGGCAACCGATCTGCTGGTGCGGCTTTTCTCAAATCGCTCGCCCCTGCTTCTGCCCCTGCGCCACCTGGCCCTGCTGCTGCTGGCCAAGCTTGCTCCCCTGCGCCAGCTGAGCCTGTCCGCCATGACCGATGGCCCTTGTCAGCTGCTTAAGGGCCGATAAGCATGGCCTATCCGGGGCCGTCAGCATGGTGATCAGCACCAGTTCCCAGCCGCCACCTTCAGCGGCGCTGCTGCGTCTGCTACGCCATCAATTTGGCCTCAGTGAGAGCGCCTTGGCTCTGGGATTGCGCCAGGCCCAGCAGGAGCAGGCTCCCCTGCCGGTGGTGCTCTGGCGTTTCGGGCTGATCAGCCTGGAGCAGTTCGATGCCCTGCTGAGTTGGCAGGCTCAGGAGTAGATGATCAGCGACTCCACGGGCTGATCTTCAGGCAGCTTGCGGCGCCCTTCGAGGGCCGCCAGTTCGGCCACGAAACCGAAGCCGCACAGCTCACCACCAGCTGCAGCCACCAGCTCGGCGCAGGCCGCCGCGGTGCCGCCGGTGGCCAGCAGATCGTCGATGATCAGCACCTTGGAGCCATCGGCCAGGGCATCGCTGTGGATTTCTAGCCGGTCGCTGCCGTATTCGAGGGCATAATCCACCCCCGTAACTTCCCCGGGCAGCTTGCCGGGCTTGCGCACTGGCACAAAACCCAATCGCACGGAGGTGGCAAGGGCGGTGCCCACGATGAAGCCCCGCGATTCAATGCCCACGATCAGATCTGGCTGCAGCCGCTCGCAGACGGCGCTCAGCTGACGGATCACCTCCTGCCAGCCGTCCGGGTCGCGCATCAGCGGCGTCAGGTCGCGAAACAGGATGCCGGGCTTGGGAAAATCAGGCACATCGCGCACGAATTCCCGCAGGTCTGGGGCCATGAACGTGACGGTTGGGTGCACTTGCTGGCATCATCGCAGCCATGCCCCTGGATTCATTCGCTCCTGCATCGGCCCCCCGGCTTCCCCGCCGCGGCCTCGAACGCCTCGACCTGCTGTTGCTCAGCGCCGAGGCCCTCGACCTCAACGGCGGTGAGGCAATGGTGTGGATGAGCGAGCAGATGGGCTTCACCAATCTCTTCCCCAACCGGGTGGAACTGTGGAAACGCCGCTGCACCAACCCCCTGCGCCGCAACACTCGCCGCGAGGGGCTGGAGCCAGCTGAAACCGACGCCCTGATCCGCATTCTTTGCGCCTTGGCAGACCGCCTCTACCCCCTGCTGCGCGGCCTGCTCTCCAGCGCCGAGCCGCCGGAAGTGCTCAGCGAGCGTTGGAACCTATTCCGCAGTCGCCTGGCCGATCTGGTGCGCCAGCGCATGAACCTCCGCCGTGGTGGCGTGCAACTGTTGCTCGATCCCGAGGCGGGTGCCCGCCAGTCGCGGCTGCTGATCCAGGCCCTGGCCCTGGGCGTCGGTGTGGGCGGTTTTGAACGGCTGCGCGCCAGCCTGCTGGATGCCCAGCCATGATCCAGCCCCTGAACCTGCCATGAAGCAAGTACTGCAGTTCGACCAACTCAGCTGCCGCCTCAAGGTGGAGGGTCTGCCGGATGTGTCGGTCGGCCAAAGCGGCCAGAACCTAGGCATCATCACGGGCTGGAGTTTGGCCTGGGCCGGTCGCCCCGAGCTTGAGGGCCGCAAGGAACACCTGCTAGCCCTGATGCAGGTGGTGCTGCCCTATGCCCGCTACCTGATCAGTGGTGTGCAGCGTCGCTTTGGCGCCGAGCCCGAGCCCGTGGAGATAGGTCCGGGGCCCGAGGGCGGCCATGGCCTGCTGCTGCGCAGTAGCCAGCCGGATACGCCCCCACTGCAGCTCAATCTCGACGATGCCGAGCTGGCCGATCTGGTGCGGGTACTCGATCAATTGCGCCTCGATTCGCGGCTGCAGTTGCCCTTGGAGCTGCCGGAGCCCAGGCCCCTCAAGGGCCGCGAGCTGTTGGAGCGCCGCCCCCTTGCCCAGCGCCTTGCAGCGCCGCTGGCAGGGCTGCTAGCTGTGGCCGTGGCCTCTGGGCTCGGGCTGCTGCTACCAGAACCCAAGCCCGGGCCCGAGCCAGCCCAGCGTCCAGCTGCCGCCCAGCCCAAATAGCAGCTATTGACGTAGCCGGCTAGCTGGCCACACTTGTGTAGGGCTGAGCAAGTTTGAATTGGGTCCATGGCAGCGCTGAGTTGGTCGGAATTGCGAATTCGGGTGGCTCGGCTTGGGGCCTGCCTCGATGTGGTGGTGCGCAGTGATCCGGAGGTTTGTGGGCTCAGCGGCGATGACTTCCGCCTGTCCCTGCATCACGGCGGCCAGGGGGATTGCACCGTGGCAGATCTCTCCTTGATCGACTGCCCCAACGAGTTGGTGCTGATGGAATTCGAGCGTTGGATGCGCGGTACTGGTTACTTCCTCGAGGTATGACCTCCCCCCGTCGCCGCGCCCTGAAATTGCCCGCCACCGGTGCATCAACACGACGGGTATTTCGCCGCCGCCACCGCCCGGCCCGCTGGCGTCAGGCCGGTATCGCCCTTTTGCTTGGCGCTGCTGGCGCCGGGCTGATGCTGGCCTTGGTGCAGGTGCCGGAGCGCTTCGACACCTTTTTGGTGCTGAGCACCGCCTTGGCCAACCTGATCGGCGGGGTGCAGCAGGCGCTTTGGGGATTGGTGCAATTGCTGGCGGTGGTTCTGCTTGTGCTGGCGGCCATTGCGGCCCTGGGCTTGGTGGTTGCGGGGATCATCCGCCTGGTGCGAGCTCTATGGCCCCAGCCCAGCCTCCGCAACTAGTTCTGGAAATTCTCAGCAATGGGGGCAGGCTTGATCGCAAGGTGTACTCGCAAGAGCTCACCCGGCTGCAGCTGGAGGAGTTTTTGCAGAGCTGCCCGGAATTTGAACGAATGGTGGTGCGCTCTGGAATCGTGCTGCTCAATTATTGGTTTTCAGTGAGCGATGCGGAGCAGGAAAGCCGCTTTCAGTCGCTTATCAACGAAAGCCCATACCAAGTGGGAGAGTCCCTAGCCGTGAAGGCGCGCAAACCAGAGGCCAGCCAGTTGGTAGGAGCTCCACAGGAAGGCCAATAGAAACAACCAGTTCAGCCAGGGGGGACGATTGGGACTCTCTGGGGCCATGAACAGCTGGGCTGGGTTGGTAGTACCCAGATTCGCACCACAGGATTTAGTAGGCCAAAAAAAAGCAGGGATTGCTCCCTGCCTGATCACCACTCCCTTCGTGGCGCTCGTGTAGAGACTAGAAAAGATGGGATCAAGGGGGCCAAACCCATATCTTTTGAACCGCATCACGCAACGTGACGTTCTGGGCCGGCGAATCAGCCTGGAGCGGCAGCCTCCGTAATATGCCGCAACTTCACTGATCTGATCTGGCCTGGAGATGGGCAACCCAATCAGTCGCGAACTGTTTTTGGCAAGGGCCCGATCCCGTTTTGGCGATCAATACGACTACGCAGCCATTCTCTACAAGAGCTATAAGACCCCAATCAAAATTCGCTGCAATTGCCATCCAGTCAAAGAGATTTCCATCACCCCCGAGAAGCACCTCCAAACAACCGGCGGCTGCAAATACTGCCTAAGGGAGAAGCGCATAATCAATCTCGAAAGGGAGCTCAACCGAGCCTGCGCGGAGCCCGCCGCAGCAATGCGCCCTCTAAGCCGCCTTCAGGACTGATGCCAGACCAGCCCTGCAAGCACTTGCGGGGCTGGGTTCTGCTGATGTCATTGGAACGGAGAGGGCGGGATTCGAACCCGCGGAAGCTTTCACTTCGCTGGTTTTCAAGACCAGAGCCATCAACCACTCGACCACCTCTCCAGAGGTTTCGGTGCGGCTATGCCACCCCGAAACCTCATCTTACTTGATCAGTTGTTGCCCGGCTTCGCA
>JBIKWZ010000004.1:0-83384 GCA_044356035.1 Cyanobium sp. | reverse complement strand
CAATACAAACTCCAGGCCAAATTCGTCACCTGGGAAGATCAGGTATCCGATCCATCCTCCATTGAGGAACTGGCCGTGCTGGTGAACCCGGACCAACGGGAACTGGCGATGAAAACCGCTTTGATGGTGGCTTCGGCATCGAGACAGCCGCAGGACGATGCCTTCATCTGCGAAGAGGAGAATGCCATCTTGAACCGTCTGGCCAACGGCCTGGGTCTGAGCCCGGAGCAACGCAGCGCGATCGAAAACGACGCGGCCAAAGCGCTTGAGCAACAACCCAATCTCTGGCAGGTGCTCTACTCCGTGTTCGGGCATCAATTCAACTGGCCTGGCCAGGGATGAACCCCGCTGACCAGGATTCCTACATCGTCGGCATGCGCCGTCGCCCCCCTGCAGCTGTGGCTCCAGACAAGGCATCCCTAAGCTGGGACTGTTGGAATCAGCCCTGCGGTCTCTAACTCCGGAATGAACCCGAAGGCGGTGGGATCGCTGAGCCGGTCGGGGAAAACCACGCCATCGAGGTGGTCGCACTCGTGCTGCACCACCCGGGCATGGAACCCCTCCACGCAACGATCCACTGGCTGGCCATCACCATCGATCCCCTGGTAGCGCAGCCGTTGCCAACGCGACACCCGCCCCCTCAACCCCGGCACACTCAGGCATCCCTCCCAGCCCTCATCACGCTCCGGTCCGAGCGGGGTGAGCACGGGATTAATCAACAGGGTGCGGGGAAGCGGGGGTGCCTCGGGGTAGCGCGGGTTGGGCTCACCACCACCGAACAGCACCACCCGCAGCAGCACGCCAATTTGGGGAGCAGCTAGGCCGGCGCCGCTGCAGGCCTCCATCGTGTCGTGCAGATCAGTAATCAGTTGCCTCAGGGCGGGATCGTGAACATCAAGCACGGGCTGGGCGCGTAGGCCCAGACAGGGATCGCCCAGCCGCAGAACGGTGCGTACCCCCATCAATCCCAGCCCACGCCGCCCACCAGCGGCCACCAGGCATCCCCCGCAGCCAGGGCAGCATCGCCGAGGCCGGCGCAGCGGCGCACCTCGGCGGCCTGGCTATCCAGCAGACTGGCGTGTAGGTCCTCCCCAAAGGCCTGGCGCAGCAGGGCACTGGCGGTGAAGGCGGCTGAAGCCTCAGCCAAGCTCGCGGGCAACCGCACCGCCGCACCGGCCGGCAGATGGGCCGGATCGCCACTCACCGGCGGCGGCAGGGACCGGGGCTGCTCCAGCCCGTCCAGGGCCACGGCCTGCACGGCCGCCAGCAACAGGTAGGGATTGGCCGCCAGATCCACCACCTTGAGCTCCAGGTGGGCGGAGGCACCATCGGCAGCGGTGGGAATCAGGCGCAGTGCCGCTTCCCGATTCTCAATGCCCCACACCTGAAAGGGCGCCGACCAGGACCCCGGCGCCAGGCGCCGGTAGGAGATCTCCAAGGGACAGGCCAGGGCGAGCAGGGCCGGCAGCTCCTCCAGCAGGGCCGCCAGCACGGCGCCACCAGCGTCGGTAAGGCCGCCGGGGCCGGCGCCGCCCTGGAGCAGGGGTACGCCATCGCGCTGCAGGCTCAGGTGCAGATGGCCCCCATTGCCCACCCGCTCCAGGCTGGGCTTGGGACTGAAACTGCAGCGCCAGCCAAAGCGGCGCGTCACCCGCTGAATCACGAGCCGGGCGTGCACCAACCGGTCAGCCGCCTCCAGGGACGTACCCGGAGCGAGCGACAGCTCGAACTGCCCTGCCCCATATTCCGGGTGGAACTGCAGCCAGGGAATGCCGGCGGCCTCCAGGCCATCGAGCAGGGCCGTGGCGTAATCCAAACCCTCCATCAACCGATCGGCGCCGTAGGGGCCACCGGCCATGGCCGGCTGGGGATCGGCATCGGGGCGATGGCTGGCCACCAGCCACTCCAGTTCGAAGCCGGCCCACAGCTCCACTCCGGCCTGGTGAAGCTGCTCCTGCTGCTGGCGGCAACGGTGCCGCTGATCCCCCGCGTAGGGCTTGCCGGTGCGCTCAAAGCGCTCCCCCGGCGCCCAGGCCCAGCCTCTGCTGGGCTCAAGCAAAGCCAGGGCAGCGGCATCGGCCCGCAAACGCAGGTCCCCATCGGGGCGAGCCAGGCGATGGGCGGGATCGATGATGCCATCGGCGCGGAAGGCATCCGAGACGGGTGAAAAGCCCACCCCCACGGCAGCCGCCGAATCGAAGCAGGCCAGGGGCACCACCTTCACCAAGGGGGCACCGGCATGGTTCACCCAGGTGATTGCCACCCAGCGGATGCCCTGATCAGCTAGGGCTGCGAGCTGCGGGGGCAAGGGATTAGGCACGGGCAGGCCGCTGCACTGCGGTCATGATTACCCCGTCCGGGGCTCACCCGCCCATCTTGTCGCCGAGCTTATCGGCCACCGTGTTCACGTCCTTATCGCCGCGGCCCGAGAGGTTGAGGACCACCTCGGTGCCAGGGGCCAGGGTGGGGCAGAGCTTCTCCAGCCAGGCGAAGGCGTGGGCCGTTTCCAGGGCCGGGATGATGCCCTCCAGGCGACACAGAAGCTGCAGGGCGTCCAGTGCTTCGGTGTCGGTGACGGCGCCGTATTCAGCCCGACCGATGGTTTTGAGGTAGCTGTGCTCCGGGCCGACGCCGGGGTAATCGAGGCCGGCGCTGATCGAGTGGGCCTCCTGCACCTGGCCCTCCTCGTCCTGGAGCAGCAGGCTCATGGCGCCATGCAGCACGCCAACGCGGCCCTCAGTGATCGTGGCGGCATGGCGGCCGGTGGCGACGCCATCGCCGGCGGCCTCCACCCCCACTAGCCGCACGTCCGTGTCCTGCACGAAGGGATGGAAGAGGCCCATGGCATTGGAGCCGCCACCTACGCAGGCCACCAGCACATCGGGATTGCGGCCAAAGGCCTCGTGGCACTGGCGCTTGGTTTCCTCACCGATCACGGCGTGGAAGTCGCGCACCAGCATCGGGTAGGGATGGGGCCCGGCCACCGAGCCGAGAATGTAGTGGGTGCTCTCCACGTTGGTCACCCAGTCGCGGATCGCTTCGCTGGTGGCGTCCTTGAGGGTGGCGGTGCCGGCGGTGACCGGTTGCACCGTGGCCCCCAGTAGCCGCATGCGGAACACGTTGAGGGCCTGGCGGCGCATGTCCTCGGCGCCCATGTACACCACGCACTCGAGGCCGAAGCGGGCACAGACGGTGGCGGTGGCCACGCCGTGCTGACCGGCACCGGTTTCGGCAATGATCCGCTTTTTGCCCATACGCAGGGCCAGCAGCGCCTGGCCGAGGGCGTTGTTGATCTTGTGGGCACCGGTGTGATTTAGGTCTTCCCGCTTCAGCCAGATGCGCGGGCCGCCCTCGGACCGGCGGTAGTGCTCCGTAAGCCGCTCGGCTTCATAGAGGGGATTGGGGCGCCCCACATAGGTGCGCAGCAGGTGGTTGAGCCGGTCGGTAAAAGCAGGATCCTGCCAAGCCTCAGCCGCGGCCTGCTCCAGTTCCGCCAAGGCGGGAATCAGGGTTTCCGGCACGTACTGGCCGCCGAACTGGCCGTAGCGGCCCAGGCTGTTGGGGCGAACTGCACGCTCCAGGGATGCCGGATCGACGCCGCTGGCCGCGGAGATGGGAGGGACGGTGCTTGTCACCGGTGGAGTTATCAGATCGTGTAAGCCTAAGAAGGCAGCGGCCGGCAGCAGCGCTTCCATCCCACGAGCATCGACGCCAAGCCCCCAAACCAAGGAACACCAGAACGGTTCCATAAAGGTGGGATCGCCATGGGTTCGCTGGCTGCCGTGGCCAAAACCATCACGCTCAAAAACCTGCCCGACGCGCTTCATGCCCGGCTCGCAGCGGCGGGCTGAGATCGGTACCTTCAAGCGCGAAGGTCGGCCTTGATTGTTGTCGACACCAACGTCGTGTCCTACCTGCTGCTACCAGGGCCCAAAACAAATAGGGGCTGGAACGGGCACGGGCATCGAGCCGAAACCATCCAGTAAGTTCGCGCCATGGCCAAGGGCGTCTGGCAGGAATTCAGCAGTGCGGCGAGCCTGGAGCGCGGCAGAGTCCCGGCGGCGGACCCCACCCCCAAGGCCCAGCAGCGGGTGCGAGTGCAGCGCACCAGAGCGGGAAAGGGCGGCAAGCTCGTGACCGCCATCACCGGCCTGGAGGCCCCCGAGGCCGAGCTAAAGGCTTTGCTCAAGCAGCTCAAGGCGACCTGCGGTACCGGCGGCACCGTCAAAGATGGCGTGATCGACCTGCAGGGAGACCAGGTGGCCGTGGCCCTGGGGGCGCTGGAGAAGGCCGGCTACCGCCCGAAGCAGGCGGGGGGCTGAGCACGCAGGCTCAATCCCTACCACCCCCCATCTTGAGGCTCCTTCCGCAAAGCATCACGATGGGCGGGTGCAGCCAGGCATAGATCCTTTGCAGCTCAACCAACTGCTGGATCAACTCGAGATCGACCAAGTTCACAGTTGTCCAGAAGGCTCCAAGGCAGCATTCATCGTGATCATTCCCGATGTCAATCTGCTGGTGAAATCGTCGCCCTGGTGAAATCGTCGCCGATGTAGCCAAGGGGCAAGTGATCACGCTCCGCCAAGGCTGCCGCAAAACAATCCCCGAAGTTCAGCTGGGCCGGATGGCCCTGACCCTTGCCAAAACGCTTGAAGATGCCGAGCGCGCGCTCTGCCAGATCCGCATCGGTTCAAGCACAGCACGGGAGTGAGCAACCAGCAGCAGCTCCTGCAGGGTGCCTGCGGACATGCGTAGGACTTCAGCTTGCTCGAGCGTCTGCTGGTGTCGCTCCCATCCAGAATCACGATGGCAAGCCCTGTTCGTCGTAAGGCGAACCGGGATCGAAAGGTTGGGCCGTCTCAAGGGCATCCCGCACAATCTCCGGGGACCCTCTGCCCGTGAGCTGGCGCAGCTGCTCGAGCAGGGCGTCAACCCGAGGGCCTGATTCGAGGCACAGGGGAGAATGGCCCAATCCGTCCTAACGCCCTGCGCCGATGACCGCCGCTCCCTCCACCCCCACCTACGGCGCACTCACCAACCAGGGGGCCTCGACCAACATCGCCTGGCACCACACCTCGGTGGATCGGGCCGCCCGGGCCGCTCAGCGGGGCCATCGCAGCGCCATCCTCTGGTTCACGGGCCTGAGCGGCTCGGGCAAGAGCACCCTGGCCAACGCCGTGAACTCGGCCCTGTTTGAACGGGGGCTCTCCTGCTATGTGCTCGACGGAGACAACATCCGCCACGGCCTCTGCAAAGACCTGGGCTTCTCCGACGCCGCCAGGGAGGAAAACATCCGTCGCATCGGCGAGGTGAGCAAGCTTTTTCTGGATGCGGGGGTGGTGGTGCTCACGGCCTTCGTGTCGCCCTTCAAGGCCGATCGCGACCGCGCCCGGGCCCTAGTGGATGCCGGCGACTTCATCGAGATCCACTGCGCCGCCAACCTGGAAGTGTGCGAGCAGCGCGACACCAAGGGCCTTTACGCCAAGGCTCGGGCCGGCGAGATCAAGGAGTTCACTGGCATTTCCAGCCCCTATGAAGCCCCGGAAAGCCCCGAGCTGCGGGTGCACACTGGCAGCCAAAACCTGGAGGAGTCGGTGGCAACGGTGGTTGCCTACCTGGAGACTCAGGGAATCATCACGGCGCCGGCGAGCTGAGCGGGGCGGGGCTGCGCTCAGTTGGACTGCGCTCAGCAGCCCGCAACTGCTCGCCCCAAGCATCAAGAAAGGTTTTGGCGCAGCTGGCCACCGGCACCGCCAGCAGCAAACCCAGCAAATCGCCTAGCCCCAGCAGGCTGCCCAGCCGTGCTCCCACCGGCAGGCTGATCAGCAGCCAGGCGGGCTGCAACCCCACAATCCGGCCCATAAGGCGGGGCTGGATCACCTGATCCACCACCTGGCCGACGCTGATGGCCGCGGCCAGCACCTCCAGTCCGGTGCGGGGATCATCCAGGGCAAGCAGCAAGCTCACCAGCAGGATCGTCAGGGCGCTGGCGTAGGGCACCAGGGTGGTGAAACCAATCGCCACCGCAAACAGCACTCCATAGGGAATCCCCAGCAGTGTGAACACCCCTATCTGGGCAACGCTGAGGATCAGGGCAAGCAACACCTGGCCGGCGAAGTAACCGCGGAAGGTGCGGTTCAAGGTCGTGACCACCAGGCTGCGCACCCGCGGCGGCAGCCACTGGGCCAGACCAGCGCTGATGCCTTCGCCTCCCAGCAGCAGGAACACCGCCAGCACCAGCACGATGACGGTGTTGACCGTGAGGCCCACGGTGAGGCCAAGCAAGCTCAGCAGCTGCTGGCTGAATTGACGGGCCAGCTGGCTGGTACGGGTGAGCAGCTCGCTGCTGAGGTCGCCAAAGTCGCCAGGCAAACCCCGGGCGCTAGCCCAGGCCTGCAACTGCTGAAGCAGGGTTTCCCCCTGCGCCAGCCAGCCCGGCAGGGCCGTGATCAACTCAGCCAACTGCTCGATCAGCCGGGGCACCAGCCAGATAGCAGCCAGGGCCATCAAACCCAGGGTGATCCCCACCACCAGCGCGTAGGCAAGCCAGCGCGGCAGGCCGCGGCCCATCAGCCAGCGGCTAGGTAAATCAAGCAAAAAGGCGATCAGGGCCGCCCCCACAAACACTGCCGGGAAGGGCGCCAATGGCAAAAGCAGCTGACGCAGCACCCAGAGGTTGAGCACCAGCAAGGGCAGGGCCAGGCCGGCCTTGAGCCAGGGAGGCAGAACGAGCCGTTCCAGCATCAGCCCATCTGCTCCAGATAGGCCCGGCTGCCGAGCTGCTGCAGGCGGGTGTCCTTGGCCGTTACCTGGCCATGCAACCCATCTCGGTAGTCCGAGATCTCCTGGGCGAGGCGGGGATCGGCGGTGGCCAGGATCTGCGCCGCCAGCAGGCCAGCGTTGAGGCCATTACCGATCGCCACCGTGGCCACCGGAATACCAGCGGGCATCTGCACGATCGAATGGAGCGAATCCACACCCGATAGGGCCCGGCTTTGCACCGGCACGCCGATCACCGGCAGGGTGGTGAGGGCGGCCACCATGCCGGGCAGGTGGGCGGCGCCGCCTGCGCCGGCGACTATCACCTTGAAGCCCCGCTCGCGGGCCATCTGGGCAAATTCCACCATCTCCAGGGGAGTGCGATGGGCCGAGAGCACCCGCACCTCTACCCCCACCCCAAACTGCTCCAGCACCTGCACCGCCGGCTGCATGGTGGGCAGGTCTGAGTCGCTACCCATCACCACTGCCACCTGGGGGGCAGGGGCAGCTTGGGGCGATCCCGATGACGGTCCGGCAGAAGAGAAGGCAACCACACGGCCGCAGGCGGAGAATGGCATTGTCCCGTCTGGCGGCCCTTCTGCCCATGCGCTGGCTCAGCAATGTGCGACTGCCCCAGGCCCAGCGCTGCAGCCATGGCGCCAACCAGCGCTGGCGCATCGGCCTTGATGACGACGATCTCATCAGCCTGGTGGAGCCTCTGCCCGCCGGCAGCCGGGCCGCCGGTGACGACTGGCACGGCGACTGGCTCAGCCCGGCCGGGGTGGATCTGCAGATCAACGGCGGCCTGGGCCTGGCTTTTCCAGAGCTCACGCCGGCCGATCTTCCCCAGCTGAAGGTCCTGCTGGAACTGCTCTGGCGCGATGGTATTGAAGCGATCTGCCCCACCCTGGTGACCTGCGGCATTGCGCCCCTGCGCCAGGCCCTGGCCGTGCTGGCAGAGGCGCGGGCAGACCACCGACCGGGCCGCTGCCAGCTGCTAGGCGCCCACCTGGAGGGCCCCTTCCTGGAGCCCAGTCGCCGGGGCGCCCATCCCGCCCAGCACCTGGCCGCCCCCAGCCTGGCCGCCCTGCTGGAGCGCATCGACGGTTTTGAAAGCGACATCGACCTGGTGACCCTGGCCCCGGAACTGGATGGGGCCGGCGCCGTGATCACCGCCCTAGCCGAGCGGGGAATCGTGGTGAGCCTGGGCCACAGCGCGGCCACGGAAGCCCAGAGCCACACCGCCTTCGCTGCCGGGGTGACGATGCTCACCCACGCCTTCAACGCCATGCCTGACATGCACCGGCGCGCGCCAGGGCCGGTGGCGGCTGCCGCCCTGCGGGGGGACGTTGCCATCGGCCTGATCGCCGATGGGGTGCACGTGGAGCCCACGATGGCGGTGCTGCTGCAGCGGCTGGCTCCAGAGCAGGTGGTGCTGGTGAGCGATGCCCTGGCCCCCTACGGCCTCGGCGAAGGCCAGCACCGCTGGGATGAGCGCCTGCTGATCGTGGCCGACGGCAGCTGCCGGCTGGAAGATGGCACCCTGGCCGGCGTCACCCTGCCGCTGCTGGAAGGGGTGCGGCGCCTGGCCCAGTGGACCGGTGAGCCGGCCCGGGCCATCGCCGCGGCCACCGTGCTGCCCCGGCGGGTGCTGGGCGATGACCGCAGCCTCGACCAAATGCTGCTGGGCATGCCCATGGCGGAAACCCTGCGCTGGCAGGAGGGGCCCGCCGGGCTCAGCTGGCAGCGGCCCGGAGCAGAAGTCACTCCCTAGGATCCGCGCCACGACCGGATATCCCCATGGCCCCTGACCAGCTACTGGAAGCCAACCAGGCTGAAAAACTCGAGGTGAAGGGCTACTTCGAAACCACCGGCTTTGAGCGCTGGAATCGCATCTACAGCGACAGCGACGACGTCAACCGGGTACAGCGCAACATCCGCATCGGCCACCAAAAAACAGTGGACAACGTGCTGGCCTGGCTGCAGGAGCAGGGCGGATTGGAGAGCCGCAGCTTCTGTGATGCCGGCTGCGGCGTAGGCAGCCTGACCCTGCCGCTAGCCCAGCTAGGTGCGGGCTCCATCGCCGCCTCCGACCTCTCCGCGGCGATGGTGCAAGAAGCCCAGCGCCGCGCTGGTGAACTGGGCGTCAAGCCCGGCCAGATCAGCTTCCTGGCCTCCGATCTCGAGAGCCTGGAGGGTCGTTACGACACGGTGATCTGCCTGGACGTGTTCATCCACTACCCCCAGGCCCCGGCCGAGGAGATGGTGCGCCACCTGGCTTCGATGGCGAAGCGGCACCTGATCGTGAGCTTTGCTCCCTACACGCCGCTGCTAGCCCTGCTAAAGGGCATCGGCCAGCTGTTCCCCGGCCCCAGCAAGACCACCCGGGCCTACACCCTGCGCGAGGATGGCATTGTGGCGGCAGCCGAGGCCTCCGGCTTCGTGCTCAGGCGCCGCAGCCTCAACCAGGCTCCCTTCTACTTCTCCAGGCTGCTCTCCTTTGAGAAGAGCTGAGGGAAAACTGGGGGTGACCATGCCAGTCGATACCGATGTCGAGAAGCTGATCGCGGCCCTTGCCGAGGCGGTGATCAGCCACGCCGATGAGCTCACTGCGCTGGATCGGGCGATCGGGGATGGCGACCATGGCCTCAACATGCGACGCGGCTTCGAAGCCGTGCTCAAGCAACTGCCATCCCTGGTGGGCCAACCTCTGCCCGAGGCCCTCAAGGCCGTGGGGATGACCCTGGTGATGACGGTGGGCGGTGCTTCTGGCCCGCTCTATGGAACCCTCTTCCTCCAACTGGGCAAGGAACTGCCGGCCGGAGCGAATCGCCAGCAGCTCTGCACCGCCTTGGCCGCGGCCCTCACCGCCTTGAAACTCCGCGGCAAATCCGAGCGGGGCCAAAAAACGATGATCGATGCGCTGGAACCCGCCCTGGAGGCCTTCCAGCAGGGGAAGGACCCTGTGGCTGCGGCCCTCAATGCGGCAGAAGCCACGATCCCGATGCAGGCCCAGCGCGGCAGGGCTGCCTTTCTGGGGGAGCGCTCAATCGGTCACATGGATCCCGGAGCCCGTTCCAGTGCGCTGCTGATCGCGGCCGCCGCCGCGGTAGCGGCCCAGCAGCCATGAACCCAGCTGCCCCCCTTGAGGATCAGCTAAGTCCCGTCGGCATTGTGGTGGTGTCCCATTCCGCCGACGTGGCCCGGGGAACCGCCGCGATCGTGGAACAGATGGTGGGCACCTCGGTGCCCCTGGCCTGGTGTGGGGGTGACCCCAGCGGCGGGTTGGGCACCGACGTGTCGGCGATCCTCACCGCAATCGAGACGGCCTGGTCGGAACGGGGGGTGGCGATCCTGGCCGACCTGGGCGGGGCGGAACTCAACAGCGCCATGGCCATCGAGCTGCTGCCTCCAGAGCGCCAATCTCGGGTGGTGGTCTGTCGGGCGGCGATCGTGGAGGGGGCCTTGGTGGCGGCCACCGAAGCCTCCTGCGGCTCGAGCCTGGAGCAGGTACGCGACAGCGCGGAAGCCTGGCAACCATGACCCTCACCCGCACGGTGCGTCTGAGCGCAGACAACGGTCTCCATGCCCGCCCGGCAGTGCGGGTCACCCAGCTCGTGCGCAGCTTTTGCTGTGCGGTGGAGATCAGCCTGGATGCCGCCGGTCCCTGGATTGATGCGGGCAGCATCGTGAAGCTGATGGCCGCCCGTCTGCTGCCCGGGAGCCTGGTGCATCTGCGGGCGACGGGAACGGATGCGGAAGCGGCTCTCGCCGCCCTGGTGAGCCTGCTGGGAGATGGGCCAAGCGATGGAGAAAAGCCAAGTGGGGGAGAGGCACCAAGCAATGCCAGTGGCCACTGAAATGCCACTGGCCACTGAGCGGAAGGGCCAGGCGGCCGCCCCAGGGCTGGCCCTGGCCCCCCTGGAGGAGCTCCTGCCAACACTCTCTCCAGGCTCCCCTGCCCAAGAACAGGCAGATCCGGATGCCGAGCGCTCCAGCCTCGAGCAGGCCATCAGGGCGGCGATCGGGGGGCTCAACGCCCTGGTGGCACAAGCAGATTCCGAAGCAGGGGAGATCCTGGCCTTTCAGGTGGCGATGCTGGAGGACCCCAACCTGGCCGAACCCGCCTGGCAGGCCATTGCGACCGGCAGCCCGGCCGCCAGCGCCTGGACGTTGGCCACCGCCCCCCTGATTGCCGACTTCGAAGGGTCTGGGGATGCCCTGTTTGCCGCCAGGGGCAGTGATCTATGCGATCTGCGCGACCGGGTACTGGCAGAACTGAATGGCACCCCGGCCGGCCCGCTTAAGCAGCAGCCTGGCGCGACCGTGCTCCTGGCCGATGACCTCAGCCCCTCTCAGTTTCTGAGCTGGACCTGGCATCCCGGCTCAGCCATTGCCCTGCGCCGGGGCAGTGCCGCCAGCCATCTGGCCCTGCTGGCCCGCTCGCGCGGGATTCCCATGGTGGTTGGGCTGGGCCCTCTCGATGCGGCGGGCCATCAACTGGCCCTGGTGGATGGCGATAGCGGCCGCGTTGTGCTCAGCCCGGATCCTGTAGAGCAAGAGCGCATGGCCCATGCCCCAAAGGACCCGGCGAGCTTGTCAGCGGGGGATCCCTACGTGATGGGGCCTGCCCGGACGGGCGATGGCGTCGCCATAAACCTGCAGCTCAACATCAACGGCGTGGAAGAGCTGGCTGGCCTGAATCCGGGCTGCTGCGACGGCATCGGGCTGGTGCGCAGCGAATTTCTGTTCAGCCAGGGGCTGCCCAGGGAAGACCAGCAGTTCCAGGCCTACCGGCGGATCCTGGAGTGGGCCAATGGCCGGTCGGTGACGATCCGCACCCTCGATGCCGGCGGCGACAAACCCATTCCAGGACTGTCCCTTCCCGAGGAGGCGAACCCGTTCCTCGGCTGCCGGGGCCTGCGCTTCTCCCTCGCCCATCCCGCCCTGTTTGAGGTGCAACTGAGGGCCCTGGCCCGGGCGGCCTGCGAAGGAGACCTGCGCATCCTGTTGCCAATGGTGACCCTGCCGGCCGAATTGGACGCGGCCAGCGCCCTGCTGGATAAAGCCGTTGCTGACCTGCGGTCCGAGGGGCTGCCTGCCCGCCGGCCACCGCTCGGGGTGATGGTGGAAGTGCCGGCCGTGGCGATCAAGCCGGAGTTGTTCAGCCGCGCCGCCTTCTTCTCGATCGGCAGCAACGACCTCACCCAGTACGTGATGGCGGCAGCCCGCGACAACACCAGCGTGAGCTCCCTGCACGACTGCGCCCATCCCGCTGTGACCGCCTTGATCGAGCAGGTGGTGCAAGCCGGCGCCAGCCTGGGAATTCCGGTGAGCCTCTGTGGCGACATGGCGGGCGATCCCAACCACCTGGCCGCCCTGCTGAACGCAGGCTTGCGCCGGCTATCGGTGGCGCCAGCCTGGCTGGGTACCACCAAACGCCACCTGGCCCAACTGAGCTGTGGCATGAGCTGAAGCCACAGACTGAACGACGAGACCGCTCAGCGAGGTTGGCGCTTTGAAGAAGTTCCTCAACAGCCCGGAAACGCTGCTGGCCGAGAGCCTTGCCGGGTTGGCCGGCGCCCATGCCGACATCCTGAAGCTGGGGCCAGACGGGCGTTACGTGTGTCGGCGGCAGCCGGTGGCGGGCAAGGTGGCGCTGATCTCCGGCGGCGGGGCTGGCCATGAACCTCTCCATGCCGGCTTCGTGGGCCTGGGGATGCTCGACGCCGCCTGTCCAGGGCAGGTCTTCACCTCCCCCACTCCAGACCAAATGCTGGCAGCCATAGCGGCAGTGGATGGGGGCGCCGGCGTGCTGTTCATCGTCAAGAACTACGCCGGCGACGTGATGAATTTCGAGATGGCCGCTGAGATGGCCGGTGAAATGACCCCTGCGGGCTCCGGGCCAGAGATCTTGACCGTGCTCACCAACGACGATGTGGCCGTGGAGGAGTCGACCTGGTCGAGCGGCAGGCGGGGCGTAGCCGGCACCCTGGTCGTCGAGAAGCTGCTGGGGGCTGCAGCGGAACAGGGGATGGGGCTTGCGGATCTCAAAGCCCTGGGAGACCGCACCAACAGCCTCACCCGGACGATGGGCGTGGCCCTGAGCAGCTGCACCGTGCCAGCCGCAGGCACACCCACCTTCAACCTCGGCGAGGCGGAAATCGAAATGGGCGTGGGCATCCACGGCGAGCCAGGCCGGCGGCGGCAGGCCTTCACCAGTGCCGATGCCATCACCGACGAACTCCTGCAGGCCATCTGCGACGATCTGGCCGCCGCCGGCCTGGAACCGGGCGACATCCTGCTGTTCATCAACGGCTTTGGCGGCACGCCGCTGATGGAGTTGCACCTGCTCTACAACGCAGCCCGGCACAGGCTCGAGCAAAGAGGTTTCCGAGTGCAGCGCTCCCTGGTGGGCTCCTATGTGACCTCCCTGGAAATGGCCGGGGCCTCGATCACGGTCTCCCTGCTCGATGGGCAGGCCCTACGCCTCTGGGATTCCCCGGTGCACACCGCAGCCCTCCGCTGGGGATGCTGAGCTGGCTGTTCAGCGCACCACCCGAAACGTCAGGTTGAGGCGCTCCTGCTGAAGCCGCAGCCGCCGGGGCAACGCGTGCTGCCACCACAGCTGGGTGGGGGCTCCATCAGCAGCAGGTCGCCATGGTCCAGCTCCAGGTTTAAGGGCTTGCCGGGGGCACTGGAGAGGGCACTGACGGGGCTGGGCCTTGGCCGCAGGCCAACCAGCCCCCTGATTCGATGCCAGACTTTTGCTTGGCAGAGGGCCCCGGGCAAAAGCGCGATGAACGAAATTCTTTTTGTCGTGGAAGAAGCCGAGGACGGGTCATTCCGAGCCAACGCCGTTGGCAGTTCGATTCACACCGAGGCGGAGGATTTGGAGCAGCTGCATCAAGAGATTCGTGATGCGGTGCACGGCTTCATCACGTGCGCCAGGAACTGCTGGCCCTGTGAAGATCCCCCGTGATCTCGATGGTGCAGAACTATCGAGGCGGTTAGCCCGATTTGGCTATGCCGAACGGGCAGCAACACCTCACCATCCCCGCCCATAAACCTTTGCGTGTGGGCACACTCCGGCAGATCCTCAAGGACGTGGCCAATCAAGTTGGCACCAATCTGGACGCGCTGATCCAAGCGCTGGATGCCTGATCGCCTTCGAGCGGGGCTGGATCTCCAAGGGCGGCTTGCGCACATCGCGGATGAAGCCATCCACCTCCACCATCCAAACCGTGGGGGAGTCGTCCAGCTGGCTGGGCAGGGTCCAGTCGGGAGAGAAGGGGGTGATGCGCAGCAGAACGCGCACTTCTTTTGAGTGGGCCTGGCCGGTACCGGCGGAGACGACGAAATGGGCATAGATCGCCCGCTTGCGGTCCAGGGCCGACGTTCATACAGGGCTGCCACGGCCTTGAAAAACCAGCCGCCTACTTGGGAGTCACATCAGCACTGAGGTAAGTGGACAGGCCCTGCAGGCTGCCGGTGACGTAATCGAGATAGGGCGTGCCCCCCCCCCGCGTGACCATCACCCCCGGCAGGCTGACCAAACCCACTGGGACGATGGCGAGCTCAGGCCATGGACGGCAGGAAGCCAACCCCATTAACTGCCGCCCGGCAAGTGATCAGCGGCTGCCCCGCACCACCCGGAACGTCAGGTTGAGGCGCTGCTGCTGCTGCCGCAGCCGGCGCGGCAGGGCGTGCTGCCACCACAACTGGGTGGGGGGCTCCATCAACAGCAAATCACCGTTGTGCAAAGGAATATTGAACGGGGTGCAATCGCCAAAACCAGCGGGCAACTGGCAGACACCGGAGGCGACAGCGGCGCGGTGGCGCGGGCTGGGCTGGGGGCGCAGGCGAAAGTCGCGGGAGGCGCCGAGGCTGAGGGAGGCGATCGGGGCGGTGGGCTCGAGCTCGAGTTCGTCGTCGGCGTGCCAGCCCATGGCGTCGCGGCCGTCGCGGTAGCGATTGAGCAGCAGGGAGTTGAAGCGCCAGCCTGTGAGCGCCTGCAGGGCCTCGCGCAGCTCGGCGGCAGCCGGCGACCAGGGCTCAATCACGTTGGCCAGGCCGCTGTAGCTGTAGCCGCAGCCCGGATCTGCCATCCAGCAGGTGAGCCGCGGCAGCAGGTGGCGGCGGCCATAGAGCGTGATCGCCTCCTGCTTCCAGGGCACCTCGAGCTGCAGGCGCTCAAGCAGCTCAGCCGCGGCGCTGGGCGCCAGCCAGGCCGGCCAGTGGCGCAGGTGCAGGCCCGGCGCTTGAACTTCAGCCATCGGCAGCTCCGCGCAGGGCCGCGGACAACGGCGCCTCCAGCGCAAGCAGGCCGCCATCGGGGCAGACCACCTGCAGCCGGTGGGCGTGCAGGTGGTAGCCACCATCCCCTGGCAGTGCCTGGTTGCAGGCCACACCTCCCGGCCCGTAGAGCGGATCGCCCAGCAGGGGCGCCCCGGCGGCAGCGGTGTGGATGCGGATCTGGTGGGGCCGCCCCGTAGCAATCGTGACCTCCACCAGCCAGGCCCGCGCGCCGCGCTCCAGCAGGCGCAATTCACTGCGGGCCGGCAGGGCACCGGCAGCGTCCGGAGGGGCGGCGGCCCAGATGCTGCCAAGCCGGACATGGGGACAGCGCCCGATCGCCGTGGAGAGGCTGAGCTGTTGGTCGAGCTCCAGCGCCAGCAAGGGGGACTCGGGGACCGGAGGCTGAAGCAGGGCCCGGTAGGTCTTCTTGGTGCAGCTGCTTTGCGCCGTGCTCTCCCGCAACAGGGCACTGAGCCAGGCGCGGCTGGCGGGAAGGCGGGCACACACCAGCAATCCTGAGGTGAAGCGGCCCAGGCGGTGCACGGGCCGGGCCTCAGGCCAGCGGGCCTGCAGCTGGGCCAGGCAGGTGTGCTCCAGGAAGCCGCCGGCCGGCAGAACCGGCAAGCCGCTTGGCTTGTTGAACACCAGCAGGTCGCCGTTGTCGAACAGGGGGCTGGGCAACACCGGCACGGCCTCCTCCTGCCAGGGGGGCCGATACCACACCAGTCCATCTCCGGCTGCGAGGGCCACATCGGCCTGGAGCTGCTGGCCGTTCCTGTAGATCTCGCCGGCGGCGAGGCGCTGCAGCCAATCAATACGCGTCGAATGGCGATAGCAATCGGCGTAAAAAGCGCTGACGCTCTGGCCGGCGGCCCTGGGGGCGATGCGATCCCTGTAGGCGAAGCCGCCATTGAGGGCAGGCGCCAACGAACCTGTATCAGTCGACAAGACCGTGCTCGAGGGCGTAGCGCACCAGTTCGGTGCGGCTGGCGGTGCCGGTTTTGATGAATAGCCGGCTGACGTATTTCTCGACGTTGCGGATCGAGGTTTCCAGCCGCCGGGCGATCTCTTTATTCATCATTCCCTCGGCCACCAGCTGCAACACGCTGGCCTCCCGCGGCGTGAACACATGCTCGGTTGCGCTGGCTGGCTTCTTAGTGCCACCGGTGGCGAGCAGGGAACGGATTTCGGTGATCTGCTTGGACAGCTGGCCAATGTCGGCATCGGCGAAGCGGGCCGCCTCCGCCAGCAGGCGCTGCTGGCGCTTGACGACGTTGTTGACCCGGGCCACCAACTCATCGGGATCGAAGGGTTTGGGGATGTAGTCGTCGCAGCCGGCCTGGAAGCCGGTGACGCGATCGGCCGTCATGCCCTTGGCGGTGAGGAAGATCACCGGCGTGCCACCAAGGCGCTCGTCGGCGCGCAACTTCTGGAGCAGCCCGTAGCCATCGAGGCGGGGCATCATCACGTCGCTGAGGATTACATCGGGCAGCATCTCCTGGGCCACGGCCCAGCCCTCCTCACCATCGTTGGCGGTGGTCACCGCGAAGCCCTCATCTTCCAGATAGGCCTTTACCGCAGTGCGCAGGCCGGGCTCATCGTCGACCAGCAGCAGGCGCACGGGCGTCACTTCTGGTTCCTGGGCCAGGGTCAGATCTGGGTTCATGGCGACCACTCTGCAGGTACCAGTCGGCAGGCACCAGTGTGCAGTCGCTCAGCGGGAGCGTCCAGGCAAGATCTGCTCGGATTCCCGCAAGCTGCCGCTGTAGCCGAGCTGGCGGGCCAGGGGGCCCAGGCCAGCGGGATCCTTGCCGGCTTGCTCAGGGAAGCAGGTGGCCCACCACACCAGGTGGTCGATGCGATTGGCGGTCGTGATCTCGCCGCCGGGGTTTAGCTCTCGCACGTAGAAATTGGCACCATCGCTGGTAACCCGCGTCGGCGCTGAAGGGGTACAGCGGATCGTTTCGCTGCGCACCTTGACGTTGTTGGGCTGCTCATCCCAAAGCTTGATGCGCCACAGGCCGGGAACCTTGGCATCAGCCACGGCCCCATAAACGCCAATCGCCTGCTTGCCGCCCAGGCCGGGGCGCTCCTGCAGCAGCAGCAGTCCTGGCGGCCGGGCATCCTCGGGCCGCACCCCGCCGCCCTCGGCCCAGCTGGGCGGCGCCAGCGTTGCGGCAATAGCCACCAGCAATAGGGTTCTGGTTGGCAACATGGAAGCCTGCAAGCACCCCATGCTCGCCTACCTCGACCACCACGCCACCACTCCCTGCGATCCGGCGGTGGTGGCGGCGATGGCGCCCTGGTGGAGCGAGCACTGCGCCAACCCAGCCAACCGCCTTTATCGCCCGGCCCTGGAAGCTGCAGCCGCCGTGGAGCGGGCCCGGGGCCAGCTGGCCCAAGTGCTGGGCAGCAGCGCCGAAACCGTGATCTTCACCAGCGGCGCCACCGAAGCCAACAACCTGGCCCTCAAGGGGGTGTGCGAAGCGGCCCTGGCAACTGGCAACCCCCGGCGGCGACTGGTGAGCCTGGTGAGCGAACACCGGGCCGTGCTCGACCCCCTGGCCTATCTGGGGGGCCATGGGTTTCCGGTGAGCCTGGTGCCCATCCGGCCCGATGGCCTGGTGGATCTCGCCCAGCTGGCGGTGGCCCTCGGCGGCGACGTGCTGCTGCTGAGCGTGATGGCCGCCAACAATGAAATCGGCGTGCTCCAGCCCCTGGCCGCCATCGCCGCCCTCTGCCGGCAGCGGGGAGTACTGCTGCACGTAGACGCGGCCCAGGCCGCCGGCCACATCCCCCTTGCCATCGACGAGCTGGGCATCGACCTGCTCAGCCTCAGTGGCCACAAGTTTTATGGTCCCAAGGGGGTGGGGGCCCTGCTAGTGCGCCCGGGCCTCCAGCTGGCTGCCCAGCTCCATGGGGGAGGCCAGCAGGACGGCCGCCGGGCCGGCACCCTGCCCGTGCCCCTGGTGGTGGGGCTAGGCCAAGCGCTGCTGGGGGCTGAGGCTGATCGGGAGGAGCGGGCCGGACGGCTGGGAACCCTGCGGGACCAGCTCTGGGCCGGGCTGGAAGCCCTGGGCGGCATCGAGCTCAACGGCGGAGGGCTGCCTGGCGATGGCGCACCCCGTTTAGCCCACAACCTGAACGTGACGGTGCAAGGGGTGGATGGCACGCGCCTGCACCGGCTGCTGCGCCAGCGGCTCGCCGTGAGCAGCGGCTCGGCCTGCAGCCAGGGCTCCCCCTCCCACGTACTGGCCGCCCTGGGCCGCAGCCGTCAGCAGGCGGCCGCCTCGATCCGCTTCGGGCTGGGGCGGGGCAGCAGCGATGCCGAGATCACCCTGGCCATCGAAACGGTCGCGGCCGCGGTGCGAGAGCTGCGCTGAGGGCAGAGGCCAGCTGGATCATTCAAAGCGTCACAACTGGGATGCGCCCTGGTGTCTTCATGGCTACCGTCCGATCCATCTGCCCTTGATCATGGCCTTGACTCCCTACAGCGACAGCCGACTGCACGTGCTCCAGGCCGTGGAAGAGGGCTGGGCTGCTTTTTGCCGCGCCCCCTGGGCCTTTTTGCTGTTTGAGGCCCTCTCCGCCCTGATCCTGCTGCCCTTCGCCGCCCTGGCCGCCATAGGCGGGGCTCGCCTAGCCAGCGTGAACGAGGTGATGGCTGTGCACCCCACCGGCGCCTGGGCAGCCCTGATCGTGGGCTTGATCGGCTACGTGATCATTGCCCTCTGGACCGTGGTTGGCCTGACCCGCGGCGCCTGGCTGAGCCTGGAGGGCCGCAAGCCGTGCTTCGCCGACTTCACCCGCTGGGACCGTCCCGCCAGCGCCCGCCTGCTCGGTTCCGGCATCCTGCTGGCGATCGTCATAGCTGTGGCCGGGGCCATCGCCACCCTGATCGGGGCAGGCCTGGGCAAGCTCAACGAAGCCCTCAGCGTGATCCCCATGATCGTGGTGGCGATCTTCTACATCTGGCTGCTGGTCACCCAGAAGTTCCTGATCCAGGTGTCGCTGCTGGGCACCGCTAATCCCACCAAAACCATTGGTTCTGGCGTGAACGTGGTGAATCCCAGCTGGTGGCTGGTGCTCTGGCTCGGAATCATCGAGGGCGTGGTCCATACCATCGGCGGCCTGTTCAGCTACGGCGGCCTGCTGGTGGTGGTGCCCCTGGTGCTGTGCATCTCCACTGCGGCCTTCCGCCAGCTGTTTGGTGCCGAAGACCGCACCGGCCTGATCGGCTGATACAGCCTTAGCCGCAGCTACGAACCCTCCCCAAGGCGGCAGGCGATGCGCAGCCGGGCGCTGCGGCTGCGCGGATTGGCCTCGGCCTCCTCGGGGCTGGCCTTGATCGCCTTGCGCGTTACCCGCTCCAGCCGATCGTCGGCCAAAAAGGACGTTTTCACTCGCCGATCTTCAAGGGAGTGGAAGCTGATCACAGCCAGCAGCCCGCCTGGCTCCAGCCAGTTGGGGGCGATGTGCAACAACTTGTCCAACACCCCCAGCTCATCGTTTACGGCAATACGCAGGGCCTGAAAGGTGCGGGTGGCTGGATGGATGCGGCCGCGGCGCGCCGCCGGTGGGTAGCAACCGGCCACCAGGTAGGCCAGCTCGGCAGTGTGGCGCGGCTGTTCAGCATTCCCCCAGGGCCCCTGCTCCTTGAGCTTGCGGGCGATACGGCGCGACAGCCGCTCCTCGCCGTAGGCGTAGATCAGATCTGCCAGCTCGCTCTCGCCGGCACGATCAAGCAGCTCCCCAGCCGTCTCGCCGCGCTCGGGGTTCATGCGCATGTCGAGCGGCCCCTCGAGCCGGAAACTGAAGCCCCGGGCAGCCACATCTAGCTGGGGGCTGCTCACCCCCAGATCGGCCAGCACCGCTACAGCATGCTCGGCAGGCACGTAATCGGCGAAGTTGGCGGCCACGATTGTGACCCGATCACCAAATGGGGCGAGGCGCTCGGTGGCGGCGGCACGGGCGCTTGGATCCTGGTCCAGCCCCACAAGTCGCAAGCCGGGATTGGCTTGCAGCAGCAGCGCGCTATGGCCGCCGCCGCCGAGGGTGCAGTCGATCAGCAGGCCTGCTGGCAGGCAAGCAAAGCCCGCCAGCACAGCCTCGGCCAGCACGGGCACATGTTCAAATAAGCCGCTGCCGGCGGGATTAGCCATGGCCACTCAGCGGCGGCGGCGGTGGGGAGAAGCCCAGCGGGCTAGCCGCTGGCCCAAGCCATGGCGAAAGCGACCCCACCAACTGAGCGCAGGGCGAAAGCGGCGGCAGAGATCGGGCAGCTCCCGCTCCAGCTCCGGGTGACCAAGCACCTGGAGCAGGGTCTGCAATAGACCGAGTTCCGCCGCCTTCCCCTGGCCATCCACCGCCGCAAACAGGCAATAGCAGCGGGCGATCGCTAGCTGCTGGCTGGGGTCTGAGACGGCGGCAAGGCTGGCGGCGATCCGCTTGGGATCGGGTGAGCCATGCAGATCCGCGCTCTGGCGCTGGGCATCACTGAGGCGCAGGCTCTTGAGGCAGAAGTAAAAAAGCTCCCATTCCTCCTGGTCAAAATCGCCATCGGCCAGGCTGAGGGCCCGGGCGCCCTGCAGGATCGCCAACCCCACCTGGCTGCTCTCCTCCCCGGTGGGCAGCACTGCCGTGAGGCTGTCGATGAGCAGCTGGCGCTGCCGGGCTGCCCGGAGCTGGTGTGGAGCCAGTAGCCAGCGCGAGAGGGCTGCGGCTGCCGGTGCCGCCATTTTTCGCAAAGGCGCTGGCTGGTGCTGACCCATAGTTTGCGCGGATTCAACACTGCCTAATCAAGCTTAGGAGCCGTATCCGGGGTGGCTGGTGCGATCTTCGCCATCACGGATCCTCTGGCGGGCCCTTCCTTCCTAAGATCACCGCAAAGCGCTCAACCCCACGGCCCCATGACGCAGCTGGAGACGCGCACGGAGCCGATGGTGGTCAACTTCGGCCCCCACCACCCCTCGATGCACGGGGTTTTGCGGCTGGTGGTGACCCTCGATGGCGAGGACGTGGTCGATTGCGAGCCGGTGATCGGCTACCTGCACCGCGGCATGGAGAAGATTGCCGAGAACCGCACAAACGTGATGTTCGTGCCCTACGTGAGCCGCATGGACTATGCGGCTGGCATGTTCTATGAGGCGATTGTGGTGAACGCACCGGAGCGGCTGGCCGATGTGCCCGTGCCCAAGCGCGCCAGCTACATCCGGGTGCTGATGCTGGAGCTCAACCGCATCGCTAACCACCTGCTCTGGCTTGGCCCCTTCCTGGCGGACGTGGGCGCCCAGACGCCGTTCTTCTACATTTTCCGCGAGCGGGAAATGATCTACGACCTCTGGGAAGCGGCCACCGGCCAGCGGCTGATCAACAACAACTACTTCCGCATTGGCGGAGTGGCGGCCGATCTGCCCTACGGCTGGCTGGAAAAGTGCCTCGACTTCTGCGACTGGTTCGGCCCCAAGATCGACGAATACGAAAAGCTGATTACCAACAACCCGATCTTCCGTAAGCGAATTGAGGGTCTAGGTGTGATCAGCCGCGAGATGGCGATCAATTGGAGCCTGTCGGGGCCGATGCTGCGCGCCTCTGGGGTGCCCTGGGATCTGCGCAAGGTCGACCACTACGAGTGCTACGACGACTTCGACTGGGACGTGGTCTGCGAACAGGAGGGCGACTGCTACGCCCGCTACCGAGTGCGCGTCAAGGAAATGCGCGAATCCCTAAAAATCCTGCGCCAGGCCTGCGCCATGATTCCCGGTGGCGCCACCGAGCACCTGGAAGCCCGCCGCATGGCGGAGGGCAAGGGCAGCGAATATGCCGGCTTTGATTATCAATATGTGGCCAAGAAAGTGGCCCCCACCTTCAAGATTCCCGAGGGTGAGCTCTACACCCGCCTGGAATCGGGCAAGGGCGAAATCGGGGTGTACCTGCAGGGCAACAACGACGTCACCCCCTGGCGCTTCAAGATCCGCGCCGCCGACTTCAACAACCTGCAAATCCTGCCCCACATCCTCAAGGGAGCCAAAGTGGCCGACATCATGGCCATCCTCGGCTCCATCGACGTGATCATGGGATCGGTTGATCGCTGATTCGAGCTGCTGGCTGCTGCTCTGCCGCACCGTGCGCTTCGGGGACACGGACGCCGCCGGGGTGATGCATTTCCACCAGCTACTGCGCTGGTGTCACGAGGCTTACGAAGAAAGCCTGCAGCGCTATGGCTTGGCTGCCGCTGAAATCTTTCCCACCCCAGGGCAGATACCAGCCATTGCCCTGCCGCTCGTGCATTGCAGCGCCGACTTCCTCGCTCCCCTTGTCTGCGGCGACCCCTTAGCAATCCAGCTGGAACCCAGGCGCCTGGATTCCGGCAGATTCGAGGTGCACTACAACTTCCGCAGCGGCGACAGGGCTGCAGCCAAGGCACTCACCAGGCACCTAGCGATCGAGACGGCCAGCCGCCAGCGCTGCCCCTTGCCAGCTGGGGTGCAGCGCTGGCTGGAAGCATCGAGCCTGGGCCAGGGCATCCAGCCCCTTTAGGGCTGGCTGAACACGTAAAGCAGCGCCGCCAACTGCAGGGGCAGCAAGGCCGCCATCAGCGCCAGCGGATGCAGGCCGTCGTGGGGAATCGCTGCAGCCAGACCAAAACTGAGGGCCCCAGCTCCAGACAAAAGCAACAAAACCGGGGACCGAGCCAAGGCCTCAGAACCAATCTTTTTGGCCATCTAGATACTCAGCTTCAAATTCAGCATTTGATTTCGTCAAATAAATGACGCCCTCAACAATGCCAATGACTTGAAAGACAAAATAACCAACTCCGCAGGTCAGCAGCGACACCACCAACATGATTGCCGCCGGCTTGGTGTATCCCAAGATGAATTTGTGCACCCCAAAGGCGCCCAGAAAGATTCCAGTGAGGCCCGCCGCCAGCTTCTTATTGCTGATTTCGGTCTCAGACAGGCTCGACATCGACTGACGCGGGAGAGACGACCTGAACAATTTTTAGCTGATCAACCCAGGCCCGCCAACGATTTCGTTGCCATTTGCCCAGCTCCGCTGGCGCCAGCTCGGGGCAGAGCAGCCAGCGGCACGGGCGCTCGGCCGGTGGCCAGCAATCACACAGTTGCTGTAACGCCAACTGCAGCTCCTGCCAGCCCTGCTGGGGCGAGCTGGGCCGCCACAGGGCTACCAGGCGCTGGCCCCAGTCGGGATCATCGATTGGCAACAGCAAAAGCGCCTGCAGTGGCAAGCCGGCGGCCTGGGACAGCAGCGTTAGCCGCTGCTCCAGCAACTCGGGAAACACGGTTTCACCGCCGCTGTGAATGGCCCCATCGAGGCGTCCCAGCAGCTCCAGCCCGGCTGGGTGCAGCATGCCAGCATCACCACTGCGCCACCAGCCGTCGGCCGTGCGCAGCAGGGGCTGGAGCCGGCCAGCCTCCAGCCAACCCGGACTGAGCCGCTCACAGCGCACCTCAACGGCCTGCTCCGCCCCTAGCCGCAGCTCCACACCTTTTAACGGCAGACCGCAGCCCGAGGCGCCCGCCAGGAAAGCTTCGGGCGCCAGGGCACACACCATCGCCGCCGTTTCCGTGGCCCCATAGCAAGGAGCTAGCCGCAACCCGGCCAGCCTGGCCCGCTCCGCCAGCCCCGGTGGCAGCGGCGCCCCACCCACCCAAATCAACGCCAACCGCTGCAGCCAGGCCACGCCCTCGGCAGCAGCCAGCAGCCGCTGCAGCTGGGTGGGCACCAGGGAAATCAAGGCCGGGCGGCCTGGATCCAGCGGGGCAGCCGCAGCCAACAGGGCCGGATCGCGCATCCAGGCCGGATCGAGACGCTGGTGGACGGCACCCCAGTGCTGGGCCCGCACCCAGGGCAGCAAGCCACTGACGTGGTGCAAAGGCAGAGGGTTGAGGTGCAGGCAGCTCGCCGGATCCAGCCCCAACCCCTCCAGCCAGCTGCCAGTGGCCGACGCCGAAGCCTGCAGGTGGGCCAGGGGCTGCAGGCACCAGCGGCGACCGCCCGTGCTGCCGCCACTACCCAGCACCACCCCCGGCCCCCAACACTTCTCCAAAGGGCCAAGGCCATCGGGCCCGATCGCCTCCGCCAAAGCCTGCTGGTCGCTGGCGGCCGGACCCGCCAAGGCCGCCAAACGGCCGGCATCCCAAAGCTTTTGCAACTGCTCGGGCGTCATGGCTGCTGATCTCGGCTGATTTGGGCGGCGGCAGCCCACACCGCTGCCGGATCGGCGCTGGCCAGCGGTCCGGGGGCATGCCAACCCGGCGCCAAGCCCGGCGCTGCCGGCGTGGGGCCCTCGGCCTGCAGGGCTGCCAGATGCTCTAGCCAGCGGCGGCCGATGCCGGTTTCAAAGGCTGTGCTGAGCATCAGCCGCGGCCTGCCCCGCTCCAGGGCCGCCAGCAGCACTCGGGGATCCCCCTCCTGGCTGGGGCGGCGCACCTGCCAGCCCGGCCAACTGCAGCGCAGGCCCTGGTCGCACTGCAACGATTCATCCAGAGCCACGGGCACCTGGGCTGCCAAGGCCTCCAGGCCCGCCTGGTCGGCCGGGGCTAGGGGCTGCTCCAGCCACTGCAGCCGCGGCTCGCCCGCCAAACGCCCTGCCCAGGCCGCCGCCGTGGCCCGGCTCCAGCCGCCATTGGCATCAAGGCGCAGGCGGGCGGTTGCTGGCAGGCGCTGCAGTAGCTGCTCCAGCAGCTCGCGCTCCAAGCCATCGGCGCAAACGGCCAGTTTCCACTTGAACACCGGAGCCGGCCCCAGCTCGGGCTCCAGCTGCTCCAAAGCCTCAATGGCGGCTGGTCCTGCCGGCAGCAGCCGGGCCGCAGGGGGCGGCGGCAGCCAGCGGCGCTGCGGCAAGCCGGCCAGCTCGGCCAGGGCAGCCCCGAGGGCAAAGGCAAGGGTTGGGGGCAACTGGCCCGCCTGCAGCAACCTCTCAAGCTCGGCTGTCCCATAGCTGGCATCCAAAGCAGCGAGGGCCGCCGCCAATGGCTCCAGCTGGCCATCGAGGGGCGCGGCCTCGCCCCAGCCCAGATCGCCCTGGGGGCTCTGCAAGCGCAGCAGCCAGCCGCGCCGCTGCTGCACGGTGCCTGCAGCCGTAACCAGGGGCTGGGGCAGGGCGAAGCCGAAGGGCCGCCACTGCAACTGCAGCAGGCCCCCCTGGCTCATCCTGTGAAGCGCCCCAGGGCCAGGCCCAGGGCCAAACCCAAACCATTGAGCGCCTGAAAGCGCAGGGCCAGAAATTTGCTGCCGCTAATCCGCCCAGGCTCGCCATGGTGGCGCTGCAACAGGGCGATCAGCTGACGGGCCGGCGGCAGGCCGATCACGCCGAGCAGGGCCGTGAGCGGCCACTGGCCCAGCAGCACCGGCGCCCACTGCAGGGCCAGGCAGCCGGCCACAAACCAGGGCACCAACCCCGAAGCAGCCGCCGTACCCAGATGCACCACCGGCGAACGCTTGCCATGGGCGGCGTCCTCATCAACCTGGTGGAAATGGGAGCAGAACAGCACCAGGGTGGTGGCGAGGGCCGGGCCACTGCCAAGGGCCAGGGCGATGCGCCAGGGCACCCCGCTCGCCCCCGCTGGCGCCAAAGCCAGCAGGCCGGCGGCGGTGGCCAAGGGGCCGAAAGCAAGCCAGCAGAGGGGCTCACCCAGGCCCCGATAGCCGAGCCGAAACGGCGGCCCCTGATACAGGTAGCCCAGGCCGCAGCAGGCCAGCACCAGGACCAGCACCGCCGGGCTGCTGCGCCAGGCCACCAGGGCCATCAGAGCCAGGCCCAGCAGCAGGCAGCCGTTGGCCAGCCCGGCCACCCGATCGCGCCGGCCGGTGAGATTCACAACGGAATGGGGCTTGCCGTCGGCATCTACGCCGGTGTCGGCATCAAAAACATCGTTGGCCAGGTTTTCCCAGGCCAGCAGCAGCACCGCCGCCAACAGAAACAACAGCAGCTGGTCAAACCGCACCGGCAGGGCCTGGCCCAGGCGCCAGCCGGCGGCCAGCAGCACCGGCATCACCGCCACCGCGTACATCGGCCACTTGATCGCCGCCTGCCAGAGGCGGCGGCGATCGACGGAATTGGCGTAACGGCTTGCGACGACCTTGGGCTCAGTCATGGGGGCCGCAGGCGGCAGCCACTGCAGGGCCCATACATTTGAGCAGCTCTTCGTCGCGGCCCCGGCCCTTCCTGGTGCAGGCCTCTTCTTCCTTCACCGATTCAACGGGTGATTCATTCACCAGTTTGCTGGCCGCCGCCAACGAGCGGGCGCGCCAGCTGGAGGAGGAGGGCGTCCTCAGCCTGGCCCTGCCCCTGGCCGGCGGCGACCCGATGCTGCTGCTACCCCATCTGGAGCCCGAGGCTGAACAGCTGGCCCCAGGCGGCGACAGCTTCCGCTTCCTGTGGGACGGGGCCCCGGGGCTCTGCATTGCCGCCGCCGGACGCACCAACAGCCTCGAGCTCAGTGGCCCACGCCGCTTTGAGCTGGCCCAGCGTTTTGCCAGCGCCTGCCTCAGCCGCCTAGCCACCCCGGAGAGCGGCCCGCCCCTGGCCCGGCCGCGGGTGCTGCTGGCCTTCGGCTTCTTTGAAGCGCCCCTGCAGCCGGGGCCTACCGCCATCCCCGGCGTACAGGCCGTGCTGCCGCGCTGGCAGCTGAGCCGCCAGGGCCAGCACTGCTGGCTGCGGCTGCAGCGCAGCCTCGGCGGCGGCGTGACGCCGCGCCAGTTAGCCGAAGAGCTGTGGGAGCAGGCCCGCCGGCTGGAGCGTCTGGTGCAACAGCAAGACGGGCTGGAGCCGAGGGTTGATAGTCGAATCGCCATCCGCCGCAGTTCGCCATGGCAGGAGAGCTACCGCACCGCGGTGGAGCGGGGCCTGGAGCGGGTGGAGCGGGGCGAGCTGGAAAAAGTGGTGCTGGCCGTGCGCCAGGAGCTGCAGCTTGAGGCCGCGCCCCATCCCCTGGCCCTGCTGGCCCCCCTACGGCGCCACCAGAGCGGCAGCTGCCGCTTTTTGTGGCAGCAAGCCCATGGGACTGCCCTGATCGGCGCCTCCCCCGAACGGTTGCTCACGGTGCGCCAGGGGCAGCTGCGCAGTGATGCTCTGGCTGGCACCGCCCCAGCTGGAGAGCAGGCCGCAGCGCTGCTGCACTCCTGCAAAGATCGCCATGAGCATGAGTTGGTGGTGGACACGATCACGGCCGTGCTCGCCAGAGCAGGCCTCAACCCGCGGCGACCGCGCCATCCACGCCTGGCCCGCCACGGCCAGCTGGTGCATCTGCACACCCCGATCACGGCTGCCCTGGGCCAGCACCAGCCCCTGAGCATCGCCGCCGCCCTCCATCCCACCCCCGCTGTGGCGGGCCTGCCGCGGCGCGAGGCGATGGCCTGGCTGCGCAGCCTAGAGCCCTTCGAGCGCGGCCACTACGCCGCCCCAATCGGCTGGATCGACAGCGCCGGTGACGCCGACCTGCGGGTTGCTATCCGCAGCGGCACCCTGCGGGGCGACCGGCTCGAGCTGACCGCCGGTGCTGGCCTAGTGCGGGGTTCAACGGTGGAGCGGGAGCTGCAGGAGGTAGCCCTGAAGCTGGGCGTACTACAGCAGCAGCTCAGTTGCGCCACCGACCATCAAGCAGCCAGCAGCCGCGCCATCGTCTGATCCGCCAGGGGAATCCCGGCCAGCCGCTCCACCTCGCGTACGCCGGTGGGGCTGGTCACATTGATCTCGCTGAGACGGCCATCGATCACATCGATGCCCACGAAAAACAAACCCTCAGCCCGCAAAGCTGGTGCCAACTCAGCGCAGATAGCCCTCTCCGCAGCCGTGAGCTCCGTGACCTCTGGGGCACCGCCCACGGCCAGGTTGCTGCGGAACTCGCCACCGGCGGGAATGCGATTCACCGCCCCCAGGGGCTCGCCATCCACCAGCAGGATGCGCTTATCACCAGCGCTCACCCCGGGCAGGAAGGCCTGCACCATCACCGGCAGCTGTTCCTGGCCGGTCACCAGCTCCAGCAGGGCCCGCAAGCCTGGCGTTGCTGCGGAAGCAAACACCACCCCCTGGCCAGCCCGCCCCCCCAGGGGCTTGAGCACCACCTCGCCATGCTCGGCGGTGAAAGCGGCCAGCGCCGTCACCCGGCTAGCCACCAGGGTGGGGGCCATCAGCTGACTCCAGCGCAGGGCACTGAGTTTTTCATTCCAGGACCGCAGCGCAGCGGGCCGATTCAGCACCCGCACTCCTTGACGCTCCCCCAGCTCCAGCAGATGGGTGGCATAGAGGTAGGCCTCATCCACCGGCGGGTCCTTGCGCATCCACACCCGCGGGAAGGCGGTGAGGGGCAGCAGCTGGGGGTCGCCAAGTTCAAACCAGGGCTCACAATTCACGGGGGTGGCCACCACCCAGGCGCCATGACCTTGCGGGGAAAGGCCTTGCCGGGGGTCTCCTGGCACTGGGGCGGCAGCAAGATCGGCGATGGTGCACACCCACACCTGCTCGCCCGCTCGCTGGGCTGCCTGCATCAGGGCAACGCTGGAATCTTTAGCTGGATTGAGCCGGGCGATCGGATCGATCACAAACAGTTGGGATGCCACCGCTCAGCTCGCCAGCAGAACATCGAGCTGGCCGGAGCGCTCGAGGGCATGCAGGTCATCGCAACCACCCACGTGCTGGCCGTTGATGAAGGTCTGGGGCACGCTGCGGCTCCCGCCACTCTTGGCCGCCATCGCCGAGCGGGCCGCCTCGTCGCCATCGATGGCAAATTCGGCGTAGGCCACGCCCTTGCGGTCGAGCAGGGCCTTGGCGCGCACACAGAAGGGACAGGCCCGCCAGGTGTAGATCTCAACGGTGGCGGCCATCTAGACGGCTCCGGTCAGGTTTTATTGATCGTAGAAGCGGGCCAAAGCGGGCGGGGCGGGGAGCCATGCACCTAAATCAATTAGCTAAGTCAAGACTTAGCTAATCAACAAAACCCCTGTCCCACCCCCGCCCCCTGGCGGCGCAGCTGGCCGGCGCTGATACCGTCAAGCAACTATTCAGCCGCACCGGTGCTCGATCTCACCGACTTCAAGCGCGACCTCTCCGAGCTCACTGACCGCCTGGGCAACGCCCAGGACTGTCTTTGACGTACCGGCCCTGAAAGCCCGCCAACAGGACCTGGAGCAGCTCGCCTCCCAAAGCGACTTCTGGGACGACCAAAAGCAGGCCCAGCTCAAGATGCGCCAGCTCGACGAGGTGAAGGCCCAGCTTGAACAATTGGCGAAATGGCAGGCCAGCGTCTCCGATGGGGAGGCCACCGTGGAGCTCTACGGCCTCGAGCCCGATGAGGAGCTGCTGGCCGAATCCAACCAAGCCCTGCAGTCCCTTAAAGCCGACCTGGACCGCTGGGAACTGGAGCGCCTGCTCTCGGGCCCCTACGACAAGGAGGGTGCCGTGATCAGCATCAACGCCGGCGCCGGCGGCACAGACGCCCAGGACTGGGCCCTGATGCTGATGCGCATGTACACCCGCTGGGCCGAAGATCACGGCATGAAGGTGACCGTGGACGAGCTCAGCGAGGGGGAGGAAGCGGGCATCAAGAGCTGCACGATCGAAATCGAGGGCCGCTACGCCTACGGCTACCTGCGCAACGAAAAGGGCACCCACCGGCTGGTGCGCATCTCCCCCTTCAATGCCAACGACAAACGCCAGACGAGCTTCGCCGGCGTGGAGGTGATGCCCCAGATCGATGAGGACGTGAAGCTCGACATCCCCGACAAGGACCTGGAGATCACCACCTCGCGCTCGGGCGGTGCTGGCGGCCAGAACGTCAACAAGGTGGAAACGGCCGTGCGCATCCTGCACATCCCCACCGGCCTATTTGTGCGCTGCACCCAGGAGCGCTCCCAGCTGCAAAACAAAGAGAAAGCGATGGCCCTGTTGATGGCCAAGTTGCTGGTAATTGCCCAGGAGCAGCGGGCCTCCGAGATCGCCGACATCCGCGGCGACATTGTGGAAGCGGCCTGGGGCAACCAGATCCGCAACTATGTGTTTCACCCCTATCAAATGGTGAAAGATCTGCGCACCCAGCAGGAAACCACCGACGTTCAGGGAGTCATGGACGGCGATCTCGATCCCTTTATCCAGAGCCTGCTGCATGCGGGCGTCGATCTAGCTGGAGGCGGCAGCGATGACTAATCCCCAGCCCAGCGAAAACCCCAGCTTCATCAAGCTGGCGATGCGCAACATGGTGCGCAAGGGCCGCCAAAGCCTGTTTCACTTCGGCCTCACCGCCCTCGGCCTCACGGGCTTCCTGCTGCTGATCGCCTGGCTCGGCCGCCCCCAACTGCCCGGAGGCTGAGATGGCCGCCTCGAACGATCTCGACCTGGCCTTCAGCGCTGATTCCGATCTGGAGGTAGCACCGCAGCTTGCAGGTGCCGATTACTGGCAGGCCGTATTGAGCGGCTGGCTACACCAGCTGGCCCCGGAGCTCCCCGCTGCCCTGCAAGCCCCCGCCTACAGCCTGGGGCTGAGCCTGGTGGCTGACGCCGAAATCGCCGAGCTCAATGCCGATTGGCGCCACAAGGAAGGCCCCACCGACGTGCTGGCCTTCGCCGCCCAAGACGAAACAACCGATGGCACCCCGCCGATGCCGGCATCCGGGGAGGCGGAGCCCCTGGAGCTGGGCGACATCGTCATCTCCGTAGAAACGGCAGCCCGCCAGGCGCCGGAGCATGGCCATGATCTGGAGCAGGAGCTGCTGTTTCTGGCCAGCCATGGCCTGCTCCACCTGCTGGGTTGGGACCATCCCGACGCAGCCAGCCTCGCCGCCATGCTGGCGCGCCAGAAAGAGCTGGTTAAGGTGACTCCGGAGCCATGACAAATCTGCGCCCCTTACCAACCCCAGAAACTCGTGGGCGCCGCCTCAGGGCCCGGGCCTGGACGGTGGCCAGTGACCTGCCCGCCAGCTTCCGCTATGCCGCCCAAGGCCTGGCCTACGGCTTTGCCAGCCAGCGCAACTTCCGCATCCATGTGATCACCGGAGCGGTGGTGTTCGGACTGGGGCTATGGCTGCAGCTGCCCACGGCCCAGCTAGCGGTGCTGGTGCTCACGGTGGCGGCGGTACTGGTGCTGGAGCTGCTCAACACCGCCACCGAAGCGGTGGTGGATCTGGCCATCGGCCGCCAGTTCCATCCCCTGGCCAGGATCGCCAAGGACTGCGCGGCCGCTGCGGTGCTGGTGGCGGCCCTGTCGTCACTGATGATCGCCCTGCTGCTGCTTGTGCCACCGCTGCTGAGCCGGCTGGGCCTTTGAATGGGGGCAGGCCAGGCGCGGCGATGCTTCTCGTTCTCGACAACTACGACAGCTTCACCTTCAACCTGGTGCAGTATCTGGGCGAGCTGGCCCCCGAGCACCCAATAGCCGCCGACCTGCGGGTGGAGCGCAACGACGCCCTCAGCCTCGAGCAGATCCGAGAGCTGGCCCCAGCCGCCATCTTGATTTCACCAGGCCCCGGCGATCCAGATCAGTCGGGGGTATGCCTGGAGGTGCTGCAAAAGCTCAGCCCCACCATCCCCACCCTGGGCGTGTGCCTGGGCCACCAGTCGATCGCCCAGGTGTATGGCGGCAAGGTGGTGCGGGCCAAGGAGCTGATGCACGGCAAAACCTCGCCGGTGCACCACAGCGGCCAAGGGGTGTTTGAGGGTCTGGCCAACCCGCTCACCGCCACCCGTTACCACAGCCTGATCGCCGAGCGCGAGTCGCTGCCCGACTGCCTGGAGATCACCGCCTGGCTAGACGACGGCACGATCATGGGCCTGCGCCACCGCGATTTCCCCCACATTCAAGGGGTGCAGTTCCACCCCGAAAGCGTGCTCACCCAGGAGGGTCACGCGCTGCTGGCCAACTTTCTGCGCCAGGCCAGCTAGCCAGCCATAGCAAGTCTGTTGGATTAGCTTCACAGCGATTGCCGCTTCCCCATGTGCTCGCTGCCCACCTTCGCTGCTCTCAGCTTGAGTTCGCTCGGCCTGGGCGCCGCATTGCTGGCATCCGGCCCAGCTCTCGCAGGCAGCGGCGTCACGATTACCAGCTACGGCCACAGCGCCCTGCTGATCAGTGGTGGCGGGGCAAGAGTGCTGGTTAACCCCTTTAAAGCAGTGGCCTGTGCCGCCGGACTGGCCGAACCCCGGGTGAGTGCCACGGTGATCCTGGCCAGCAGCCGACTACTGGATGAGGGCGCACCGGTGGCCAGCGGCAAGATGCTGGTGGATCCAGGCTCCTTCAAGGTGAGTGGCCTTTCAATCGAAGGCATTGCCGGCCCCCACGATCGCGTTGGTGGGCGCCGCTTCGGCCAATCCACCCTGTGGCGCTGGAAGCAGGGCGGCCTGGACATCGCCCATCTCGGCGGCACCGCGGCCCGGCTCACTCCCGCCGACAAGGTGATGCTGGGTCGCCCAGACGTGCTGATCATCGGCGTGGGTGGTGGCGCCAAGGTGTACACCGGTGCCGAAGCCGCCGAGGTGGTGCGCGAGCTCCAGCCCCGCCGCGTGATCCCGGTGCAATTTGTCAGCGGCAAAACCCCCAAGGACTGCGACCAAACCACAGTGCAACCTTTCCTTGATGCGATGGCCGGCACCCCGGTGAAGCGCCCTGGCCGCACCCTCAGCCTGCCCGGCAAACTCGGCGACGGCATGGTGATCGAGGTGATGCGCTAATTGGCCTGCAGATAGGCAGCCCAGAAGCGCTGCATCTGCTCAATGGTTCCGAGGCTCACCCTCAAGGAGCCATCGATCAAAGGTTTGGCCGCCATCGAGCGCACCAGGATTCCGGCCTGCCGCAAGCTCTGCTCCACCTCCTCAGCCGGGCGCTCGGGCCAGATCAGCAGGTAGTTGCCACCTGCGGCGTGATGCCGCACGCCAGCCGCTTGCAACTGCTGCACCAACCAGGTGCGGGCCCGCAGCACTTCGGCCACATAGCTATCCACGTAGGCCTGGTCCGCCAGGGCCGCATGGGCGGCAGTCACGGCGAAGCTATTGATGTCATAGGGGCCTGTGACCCGAGCGAGCCGATCAACCACTGGCGCCGCGCCAATGGCAAAACCGATTCGCAGCCCCGCCAGGCCAGCCGTTTTTGCGAGTGAGCGCAGCACCAGCAGATTCGGGGTGGCAGCGAAATCGGCCAAGGGCAGCACGCTGTCGCCAGTGAAGGCCTCATAGAGCTCATCCACCACCACCAGAGTGCCGGGCGCCGAAGCCGCTAGCTCCAGGATCAGCTCGGCCGCCAGCCGGGTGCCGGTGGGGTTGTTGGGATTGCAGATCAGCAGGATGCGCGGACAGCCCTGCAGTGCCGCCCGCAGCTCCTCCAGGGGGAAGGCAAAATCCGGCAGCCGGTAGGGAATCGCCTCAATCGCCATGCCCTGCATCTGGGCACAGGGGGTGTAGTAACCGAAGGTGGGGCTGGTGGTGAGCAGGGTGTCACCGCGATCGCCGTAGGCGTGAAAGATGGCGTGGATCGCCGCATCGACCCCGTTAAACAGGCGGATCTGGTCGGGCTGCAGCGGCCGGCTCAGGCCAACGCCTGCCAGGTTGGCCACCACGGCCTGGCGCAAGCCGTCGTATTCGGGATAGATGGCGTATTGCTCCGCCGGGATGGCACGGATCGCTGCCACCACCTGGGGGCTTGGGCCCATGGTGTTTTCGTTGAAATCGAGCCGCAACATCCCCCGCCGCCCCTCCAGCGGTGCGCTGTAGGCCTGGAGCCCTTCAACCTCGCGGCGCGCCTGGGGCTCCATCACATCCGCTCCAAGGTGGGGATACCAAGCAGTCCCAAACCGAGGGAAAGGGTGTCGGTGGTGAGGCGGCAGAGCGCAAGACGGGAGGAACGGAACGGCTCCTCGGCCTTGAGCACCGGCACCTGGTCGTAGAAGCGGTTGAACACCTGGCTGAGCTCAAACAGGTAGTTGCAAAGCCGATTCGGCAGCAGCTCATGCTCCACCTCAGCAATCACGCCATCAAACTTGAGCAGCTCCCGCACCAGCGCCCACTCCTGCACTTCGCTGAAGGTGAGTGAAGCAACGGCGCCAGCCCCCAGATCGCCGCCCTTGCGGGCGATGCCGGCGATGCGCACCACCGCATAGAGCAGATAGGGCGCCGTGTTGCCGGTTAGGGCCAGCATCCGATCAAAGCTGAACTGATAGTTGGTTGTCCGGTTGGTGCTGAGGTCGGCGTACTTCACCGCCGCCAAGCCCACGGAGGTTGCCACCTGCTGGATGAAGGCCTCGTCTTCGCTGCGCTGCTCATCGGCGAGGCGCTGACGCAGATCAGCCTCGGTGCGCTCCACCGCCTCATCGAGCAGGTCCTTGAGGCGCACCGTGTCGCCGGAGCGGGTCTTGAGCTTTTTGCCATCGTCGCCCTGCACCAAACCAAAGGGCACGTGCTCGACGCTGCAGTGGGAGGGAATCCAGCCCGCCCGCTTGGCCACCTGGAACACGCCGGCGAAGTGGTTGGCCTGACCCGCATCGGTCACATAGATCACCCGGCTGGCGCCATCACCGCCAGGCCCAGGGGCGAAGCGATAACGAATTGCCGCCAGGTCGGTGGTGGCGTAGTTGAAGCCGCCATCGCTCTTCTGCACGATCAGCGGCAGGGGCTGGCCGTCCTTGCCACTGACCCCCTCAAGAAACACGCAGCCAGCGCCGGCATCGACCACCAGCAGCCCGGCAGCCCTGAGGTCGTCAACCACCGCCTGCAGGTAGGGGTTGTAGAAGGATTCGCCGCGCTCAGCAAGCCGTATGTCGAGCTGGTCGTAGATCTTCTGGAATTCGCGGCGGCTCTGGTCGCATAGCAATCCCCAGGCCTTGAGCGACACAGGATCGCCCCCTTGCAACTTCACCACCTCCTCGCGGGAGGTGGCCTGGAAGCTTTCATCGACATCGAAGCGGGCCTTGGCCTGGCGATAGAAGTCCACCAGGTCTCCCAGATCCACCGCATCGGCCATGGTGAGGGCCTCTGGCGCCACCTGCTTGAGGTGGGTGATCAGCATCCCAAACTGGGTGCCCCAATCACCCACATGGTTGAGCCGCAGCACCGGGTGGCCGCGAAACTCCAGCACCCGCGCCAGAGCATCGCCAATGATCGTGGAGCGCAGATGCCCTACGTGCATCTCCTTGGCGATGTTGGGGCTGGAGAAGTCCACAATCACCGGGGTGAGGGCGACACCGGCCACCACCAGGCTCGGCACACCCAGGCGCGGATCGCCAAGGCGGGCCTGCAGCTCGGCCGCCAGCCGCTCGGGCCGCAGGGTGAGGTTGATGAAGCCGGGTCCAGCAATCTGGGGCTCCAGGCAGAGCTCAGCAAAGTCAGAATCGGCCGTAAGTTGCTCCACGATCGCCGTGGCAATAGCCCGGGGCGGCTGGCCCAGGGGTTTGGCCAGGGGCAGGGCCCCATTGGCCTGGAAGTCGCCGAATTCCGGCTTAGACGCTGGGGCCAGCTGGGGATCGAGGGGCTGGCCCGCCTCCGGGAAGGCCCGCTGCATAGCTGCCAGAAGCTGACCCTGCAGGGCATGGAGAACGGTCAGCATGGCAACGGTGGGCCGCAGTGGCGGCAGGCACTTGCTGTGATCATCCCTCTCCAGCCAGCTGCAGGTCTGCCTCCATTCCCTGCAGCACTACATCGGCCACCAGCTTGATGCGATAGCGGCAGGCCTGGGTTTCGGTGCAGTCGAAACTGCGGTGCTCCCAGTATTTGTTGCTGCCCGCACCACCCCCGCATAGCCCGAAGTACTCACACTCCTGGCGACAGCGCTCCACACCGGAGCGAATCTCCTGCAGCACCCGCTGCAATTTGTCTGTTGCGGCGATGGCTTCCAGGCTGTCGTGCAACACATGACCAAAAGCAAAATCGCCGTATTCGGCGGTGGGCACCGACAGCAACTCGGGATCAAAGGTCGACACATTGCCGCGGGCGTCCACATTGACGATCGCGAAGGGAGCATTCATATCTGTTTGGGCCATGCGGGCATTGCTGCAGGCCAGGCTGACGATCCCGTCAAATTCCCGCAGGCGCAGGCTCCCTGGCTGCTCCATGCAGCGCTGCCAAAACCGTTCTAAAAAGGCCCGATAGCGCTGCTCAGCGCAGGGAGCCTCGAGGCTGGAGGCGGCGTTTTCACCTTCGGTTTCCTCCATGTTGAAGCCCACGTCGGTGATGCCGTGCTCGAGGAAGAAATCAAACAGGCCGTCGGCATGGTCGAGGGCGTCGGCGGTGAGCACACAGATCACCTGAAAAGCAATCTGGCGCCGCAGCAGCCAGTCGATCCCTCGCATCACCGCCCCATGGGTGGGCAGGCCGGTGCGGGTAACCCGGTGGGCGTCATGCAGGAAGGCAGGGCCGTCCATGCTCACCCCAACGTGAATGTCATTGCGCTCAAAGCAGTCGCACCAATCCCCATTGATCACGGTGGCATTGGTCTGCAGCGACTGGACGATCGTGCCGGCGGGCAGGCCGCGCCGCTCCAGCAGCTGGCGCAGGCGAGCACTGGCTTGGTCGTAGAAGGCGATTGGCGCCATAAGAGGTTCGCCCGCATGCCAAAGCAAGGTGAATTGACCCTCGAAATAGGGGCTATCGAGCACCCGCTCCACCGCCACCTCCAGCAGCTCCAGTGAGAGCTGGGTGCGATCACCCCGATCGGGCAGATAGCAGTAGTCGCAATCAAGGTTGCAGTAGGGGGTGGGCTGCACCACCAGCAGCCGCACGGGGCCGTAAGCCTGGCTTTCCACTTCAGCCGCCTGGGGAGCGATCAGCGCCAGTAGCGACCACCATTTAGGAAGCCCCCATTGCGGAAGCCGCCATTACGGAAGCCCCCGTTATTGAAGCCCCCGTTGTAAAAACCGCCGTTGTAGAAGCCACCGTTGTTGAAACCGCCGTTGGCCCAGCCCAGGCCCCCGCCGTTTACGAACACATAGGACACGGCGTCATCGGGCAAGCCAGAGGCTTCAGTGCCATCGCGCTCCTGCACTGCCGCCGCAATTCGGCTCAGCCGCTCCTCAATGCTGAGGGAGGGTGGTTTAGCGGCGGTTTGGTCCTGGGCTGAAGGCTCATGCTGGACGCTGGCCAAGGCCAGGGCCGCTGCCCCATCAAGGGGCAGGGAGGCCAGCAGCAAAAGGCCGAAGAGATGGGAGCGGTTCAAGAACGCCATAACAACTGCAAAAAGGGTTTCAGCGAGGGGATCAGCGACCGGTCGGAGCAGCCTGACCTTCAAGAACGGGGCGAATCATTTCAACCCCCAACAGCACAGCCTCAAAGCTGGCGCGGATCGCAGACTCAGGCAATCCCAACGCACTCGCCGGACCGAGCCAGCGGTTCACAGCGGTCACCGTGTCTGGCTGGCCATCGAGGTAGCTCTGGAGCAGCCGGGCAATCGCCAGATTGACCACGTTGCGGAAGGCCGAGTCGTTTTCGGCGAGCACGCAGCTCACCGCATAGGCCTCATAGGGCAAAGCCGGACTGAGGGCCAAGCCGGGAAGACCCTGCTGGCGCACCAGCCCCGCCAGCACGATCGTGTCGCCAATTACGCCATCGACGCTGCCGGCCTGCATGGCGGCCACTGCAGCCTTGAGGCTATCGAAGGCAACGGGCGTGGCCTTGGGCTGCATGCCCCGCAGTTCGGTTTCACCCAGGGACTGGCGCACCACCCCAATCCGCCGTCCCGCCAAGGCGGCCGGACTGCCATCAAAACGCCCGCCGGGCGCCAGCAATCTCACGCCGGACAGGCCGATCGGCAGGGAGAAATCCACCTGCATGTCCAGCCCCCAGCTGAACGGCAGACCGCAAGCCAGATCTGCCTTGCCGCTGGTGATGCTGTTCACCAGGCTGGCCGGATCGCTGATCGGCGCAAAGCGGACACTCACAGGCCGGCCCACGGCCTGGCTGAGCTCAGCGGCAATGCGTTCAGCCACCAAGATGCCGTAGCCGGAGGGCTGGCCCTGGGGGCTCAGCATCATTAGGGGCGGAACGTCGGCGAAACCACTCAGCACCAGCTGGCCGCTGCGCGCTGCCCGCTGCACCGCCCCCTCCTGCTGGGGCTTGGCCGGGGGTTTGGTTTGGGATTGGGCCTGGACCGCCGCCGGCATTACGGCCAGCAGCCCGAGAGCTCCCACGCCAGCAGCAAGCCGGCGACCAAGGCCAGCTAAGCGAGAGCTGCGCTTGGAAAAGCTGCGCTTTGGTGCTGCCACCCAACCTCGACATGAACTAACCGAAGTATGCAGAGGCACGGCGTAAGTGCCAACGCAGCTCAAAGATCAAACCGCATGCTCAGATCTAGCCAGGGGCTACGGGTGATCGGAGCGCTGGTGGAGATCAGGTCGATGCCGCTGCTGGCGTAGTCGCGTAGCTGCTCGGGCTGCACGCCGGAGGCTTCCAGCACCAGCTGCCGGCCACCGCCCAGGCTGCGCAACTCAGGCACCAGCTGCCGCAACTGGGCCGGCGGGAATTCATCCAATAGCACCCCATCGGCGCCCGCCTGCACCGCCGCCGCCGCCTCAGCCGCCGTTTCCGCCTCCACGATCACTCGGGCCGGCCAAGGTCCATTGGCCCGCACCGCCGCGATCGCCACCTCCAAGCCACCAGCCAGCCAAGCCAGGTGGTTTTCCTTGAGCATGGCGGCGTCATCGAGGCCCTGGCGGTGGTTGCTGCCGCCGCCGCAGCGCACGGCGTACTTTTCAAGTCTGCGCAGGCCCGGTGTTGTTTTGCGGGTGTCGGCAAGGCGCACACCCGTGCCCTCGAGCTCGGCTACCAGGGCCGCGGTGGCGGTGGCAATGCCGGAAAGCCGCATCGCCAGGTTGAGGGCCGTGCGCTCGCCGGCCACCAGGGCAGCGGCTCCACCCTCGAGCTCCAGCAGGCGCTGGCCAGCCACCACCGGCTCACCATCAACCACCAGCAACTGCAGCTGCACCGCCGGATCCAGCAAGCGGAATAGCGGCTCCACCAGCACCCCACCGCAAAACACCCCGGGCGCCTTGGCAAGCCAGTGGGCCCGGCCAGGGCGACCAGCCAGCACCGCAGCTGTGAGATCGCCGCGGCCAATATCTTCTGCCAGCCAGGCGCGCAGCTGCAGTTCCAGCTCGGGGGTGAAGGGCAGATGGGCAGCAGGCATTACCCCTCCGGAGCAGGCCTTCCCATGATGGGTGGTGCCAGTCTGATGGCAGTTCGCATCAGAGCGCTGGCATGGGCAAACCCCGCTGGTGGACCGCCGGTGACCTTGATGGCTTCCTCGGCCTCGGGCTCGACAACCTGATCCAGATCCTGTTGATCGTGGCCCTTTGCCGCGGCGTGCTCGGCTATCCCGACAGCCTGATCTTCGGCGCGATCCTTCCTGCCACTGGCATCAGCCTGGTGGTGGGCAACTTGGCTTACGCCCGCCAGGCCTTTCAGCTCGACCAGCGCGAGGGGCGCGACGACCGCACCGCCCTCCCTTACGGCATCAACACCGTGAGCCTGTTCGCCTATGTGTTTCTGGTGATGCTGCCGGTGAAGCTGACGGCCTTGAGCCAGGGCCTGGATCCAGCCGCAGCCGTAACCCTCTCGTGGCGAGCCGGGCTGATCGCCTGCCTGGGTTCGGGGTTGATCGAGTGCTCAGGTGCCTTTATCGGCAACAGCCTGCAACGCTGGCTGCCCCGGGCCGCCCTGCTCTCCACCCTGGCAGGCATTGCCCTGGGCTACATCGCCCTGGGCTTCCTGCTGCGCACCTACGCCCAACCGGTGGTGGGGCTTGCAGTACTGGCCGTGATCCTGGTGGGCTACTACGCGCCGGTGCGCTGGCCGGTGCCCGCCGGCCTGGTGGCGGTGCTGCTGGGCATCGCCCTGGCCTGGGCCAATGGTTTGATCGACCTCGATCCGGTGCGCTGGCAGAGCAGCACGGCCCTGATTGGGCTCCATATACCCAAGCTGCAACTGGCAGACCTATGGCAGGCGCGCGGCCAGCTAGTGCCCTGGCTGGGGGTGATCGTGCCGATGGGACTTTTTAATGTGATCGGCTCGCTGCAAAACCTGGAGAGCGCCGAAGCCGCCGGCGATCGCTATCCGGTGCCCAGCTCGATGCTGATCAATGGCATCGGCACCCTGGCCGCCGCCACCTTGGGCTCCTGCTTTCCCACCACCATCTACATCGGCCACCCGGGCTGGAAGGCCATGGGCGCCCGCATTGGCTACTCCTGGCTCAATGGCGTGGTGATGGGCGCCGCCTGCCTGCTGGGCCTGTTTGGCGTGGTCGGCCAACTGGTGCCGATTGAAGCCGGCATGGCGATCGTGCTTTACATCGGCCTGGTGATCGCTGCCCAGGCCTTCCAGGCCACGCCGCCTCGCCATGCTCCGGCCGTGGCCCTGGGGCTGCTGCCCGGGCTGGCCGGCTGGGGCTCCCTAATGCTCAAGGCGGGGCTACGGGCTGGTGGCAGTGGCACCGCCGCCAGCCCCTTTGGGCCAGCCATGCTGGCGCCCCTGGCCCAGGCCGATGTGTGGGCCGCCGGGGCCTTCGCCCTGGAACAGGGCCAGATCATCACGGCGATGCTGCTGGCCGGGATGCTCGTGTACGTGATCGAGGCCCGGTTGCTGGCCGCCGCGGCCTGCGCCAGCATCGCGGCCGTACTGGCCTGGTTTGGCGTGATCCACGCCTGGCAGTTCACCAGTGCCGACACGGTGCTGCAGCTGGGCTGGGGGGTGGGCCGCAGTTGGGCCCTCGGCTACGCCGTGATGGCCCTGGTGTTTCTCGCTGCGCGCTGGGGCCTCCGGCCTCAGCGCTGATCTGTCAGCAAACTTGGCACAATCCCCTGGGGAGGGGCATTCGGGTAAGGCATGACAAACGAGGATTGACTCTTAACAAACCAGTAATAAAATTGTCACAGCGTAGAAACAAAAGGCCTCCGCGTCGCCAAAGTAGCCATTGGCTTACCAACAATGGAGCCTCTCAGATGGATCCATTACTCGATCTGTTTCGTGGACTTTTTGTTGGCCTCGAGCCCGGCGACCTTTTAACAGGCCCCGAAAACTCACTCGGCACCCAGGTGTGGGTCTACGACGCATCCGGCAACCGCATTGAACTGACCGACCCGGCGAACCAGGGAGGAGATCCTTCCACCTGTACTCCAAAAAAGACTTCGAATTACTGGTCGAAGAATCAGTCTTCGGCTTTGAGCAAGGCGTCGACAAAGTTGATATCGACAAGAAACTGATCAATGTTTCGCTTGTCGACAATGTTGCGACACTTACTTATAACGGGAAGACGGGAGACCCTCTCAATGGATCTATCATCAAACTGACCAACGACGATGTAAATTTTAATTGGTCAAGCACTGACTTTATCTGATCAGCCCTAAATTCCTCGATAATTAAACTCTAGGGGCCCTGTACTAAACGGGCCCTTTTTCTGTTAACTTTTCGATCTGCTGCCCTCTCAAGCTCGAACATGGTTCGCCATAACGTTCAAAAATCAGGCATGATCTTCGCACTGTTGGGCGTCATATCATTGATCGGTTGTAGCTTCGGCAAGAAATTTGGAGAGTCCTCAAACTCATCAAATGTCGTAGCAAATCAATCCGATCTTTCCCATAACAATGTCAGCGTTGCTGCATTGGGAACCCTACAACCCAGTGGAGAAGTTCATCTCCTTGCTGGGCCCATTCTCCAGCAAGGAGGGGCACCAAGAGTGCGTAGTATCCTGGTCCAAGAGGGAAACAAAGTCAGAAAAGGAGAACTAATTGCAACTTTTGATAACTTCGAAAGAGCTCGAACCGAAAAGGATCGAATACTCGCGAATATTGATTCTAAGAATTCGCAGATAGCAGTTTTGGAAAGTGAAACTAAACGTTATAGGCTCCTCGAACAAAAGGGTGCTTTCTCTAGTGCTGACCTGGAGTCGAGAGAGTTAAAGCTCCTTGAGCTCAAATCACAATTACGAGAGCTGCGATCGTTCCTACTTGAAATTAATACCAGAATTGTAGATTCAGAACTGCGCTCGCCAATAGATGGTTATGTTCTGAAAGTTAATGCCCAGGTAGGTGAGCGGCCTGGTGCATCCGGCGTAATCGAGATCGGAAACAGCGACAACATGGAAGCGGTATTACAAGTTGACGAAGGTGACATAAAAAATATCAAACCAGGAATGCCTGTAAAAATTAGCAGCGAGAATGGCGCATTCACCGATGAATTGCAAGCCAAGGTCAAACAAGTTGGTGTCAAAGTAGAGTCTCGCAAGCTAATCAGCAGCAATCCCAATTCAGACACTGATCAAGAAGACAGAGTCATTGAAGTACGTGCTACCTTGTCTCCCGATTCAAGTATAAAAGTGCGAAACTTAGTCGGGGTTAAGATTCTTGGTCGGTTCTAATTCCCATGCGACTAACGAAACGCATCAAGTTATTGCCTGCGAACCGGAAAATACCCCTTGCGTGGCTGCTTTTAAAAAGGCAGCCAATTAAGTTTGCGACTGCAATTGTCGGCATTGTGTTTGCCGCCACCTTAATTTTGATGCAGCTGGGATTTCGTGCAGCTCTATTTGAAAGCAGTGTTGGCTTAATTAAAGATTTCAATGCCGATTTAATTCTAGTCAATAAGCTTTCTGTCAGCTCTACTGGCCTCATTGGGTTTGACCGCTATCGATTGAGTCAGATTGAATCGAATAGCTCAGTCGAAAAAACAATACCAGTGCGCTGGGATTATGTGCTATGGAAGTATATTAATTCTTCTGAGAATAGATTGGCAATTCTCATGGGAATTGATCCAAGCACACCTACTCTGCTCAAGCCTGAGATCCTGCGACAGCAATACAAGCTCAAGAAGCCTTATAGAGTCCTTTACGACCGGCTTTCCCGCAAGGAATTTGGTCCAGTCGTATCTGATTTTACTAAGGATGGGGGTAGCATTACTTTTTTAAATAAAAATCGCATTCGAATTGATGGCTTAATTACTATTGGCACATCTTTTGGATATGACGCTTTCATGTTGACCAGTCTTTCAACCTTTGAAAATATATCCGATAACAAGCCAGGGCAGATCGAGCTAGGATTTATTAAGCTAAAGCCAGGCAGTAATCCCGCAACAGTTGCCAAACAGATTAATCTTCAGCTCGATGATGATCTTGTTGTTATGACACGGCAAGATTTTGAAACTTTTGAGAAAGAATATTGGGATACGAGTAAGCCTATCGGCTTTGTTTTTGCATTCGGTGCGATCATGGGCCTCCTGGTTGGATTCGTAATTGTATATCAAATTCTCTATAGTGATGTGTCAGCTCATATTCAAGAATACGCCACCATGCTGTCAATGGGTTTCACCCAACGCTCCTTAAAAATGATTGTGGCCAATGAGGCCTTGATTCTTAGCAGTATTGCCTATCCCTTGGCGATCCTGCTGAGCACATTCCTTTATGGCATGGTAAGACAGGCCACCAATATACGAATGTTCATGTCCGTTGACCGTGCCGCTGGAACTTTCTTACTTATTTATGCCATGTGCATCAGCTCTGCCTTATTGGCGATGTTGCGCTTAAGAGATGCTGATCCCTCTGATGTATTCACATGAGCGTTATTCTTAGTGTTGACGAACTAGAGCATTGGTTTCATGATGGAAATCAATCACTTCATGTCTTAAAAAAGATCTGCCTTGAAATTTCATCAGCTGAGCTGGTCATTCTTTCAGGCCCTTCAGGCTGCGGTAAGACAACACTGCTGTCGCTGGTGGCTGGATTGCGCACAATACAGAAAGGTCAGGTTTTCATCTGTGGCGAAGAACTTTCCACTAATAACTCATTACAAAGGAATAGGGTGCGAAGAATGATTGGAATGATCTTTCAAAGCCACCATTTGATCAGCTTTCTTTCTGCCCAGGAAAATGTTCAACTGGCTATGCAGGCTCCCGGCAGAGCTCGCTCGGGGATTGTGCAGGAAGGGAAAACTGCTCGAGCACTCCTTAGAGATATGGACCTCGAGCACAAGGCCGATTCCATGATCCAGCAGCTTTCCGGTGGTCAACGTCAGAGAGTCGCCATTGCCCGAGCTCTCGCCTGCCAACCCCAGCTGATTCTTGCCGACGAACCCACCGCGTCTCTGGATGCTCTGACGGGTCGCCGCATCATGGAACTGCTGCGCAGCATCAGCAAGGAAAGGGGCGTTGCTATCTTGATGACGAGCCATGATCAGCGTCTATACTCCTATGCCGACAAAGTCATTCGAATTGACGATGGTCGTATCAGCTGATCAGGGATGGGGCATGCCGCCATCTTATCCATCTCAGATTCGACACTCTCAACAAGTCGGCAAGCTTCGGAACATCAATTAAACTTGGAAGAAATTCTAAGTTGTGAGCGACGCATCAATGGCACCCCTCGCAAGCAGCAGCACCGCAAGCGAGCTTTCGGAGCATCGTGTCTCCAGCCCTCATGGACAACAGCGGACTGAGCACGGTGATATCGCCATTATTGGCATCGGCTGTCGTCTCCCAGGCGAGGTCAACTGTGCTGACGATTTCTGGAATTTACTTGCGGATGGACGATCAGCCATTGGTGAGGTCCCACCATCACGGTGGAATCTGGAACACCATTTCCATCCCGATCCTGACCAACCTCTGACCCATCATGTCAGACACGGTGGTTTTATTTCGGGAATTGAAGAGTTTGATGCTTCCTTCTTCGGAATATCACCGAGGGAAGCTATTTGCATGGATCCTCAACAGCGGCTGATGATGGAAGTCGCCTGGCAGGCCCTCGAAGATGCTGGCTACCCCCTTGAGAAAATCCGCAGTAGTCCGGTTGGTGTTTTTGTAGGAATCTCCAGCAATGATTATGTTTCACTACTATGGGCTTCTGAACAGTATCACGCCACACCAAATAACGAGCCCTATATACTTCCTGGGAATACTGGTAGCATAGCCGCCAATCGTCTCTCCTACTTCTTTGATCTGAAGGGTCCGAGTTTCGCCGTGGACACGGCATGCTCTTCCTCCCTTGTGGCTGTTCATCTGGCTTGCGAAAGCATTCGCCGGGGTGAATCAACCATGGCTTTTGTGGGAGGAGTCCAGGCTCTGATCCATCCCGGAATCCAATCCTCATTCTGTAAGGCTGGACTTCTCGCCCCCGATGGACAATGCAAAAGTTTTGATGCCACTGCAAACGGGTATGTCCGCTCGGAAGGGGCTGGCATGGTTTTGCTCAAGCCCTATAGCCAAGCCTGCGCCGATGGGGACCAGATTTACGCAGTGATACGCGGATCTGCTGTGAATTCCGACGGACGCAGCAACGGCATGGTGGCTCCCAATCTGCGTGCCCAGATCGCCTGTGTTCGCAAGGCATTTGCCAATGCCGGCATCGAGCCGTACCAAACCCAGTATGTGGAAGCTCACGGCACCGGCACCCGTCAAGGCGATCCCATCGAGATGAAAGCCCTGGGAACCGTGCTCGGCGAAGGAAGGGGGGAGCAGGTCCCCGCCTGCCGCGTCGGGTCGGTCAAAACCAACCTCGGCCATTCAGAAACGGCAGCCGGAATCACCGGACTAATCAAAGCTGCCCTCTGCGTTCATCGGCGTCAGCTGCCACCAAGCCTCAACTTCAAAACCCCGAACCCATCGATTGATTTCGAAGGGCTCAACATGAAAGTTCAGACTGAACTCGGTCCATTCCCTTTGCCCCAGCGTGAGTTGGTCGCAGGGGTGAGTTCCTTTGGCTTCGGTGGCACCAATGCCCACGTGGTCCTCAGCGAAGCCCGAGAGCAGGGGCCTACCCCATCCCGCTATGGCCAGCAGCAGCCACTGCACCTACTCACCCTCTCGGCACGCACAGCGCCTGCCTTGGCATCACTAGCGGCCAAATACCTCAACCATCTTCAGCAACAGCCAGCACCTGCCCTCCAAGACCTCTGTGCAAGCGCCAACATTCACCGCACGGCCTTCCGGGAGCGCGCTGTCTGCATCGCCACCGACCGGGCCGCATTGATCCAGCAGCTGGAGGCCCTCAGCCAGGCACAACAACCACCGGCCTCAGGGGTGCTCAGGGGGCTGGCCTCACGCCGGCCGGGCAAGTTGGCCTGGATGTTCACCGGCCAGGGGTCCCAGAGCCCAGGGATGGCTGCAGACCTGCTACGCGACCACCCCGTCTTCCGCGAAGCCTTCGACCGAGTGAGTGGCCTACTGGATCCCCATCTGAATCGCACCCTCAGATCGCTGATCTGCGCTGAGCCGGGGGAGGAAGCCGAAGCGGCCGCCCTTCTGGCCAACACCGGATACACCCAGCCGGCCCTGTTCGCAATCGGCTACGCCCTCAGTCAGCTCTGGCTCAGCTGGGGCGTGCAGCCCGACCTGCTGATCGGTCACAGCATCGGGGAAGTGGTGGCGGCCCATCTGGCCGGGGTCTTCTCCTTGGAGGACGCCTGCCGCCTGGTGATCGCCCGCTCACGGCTGATGCAGGCATTGCCCGAAAATGGGGGCATGGCGGCCGTGTTATGTCCCGCGGAGCGCCTGAGCGCCTGGCTGGTCGACCATCCCGAAGTGGCGATTGCGGCCTACAACGGTCCTGCCAACACAGTGATTTCCGGCCCTCTCAACGCGCTTGAGCAGGTGATCCGCCGCGCCGAGGCAGCAGGGCTCGACGTGCGGCCCCTGAAGGTCTCGCACGCCTTCCACTCCCCACAGATGGCGCCAATGCTCGCTGATTTCGAGCAGGCCCTGCGCCAGATCCGCTTCTCACCTCCAACCCGAATCCTGATCAGCAACCTCAGCGGAGATGTGGCCGGAGCTGACATCGCCACGCCCGATTACTGGTGCGAACACGTGATCAACCCCGTGCGCTTCCAGCAGGGGATCCAGACCGTGCAGGCGCAGGGAGCCCAGGTTTTCATCGAGATGGGTGCGAGGCCAACGCTGATTGGAATGGCCCGCCAGTGCCTCGACGATCTGGGGCTCTGCTTCCTGCCCAGCCTGCTACCGGGACAGTCAGATTGGAAGAGCATTTCCACAGCCCTCGGCCAGCTTTTCATCTTTGGCAACCCCTTGAGTTGGCAGGGGTTTCACGCAGCCTTTCAGTATCGCCGAGTGAGTCTGCCGGGCTATCCCTTCGAGAAACAGACCTTCTGGTGGAGTCAGGGAGCTAATCAACCGGGAACCACCCTTTGGGTGGACTATATCGGCGTGGGAGGCGTCCAGCCAGGGCCCACCGGTCAAACGATCGGCGACGCTGCACTACAGCCACAAGCACCGGCGTCCCATCAGCTCGACCTCGTTGACCTCCCGGGCAAGGAGCAGTTTTACCGCCGTGCCATCAGCCCTTCCCAGCCAGCCGATCTCACCGATCACCGGATCCGTGGCATCACCGTATTTCCAGCCGCTGGCTTTATCGACCATTGCTTGGATGTGCTGCAGCAAGAAAACAGGCCCCTCCGGCTTACCAATCTGGTGCTCGAGCAACCCCTCAAGCTGGATGAAGAACCCCTAACCTTGGCGCTGGAGCTCCAGCCCGATCATGACGGCAGCGGTGAGTTGCTTCGCTTTCACAGCGGCAACAGCAGCGCCGGCCATGGTACCTGGACATGCCATGGCCAAGCCCATTTGCCCGATGCCAGCCTGATCGAGAAGGGGCAGCCCTTCAATCCTGAACCTGCGCCAGAACAGCTCAGCCCCCTCAACCTTGAAGCCTTTTACCGGGCCCTGGACCATTTCGGGCTCTGCTACGGGCCAACCTTCCGGGCTCTTGAGCGCCTGGTCCACCACGCGGACCGGGCCTGGGCGGATCTGCAACGGCCACAGGGAGGCAGTGATCGGGGTCTGATCGACAGTTGTTTTCAGGCCGTTGCCGCCCTGCTGGATCCCACCGCCAGCGCCGGCCAGCTGATGCTGCCGGTTGGGTTGGCCGCCATGGAAATCCATGCTCTGCCATTGCCGGATCGGTTCAGCTGCCAGGTCAAGCTGCGGCCAAGCCCGGAAGCCGCGTTTGTCGAGTGCGATCTGGTGCTCCATCAGGGAGACACGGTGCTGGGATGGATCAAGGGATTCCGGCTGCGTCGCCTGCCGCGCCAGGCCCTCGAGTGGCTCTTCCCCATCAGCGAAGAAACCGCCATTGCCAACGAGAGTCCCATCAGCTGGCTGATTGAACAGCAGTGGGCCAGCCTGCCTCCCCGCGAGGAACTGTTGCCAAACCAAACGGTTCCACTGAGCCATTCCCCCCTGCTGATCGGTCACAGTCCAGTCCATGCGGCAGGCCTGGCGACTTGGTGCAGTGGCCAAGGCCACCCCCTCCAAGCCCTCTCTCTGGATGAGGAACCGCCGGAAGGGCCTGGGGATGTGCTGATCTGGCCCGATCTTGGCGATGCGGTCACGGCTGAAGCCGTTGCGTCCGCCTGCAACGCCGTACTGAGGCTCGTACAGCGTCTGGCGGCGGGTCCTACCCGCTCCGTTTGGCTGATTCTCGAGGGCAGCGGACCAGCCCAGGGGGCCCTGGACGGTCTCGTCAAAACCGCCGCCCTGGAGTATCCCCAGATGCGCTGGACCAGGCTGCATCTACCGATGACGGCTGCCGATCAACCTGGTGACGCTGACTGGAGCCACATCTGGACCCAGGCGGCCTCAGAGGCCAGCCTGCGCTGGACCCAGGGTCACCTGGAAGCGGCCCGCCTGCAGCGGCAGATGGCCCGTGACAGGTTCCGCCTCGGCACGGCCTCTTTCGGCAGCCTGGAAGATCTGGAATGGCAACGCCTCCTCCCATTTTCCCTGGCGCCAGGTGAAGTGGAGGTCGCCGTGGAAGCCACCGGGCTCAACTTCCGCGATGTGCTCAATGCCCTTGGTCTGCTGGCCGCCTACAGCGCCCAGCTCGGAATCGATGCCGCCGCCAAGGTGCCCTTCGGCGGCGAATGTGTCGGTCGCATCGTGGCGGCTGGTCCTGGGGTAGACCCGGCCCTCATCGGCCAGCGGGTGATCGCCGCCCTATCTGTGGGCAGCCTGGCAAGTCACGTACTTTGTCGTTCGGAGCTGTGTGTTCCCCTCCCCGAGAGCCTCTCACCCGAGCTGGGAGCGAGCATCAGCACCGTGTTCCTCACGGCCCTCTACGGCCTCGACAACCTGGCAAGCCTCCAGCCCGGCGAGACCGTGCTGATTCATGCGGCAGCTGGAGGGGTCGGCCAGGCCGCTCTGCAAATCGCCCAGGCCCGCGGCGCACGCGTCCTGGCCACCGCCAGCCAGGCCAAGCAGGCCCAGCTGCTGGAGCAGGGCGTGGAGGCGGTGTTCGATTCCCGCAGTCTTGAGTTCGCCGATGGGGTGCTGCGGCACACCGACGGGCGAGGGGTTGACGTGGTGCTCAACAGTCTCAAGGGGGACTGGGTGGATTCCAGCTTCCGAGCCCTTGCCGCAGGCGGCCGCTTTGTGGAACTCGGCAAAATCGAAATCTGGTCGAAGGAGGTGGCCCAGGAGCGCAGGCCGGATGCGCGCTACCTCCCGTTTGACCTGCTGGAGGTGGCAGCCGCCGATCCCCAACTGGTGCGCGGGCTGCTGATCAGCCTGCTCCAAAACCTAGAAAGCGGCCAGCTGGAACCGATCCCAACACAGATCTTCCCGATCGAGCGCACCGTCGAGGCCTTCCGACTAATGGCGCAGGCTAAACATGTCGGCAAGGTGGTGATCAGCCAGCCGCTGCGCCCGGAACCTCTCACCATCAGGGGAGATGCCACCTACCTCGTGACAGGGGCCTTCGGAGGCATCGGCCTACAACTGCTCGAATGGCTGGCAGCGAAAGGAACCACCTCAATCCTGACTATAGCACGCTCAGCTGATGCTCCGGGTGCGGCCGCTGAAGCTGTGATCCGCAAGCTGGTCAACGCCGGGGTGGACTTGAGGCCTTTGGCCATTGATCTGGGCAGCCAGGGGGATGGTGCGGCCAGCGCCATTGAGAGCCTCAAACACGCCCAGCTACAGCTTCCCGATGCACGACCACTGGCCGGCGTGTTCCACGCCGCAGGTGTTCTCGATGATGGCCTAATCGCCACCCAGACCCCTGAACGCCTCAGCAAGGTACTGGCACCGAAAGTGGGGGGCTGGGAGATCCTGCACGCTGGCCTGTCGGGCAAGCCCTTCTTTGTGGCCTTCTCATCCATGGCTGCCCTGCTGGGATCCCCAGGGCAAGTGAGCTACAGCGCCGCCAACGGTGCCCTCGATGGAGACTGCGAGAGCCGCGCCAACCAGCTACACCATGACCCGATTGTTCATCTCTCCCTGCAATGGGGGCCTTGGTCGGGTGCGGGGATGGCTGGGTCCCTTTCGGAAAGAGACAGACGCCGCTTCGAATCGTTTGGAGTGGGTCTACTCGAGCCCGCCAAAGCGTTCATCGCCCTTGAACTGGCATTACAGAGAGGGAAAAGCGGACAGCTGGCCATTCTCAACAACAACTGGCTGAGGATCTCCGAGCAAAGCCCGGCCCGGCAGGCCACCACTCTGGAACCGCTTCTGGAAGGCCTGCATCAGGAAGCTGGCGAAGCGGGCGGACAAGCACGCGAACAACTGCTCAGGGATCTGGAAGCCACCTCGGAATCCGAGCATCACGGGATCGTGGTGCAAATGCTGCAGACCAACCTGGCCCGAGTCATGGGACTTGATGATCCCAAGAGCCTTGATCCTGGGGAATCGCTGTTTCACATCGGCCTCGACTCGTTGATGGCCGTGGAGCTAGCTGCCACGATCCAACGCGACCTTGGGGTCAAACTCGAACTCGAGGCATTGGCAGGTGATCCAACACTTGATGGTATGGGCCACACCGTGTTAGCGATCTTGCGCGACCCCAACGGGGCTAACAGCCAGAAGCTCGATCTAGCCAAAGAGGCCACGCTGCCAAGCGACTGGTCGATCAATACCGCTATCAGCGTGAGTCCTCCCCCAGACCAAGAGGTTCTACTCACCGGCGCCTCTGGATTCCTGGGCGCCTACCTGCTGGCCGGGCAGCTGGAGCGGTGGCCGGAGCTTCGGATTCGCTGTCTGGTGCGCTGCCGCGATGAAGCCAATGGTTTGGAGCGGATACGCACCAACCTGGAACGCTACAGCGTATGGAAGGAAGGCTGGGAAAAACGGATTACAGCTATTCCCGGGGATCTGTCCAAAGCCGGATTTGGGATGGACGCCGATGCCTTGGTTTCCCTAGCTGATGGCATCACAGGAATCCTGCATAACGGTGCCCATCTCAGCCAGATGGCTTCCTACAGCCAACTAGCTGCGACCAATGTGGGCGGCACTCGACAGATTCTGGAGATCGCGGCCGAGCGGGGAGGCCTGCCGGTGCAGATGATTTCAAGTGTTGCTGTCTTTGAAGCCAGCGCCTACCGCAACAAAGTGGTCGAGGAAACCGATGAAGTGGATGCCTGGGAGGGGATTTACAACGGCTATTCACAGACCAAGTGGGTCAGTGAACGCATGGTGCTGAATGCAAGGCAGCAAGGTCTTCCGGTGACCATCTATAGGCCCCCTTTGATCGGGGGCGACTCACGCACCGGAGCCTGGCACCGCGACGATCTGCTGTACAGACTTCTTAAGGGCTGCATGGAGCTTGGCATGGCCCCAGATATGCCTTGGGAACTTGACCTGGTTCCGGTGGACTATGTGGCCAATGCCATCACTCAGTTGGCCTGGCTACCTGAATCCAACGGCAGAAATTTCCACCTGCACCACCCCGATCCTCTCCCCTTGAAAGACCTGCTAACTGGGCTTATCGACAAGGGAGCTCCGCTCAGGATCGTATCCATGGATGAGTGGCTCGAGGCTATCGAGGCAGATCCTGGAAATCCTCTCCACGAGATGCGTGCCTTCTTCACAAGGCGCTGGGGGCCTGAACAGCTGACCTATCCGGAACTCAACCAGACTGGCCAACGCTCGCGACCAGCAACCAAAATCACTGTAAAAACATTGGAGAAACATGGTGTCCACTGTCCGACCTTCGAACAGTTGATTGGCCCCTGGGGCGCCGCCCTTTTACAGGGCGGCGTTCATTGAAATGGGGATCTTTCGCCAAAGGAAAAGAGTGCAACTGGAGGGTGGGGGAGATACGGCCTATCCTTGGTATAGCCCCAAGTTCTGGCATGGAATGGGAGCAGTCACATGGCTCGGACTGCTCGCAGAAAATCGAGCGTTCGTATCACCAAGCCGGCTGCGAATCCTTCTCACTGTTAGCGCGTTGTGTGGATTCAATAGCTTTGGAAGGCTGATTACAGATTGGTTGTACCACCAAAAGATCAGCTCGACAAAACTGCCAAGCGATCCAATATTCATCATTGGTCACTGGCGCAGCGGCACAACGTTGCTGCACGAGCTGATGATGCTCGACGAGCGCTTTACAACCCCGAACACCTATCAATGCTTCGCGCCGGGTCATTTTCTGGTAACCGAATCCTTTTTTCATCAATTTGGGGGCTGGCTTCTACCGAATCGACGCCCAATCGACAATGTCAAAGCAGGATGGGATCGCCCTCAAGAGGATGAATTTGCATTGATGAATCTGGGCGCTCCTTCACCCTACAGGAGAATCGCATTTCCCCACACGTCATCAGTCAAACCAGAAGCGCTAGATATCACCAAACTCAACCAGCGAGACCTAGATCGATGGAAAGAAACTTTGTATTCATTCTTGGTGAGGCTGTCTATCAATGATAATCGGCGACAAGTGCTAAAAAGCCCAACGCACACAGCCAGAATCAAGACATTACTCGAGATGTTTCCACGGGCAAAATTTATTCATATAAGCCGTACCCCCTACGCAATCTTCCCCTCAACCAGGAGGCTCTGGCAAGCCCTACATGCAACTCAGAGCCTGCAACAAAAACCAGATCCCAGGCTGGACTCCTACATATTATCTTGTTTTCGAGAAATGCAAACCGCCTTTGATCGAGACAAGTCAACGATACCCGCCGAACAATATTGCTCAATCAGGTACGAAGACCTCGTTGAAAATACCGTTCAGTGCATGCGCAAGGTTTACAACGAGTTAGCGCTTGACAATTTTGAAAACATGGAATTAGCCCTCAAAGCACAGAAGCACGAACTGAAAAACTATCAAACCAACACATACAAGCTTAACCCCCAATTGGAAACATTGATTACAAGTGAATTCCGAAAATATTTTAAATGCAATGGATACGAATCAAAATCCTCCCACACCGTATAGCAGTGACAACCAACTGCCGCCCCCTACAGAAAAGAGCCCGTTCACCCAAAGCCCAACAGCGATAAAACGTGGTTCGTTTTACGAATCCTGAAAGGACTCCACTCCTGGATCGAGGTGCCAAAGGAAGAAAATTTTGTAACACCAAGCAATGCAATTCACTTTTTAGGCTTAAACATATTCATCGTAGATAAGCTTTCAGAAATAAAAAGAATTAAGGTCAAGCAATTTGAGAGGTCTCCAAAGCATCGCCTTACCTTGTGGACCCTCTAGCCTTTGATCGGGCGTGGAATCTTTTCAGTCAATGGCGAGGAGTGGCAACAACAAAGAGTTCTTATTGATCAGGCTTTCAAAGTCGCTCAGCTACGCAAAGTACTTCCTCAAATGCGCGGTGCCGTCGATGCTTTGCCAGGCAGACCTCATCGCATTGCCGACGGAAGATCGGTTAAAATCGACGAAGAGACGACCGTAGTAACCGCTGATGTTATAATTAAAACTATTCTTTCCCAACCTATTGATAGCAACGAAGGGGCAAAGATATTTGAAGCTTTTACCAACTACCAAAAAAGAGCCGGTAGAGCTGAAATTTTGAAGCTTTTTCGTCTCAATGAAAGATTTCTACAGCGCTATCTAGGACGTGACGTCATTAAGATTCGCAGCTGGATCGAAGACTGCATTTCCGAGCAAAAAACTTATAGCAAACAACAAAGACACGAAGGGATACCAAGAACTGCTACAGGCGATGATCGATGCACATGACCCTGAAACGGGCTATCGATTTAATGACCGCGATCTAGTTGACCAAGTTTGTTTTCTATTCCTAGCGGGTCATGAGACGTCAGCAAGCTCACTTGGAATGGCCACATATCTACCAAGCCAATTTCCCGATGCTCAAGAACAATTTCATCAGGAGTTGCAGAGTATAATTACCATTCAAGGCAAGTTGCCTAAAGACAAAGAGGCGCCGTTCGGATATGATGACCTTAAGTTGATGTCATTTGGGAGTGCAATATTTAACGAGACGCTTCGTCTCTATCCCCCTGTGAGCTTCATGTTCCATGAGCCCACGGAGCCGAGCGAAGTCCTAGGTAGACGCTGCCCACTTTCATCGCTAATCGTCATTTCTCCATGGGTAATACAACGGCACCGAGATCACTGGCAACGTCCTAACACTTTTGAGCCTGAACGATTCTTCGAGGCTACATCCACTGCGAAGGAGCAGCATATGGGACGGGACGCATTCCTTCCCTTCGGAATGGGTTGAAGAAAATGCCCGGGCGCAGCATTTGCCATGCAAGAAGCACTACTCGTGCTCGCCGAAGTGGTGCGTCGCTGCGAAATACTGCCAGACGACCTACATATCCCCCGCCTAGTGAGCAGGTTGACTCTTCGCTCAAGCAATGGAATACGCGTTAAGCTTTTAGCCAGAAATCCCAGTTAGAGATTATTAATTGTAATCATACGGGAATTTGTTCGCCAAGCAAGCCCGCCTCCTTGATGGCTGCAAGCCTTGAAGAGTGAGATGGCTGTTGATCTGATCCAATCATTTGCCTATGCAGAACTGAGAGAACACCCGATCCAGAATCGCCTCACTCACATCCTCCCCGGTGATCTCGCCGAGGGCAACGATGGCGGCACGCAGATCGATGGTCCAGAAATCCCAGGGCAGCTGCTGCCCGGCCGCCTCGAGCGACGCCTCCAGGCTCAACGCCGCCGCCCCGGCCAGATCCCGCTGGCGGGCGTTGAGGGCCACCTGCACCCCCTCCAGGGAGCCGGCGCCACAGCGGCGTAGCAGTTCGGCCACCAGGTCGTCACGGCCGGCGCCACTGACCGCACTGAAGCTCACGTCCGCCGGGGCCCGGGCCCCATCCCCGGGCGGCACCAGGCCCACGGGCAGCGCGGCGGCATCGGCCTTGTTGCCGGCCACCAGCAGCACGGCTCCCTCCGGTGCCAAGGCGCGCAACGCCTCGTCCTCGGGAGTCCAACCAGCACTGAGATCAAACAGCAACAGCACCGCATCGGCCGCCGCTAGGGCCTCACGGGAGCGGGCGATCCCCAGCTGCTCCACCCGATCGCTGGTGGGGCGGATGCCGGCGGTATCGAGCAGGGTGAGGGGGACGCCGTCGAGCACCAGCTCGCTTTCCAGCAGGTCGCGGGTGGTGCCCGGCAGGTCGGTCACGATCGCCTTCTGCCGCTGACTGAGCAGGTTGAGCAGGCTGGATTTGCCCACGTTGGGGAGACCCACGATCGCCACCCGCAACCCCTGGCGCAGCAGCTCCCCCTGACGCGCCTCCGTCACGAGCTGCTGCAGGGCCGCCCGCACCGCCTCCAGCTCCGCCACCACCGCCGCGGCATCGAGGGGCGGCAGATCCTCCTCGAAATCCACCCGGGCCTCGAGTTCCGCCAGCTGGTCGAGCAGCCGCTCCCGCAGGGTGACGATGCGCTGCTGCAGGCCGCCGTCGATGCCGGCCATGGCCAGCTGGGCGGCCCGGCGGCTGCGGGCCGTGATCATCTCGCTGATCGCCTCGGCCCGGGTGAGATCCAGCCGGCCGTTGAGGAAGGCCCGCTGGCTGAATTCCCCCGGCAGGGCCCGACGGGCGCCGGCCGCCAGCACCAGCTCCAGCACCCGGTGCACCGCCACCAGACCGCCGTGGCAGTGCAGCTCCACCACGGTTTCGCGGGTGAAGCTGCGCGGCGCTCGCATCAACAGCAACAGGGCCTCATCCACCCGTTCGCCGGCTGCGGGATCCACCACATAGCCGTAGAGCACCCGGTGGCTGTCCCAGGCCTGGCGCCCAGGCGCGGCAAACAGCTGCCGGCCGATCCTCTCCGCCTCCGGGCCGGAGATCCTTACGATCGCCACACTGCCTTCGCCCGGTGCCACCGCCGTGGCAATGGCCGCAATGGTGTCCGTGGTCTGGGAGTCGTCAATACGCATGCCCCCATTTCAGCCCCACACCGCCCTGGGCCGCCGACTGCGACGCCTGCTGGCCTGGCTGTGGCACCAGGAGGGCAGCCACGGCCAGCGGGCCCGGGGCCTGGCTGCCGGCCTGTTCTGCGGCTGCTTTCCCTTCTTCGGCCTGCAGATGCTGTTGAGCGTGGCCCTGGCTTCAGCGGTGCGCGGCAACCACCTGCTGGCGGCGGCCGGCACCTGGGTGAGCAACCCGTTCACCTCGCTGCCCCTGTATTGGTTCAATTACCAGCTGGGCTGCTGGCTGATCGGGCCTGGGGTCGGCTGGCCCGGCCTCGACGACCTGCAGACCGGCCGCATCTGGAACAGCGGCGGAGGCTTTATCAACCGCCTGTTGCTGGGTTCCACCCTGGTGGGAGTGGCCTGCGCCGTACTGGGAGGCTGGCTGTACTGGCACTGGCTGGAGCGGGAACACCGGCGCGGCAAACGCCAGGGTTGATCAGGGATTCGCCAGGCCTGGGAACACCATCAGATCGATATGGCCGCCCTCGGGGTGACGCCACTCCCGAAACTCCTCGACCAGGGCGTGTTGCTCCCGGGATAGGCACTGGGCCTGAAGGTCCCGCAGCCGCTGGTGCACCAGGTCGAGGGTGGTGCCAATCAGTTGGGTCGCTTCCGCAGCGGTCATGGCTGGACTCGCGAAGGGTGCTGGAGGATAAGGCCCAGAATCAAATCCCCAATCAAGTCAAAATCAAACAACGCTGGATGCAAACAAATCAAAAACAAAGCACAGCATATTGATTGACAAATTGGAGGCTCACAAGACAGCCAAGGCCCCTATCGGACCCTATCGACAAAAGCACCCACCTAACAACACCTAAACTATTGCGGAAGCAAAGCATCGAAATGCCAACCCCTCTGAAAATAGCCATCATTGGCGCCGGACCCGCCGGACTCACCTGTGGATTGGCACTAGCAAGACGTGGGGTTGACATCACGATCTTTGAAAGGGGCGAGAATCATCTAGAGACGGCCACCCACAACCCCAATCGCAGCTACACAATCGATATCACAGGTCACGGGAAAAAAGCCGCAGACCATGTGGGAGCCAGCAAACGCTTTGACCAGGATCTCATTCGATTTCATGGTCTCAAATATGCACTCCCTGCATGGACAAATCGAACGCCCAACAGGACGATGACGGAGGCCTATCCAGGACATGGCTGGACTGGAAGCCGGGGAGACATTTGCAGAGCTCTTCAAGCAGAGCTAGCCCAACTTGGCTCGGCCAACACACGCGTATTCTTTTCCACAGAGGCACATCTCATCAACGCAAGAAAAGGCATCCTTCTCCTGGAGTCAACAGACAACAAGGGCTCCCATGAAGAAACATTTGACATGATCGTTGGCTGCGATGGCGGCGGCAGTGCAACTCGCTCCACACTGCAACAACTTGATCCATCGTTTTCTGTGTCATCGATGGACCTAGGGAATCACTCAATCATGCTGCATCTAGACCAACATCTTGACGAGTTGAATCCTGAGTATCTGTACGTGCATGCAGTTCGCCCTGTGGCGGCAGTAACCGGCGCAATCAATGGGCCGAATGGACGGAAAGATCCTCGATGGTTTTGCCAGCTTGGATTTTCAGGATCTCGTAGTTTTTCCTCTGCAAATGAAGCCAAGAAGTTTCTTCAAGAAACCCAGCCTTTGCTTCTTCGTTATGCATCACCAGAACGCATCGCAGAGTTCAGCCAGCGGGACTGCATCTCCACAGGCAAATCCAAGCGCTGTTCTTCCCTCGTCAGTGGGCGGGTGGTGCTACTCGGGGATGCGGGAGCGCCGGTGCCCCCCATCGGCCAGGGCGTGAATGCCGCAATGGAAAGCGCCATGGTGCTTGACCAATGTCTAGCGCTTGCCAAGCAGCAGGGCGTTGAGCCTGACGACATTGTGGCCCGAGCCCAGGACCACTTTCTAGCGCGATGGACCCCGGAAGCAGACGCCTTGCGAGAGATCGCCCTCACCGTGGACCTCTCGAAAAGCTACACGTCGAAGCGCCTTTTGCTAGCTGCTGCCCTGGGCTATTCGGGGGTGGCAAATGCCAAAAAGGAGGAGCTGAGCTACCAACAAGCTTGGATAAAATTTCGCACTTGGGAACGAAGATTGCGCTTTTCCCCCCTGCGTTGGCTGATACCCGGCTAGATACAAGGGCAAGGGACTTGCACTTTAAACCCACTTGCCTATCGCTTGGCTTTCTCCCTCGGCACATCCACCAAAACCATGCTTGGACTGCCCCAACCCTTGGCTGGAAGCAGATCAGGAGCATTGGGTCCAGGCGCTACGGAGGGGCCCGCCGCAAAGGCCCCATTCACCCAAGCCAAAATCACTGGCGAGAGAACAGCCACCGACTTCTCACCTTTCGGAGCACGCAAATTGAAATGGTCACCGCCTTTTGCTAGCACGAGATGGTGACCATCATCAGGAGCCATCCCAAAGGGACCTATCGCCTCGGGATCCGGAGGAACAACAAAATCACGAGTTCCGGAGATCAGGAGAATGCGTGCATGGAGGCCGTCTTTACCAATACGAGGATCAGCTATCAAGCCAATCGGTGGGCTCACCACAACAATGGCCTTGACCCTCGAATCAGACATATTGAAATCGGCAGTCGCATTGGTAAAGGAGCATTGCAAAACCCAGCTAATACTCTCATCAGGATCATTGCGATTGGGGCAGCGCAGTCGAAGCAAGTCACCGTTGGCACGAATACCAGCCAACTGGCCTACAGTGACCCCACCCCATGAATGGCCTATCGCTACAATATTTTTAGTATCAATACACTGGAATCCAGCAAGACGTCCATCCGCCACTGCATCGAGAATCGATTTCACATCCTGAGGCCTGAGTCGTAATTCAGCAGGGGAAGGCGGCGGTGCCGAACCATCCAACATTGCGGCTTGCTGGCCTTTATCACTCCCCTGATGAACCAGAAGAATCACGGTGTAGCCATGGGAGGCCAAGTGTTCAGCCCAGCCCCAAAAACTATGGGGCGAATCCCATAGTCCATGGGAGATCACAACAAGCTTGCCATTGGGGTTCCGCGTAGGCGCAATCACCTCCATCTCAACGGGCGCCTGCCGGTGGGTCACCACCAACTGAGGCCGGCGCGAGGCAATCGGCAGGGGCCCAGGCTGCAAAAGCTGGGGGTCAGTGGTTGCCGGAGGAAGGCTGGCAACCAATTGGTTGGCCACCCGCATCAATCCCACATTTCGCTGCATGTTTGCAAGCATCTTGTCCAAATCAAAGCTGGCGCTCTGGCCTGGCAACTGCTGCAGAATCGATGACAAGGTAACTGGGCCTTCCTCGGCAGCCCGTTTAATCGCTGCTTTGAATTCTTGCTGTGATTGCTGCTGGGATGTAAGCCCTTGAAGCTGGCCGAGCGCCGCCAAACCTGCGATCACCTGATCAACGATGGCGATACCGCCACCTCCTTGAAATGTTGCCTAACTCAGGGGGAGGGGCGTAAGAAATGCCTTGGCCAACAATTGACCAATTTTGCCGTCCGTCGCACGGTCAAGCTCTGCCAAATCACTGGTGCCATTAAGCAAGGATTTCGAATTAGCAAGCTCCGAAACCTTGACGGTATAGGTACCCAAATCAAAAGGAAACTTGAGCTGGACCACTTCAATCGCCCGTACCGGCAAGGACATTGCCGTTACAGAAAGCGCCCCAAGACAACTCAAATAAGCCAAGAGGCCACGAAACCGGGGGGTCCAATACATTCCGTAATTCCAATTCATTCGGCCATGAGATCCTGCGGACCCAATGGACTGTAGCGGCAATTTCCCACAACCAGGCTGATCATTCCTGCCAATCATTCATTGTGGAGTACTGGCCACCACTTGAGGCTTGCATGAACGATTCTCCATCTTGGGCCTTAGATCCATGAAGGTCCAGTCCAAACAGCTATTGAGGGGCGTTGCCAGGGGGCAAAGCCTTTCGTTAGTCCGCACTCCATGGCAATGGTTACCTATCTCGGAGTGGATCCAGTAAGCGAAATCCACGACTCTGGAGACCTTATGCCGGCCAAGCACATCGCCGTTGGTGGTGAACACAAACACCTCCTCAGCGAAGAGGTCGTCCTTGATCGAGGCCAGGTAGTCGCTGCTGTCCTAGCCCCCTTAATCTTTCTACCAATCCACCAGCTAGCGCAGCCAGTTGAAGCGCTCGGTATCTCCCGCACAGGCGGTGGCCACGGCGGCGATGGTGTCAGCAAATCCGGTGGGGGTCGGGCATCGCCCCATTTCAGCGCCAAAGTGCCTGCAGATCTCCCGGCTCAGGGACTGGCCAGGCGCCAGCGCACAGAGCTACGGCGGCAAGCAGGGCGCGGGGGTTGGCCATCGATCCACACCATCAAGTGATCGCAGTTTGGCAAGAGGCAGTTTGGGAAAGGACCTACTTGCCAATACAGAACCGCGAAAACACCCGATCCAGCACCGCCTCGCTCACCGCCTCACCTGTTATCTCGCCGAGGGCACGCACGGCGGCGCGCAGGTCAATCGTCCAGAAGTCCCAGGGCAGCTGCTGCGCCGCAGCTTCAAGGGCAGCCCCCAGGCTCAGGGCTGCCGCCGCCGCCAGATCCCGTTGGCGGGCATTAAGGGCCACCTGCACCCCTTCAAGGCAGCCAGCGCCGCAGCGGCGCAGCAGCTCCGCCACCAACTCGTCGCGGCCGGCGCCAGTGAGGGCGCTGAAGCGCACATCTGCCGGCTCCCCATCCCCCGGGGGCACCAGACCCACCGGCAGGCCAGCCCCATCGGCCTTGTTGCCCGCCACCAGCAGCACGACGCCCTCGGGCACCAGCTCCCGCAAGGCCTGATCCTCCAGGCTCCAGCCAGCGCTGAGATCAAACAGCAACAGCACCGCATCAGCGGCGGCCAGGGCGGCGCGGGAGCGCTCGATGCCCAGCTGCTCAACCCGGTCGCTGGTGGGGCGAATGCCGGCGGTGTCGAGCAGGGTGAGCGGCACGCCGTCGAGCACCAGCTCGCTTTCCAGCAGGTCGCGGGTGGTGCCCGGTAGGTCGGTCACAATCGCCCGCTCTCGCTGGCTGAGCAGGTTGAGCAGGCTGGATTTGCCCACGTTGGGCCGGCCCACGATCGCCACCCGCAGGCCACGGCGCAGCAGCTCCCCCTGGCGCGCCTCAGCCACCAGCTGCTCCAGCTCCACCAGCACCGCCTCCAATTCCGCCGTCACTGCCGCGCCATCGAGGGGGGGCAGGTCTTCCTCGAAGTCCACCCGCGCCTCCAGCTCCGCCAGCTGATCGAGCAACCGCTCGCGCAGGGCACCGATGCGCAGCTGCAGGCCGCCATCAAGGCCCGCCATGGCCAGCTGGGCCGCCCGGCGGCTGCGGGCCGTGATCATTTCGCTGATCGCCTCGGCGCGGGTGAGGTCGAGCCGGCCGTTTAAAAACGCCCGCTGGCTGAATTCCCCTGGCAGGGCGCGCCGCGCCCCAGCCGCCAGTACCAGCTCCAGCACCCGTTGCACCGCCACCAGGCCGCCGTGGCAGTGCAGTTCCACCACGTCTTCCCGGGTAAAGCTGCGCGGGGCCCGCATCAGCAGCAGCAGGGCCTCATCAACGCGCTCACCGCTGACGGAATCCACCACGTGGCCATAGAGCACGCGATGGCTGTCCCAGCTCTGGCTGCCTGGGGCCGCAAACAACTGCCGACCAATCGCCTCCGCCCCGTTCCCTGAAATCCGTACGATCGCCACACTGCCCTCGCCCGGCGCCACGGCGGTGGCCACCGCTGCGATGGTGTCAGCAAATCCGGCGTCGTTGAAGCCCATGCCCCCATTTCAGCTCCACACCGCCCCGGCACGGCGCCTACGGCAGATGCTGAACTGGCTCTGGCACCAAGAGGGCAGCCAAGGCGAACGGGCAAGAGGCCTGGCGGTTGGCCTTTTCAGCGGCTGCTTTCCATTTTTTGGTCTGCAGATGGTGCTGAGCGTTGCACTGGCATCAATGGTCCGGGGCAACCACTTGCTGGCAGCGGCTGGCACCTGGGTGAGCAATCCATTCACCTATCTGCCCCTCTATTGGTTCAATTACCAAGTTGGCTGCTGGATAATTGGGCCAGGCACTGGCTGGCCCGGCCTGGCAAGCCTTAAGGACGGCAGCATCTGGCACAACAGCGGGGCCTTGGTCAGTCGGCTGATGCTGGGCTCGACCCTGGTCGCAATCACCACCGCCCTCGCGGGGGGATGGCTCTATTGGCAATGGTTGGAGCGAGACCAGTCTGGTTCAAGAGCTGGCCAGGCCCGGAAACACCATTAAGTCGATGTGGCCATCGATAGGATGGCGCCACTCGCGGAATTCCTCGGCCAAGGCACGCTGCTCGCGGGGCAAGGCCTGGGCCTGCAGGTCTTGGAGCCGCTGGTGCACCAGGTCCAAGGTGTCGTCAATTAATTGGGCCGCCTGCTCAGAGGTCATGGCGAGGAATCCAGAGAATGGGCAGGTTGTAACTGGGCCTTCAAAGGCACGCTGTAGCGGACGTCACGACCGCCCCAGCAGTGAGAGAATCAGCTCCTATTAAGGAGCATTCGTGACGAAAGGAAAGAGATCTTCTCGCTCAGCAATGGGGACCCTGCTGCTTGGCTTCGGCGCCGCCGGCGGCTTGTCCCTGCTGGTGTGGCTGACGCTGGTGATGCTCGACCTCAAGCACCTCAACACCTCTGGCTTCACCCTGCCCTAGCCGATGCCCGTGCGGGCGATGTCGAGCACATCGGCCATGGAGCGGATCTGATTGATGGTGCTGGCTAGCTGGCTGGCACTCTCAAGCTCCACCCTCAGATCGATGCGGGCCGGCTTGCCGGGATTGGTGCGCACCCTGGCATCGCAGACGTTGATGCGGTGATCTGAAAGGCGCGTGAGGATGTCTTTAAGCACCCCAACGCGATCGAGCACCTCGATGCGCAGTTGCACCGGGTAGCGACGCGGGCGCGACTCGGAGGCGGAATTCCAACGCACCGGCAGACGCCTTTCGGCCGGCACCTGGGCCACATTGGAGCAGTCCTGGCGGTGGATAGTGATGCCGTGGTTGCCGAGAGCCACCGCCCCAAGAATCTGCTCGCCAGGCAGGGGACTGCAGCAGCCACCGAGCCTGTAATCGAGGCCCTCAAGGCCGAGAATTGAACTGGTGCCACCCCCACCCACCGGCGCTTGGGGCTCCACCTGGGCAGCGTGGGCCGCCACCTTGGCCGCCACCTGCTCATTGCTGAGCACGGGGGCCGAGGCCTCGCTGGCCAGGCGCATTTCCTCCCTCAGCCTATTGAGCACCTGATGCAGGGTGACCCCACCAAAGCCGAGGGAGGCCAGCAGGTCTTCGGTGCCGGTGAGATTGCAGCGGCGGGCCACCTTGGCCATCGCCTCACCATTGAGCAGGGCATCGAATCCATCGCGGCCCAGCTCGCGCTCGAGCATCTCGGTGCCGCGCTGAAGGTTGTCTTCGCGGTGACTAGTTTTGTACCAGTGGCGAATGCGATTACGGGCCGTGGGGGTAGCCACGAAATTGAGCCAATCGAGGCTTGGGTGGGCCGTTTTGGCGGTAACTACCTGCACGAAGTCACCGTTCTGCAGAGGCGTGGCGAGCGGGGATAGCCGATCATTAATGCGCACACCCTGACAGTGATTGCCGATTTCTGAGTGAATACGATAAGCGAAATCTACGGCCGTAGAACCCTTACGCAAACCCACCACATCGCCATTGGGAGTAAATACAAACACCTCCTCATCAAACAGATCTTCCTTGATCGAGCGCAGGAAGTCATTGCTGTCGGTGCCGCCATCGTCCTTCTGCCAATCAACCAGCTGCCGCAGCCAGTTGAACCGCTCGGCATCGGCGCCGGAGGCGGCAGGCGATCCGCCCTCCTTGTATTTCCAATGGGCAGCAATGCCGTATTCGGCCACCTGGTGCATGTCGGTAGTGCGAATCTGCACTTCGATCGGCCGGTGCCGGCCGATCACCGCCGTATGCAGGGATTGATAGCCATTGGGCTTGGGTAGGCCGATGTAATCCTTGAAGCGCCCGGGGATCGGCCGGAAGGTGTCGTGCACCACCGCCAGAGCCCGATAACAACTCTCGAAGTTGGGACAAAGAATCCGAAGAGCCGCCACGTCGTAGATCTCGTGGAACGCCTTCTGCTGGCGCTGCATCTTGCTCCAGATGCCATAGAGGTGCTTGGGCCTACCGCTTACTTCGCAATTGGCCAAGCCCACGGCGGCAAGCCGGTCGCGCAGCAATTGCACCGTGACCGCCAAGCGCTCCTCGCGCTCGCTGCGCTTGGTGGCCACCTGCTGCTGCACGTCCCGGTAGGCCTCGGGCTCGAGGATCTTGAAGGCCAGATCTTCCAGCTCCCACTTCAGCCGGCCAATGCCGAGGCGATTGGCCAAAGGCGCATAGATCTCCCGGGTTTCCCGGGCAATGCGCAACTGCTTTTCAGGCTTGAGCGCCGCGATGGTGCGCATGTTGTGCAGCCGATCGGCCAGCTTCACCAGCACCACCCGGATGTCGCTGGCCATGGCCAGAAACATGCGGCGCAGGTTTTCAGCCTGGGCTTCGGTGTGGTTGGTGAAGTGAATGCCGCCGAGCTTGGTAACCCCCTCCACCAGCGCCCGCACCTCGGCGCCGAAGTGCTGTTCGATCTCCTCAGCGGTTACCTCGGTGTCCTCCACCACGTCGTGCAGAAAGCCCGCAGCGATCACGCCGGCGCTGGCACCGATATCGCGCAGTAGGTCGGCAACGGCGACCGGATGAATGATGTAGGGCTCGCCACTGGCCCGAAACTGGCCCTCGTGCAGCTGGTAAGCGAAGTCGAAGGCGGAGGCCAGCAGAGCCTCGGCATCGGTGGGGCAGCTCACTCCCTGCCCCGGTGGCACATGCTCGATGCAGCGCTGCAACCACTCCGGCAGGGGCACGCCGTAGTCGGCAGGTGTGCGAATAGGCTTGCGCACCAGAGCTGGAGCGACCGCCACTCGAGTGGCTACGGCTGTTGCGTCCAGATTCGGGGCCGCCCTGAGCATTTCAGCCTGCGGGTTCTCCCCATCGTAGGCAAGTGGGGCCAAGCTGGTGGCCATGACCAGCCCCGTGCTCGCAATTGAGAACCTGGTGGTGCGCTATCCCGAAGCGGAGCGCCCCACCCTTGATGGGCTGACGCTCAGCCTGAGCCCGGGCGATCGGCTGGCCCTGGTGGGTCCTTCCGGCTGCGGCAAAAGCACCGTGGCCCGGGCCGTGCTGCAACTACTACCCCCGGGCAGCCAATGCAGCGGCTCCCTACTGCTAGCAGGTCAGAACCCCAGCCAAATGGCCCGGCCGGCCCTGCGCCAACTGCGCGGTGAAGCGGTGGGGCTGGTGTTCCAGGACCCGATGACCCGCCTCAACCCCCTGCTGACGATCGGCGATCACCTGGCCGACACCCTGGCGGCCCACCGGCCCCGCTGGCAGAGACGCCAGGTGCGGCAACGGGCGATGCAGTTGCTCGAGCGGGTGGGCATCGGCCCGGAGCGCTACGGCAGCTATCCCCATGAATTCAGTGGCGGCATGCGCCAGCGCTTAGCGATCGCCCTGGCGATGGCCCTGGAGCCGCCGCTGGTGATCGCCGACGAACCCACCACCAGCCTGGATGTGGCCGTAGCCGGCCAGGTGATGGCGGAGCTCAGCAACCTCTGCCGCGAAGCGGGCAGCGCCCTACTGCTGATCAGCCACGACCTGGCCATGGCGGGCCGCTGGTGCGACCAGATCGCCGTTCTGGATCAGGGACACCTGGTGGAACAGGCGCCAGCCCGGCAGTTGCTGCTGGCCCCCAGCTCCACCCTGGCCCAACGGCTGGTGGCCAAGGCACGGGAGCGGGAGGGCGCCGAAAGTTTGCCGCCGCCGCCAGCACCGCTGCTGCTGGAAATTGAGCAGCTGCGCAGCTGGCATCCACTGCCATCCCTGCCATGGAAGGCCCACTGGCTCAAGGCGGTTGATGGCGTCAGCCTGCGCCTGCAGCAAGGCGAAACCATCGGCCTGGTGGGAGCCTCAGGCTGCGGCAAAAGCACCCTCTGCCGCGCCCTGATGGGGCTGGCGCCGGTGCGGGGCGGCACGGTGCGGCTGCAGGGCACAAACCTGCTCAGCCTGCGGGGCCGAGCCCTGCGCCAGGCCAGGCGCGGCATTCAAATGGTGTTTCAAGATCCACTGGCCTGCCTCAACCCCCAGATGGTGGTGGGTGAGGCGATTGCCGATCCCCTGCTGATCCATGGCCTGGCCAACCGCTCCCAGGCCCGTCAACGCGCCCGCGAACTGCTCACAGCGGTGGGGCTCACCCCCCCGGAAGCCTTTGAAAACCGCCTGCCCCGCACACTCTCTGGCGGTCAGCAGCAACGGGTAGCGATTGCCCGGGCCCTGATCCTGAAGCCCCAGGTGCTGCTCTGCGATGAGAGCGTCAGCATGCTGGATGCCGAGGTGCAGGCAGATGTGCTGTCCCTGCTGCGGGAGCTGCAGGAGCGCCTGGGTTTGGGGATGCTGTTTGTCACCCACGACCTGTCGGTGGCCAGTGGCTTCTGCCACCGGGTACTGGTGCTGGAGGGGGGGAAGATCGTGGAGGAGGGCCCCGGCTCCCGGCTGCTGAGCGATCCCCAGACCGCCATCACCCGAACCCTGGTGGAAGCCTGCCCGAGACTGCCCACAGCGGCATGAGCCTGGCTAGCGCCGCCTGAGCACCGCCAGCAAGCGCTCGAACGCCTCCGGCAGCGGCGCTTCGCACACCAGTCGCTGCTTGGTGATCGGGTGATCAAGTCCGAGTTGCACGGCGTGCAAGGCCTGGCCAGGCAGCTCAAGCGGCAGCTTGCGGCAGCGGGAGTAGGTGGGATCGCCCACGATCGGGTGACCAACATGGGCGCAGTGCACCCGGATCTGGTGGGTGCGGCCGGTGTCAAGCTTGAAGCGCAGGAGGCTGTAATCCCCCAGGCGCTCTACCAGGCGCCAGTGGGTGCATGCATGGCGCCCCGAGTCGTCGTGGACCACCGCATATTTTTTGCGGTCGACGGGATGGCGGCCGATCGCCCCAACGATCGTGCCGGAGTCGCCAGCAGGCTGGCCGTGCACCACCGCAAGGTACTGGCGAGAAGCGATGCGCTTCTGGATCTGCACCTGCAGCTTCACCAGGGCCTCCTGGCTCTTGGCCACGACGATGCAGCCCGTGGTGTCCTTATCAAGCCGGTGCACGATGCCGGGCCGCAGCTCGCCGCCGATGCCGGGCAGATCTGGGCAGTGGTGCAACAGGCCATTCACCAAGGTGCCTTCCTTGTTGCCGGGCGCCGGGTGCACCGTGAGCCCGGCAGGCTTGTTGAGCACAATTAAGTGGGCGTCTTCAAACAACACATCCAGGGCCATCGCCTGGGGCAGCAGGTAAGGAAGGGGTTCGGGCGGCGGCATCCACAGCGCCACGCTGTCGCCTTGGCGCAGGGGAGTCTTAGCCCGCCCCGTGACGCCGTTCACCCGCACGTAGCCCGCCTCGATGAACTTCTGGATCCGGGCGCGGCTCTGCTCCGGCCGCTGGGCCACCAGCCAGCGATCCAACCGCATCGGCAGCGGCTTGGGATAGGTGAGCGTCAGCAGCTCGCCTTCGCCCTCACCAAATTCGCTCATGGTGGTGGCAGAACCGGCAGCTCAAGCGCAATGGCACCCAAGCGAGCGCAGCGAAAATCATCGAGCAGCTTGGTGGCCATGCGCAGGCTGTCACCGCTGGTGTGGCGCTCCGCAGCGGTCACCAGCCAGCCCTCCACATCCGGGCCGCCGCCGGGCAGCACGCCCAGGGGGATGCCGTAGCGCTTGCCCACCAGCCCAGGCGGCACGCCAGCAGCTGGCTCGGCTTCAAGCAGGGTGAGCAGCTGCAGGAAGGCCCGGGCTGCGGCCTCGTTGTCGTAGGCCGCCTGGCCAATGTCGTCGCAGAGAGCTAAGCGCAGGGCTGCCTGCTGGTCGTCGAGGCGGGGCGGCAGCACGCCGGGGGCGTCGAGCAGGTCGAGGTCCTGGCCCAGCCGCACCCAGCGCAGGCTGCGAGTCACACCGGCGCGGCGGGCGCTGTCTACGACTTTCTGACGCACCAGCCGATTGATCAGGGCCGATTTGCCCACATTGGGGAAGCCCAGCATCAGCGCCCGCACCGGCCGCGGTTTCATGCCCCGGCCAGCCCGGCGAACATTGAGGGCTAGGCCAGCTCGGATCGCCGCCTGCTGCAGCTGCTTAACGCCAGTACCGACCTTGGCGTCACACCACCAGCAGGTCTGCTCCTGGGCTCGAAACCAGGCGGTCCAGGCCTGACGCACCGGCGGGGGGATCATGTCGACCCGGTTGAGCACCAGTAGATGTTGCTTGTTGCCGATCCAGCGCTGCAGCCGCGGGTGGGAGGTGGCCATCGGTATGCGGGCATCGCGCACCTCGATCACCAGGTCCACCTTGGCCAGGTTGGCGCTGAGAGCTTTCTCCGCCTTGGCGATGTGGCCTGGGTACCACTGAATCGCGGGAGCGTTGACGCTGAGCTGGGTCACCTAAGGCACCACCAGCACCGGACAGGGAGCCAGCTGGATCACCCGGGCGGCGGTGCTCTGCTGATCGCTCTCAATCGCAATGCCGCGGGTGCCCATGACGATCACGTCGGCGTTGATCTCATCTGCCACATCGCCAATAACGAAGGCGGGCTTGCCCTCCCGCTCGATCACCTGGCAGCTGACGCCGGCCTCTTCAAAGCGGGCGCGGGCTTGCTGCAGCAGGGCAGCAACCGCCGCTGGGTCGTCTTGGTCGGGCTCCACTACCGACAGCAACACCAGCTTGCTGGCATGCTGCTGGGCCAGTTTCAAGGCCACCGCAGCCGTTTCCATCGCCTGGCGGCTCTGGTCGATGGGAAGGAGAACGGTGTCAAACATGGGGCGAAATGCGGCTGGGCAGATGCGAGCCTGTGGCTTCAGTCTGGGGGTCCCGCCGTCGTCCGGCCAGGGCGGATGGCAGGGGGGAATCCGAAGCAGGCAATGGCTGGGACGCGCGGGGGCTAATCTCCCCCGGCAATTCAGTTATTCCATAACCCATGGCGAAGCGATCCCTGGCCAGCCTTTCGGCCGATGAGCTCAGCGGCAAGCGCGTGCTGGTGCGGGTCGACTTCAACGTACCGCTAGATGACGCCGGTGCCATCACCGACGACACCCGCATACGGGCCGCCCTGCCCACCATCAATGACCTGAGCAGCAAGGGCGCCAAGGTGATCCTGGCGGCCCACTTCGGCCGTCCCAAGGGCCAGGTGAACGAAGCCATGCGTCTAACCCCCGTGGCCGCCCGCCTAAGCGAGCTGCTCGGCAAGCCCGTGGTGAAAACCGACAGTTGCATCGGCCCCGACGCCGAAGCCAAGGTGGCAGCCATGGCCGCAGGCGATGTGGTGCTGCTCGAAAACGTGCGCTTCTTCGCAGAAGAGGAGAAGAACGACGCCGGTTTCGCCGCCCAGCTGGCCGCCCTTGCCGACATTTATGTGAACGACGCCTTCGGCGCCGCCCACCGGGCCCATGCCTCCACCGAAGGCGTCACCAAGGCGCTGAGCCCCAGCGTGGCCGGCTACCTGATGGAGAAAGAGCTCCAGTACCTACAGGGCGCCATCGACGAACCCAAGCGTCCCCTGGCAGCGATCGTGGGCGGCTCCAAGGTGAGCTCCAAAATCGGCGTGCTCGAGGCCCTGATCGACAAGTGCGACAAGGTGCTGATCGGCGGCGGCATGATTTTCACCTTCTACAAAGCCCGTGGCCTGGCGGTGGGAAAGAGCCTGGTGGAAGAGGACAAGCTGGAGCTGGCCAAAGAGCTTGAGGCCAAGGCGGCCGCCAAGGGCGTGCAGCTACTGCTGCCCACGGATGTGGTGCTGGCCGACAACTTCGCCCCCGACGCCAACAGCCAGACCGTGTCGATCAACGCCATCCCCGATGGCTGGATGGGCCTGGATATCGGCCCCGACTCGCTCAAAGCCTTCCAGGAAGCCCTGGCCGACTGCAAAACCGTGATCTGGAACGGCCCCATGGGCGTGTTCGAGTTCGACAAGTTTGCCGCTGGCACCAATGGCATCGCCCACACCCTGGCCGACCTGAGCGGCAAAGGCTGCTGCACGATCATCGGCGGCGGCGACTCCGTGGCAGCCGTGGAAAAGGTGGGCGTAGCCGAGAAGATGTCCCACATCTCCACCGGCGGTGGCGCCAGCCTGGAGCTGCTGGAAGGCAAGGTGCTGCCCGGCGTAGCAGCCCTAGATGAAGCCTGATCTAGATGAAGCCTGATCCAGGCTGAGGGCTACAGGGGGCTTAGGCCCCCTTTTTTTGTTGACGCTGGTCCTTACTCATGGATTCAGCTGGGCCTTATCAGCCACCACGAGCACCCGCTTGGTGGCACTGACGATGCCCTTGGGATGCACCAGCAAAATTGCCCAAGTTTGGGATCCCGGTGTGAAGGGAGCCTGCACCGACTTGAACAGGCCGCCGCCACCCAATGCTCCCAACTGCAGCTCAGGGCTCTCCAGGGCGTTCACCTGCTGACCGGTAAGGGCCACCAAACCGCCCGCCGCAATCGCCCCCTCCAGGGGCTCATCAAACAACGCATCAACGTCATAACGCTGACCTGTGAGCACCGCATCCGGGATCAAAAGACTCACGGGTAGATCCGCCTCACCGCTGCGCATCAGAGTCTGCTCGCGAATCACGGTCTGGCTGTTAATGCGACCCCCGCTGCTGCCTAGAACCAGCTGTTGCTGGGCATCGAGCCGGTAGCGATTTGAACCATCCTGCCGGCTGCCCGTCACCTGGAGCTGCACGGTGGTGCGACCATCCCGCAGGGGCTTACCTGGGCTGAGCTGCCAGCGGGCATCGGGGAACTGCCGCAGCAGGCTGCGCCGGCGCAGTTCCACCAGGGTTACGTCGAGCCCGGGACCGTCCTCCATAACGCCCCTGAGCTCACCGGTGCCGTTGAGGGCAGTTTCCAGGGCCTGCAGCTGGGCTGCATTGGGCCCGACAGCAGCGAGCGCCGGCAGCGCACTGGCCAGCAGGGCGCCCAGGCCGGCCAGGCTTCGGGGCAGAAATCGGCCAAATAACTGGAGACGCGGCATGGGGCGGCGGAAACCGCTTTTAAGTTAGGCACGCTTCAGCCCCAGCACCTATGCCCAGGCTCCTAATTGCTGCCAGCGGCACCGGTGGCCACCTTTTCCCGGCCTTAGCCGTAGCCGATGCCATGCCGGCCGATTGGAGCGTGTCGTGGCTGGGGGTGCCAGACCGTCTGGAACGCCAGCTGGTGCCGAGCCGCTATCCACTGCACACGGTGCGGGCCGGTGGGCTGCAAGGCCGGGGCCTGCGCAAGCTGCTCAACTTGCTGCAACTGCTGCAACTGCTGCAAGCGATTCGGTCGGTGCGGCGCTTGATCCAGCGCGAACGCATCGCAGCGGTTTTTACCAGCGGCGGCTACATCGCAGCGCCTGCAATCCTGGCGGCCCGCTGGTGCGGCGTGCCGGTGGTGCTGCATGAGAGCAACGCCGTGCCCGGCAAGGTGACCCGCCTACTAGGGCGGCTCTGCAGCCAGGTGGCGGTGGGCCTGCCCCAGGCCGCTGCCCGCCTGCCCCGCTGCCGGCCCGTGGTGACGGGAACGCCGGTGCGGCAAACCTTTCTGGAGCACGCCCCCCTGCCCGACTGGGTACCCAAAGGCTGCGGGCCCCTGCTGCTGGTGATGGGCGGCAGCCAGGGAGCCGTGGGTCTCAACCAGATGGTGCGCCCCCTGCTGCCAAAGCTCACAGCTGCAGGCGTGCGGGTAGTGCATCTCACCGGCAGCAACGACCCCGATGCAGGCCAGCCCCTGCCGGCAGGGGTGGTGGAGCTTCCCTTCAGCGACGAGATCCCCGGCCTGCTGCAGCACGCCGCCCTGGCGATCAGCCGTAGCGGCGCTGGCGCCCTCAGCGAGCTGGCAGTGTGTGGCACCCCGGCGGTGCTGGTGCCCTACCCCGCCGCCGCCGACCACCACCAAGACGTCAACGCCGCCGCCGCCGCCGAACTTGGGGCGGCCGTGATCGTGTGGCAGCACGGCCCTGCTGAGCCGGCCCTCGAGCGCAGCCTCTGGCGACTGCTGGGCCCGCGCCTGCGGGGGGCAGCAGCTGCTTGTGATCCCCTGACAGGCATGTCAACAGCCATGGGCGAGCTGGCGGTGCGAGATGCCGATCAGCGGGTGGCGGCGATGCTGAGAAAACCCTAAGTTGTCCAACAAAGCTGGACAGAAAGTGGCAATTGAAACTACTTACAGCCAAGCCAGGGAAGGCTTGAAGGGCCTGATGGATCGTGCCGTTCAAGACCGAGAGGTCGTGATGGTGCGGCGGCGCAAGGGCGGCGATGTGGCCCTAGTGGCTGCTGATGAGCTGGCCGGCCTACTGGAAACAGTTCATCTGCTCCGCTCACCGGCGAATGCGGAGCGTCTTCTCGCAGCCCTAAGTAGAGCTCGCGAGCAGAGCCTGGACCCGATCAACCTGACGGACCTGGTCAGCAGCCTTGAAGGCTGATGGGCCCCTCCTGGCAGGCGGTGGTTCACCCGGAGTTTCTAGATGACTTGCGGCATTGGGTGCGCCACGAGCCACGCACCGTAAACGGCTGATTGAGCTGATGCAATCCATCTTGAAAGATCCCTTTGAGGGCATCGGCAAACCAGAACCGCTCAAATACTTGGGTCCGGGCGTCTGGTCTCGGCGGATCACCCAGGAACATCGCTGCGTTTATTTGGTTCAGAGCAGCCGGGTCGAATTTCTGCAAGGGCGCTATCACTACTAAAGCTCCCCAATTCCTGCCGCAAAGCCCGCAGGATGCGGCGATTGTTGCGGTGGCTCTGATAGCCAATCCGCAGCCAGTTTTCCCCTAGCCCCTCAAAAGAGCGGCAATCGCGCAAGAGGATGTGATGGCGCTGCTCCAGGGCTTGGCGCAACGGCACTAGCGAATGCTCAGCCCGGATCAGCAGGAAGTTGGCGGCTGACGGCAGGGGGGTGATGCCGGGCAGCTGGGCCAGCTGACGCTGCAGCCAGGCACCCTCGCGGCCAGACCAGCGCTGCACCCTGCCGCACCAGCGCCGGTAGGCCGCCGGATCAGCCAGCAGCCGCTCCCCCACGGCGGCAGCCAGGCCATTCACCGGCCAGGGATCGCGCCAGGAGGCCCAACAGGCCAGGCGCTCGGGGTGGCCAAGGGCATAGCCAAGGCGCAGGCCCGCTATGCCATAAAGCTTGGTGAGGCTGCGGATCACCACCAGGTTTGGGTGCATAGGCACCAGCGGGATCAGGCTCTGGGCCTCGCCACCGGGCACCAGCGGCAGGAAAGCCTCATCGGCGATCACCAGGGCAAAGCGCTGCAGCAGGGGCTCCAGGGAGGCGCGAGTCCAAAGCGCTCCGGAGGGGTTGTGGGGATTGGTGAGCCAAAGCACCTCGCCCGCTGGCGGTGCTGGAAACGGCTGCGCCACCGAACCGACCTGCATCGGCAGCGGCTGGGGGAGCCAGGCCCCATCCCAGCAGGCCAGGGCCCGCGGATAGTCGGCAAAGCCCGGCTGGGCCAACACACTTACCCCTGCCGCCGCCGCATCCCGGGCCGCCCAGGTGAACAGCTCGGCTGCGCCGTTACCCGGCAGCAACCAGTCGGGTTCCAGGCCATGGAGCCGGGCTAGGCCGCGGCGCAAACCTGCATAGGAGCGGTCGGGATAGGCCCGTAGGGGCGCGCTCAGCCCGGCCCATAACAAGGAGCGCCGCACAAACCAAGGCGGCCCAAAAGGAACCAGAGAGGCGCTGGCATCAAGCAACTGGGATGGCCGGCACCCGAGCCGCGCGGCGGTGGCGGCCTGGTTGCCGCCATGGCGCTGAAGCGACCCCATCGGCATTAACGGAATTTAGGTGGCAGCCCCGTCACAATGGTGTTCTTCGCACCGGCTCCGTGTCCAGCCCCAGGCTGCAACCGCTGATCAGCGCAATTGACCAGGTGCTGCTGGTGGGTGGCAAGACCAACTAAGGCGTGAGCTTGAAGCAATGGTGAAACAGCTGAAAAGGAGTGGCATTGAGTTGGAGCCAGGTGAAGGCTTCGAACAACTCTGCAATCGGGCAATTCAAGTGCTGCCAGCAAGCGCCGCCAACCTCAATAAGTCGGCAATGTGCCACAACCTGCTGCGCTACGCCGCCTTGGGCAAGCAAAAGCAGTTACAACAGTGGGCCGGCTGGCAAACAGCACTGCGAACCATTAATAAAGCCCCCAAAAGCACGCTATAAATGTGGAAATGGTTGGACATGTCTTGCAGTTCAGGGCCGTTCATCTGAATAAAATATTTTTGCTTGGGGCCTGCAGCCTTCTAGCTACATGCGGCACCTGGATTGCACCTCTTGCTGCTATGGCAGGCTCAGCCGACCTGATTCGGCTGCTTGAAAGTAAAAACTGCAGGGGTTGCAAACTTCAGGATGCGGATCTTGTGCATGCAGATCTACGCGATGCCGACTTACGCCAGGCGCAGCTGCAGAGGGCAAATCTAGGTCAAGCGCGGCTTGATGGAGCCCAGCTGAGCGGCGCCAACCTCAGCTTTACAAGCCTGGCCGGGGCCTCCCTACGAGGTGCCGATCTACGCGGTGCCGATCTACGCGGTGCCCGACTGGAAGGCACCGACCTGCGCCAGGCCGACCTAAGCGGAGCAATGCTCGATCCAGGCGCACTATCGCGCAGTCACTGGCAGCGAGCCAGAGGCATCGAATCTGCACAACTTGGCTATGGCGAATTACACAACGCTGGGGCTGAGGCCGCTCAGCAGGGCCGCTATCCGGAAGCAGAACGGCTATTCGGCGACGCGATCCGCAAGGACCCAAACGCAGCGATCAGCTGGGTAGCCAGGGGCATTTGTCGCAGCGAACAGGGCAAGAAAGGCCTAGCGGCTAGTGATTTCAACTATGCAGCCAGCCTCTATGCCCAGAGGGGTGAAATGGAGCAAGCCGAGCAGCTGAAACTGGCCGCCGAAAAGGTGGACAAGGCTCCGGAATCAAACACCGAAGGCGGAAATGGCGCTGGCAGTGCAGCCTTGAGCAGCATTTTATCTGCCTTTCAGTTCCTGGCACCACTAGCCATCAAAGGGTTGATGCCTTTGGGGCTATGAAGTCACACCCCAGAGCTAGGGAAGGAATTCAACCCAATGCAGATCGCTGACACCACTCAAAGCCCTAGGGGAATCTGACCCAATCGACACAAATAAAAGGTCGGCCCGCCCGGACCGGATCCTTAGTCCGGTACCCAGAGGCAAAACCTTGCTCTCGCCCGTATCCAGGAAAGCGTCGTAAACCTTGCCCCCCGAAAGGCTTTCCACCAACACCCAGACCTGCCCCCCACGGGCCTGCAGCCGCAGCATCGTGGACGCAGATCTCGGTATCATTGAATGCTCGATCGGTGCAACGGTGCCGACCCTGGGAGCGGTTCGCTGATTCGCCAGGAACTGAAGGCCAAATAACAGGAGCAAAGCTATCCCTAACCCACCAGCAAGGGACCAGTCCCAGCGTCGGCCCCTGGGAATATGGAACCGCAGGGAAAGCCAAGAGACCCTCGGCGCCTGTGCAGACTCGACGTCAGTTAACTGGATGCGAAAGCGAGGTAATCCCACTTCTGGCCTGCCTTCAGCGGGCGGTGCCAGCTCAGCCTCCAGGATAGGTGGCAGTGCGTGGTGCTCCTGCGCCTGGGCCAAGGCGCGGGAGATCTGAGCCTGCAGAGCATTGCGCTCATCAAAAAGATGGCGCACATCCTGCGCCACCGTTCGCACTCTCTGCTGGAACTTGTCTTCGTAGATGCCTGGCAGTTCGTTGAGCAGACCTTGATACTGGTCAAGCTCAGCCTGGGATTCGGCCAACTGGCGCTCAAGGTATTCGAAGGCCTCAGGAGTAACTGGCCTAGAAGAATCATCTTCATCCCCAATCATCTTATGGTCTACTCCATCTAATTTCAGCTTTTTACTTCTACCAGACCCTTAACCCGGCGCCGCGGATGGGACTCTTAGGCATCAACCCTCAAACGGCGGGTAGCTCAGTAGCCTACCGATCCCATAAACTCTCGTGCCTGCGGACTGGAAGGCTGATATCCATACCCATAGCTGCCACCCTCCACGTCATTAACGATTCTAGGAGTAACCATAATTACAAGCTCAGACTTTTTGCGATTAGTGCCTGAAGACCTAAAGAACTGGCCAATCAGAGGGATGTCCCCAAGAATTGGCCATTTCGAAACCGTAGCCTGAACATCGTCACTTATAACACCTGTCAATAAAAGTGTTTGCCCATCTCTCACTCGTAGGCTACCAGTGTCCAGTCGACGCTTATTGACCGTTCGGATTGAACCACAATTTCCGACCGATATCGGCACGCCTGCAACAGCAGATATCTCTGGAGATAGTGAAAAAGTGACAAATCCATTGTCATCAATTCGACTGACTCTTGCCCCAAAAGTCAGTCCAGCATTTGAGAAAACTGGAAGGCATGTTGGCGGAGCCCCAGTAGCAGAATCTTGGGTAGTGAAACTTGTCACTACCTGCTCGCCGACGGTAATGAACGCTTCATTTGAATAAAATCGGCCAATTGGCCCAGAAAGCTTGCTGGATGCGTTAAGCTTATTCTCATCATTAACCGATGTATCTTTTTGTATTTGTTCTGGATTTTCACTCAAAATTAAAGTCGGACTTGCCAAAACTTTAGTGGAGCTCGACAAAATTACCGCATTGAGGCTATCAATAAAACTTTGATCAGGATATTTAGCTCCAGGGTTGGGCACGCCTGGCGTAGCAGTAAGGGTTGCAGACCCAAAAGTCGCCGACAACGCACCATTATCATTCAAGATAAATGTATTTCCACTTTTAAACGCAAAGCTATTAGCTATTTGATTATCATTGCTTAGGCCAACGTCTAGGATTTTTACGCTAAGGGCAACTTGCCTTTGGCGCAAATCAAGCTGCTTCAAATATTGTTCGGCAATTAATACAATTGCTATATCGCCTACCAAAGTAATTGTACTCAGCCGTGTATCAGTAGTAGCGCGGAGGCCAATCAGAGGCCCTGTTGATGCGCCATAGGCCTCAACGTTTGTGATGGTTGAAGATTGGGTAGTAGCCGAATTAGGGGCACCAGAAGGCTGATTTTGGTCTCCACCCTGAGTCACGGAGGTTGTGATCGTATTAGTCTTGGTAACTGAGGCTCCAAGATTTGCAAGGTAATCAGCAGCCGCATTGGGACCGACTTGATTTAGACGGTATACCTTAGACATTTGCGCACCAAAACTCTTAGTCAAAGCGTTTGGCCCTGCGAATATCATATTTCCCTCTTTCTTCCCCTGGAGCCCTGCAGCAAGCAAGGTGGAGTTCAATGCCCTGGAAAAGCTTTCGCCACGGAATGAAATGGAAACTGTGCGTGACCCTGCGGGAGCAGGATTTGCACCACCCTGGGCTGGAGAGTCTTCAACAAATACAAACCCATACCCACCCATTTGGGCCAGCGCCATCAAAGCATCCTTCGCTGGCGCGTTCTTCAGGGTCATGGTGACCGAAGGGCCACTCACATTCACATACCCAGGGTTGCGAAGTGTCATCGTGCCCACAGCCATATCACCCAATGGTGGAGCTACAGCTCTGGCCTGAAGCGGTGGAGCATAGGTAGGCAAAGCAACCGCGCCAGGCTGGCTCAAGTCAAGGCGATTGGTCTGCAGGGAAGCTTGGGTTGCCGTCGGGAAAGCAAGGATCAGATTTAGACCATCGGCGCTCACTACTGGGCGAGCCAGCGGGAGCCCGGGCATTGGAATCACTGACAAGCTGTAGCTGCTGCCAGAGCCATCCAGACTCACCGACTGAATTCCCAATTCCGGCAAAGAAATACGTTGCGGACCAACGCGCAGGGCCGTTGGACTAGCTGTAGACAGCTGCCCCTGCCAGCTGCTGCCCCGAGACGATTGCTGCAAGAGGGGCCTTGGTCCGGCACCCTCAACCACCAGCTCAACAGAATTGCCCAAGCGACGCACTTGGAGCTGCATCGGCCCGGTAGCAACGGGCGCAGGCGCCTGAGCAGTGGCCGATTGACGCTGAGCCGCAAGAGCAGCTACGTCCAGAAGGGCTTATCCGGGCAGCGCTGAAGCCACCGCGGCCGTCGCGGTGCGTTGCCAGAAGTTCCTACCCAACGTCAAACCCTATTGGTGGGCGCATCTTAGCTAAAGTAATTCAACATGGCCAGTCGCTGTAGCCAGTTAATTGAGAACCTAGCTAGTTCTTAGCAGCCACCAATGCGGGCGCGCCGGCTGCAGCAGATTTATAATAGGCAAGCATTATCTTCAACTCAGTCTTTGCTACGGCCGGTGAGATGACTGCCGATGCCTGGGGGCTAGACGGAGCTCCCGCCTTAGCAGGATCTACAAAAGCCAAAGACATATTACTCTGGCTCACAAGCACACTTAGCTTTTCGGTAGCTCTCATAAATGCCAGCAGGCTTGGATAACTACCGCGAGCAGTTAGCAACACCTTCTGCTCCTTCAGCCCAGCCGCCTCCATGGGAGAAGCTGGCGGAGGCGGAGTCTTTTCATCCTTCTTTGCTTCTTCAGCTGGCATCGGTGCTGGCGCAGCCACTGGCTCATAGAGATCGAGCTGCACGCCTTGGCGAGCAGCTTCAGCATCCAACTGGGCTAGGAAAGTGACAAATTCGCCACTACCCTCGATTAATTGCAGCACCTGCAGCTGCTTACGTTCCACCTCGCTTTGGGCCTCAGCGGCTTTGGCAATCTGGGCTCGCAGCAGAGGGATGCGGCTCTTGAGTTCCTCCAATTGGGCCAAGCGCTCACTGTCGGCTTGGAGGCGCAACCACTGAGGTACTACCGCAAAGCCAACAATCAAAGCAGTAACTACGGCGCCAATAGCAATCGGCACACCCAACAGCAAACGCTGCTGAAACTTTGTAACACTAAAGTTGGCAATATCTTGAAGATTAGTCATCAGAGCAGGCCTTCCTTTTGAAGCAGGTCGAGGCGCCGCACCAAACCATCAGAGCCCAGCTGAGTGAGGATCTGTTTTTCTGCTAGCGGAGTAATTGCTGGGCGGAAATTTACCTGAATCTCAAAATTGACAGGTGCCACTACGGATTGAGCTTGGGGTGTGCTGGCAACCGCCGCCTCACGGGAGGCCTTCACCAAGGTGATTGAATTTGGATCAAGCAAGGGCGAACGCTTCAGCTGCAGCTGCAGCGCGTTGATACGGGCAAAAGCCTGGGGATCACGCGATAGCCCCTTAAGCCGATAGCCACTGCCTTCTTCAGCCGCACTAGTGAGCTGGATTCCCTCAGGCACCCTCATTTGCAGATCGCGCAACACAGCTGAGCCGGATCGCACTGCCAGTAAGCCCTTAACCAGATCCTGATTTGCCTTGGTGACCCCATTGAGCTTGGCTCTACTGGCGTTCAGCTGGGTTTCAAACAACTGCACCTCCGCTTCGACGGTGTCTAAAGCCTCGATCGCCGAGCTCACTATCAAGGCTCTTAAAAAGACCAATACAGCCACGCCCAGGGAGACGCCAACCAGTGCCGCACCAATCACCACACCCTGGAGCAGCCAGCGGCGCCTCTGGATCGAGGCCTCAGCTGGCTCGGGCAAATTCAGCTCCTGGCGTTTTTCACGCAGTAGATCAAGCTGAGAGGCCATTGGCGTGGAGCTCATTGGGCCAACTCCAGGCCGGCAAGTCCCTGCAGCGCAAGCGATCCAAAGCCGTCGCCCTCGAGCAGCTCAGTCTCCAGGCCTAGGGCCAGCTCCAATCCTTCCAGATCCGGCATTAATTCGGAGAGCAGCAGCCTCATAGGTGCATTGGGTGCATGGTGGCTGCGATAAAAATCCAGGCTCTGCTGCAGGGCAGGTAACAACTCAGGCATAGCTCCAGGCAGTAGCCGTTCAAATTCAGGAACGCCCTGGCGCCAAATGGTGAGGACCGTCTGCTGGTCGAGCGGCTGCAGCAGGACTACCAGGGTGGAAGCAGGCGTGGTTTCTAGCTCCTTACTGAGCGCTCCCATTAAGCACACCTGATCTGGCAGAAGATGTTGCAGGGTGCCGCCAGCGATCGCAAACACCTCAACCCAGGCCTCAACCACCGACCGATCTGCGGCCACCACCAGGGAGCTGGAATTATTTCCAGGTAGGGGTTGCACATCGACGTAAGCGTCATCCAACGCAAACGGCAGTCCCAGATCCGGGTTCAGATCGCGTAGCTCATCGATCGAATCCACGGGTTGCTGCGCGCTAGCCCGTTCGAGCACCCGCCAATGGGCCGCCTGACGGGGCAGGGACACCACCAGCTGGGAATCAATCCCACCATGCTCGAGCAGCAGATCACCGATGAAGTCGCCCACGGCATCCACGAGCTGGGGCACCCCATTGCGGCATGTGCGCGCCGGTATCGGCGCCGACCAGGCTGGCCCCTGGGGCTGGCCCCGCTTAACGAGCTGGCCAAGCACCAACCGCTCGGACAAATCCAGCATCACCAGCCTGGGGAAGAGCTGGGCACGGAGGGGGCGCCAGATGTTTTGGAGTCCCGCCAGTACCAAGATGTAGGCCTTTTCGAGGAAATTAACCGAACATTTAGCGCCAGACCAGGCCCGTACCCACGGCTTCGCCGATATGGCTCAGGCCATGGCGGTCCAGCTGGGACGCCAGGCCTTCCAAAATATGCGGCACCAGCGCCGGCCCGCCGTAGATCCAGCCGGTATAAAGCTGCACCAGCGAGGCCCCCGCAGTGATCCGCTCCCAGGCGCTCTCGGCCGAATCGATCCCGCCTACTCCAATCAGGGGCAAGGCGGGACCTGCCGTGGCCCGCAGCCGCCGCAGCACCTCAAGGGCCCTGCCCCGCAAGGGCACTCCGCTGAGACCACCGGCCTCCTCGGCCAGGGTGCGGCCCGTCTGCACCAGGCGCCGCTGCTCCAGGCCAAGGCGGTGCAGGCTGGTGTTCACGGCAATTACGCCGGCCAACCCCTCCTCGTAGGCCATGCGGGCGATGGCATCAATGGCGTCGTCCTCCAGATCCGGAGCGATCTTCACCAGCAGCGGCGGGCAGGCCGGCAAGCGCCGCAGCCGCTCCACCAGGCGCCGCAACAGGGTTTCCTCCTGCAGCTCCCTCAGGCCCGGCGTATTGGGCGAGCTCACATTGATCACCGCATAGTCGGCCAGGGGGGCGAGTAGCTCCAGGGAGGAGGCGTAGTCGTCGGGGGCCAACTCCAGGGAGGTGATCTTGGATTTGCCCAGGTTGATGCCCAGCACCGCCGGGCGCTGGCCCGGTGCCGGCAGCTGCTGGCGCTCCAAGGTGCGGCGCAACACCTGGGCGCCGCCGTTGTTGAAGCCCATGCGGTTGAGCGCCGCCCGCTCGGCAGCCAAACGAAACAGCCGCGGCTTGGGATTGCCCGGCTGGCCGTGCCAGGTGACCGTGCCCAGCTCGGCAAAGCCAAAACCAAACAGATGCCAGATCCCTGCTGCTACACCGTTTTTGTCAAATCCGGCCGCCAGGCCCACCGGGTTAAGGAAGCGGCAGCCAAACAGGGTTTGCTCCAGCCGGGGATCGGGGCGCTGCAGCTCAGCGGCCAGGCCCGCCAGGGCACCACTCACCAAGGGCCACTGGCGCCGCAAAGAGGCCTGGGCCAGCGCCGTCAGCGTCAGTTGGCTGAGCTGCTCGGCATCGGCGCCGTCATCGCGGCCCAGCAGCGGCCCTACCAAGCGCCCGTAAAGCGCACCCGTGTTGGTTCCGGTGCCTGAATCCACCATCTCCCCGCCTACTCCCGCGCGCCCAATCCTCCCTCGTCCCGTTGCAAACGCCAGCGCCCTCCCGCCAGGGGCAACACCTGCCAGTCGCGCCAGCGCCAGGGGCCACTGCGGCGCTCCAGTTGCTGCAAGGGCTGCTCCACCAGCTGGGCCAGCTCCACCAAGCTGAGGCCATAGCCCTGGCCAGCGAAGCGATCGGCTAGCTCACAGCGGCTCAGCAGCTGCTGCAGGGGCGCCGGCGCCAGGTCGGCAGTCGCTGGGCCAGGGGAGGCGTTTTTAGTGCTGGGACCATCAGCAGGAACATCGGCTTCGATCCGGGCGGTGGCGATGACCTCGCCGGCTGCCATGGCCGGCATCTGACCCTTGGAAAAGGCCACGGCGATCGCATCACAGCGGTCGTTGTCTGGGTCACCGCTGTGACCCTTGACATGCACCAGCGCCACCCCCTCAAGCCGGGCCTGGTCCAGCAGCTCCCATAGATCCCGATTGAGCACCGCCCCGCCAGAGGCCGTGCGCCAGCCCTTGCGCTTCCAGCCCTGGATCCACTTGCTGAAACCATCGATCAGGTAGCGGCTGTCGGTGCGGATGCTGAGCTGGGCCGGACGGGGCAGCTCCTTGATGGCCTCCAGCAGGGCCAGGGCTGCGGTGAGCTCCATGCGGTTGTTGGTGGTGGCCCGATCGGCGCCACCCATCTCATGAACCGAGCCATCCTCGAAGCGCAGCAAGGCACCCCAGCCGCCTGGGCCCGGATTGCCACTGCAAGCACCATCACAGGCCGCAGCCACCACTTTCACCGGCTTAGCCGCCACTGGACAACCCCCGAAAATTCGCTAAAGAAACCTTCTGCCCGCTTGCTCCGCCCCGCCATGGACCCAGCCAAACCGGGCCTGACCAGGTGCCAGGCAGAGCGCCGAACCTACCGTCCCTGGCGGAACGGCCTGCTGACAGGTGCGGTCCTGGCCTCCCTCACCCCCTGGGTAGAGGCCGCAGGCCTGTTCAATAGCCGGCCGCTCGATGACAGCCGCTTCGCCGTGCTGGCGCGACCCCTGGGGCGCAGCGACTGGAACCTGCTGGTACTTGAGCAGATCAAGCCCCAACCCCGCTGCTGGCAGGAGCGCCCCGACGGCCTGATCGATCCGGCCCTCAACCGCTTCAACTTCACCGGCATCTGCAGCCGCTATCTCGACAGCAACGGCTACTCCCTGCGCATCGGCGATCAGGATCTGGCAAGTCGCTACCGACTGCAGCTGCGCCAGAGCGGCAACGAACTGCAACTGCTGGCCAGCACCCCTAGCGATCCCACCACCCTGGTGGTTGCCAGCGCCCAGGTGCCCCTACGGGATCGGGATGGGTTTGTAGCCCTGAAGCTCGAATCCGGCTGGGACCTGCAACGCCGCAGCTTTGGCGAGCAGACCCTGAATCACCTGTACTTCGCCAACCCCACCCCCCT
>JBIKWZ010000067.1:0-8837 GCA_044356035.1 Cyanobium sp. | reverse complement strand
AACAGGGTCGCCAGGGTCACCTTGCCTCCAGCGCAATGGATCTGGGGTCACCCTCAGGGTCACCTGCAGGGTCACCTGGGGTCACTGATGGGCTGCACCCCTGGCAGCAGCAAGCCATCCACCTTGCGATTCAGGACCCCACCGCCATTCCCGCTGTGCTGATGAACCTCATCTCCAGCCCACCGCCAGGGCTCACTGGACGAAAGGTCAAAAATCTGCTGGAGACACCGGCCATCGCCGCCCACATCCACCAGCAGCGCCAGCGGTCAGCACTGACGACGGTTACGGATCGGGTCACCGCCGCTATGTCTGACGTGGGTTGCGACGTGGACCTGATCCTGAACTGGTGCGGCGACCGGGGCTTGCCACTGACCCGTGCCGAATGTCAGAGAACGCTTAAGCGGCTCACGCCTTGCCTGGAGGAGCCATAGGCCCTGCCGAAGCCATCGCTGAACTAGAAACAGAGAACCCATCCCCGCAGCGCAGCCCCGTTAACTCGGGCATCTTAAAAGTTGGGTTGGCACCCAATGCTCGGGGGCAGAAGAAGTACAAAAAACGTACTGGATGTATGCGCGGGTCCTTCTAGAGATGTGTCTCGCGAGGTGATTGGAGCCACGTTGGTCAGCTTGGCATTGGATTCCAAAACTTGCCCCGATAATGAAGTTCAGGCAACCGATCAGCGTAGGAGTGGCAATCCGTGATTTGCAACATCACCAAAGCATCTGCCCTGCTCGGCTACCGCAGCCGCAGCGTCCTCCAGCGCATCGTGAAAACAGGCAGCCTGCATGACTACGAACGCGGCAGCCAGGGGCGTGCACTGATGCTCGAGACCGCCCCACCAGGCCTGCCCAGTCTCCAGGAGGCGGTGCGCTCGCTCACGGTGGCGCGGGTCGGCAGCCCCCTCTCGAGGCCAGTGGGTAGGGACTGGGACGCCTTCGCCGAGGAATGCAACTCCATGCTCAACCCCAGCCTCTGGGGCCCACCGCCGTGGTCAGCGGATCGGTGGGCTGGGTTGGCGGGGGTGTTGGCGATGGCAGAGGCTGCAGGTGATCGCTGATTCCCAGCTCAGCGCATTTCCAGAGTCGGTTGATTTCTGCCTTGAAGTTGACATGGAGCAGTGAAGGTCTCGTTCAGGAGATTGGCTAAGGATTCCCGCAGATCAGTTCTATGCAGGAAAGGCTGTAATCCCCCAGCAATGACCTTCTTCAACACCAGTCCACCACCAGAACCCAACCAACGACTGACGAGGGTGGTCGCCCACCAGTGGCAGCAAAAACATCCCCTCAGGGGAGCTGGGGTCAGGGCATGGGCCAGGTTGGGCAGGCGAAGACCACAACCCAGCTACCACCCTCTGGAGCAGTGCCCAGAGACCACTCAGGAGGCGCTTGAGGAATTGCTGGAACAGTGAGCTAGGCACTGGCATGGATCCCTTCAGAGCACCCACCAAAGCCGCCTGTTGCTTGAAACAAGGAACCGGGCTGACGACCGCTTGCTTGATCAACACGGTTCGTGATCGCCCGGTCCCCCGACTGCCGGTTTTCCTAATGCTGACAAGCGAACTGGCGGACTCTGTCCTGGGGAACCTGGCACCACCGAGGGGCCTTTGGCATCGTGAGAGCTGCGAAGCGAGGTGCCATGAGCTGGTCTGAGCTGGAGCGGCTGGTGGCCGATGCAGAAAGCAGCCCGGCGCTCCAGCAGGTCCTCAGCCAGTGCCATAGCCGCCAGGAGCTCCTACGCACCGCCCGCCAGCTGGGCTACCGGCTCACCAGAGCTGACCTACAAAACGCCTGGCTGGAGCACAACAACGCAGGGGAAGTTCAAGGAGCCGATGGTGCTGATCTATGGGCCGCTGGCGGTAGCTGAGCTGCCTGAGTTTCCCTTTGCTGGAGCGCACCTACCTGTGCGACGAGTAGGCGCGGGCTGGTGCTGCAAGCCCTGGCTCTTTTGGCGCCAATGGATTAACCGGCGGCCTCTTGGACCGCCGGCTGGCCGGCATTAGACGGACCAGCGCAGGGGTGGCTCAAGCTCTTGGGGCTCTTCTTCCAGCTGGATTAGCCACCAGGCTGCTGGATAGGCGGGCTCGGGCTGCGGCTCCTGCCATTGACCAGAAGACTGAGCTTCTTCCCATGTATCAATGAGGGACTGCATGGTGGTGGAGAGCGGGAACATCGCTGTGATGCAAAGAACGCGCACCTGACTCCCCGAGAAGCGGGGAATACTGGAGAGCGGTTTTGCGGAGCCGATGGCAGCCCTCCACCCAGCTGAGGTGCTGAATGTGCGGGCGGTCCTGCTCAGCGCACCTAGCGGTGCGGCAGCGGACACGGGCCAATGCGGAATGCCCGAGCGGGAGCGAGCGGCTGGAGCCGGCAGGCAGCTGCTCTACTTCCAGCTGGCAAGCGAGCAGAAGGGGCAATGGAATCCAAGCAGGCGGGAGAGGTGGAATCCCCTGGCTCGCTGTTGTTCCACCGGTCGGTGCACGGCTTGCATGTCTTGCACGGTTTATTTAGCGGCCGCAGACGCCGCGTAACCCCGACCAGGCGGGAGCGGGTGGAGCAAGAAAGCCCGCTGCTCTTATCCCTTGCCTGCTTCCTCCCTTCCCCCTAACTCTTGCCACCAAGCCAGCACCCCAGTGGGGGGGCCGATGGCCCCCCACTGGGGGATTAGCAGACTGAGACGGTGACGCCGGGGAGGCCCTGGAACTTGCGTGCAAAGGCAAAGGCTTTCTCGGCAGGGATTAGCCGCATCTTCTTTACGGGCTTACCGCGCCTCCCGAAGTGCTCAACGGTGCAGGGCACAGCGCCGCTCTTTTTAATACCGGGCGCGTAGCGATGGACGATCAGCAGGCGGATATTGCATACGGGGCCTTGTGGAGCTGCCATGGAAATTTTGGCGAGGAACCCTTAGCTCACGCCCCACGGCGCAGCAGCAGGCAAGGGTGGCGTAGGCACTTGCGTAGCCCTTTCCGTCTGCGAGCAAGTGAGGGCAACCTGAAAGGGGTGCTCGACTAATTACCAGCAGTGCCCCAATCCCAATGGTGCTGCTCCTTTCTGCCTGCTGGCCGCTAATCGAGGCCTGAATCAATCAAGCAAGCAGAGTTGGCTTGGCTCCTAAGCCAAAAGAGCTGATGTATTTGATACGCGCACAAAGTGATTCGGTGTTCGGTTGGAAGTTCAAAGCTCTATTGATCAAGAGCCACTGTTCGCAATAATGCATGTTGACACCTGATTGGGATTACTACGGCACTTATAATATCCGGGAGAAAATAGAGATAGCGGATTACTTTATAGCAGCATCCTCGGATTTGGCGCCTCCGCAGTCTTGCCAGCTAGAGAGCAGGCGAGCCAGCTCAGATTTCATCATTTGCAGCTCTTGAATGCGCGAATCAATTGAGAGCAATTTAGTTGCGATACCATCCTTTAGCACTGAACAATTGCATACACCTGCGCGGCGCACCTCAAGAATGCGGGCCAACTCTCCGATCGGCACATCCATAGACCGTAAAGCCCGAATGATTTCCAATTCCGCAAGACTTTCGGGGCTGAATATACGGTATCCGCCCTCAGATCGGGCCGTATGCAGCAAGCCTTGATCGCAGTAAAAGCGAATTGTTTTCACCGAGAGGCCGGAGATCTTGGCCATCTCGCCAATCCGAAGACCAGGAGCGTCTTGAGCTGCGGCAAGGGGCAGGGGAGTCATTGGCCAACCCTCCATCCAGTGGATGCATGAAACTCTACCCAGGGCCCCGAGAGAAAAGCACTCATCTCTCCATCAACCAGCGCTTAGTGGAGGTTAGTGTTAGGGTTGCAAGTGAGTGCTTCTGCCCCCGCCTGCTGACTCCCGTGACGATGAGTTCCCTGAAGATTGCCGCGATGGGGATCGGAGCCATTGCGGCTCAATTCCTGCTGGCTGGAGCGTGCAACGCAAGCCAAAAGGGCGTACCGGCTCTTTACCCAACAAAGGCGGAAGCTGAAACCGCCGCAAAGCTGCATTTCAATTGCACCGGAGCGCACAGCATGGGTACCCAGTGGATGCCGTGCGCCAAACATGCTGAGTCCCAGCCTTCCAAGCCCAGTGGATCCCAGCACTGAATTCTATAAGTGAACTAATTCACTGCTCGCCATCTAATTGATATGTCCCAATGCGGCGACAAACCAAAGCTGCTCGCCATAGGCGTAGCTCCCTTGGGCATCGTTTCGATCGGAATCGTGCCGATGGGGGTAGTGAGCATTGGCGTGGTACCCATGGGGGTCATCAGCATCGGCATTGTGGGCATGGGTGTCCTCAATGCATGCGTAGTTGGCATGGGAGTGCTGGTGGCAGGCATGAATGCCATGGGCCTCTGGACATTCAGCCCAAGCAACAGCCACCAACACCACAGCAGTCGACCAGTCCAAGAGAACTTGATGGCCTACACCAGCAAGGTGTTGGCTCTAAAAAAAGCCCAGGAGCTTGGCTGCAAAGGGGTTCATGCCATGGGATCGCTATGGATGCCTTGCGCCAATCATCCACATGCAAATCACTAAAATCCGAGGCGAAAATGGCCTAAGCACCTAACTTACTTGATCCAAAACAAGTATCAACTTATGTTAAACAAAGTTGGTTTTTGGCTTACTTGCGAAACTATCTGGCTCCTAAGCTCTTAGACAGGCAAGAGCATTTTGGCATGGTCTCATGCCACACACAACTTCAATCGTTCTCACCATTCTCTGATAAAGCTGCAGACTGTAGCTCTTCTATCATGCGTTCATTCCTTAGCTTCTTCCTAATCAGCTCTGGCTGGCTCCTGGCCTTGTCAACAGGAGCATCAGCAGCTGCCCAACCACCAATTATTTACCCAGCTCGAACTACCAATTTAGACATCAGGGCTTTTGGCCTATTGGCATGTGGAGGTGGAGGGTCCGGCTCCTATCGCAAGCCTCCCAAGCCTGGCCATGGAAATCATGAAAACTCCTCTAATCCAGCCAAGACTACGACTAATCAACAAGCAAACTTAATCGAAAAGGATATGGGCCAAGTTCAGCCCTAGACGAAGCTGCGATGCAAAAGCCCCAGCAGTTTATTGCTGGGGCTAACTAGTCTGATTAAAACTAGAATTTGAATGTTGTTTTGATCAAGGCACCTAGAGCGCTGAAGCCACCCTCTGGAGTCCGTTGTCCCATCGGCCTACTTAGGTAGAACAAGGCAGGAGTAATAGTAATATTATCAGTAACCTGGAATTTATACCACCATTCCCAGGCAAGATTGCCATCATCCGGACTTACGCCACCTGTTAGGGAGGTTGCAAATACCGCCGATCCGACTGCAAACCCAAAATCATTCCCTTTCATGAACACATCCGTCCATTGCAGGCCTGCCATCCAGGATTGGCTTTGACGCAAGCTCCCGGCCGGTCGAGATGTGCTGTAGGAAGTATTATTAATGCCCCAGCCAACGCTGACGGATGGCAGCCAACCACTTGTCATAGGTTGCCAGAACGCGCTTAGACCAAATGCATTAGTTTCTGCACCAGCTGTATGGTCAACCGCGCCATGAACAAGGGGAGTTGTGCCTGGTACAAACTGGGTGTCTGGTTGGATGTATGTCCAGATTGCAGCAATGCCCCATTGTTCTTGTTGATAACCGAGCTGCACGCTTGCGGTTGCCCCGGCATCCTCAGTAAAGATTCCATTAGCTGAATCCGAGCCGAGAGCAGAGACGTAGTTAGCGCTCACACTCCAGCCATTGTTTTGCCACCAAAGACCCGCACCTGCGCCCAGGTTCTTGCTGTAGGCGGCAGGCGCACCATTAACAGTAAAGAGGTTTAGGATTGTGTCGGCAGGATACACGCTAGGCCAAAGAGCCAGCATGTCTTCTTGGCCAACACGTGCGCCAATCGTTGCAGTAAATTGACTGCCAATAGGGAATTGATAGAATAGCTTGTCAATGCCTACAATATTGGGACCGGCATCCTCCTCAAAGGCCACTTCTAGCTCAGCTGAATTACCAAGTGCGTGGGGCTCTCCCCCGAAAACACTAGTGCCAAAATTACCAGCTCGGAGATTGGTGCGCAGCAAGTCCTTGCCCGTAAAGCTTGTATCGAATGTCAGTTGAATGTCATAGTTAAAGGTAACATTTGAGGGCGCCCTAACTGCGTCTCCCTTGTAATCTATGATTTTATTCTTGCCGCCACCTGAATAGTCAATCCCGCCGATGACAAAGGTCGCAAGGCCTGAAAGTTTTGTAGTAGTGGAAAACTGCTGGGCCTCCAGCGTGCCTACCTTGGCCTCGAGACCGTCGACGCGGCCCTTGAGCACGGCGAGTTCTTTTTTGAACTCATCCATAAGCCGTTGCAGCTCGTCGGTCACCTCGGTGACTCGATCGAGGCAGGCATTGAGCAGGGCTGCCGCTTCATAGCGGGTCATGGCCTGGCCGCCCTTGTAGGTACCGTTGGGGTAACCCGCCACGCAGCCGTATTTTTCCACCAGGTTGCTCAAGGCCTGATAGGCCCAGTCGGTAGGCCTGACGTCGGAGAACTGGTTGACACTGGTGACCTGATTGCGGGAGCGCCAGGCCTTGAGCTCATCGATTTCTTGCTGCTCCATATAGCCGTTGATGGACTCACCACTATTCAGTGAAGCCAGCTCATTGGCCGATGCGGGTGCAAGGGCAGCAAAGGTAAGCAAGGGGGTGGCGGCCAGTAGCAATGGCGAGCAAACGAAACGAAGTGATGACATTCAATACAACAAATGTGGAAGCTTGCGGCTTGAGCCAACCCAAACAACGGCGTTGATTCAAAACCAAGGCGCCGCCGCCAGAAATCGAAACCAGCAAGGTTCAGCAATGATGCCTTAACCCTCTTGTGCCTGCAACCTACTGGAGAGTTGCGTCAGCATTTCGCGACTCCGCTTGGCTTGTGCGTTTCCTGTCTCTGCTGTGGTGGATTTATAGCCAGGCAGGTAGTCCCTGATGCGTTGCTCGATCATCTGCTGGGTGAGACTATTGGGTCTGAGATCCTGTTTGTATATGCCGCTACCTCTCCCTTTCTTGGACTTGACTTGCGACTCAACTTGGGTTGCTAGTACACAGGAATGGCATCGTCACAGGGCCTCCCCAGCGCCATTTGATGTACCCGATGGAATTCATATGTCTGTTGTTGATTCGCATGTGGCACCCAATCTATTGCGCTCGATGAGATCACGAACCAGCGCTTCTTCTGGCGAGGGACCTGAGCTCTTGCGGCGTGACTTTTGTGATGCGGCCATTGGATAGGGCGCAAAGGACTTGAAGTGATCGCGCCAGTGACGGCAAGGGCGGCGTTAGCCGCTCGCGTAGTCCTTTCGCCACCTGCGCACACTGAAGTTCCCTGCGCGTACCAAACCCTTCTCCTCCAAGCTCTGTCGCGCCGAGAGGTGCGTTCAGTGGCCAGCCCCAACAACTCGCCCTGATCTGCTCCAGCATCCCTGGTGTGCAACGTTGCGGCAGCGTTGAGGTGCCCGATGGAGCGACCAAACCGGGCGGCCTGGGGCCAGGAAACTCCTTTAGCTTTGCAATCCAAGCGGCCACGGGTGATCGACTCAGTCTGGTTGGCATGGTGGTGCCATCCCACGACACCATCTGGGCAACACCTGTTGGTGGCGTCTTACTTAATGGCCAGGCGAGTCAGCCAACCATCACCCTTTGGGATGCCGGCACCGAGGTCAACGAAGCCGCGCCAGGGCTCAGCTCCAACCAACCCCCTTTGCAGGCCTACCCAGATCAGGGCCTGCGCGCGCACAACCCAATCAAGCCCATGAGTCAAGTGGCCTATGGCCAGAGCTACCCGGCCCCCACTTCATTGGTTCAAGTCAGCATCACGCCTTGAACCCCAAACAATGCCAAGCGCCATAGATAGCGGAGCCTCAAGCAATCCTGTAGCGAAGCACCTGAGAAAGAGCAATTCCTGACAACAACTTAGCCCCAAGTCCAATTGCAAACAGCGGCCAGCTCCAAATTTGTCCGAGTAGCAAAAAACAGGCCGTATCTACCGGCGCACTGAAGGCCACGGAGATGAGAACCCTATCGGCAAAAGGACGCTTGGTGAGGCTATAAACCAGCCAATCGATTGTTTCACTTATCAGAAAGGCCAAAGCACTGGCCAAGGCAAAGCGCGGGCTGCCCAACAGGTAGGAGAGCAGAGCCGCCACCAGCATCAAAGCCAAGGTTCGATGGCCCCAGCTGCGCTGGGCCAGGTCGCGCAAGACCAATACACCCCCCACCACCAACGACCACAACCAGTCGAGCTGGGGGAAAAGGGAAAAACCCACATTCACCAGCACCACGGCACCCATATAGAGGCCCGCCGTGCGCCAGTGGTTGCGATCGAAAGCCATCGGGCCAGACTAGAAGTTGTGGGAGTTATGGGCTAGCGGTCCCCAAGCCCATCCCCTTGATCAACCCATTGGTTCCACGTTGACCACAGCTCTATCGCTGGCCGCCATCCTGGTGGTGGGAATGGCCTTTGCCTTAACCCAGTTCTGCCTGGTGCGCGGAGTGCTTGGCGTGCGCACTGGCAACCTCTCACCCACCCGATGTGTGGTGGGGCTCAGTCTCTTGATCGCCCTCACCTTGCTTGTGCTGGCCCAATGGCGGGGCGGCGAAACCATGCCCATCTACAACCCGCGGCTGGCGGTGGTCTTCGGAGGCCTGGTGTTTGGCCTCGCAGCGCGGGCCAATGGGGGCTGCTTTGTGGGCACCATCAACGGCCTTTGCCAGGGTGAATCGCGCCGTCTATTGACCATCACCGGCTGGATTTTGGGTTATGCCCTGTTGCGCGGATCTCCCATTCCGGGTCACCGCCAAACGCCCTTGGAGGTGGGCCT
>JBIKWZ010000033.1:0-28270 GCA_044356035.1 Cyanobium sp. | reverse complement strand
TGCGATAAACAACTATATTCCTTATATTGTCGTGCCAAAAACTAACTATAAACTGCTCTACGGAACAGAGCTGCCGTCCGGTGGCGAATCGGTGAGTTTTGTGGTGCAGGCCAATAGCACTGACTACCAACTAAATGCCAACTGCAAACAAGGCTCGCTCAATGGCCAAGTGCCTAGTAATATTGAGGAGGCCGAACTCCTTAATGCGGTTTGCCAAGTAGCCTACGGTTCTGTTTAAGACAAAGTCGATACGTGGCGGGCTAAGTCTGTACCTGCAGGTTTGCTTAATTCCACCAGCGTCACCTGCCAGCGTCGGCAGGAGGCGCTGAGGCCGCTAGGCGAGCATTGAGGCTGCATTGAGCTGACTGCTAAGTGTGCCTCCACCACAAACGCAATTGCCAGGGAGGTGAGGGCGATTGGCGGCCGGTGTTTTCCGCTATCGAGGCCTGCCACCAGTGGTTGTCAGCCATGGGCTCCCCTCGCATCTACACCCATGGCTGACTCATGGATGCTGCGCGGTGAGTTCCCGAGCTTCCCGTAGCTGCTGGCGCGGATGGGTCAGCTGGAGGACCACTGCAATGCCATCGCGCGCTCCCTCGCCTTAGCAGCGCAGTCATTCAGATCCGGACCCATTCGGGGCGATCGATTTTGCGCTTTTCTGCCCCGCCAGGCCTGCTAGCGACTTCCCGTACAAAAAAGACCCCCTGCAGCGCAAGGAGTCTGACGGAATGGAGCCAAGCGGATTCGAACCGCTGACCCCCTGCATGCCATGCAGGTGCTCTACCAGCTGAGCTATGGCCCCGATAGGACGACATGGCACGGAATGCTGGTCATTCCGCTCGGCTTTTGGCCCTGCCTGACGTTTTATCAGCTTACAACGCCACCCGTTTACACCTGGCGCCAGACGGCCACTAGCTTGCCCTGCACCGTTACCTGGTCGGCGGGGAGCACGATTGGGGCATAGGCGGGGTTGGCTGCTTCCAGGGTCACCGTGGCGCCGCTGCGGTGGAAGTGCTTCAAGGTGGTGCCACTGCCGGGCACCAGGGCGCTGACAATCGTGCCTGCTTTGAGCCGGCTTGGGTCGCTGACAGGTTCAAGCAGCACCACGTCCCCGTCGGCGATGTGGGCGTCAACCATTGAATCGCCGTTCACGGTGAGGGCAAAAAGGCCGCGGGTATCGAGCACGGGGGCCAGGTCGAGGCGCTCCTGGATGTCGTCGAAGGTTTCAACCAAGCCGCCGGCGGCCACGGCGCCGAGCACTGGGATGCCACTAGCCATGCCGCCTAGGAGCTGCAGGGTGCGGGCTTGGCCCTCTTGCCAGGTAATCCAGCCCTTCTGCTGCAGGTGGCGCAGACGGCTCTGGATCGGCGCCGGAGAGCGCAGCCCCATCGCTTCCATCATTTGGCGGATCGAGGGGCTGTGACGGTTGCTGCCGATGTAGTCGCTAAGCCAGTCGTATAACTCTTGCTGGGCAGAGGAGAGCTCTTGCTGTGCTTGGTTTGCCTGGGTGTGGTTGGCTTGGGCGTGACTGGAATGGGCGTGACTGGAATGGGGCACGGACGCTACATCGCTGATACAGGTGTACCGCCTCGCGGCCTGTTTGTCCAGCTCAGGCGCCGCCGAGCAGGGCTGCCAGTAGGGCTTGCTGGGCGTGCAGGCGGTTTTCGGCCTGGTCAAATATGCGGCTGGAGCTGCCCTCCATGGCTCCGGCGCTGATTTCCAGGCTGCGATATGCCGGCAGGCAGTGCAGCACGATTGCGCTTGGATCTGCTTCTGCGACCAACTCTTCGTTGAGGCACCAGCCGGCGAATGCCCTCTGCCGCTCTGCCTTTTCCTCCTCCTGCCCCATCGAGGCCCACACATCTGTGTAGAGGGCGTGGGCGCCGCGCACGGCAGCCACCGGCTCGTGCAGCACCGTCACCTCGGCCCCTCGAGCAGCAGCTAGGAGCCGCGATTGCTCAAGCACGGCTGCATTGGGTTCAAATCCCACTGGGCAGCCGATGCGCACATTCACCCCGAGCAGGGCGCCGCAGAGCATCAACGAGTGGGCCACGTTGTTGCCGTCGCCCACGTAGCTGAGGGTCAGGCCCTGCACTGCTCCGAAGGCCTCCTGCAGCGTCAAATAGTCGGCGAGGGCCTGGCAGGGGTGCTCCAGGTCGGTGAGGGCATTGATCACCGGGATCGTGGCCCAGTGCGCGTACTCCTCGAGTTCGTCCTGGGCGAAGGTGCGGATCGCCAGGGCGTCCACATAGCGGCTCAGCACCCGCGCCGTATCTGCCACCGGTTCACCGCGGCCTACCTGGCTCACCTGAGGATTGAGATCGATGGTTTGGCCGCCAAGCCTGGCCATGGCCACCGAGAAGCTCACCCGAGTGCGCGTGGAGGCCTTGCTGAAGATCAGTCCGAGGGTTTTGCCGCCTAGATCAACGGGGTTGCGTCCGGCCTTTAGGTCGGACGCCAACTGCAGCAGGGCCTGGGTCTGTTCGCCATTGAGATCGGCTGAGGAGAGCAGATCCCGGCCGCGCAGCTCTGCTAAGGGCGGATAGGCACTAATGGCAGCCATGGCTCAACTCCTAGGGCATGACGCTGCTAGCAAGCAGCTCCTTGAGGTCGTCGCCTTCGATCACCTCCTTCTCGAGGATCTTTTCGGAGATCGATTCGAGCAGCCCACGGTTGTGGTTCAGGATCGCCAGCGCCTTGTTATGGGCGTTGTCGACTAGGGAGCGAACCTCCTTATCGATAGCTTGGGCCGTTGCGTCACTCACCACCCGGCGGGGGTTGTTGTTTCCTCCAAGGAAGCGGCTGCCGCCTTGCTTGTCGTAGGCCAGCGGGCCGAGGGTTTCGCTCATGCCGAAGGTGCCCACCATCTGCTCGGCGATGTCGGTGGCGCGTTGTAGGTCGTTGGCGGCGCCGGTTGTGACCTCACCAAACACCACCTCTTCTGCGCTGCGGCCGCCCAGCAAGGTGGCAATTTGACCTTCAAGGTCTTCCTTGGAATTTAGGAAGCGCTCTTCGGTGGGCAGCTGCAGGGTGTAGCCCAGGGCGCTCATGCCGCGGGGCACGATCGAGATCTTGGCCACCTTGCTGCCGCCGGGCATCAGGTGCCCCACGATCGCGTGGCCGACTTCGTGATAAGCCACCACTTTTTTCTCATCGGGTTGCAGGACCCGGCTCTTCTTCTCCAGACCAGCCACCACGCGCTCAATCGCCTCGTTGAGGTCGCCTTGCTCCACCTCGGTGCGATAGGAGCGGGCGGCGAGCAGGGCTGCTTCGTTCACGAGGTTGGCCAGGTCGGCGCCGGCAAAGCCGCTGGTGGCCTGGGCAATTTTGTCGAGGTCGACGGCGCTGGAGAGCTTCACCTTCTTGGCGTAGATCTCCAGAATCAGCTTGCGACCCGAAAGGTCGGGGCGATCCACCAGCACCTGGCGGTCGAAACGACCTGGCCGCAGCAGGGCGGCATCAAGGGTTTCGGGTTGGTTGGTTGCAGCCAGCACAATCACCGGCTTGTCCTGGCCGGCAAAGCCATCCATCTCGGTGAGCAGCTGGTTGAGGGTCTGCTCGCGTTCGTCGTTGCCGCCGACCACACCCATCGAGCCCGAACGGCTCTTACCGATGGCATCGAGTTCGTCGATAAAGATGATGCAAGGCGCTTTTTTCTTGGCTTCTTCAAATAGGTCGCGCACTCGCGCAGCGCCTGCACCCACGAACAGCTCCACGAATTCGGAGCCGGAAATGATGAAGAAGGCCACGCCTGCTTCACCTGCAACGGCCTTGGAAAGCAGGGTTTTGCCCGTGCCCGGAGGGCCCACCAGCAGCACACCTTTGGGAATGCGGGCGCCGATGGCGGCGTAGCGCTCAGGTTTTTTGAGGAAGTCAACGATCTCGGCGAGCTCGGCCTTGGCCTCATCCACGCCTGCGACGTCGGCAAAGGTGACCCGCGATTCCTCATCGGGCACGTAAACCTTGGCTTTGCTCTTGGTGAAGCTCAAAGCTCCCTGGGCGCCACCGCCCATCTGGCGGCGGGCGAAGAACTGCAGCACCAGGATGAAGATCAGCGGCGGCACCACCCAGCTCAAGGCGGTGGTGAGGAAGCTGGGCTTCTGGGGGGGCGCGGCGGCGAACTCAACCCCGTGCGATTCGAGCCGCTGGGGCAGATCCATGTCGAAGATCGGCGTGGTGGAGAGCACCGTGGGAGCGCCCTCCTCTTCGGGCTCCTTGAGCTCGTAGCGGATCTGGTCTGAGGTGATGTAGGCCCGTTTGACGTTGCTGCTATTCACCTGGTCGATGAACAGGGAATAGGGCACCCGGGGCACCTGGGCAGCTGGATTGGGCAGGAAGTTGCTGAACAGCAGCAGCACACCAAAACCGATCAACACCAGGTTGATGATTCCGAAGCGGCGGTTAGGGCGGTTGTCGTCCTGGCGGATCGCCATGGTGCGGCAGCCAAAGGTGCACCCAAACTAGGGCTGTGGTCCCCTGGCCGTTTCGGCGGCGGGTTGGGAGAACCGAACGAGGACCCAATTCAGCTATGTGTGGTCGCTACTCCCTCTGCGCCGACTTCGATCGCCTGAGGCCCCGTTTGCAGGGTCCCCTGCCGCCAGGTCTGGCGGCCCACTACGCGCCGCGCTTGCAAGTGCTTCCCGGCGAACCCCTGCTGATCCAGCGCCAGGAAAATGGCCAGCTGCAGGTGGGGCTAGCCCTTTGGGGGTTGCTGCCCGACTGGGTCAAGAATCCCGCCACCGCCCACCGCTGCCTGCATGCCCGCGCTGAGACGGTGGCCTTCAAGCCCAGCTTTCGCGCCGCCTGGCGCCATCGCCGCTGCCTGATTCCTGCTGATGCTTTTTGGGAGCAGGGCCAGTGGCTGCGCCGCCGCGATGGCGATCTGTTTTGGCTTGCCGGCCTCTGGGAGCGCTGGATCGGCCCCGATGGCAGCGAGCTCGATAGCTGCTGCGTGCTCACCACCGCCCCCAATGCCCTGGTGGCGCCAATCCACCGGCGCATGCCGGTGGTGATTCCCAACGGCCTGGAGCAGGCCTGGCTCGAGCCCACAGATGGCCATGGCCTGCGGGCCCTCGAACCGCTCCTGCTGCCCTGGGATGGGGGCGACTGGCAGGCCGATGGGGCAGCGATGGCGCTAGACCAACCGCAGTTGGAACTGGACCTGTGAGCCTCGAGCGCCTCGATGCCTTTTTGGCGCATGCCCGCCAATCGCCCCAGCTGGCGACCCAGCTGGCGGAGCCCTTGGAGCTGCAGGATTTTCTGGAGCTGGCCCGCGGCGCTGGCTATGCCCTTGAGGAGGCTGATGTGATTGCCGCGCAGCAGCGGCAGGAGTCCAGCCTCAGCGATGCGGAGCTGCAGGAGCGGGCTGGCGCTGAAGGCCGGCGGTTGCGCAATTTCATCTACTCCTGATGGCAGCCCCTGAGCAGGTAGGCGCCTACCCCCGCCCACCGGCCCTAGTTGAGAGCAGCCAGCTGGTGCGGGTTGAGGCCCTGGGTCAGCTTCTGGCCGAGAGCCGCCGCAGTTTGCGGGTGCTGGAAACCTTTCACCCACCCACCTACTACCTGCCGCCTGAGGCGGTGCGCCAGGAGCTGCTTGTGCCCAGTAGCGGCGCCAGCTTTTGCGAGTGGAAGGGGGTGGCGCGCTACTTCGATGTGGTGCTGGATGGCGGTGGCCCGGCCGAGCGCTGGCTGCGGCGGGCGGTGTGGACCTACCCCGAACCCACCTCGGCCTTTGCTGCATTGGCCGGTTGGTTTGCGGTGTACCCGGCCTTGATGGACGGTTGCTGGCTGGATGGTGAACCCGTGCGGCCCCAGCCTGGCGGCTTCTACGGCGGCTGGATCACATCCCAGGTGCAGGGGCCGTTCAAGGGTGATCCTTTGCATCCGGAGCTCGTATGAGCAGCCTGGTGGGGAAGGGCATCGAGCCACCGGCCTGCTCCACGACCTCGCCGATCAACAGCAGGGCTTGCTGCCGCAGGGCCCAGGCAGCGTGGATATCGCTGCTGGCGGCGTAGCAGAGCAGGCGCAGCTGGAGGCTGGACTCGCCGTAGCCAACGAAGTGGGCTAGCTGATCCTTGGCCGGGTCTAGGCCGGGCAAGCTCGAGAGGCGCTGCTCCAGGTTTTGAGTGATCGTGGCGACGCGCTCCCGGTCGGCGTAGCTGAGGCCGAATTCGATCCAGATGCGGCGGTTGTCGATCTGGGCCAGGTTCAGGATTGCTTGGCTGGTGAACACCCCATTCGGCACATAAATGCGCTGGCGTTCCGGATCGCGCAGCTCGGTGTAAAACCAGCCCACCTGTTCCACCGTGCCAAGCAAATTCAGGCCGGGCAGGTTGATGGTGTCGCCGAGCACGAAGGGGCGGTTGACGTAGAGGCTCAAGCCACTGAGGCCGTTTTCCACGATGGTGCGGGCGCCGAAGCCCAGGGCCGCTGCTCCAAAGCCCCCTGCCGTGATCAGCACTCCCGCCGATACACCCAACAGATCTAGGCCCATGACCAGCACCACCAGCAGGGCTGCTGTGGTCAGCAGCTTGTCGAGCACGTCGAACAGGAACAGCTGATCTTTGCCGGAGAGGTGCGGCAGCAACTGTGCGGCGTAGTGCTCGGCGCGCTGTTTGAGTTCGCCGCGCCAGCGCAGCAGGGTCCAAATCACGCCGATGGTGAGCAGCAGATTGCGCAGCTCCAGGCCCGCCAGCCACCAGCCCGCACTGCTGAGCAACACCGTGCCCGCAAGGCTGATTCGCCCGCTGAGCAGCAGGGCTTGCCCGAGGGAGCCGCTCCGGCAGCGCCTGCCGAGCCGGTCCAGCAGCAGCCAGGTGCCTAGTGCCAGCAACACTCCCACCAGGGGAAGCTGCAGATCGAAGGGCAGTTTTGCGGCGATCATGGCTCCAGCTCTGCAGGTGAGCTGAGTTGCCAGAGCAGATCGCTGCCCAGACGCTGGGGCGCTTGAGCCTGCCAGCTCCGCACCTGCTCCATAGCTGTGAAACCCAGCTCACCAAGGGGGGTGCGGGCCGGCTGGCCGCCCATCAGCTTCGGGGCGATCACGGTGGCCAGCTCCTGCACGCAGCCCTCGGCTAAAGCGGCGGCAGCCAGTTCGGGGCCGCATTCCCAGAGCACCTGGTTGCAGCCCCGCAGCGCCAAGGCCTCCAGCAGCAGTCGGGGGCTGCAGCCCTCTAGCTCCAGTCGGGGCACGCCGCGTTTATCCAGGGCGGCGGCGGCCGCGGCCGGAGACTCTGGCCCATGCACCACCAGGGTGGCTGCGGCGCTCTGATCCCAGAGCTTGGCCTCGGCGGGGAGCTCCAGGCGGCGGCTTAGCACCACCCGCAGCGGCTCGGGCTGGCGTTGGCCGCGGCTGGTGAGTAGGGGGTCGTCGGCGCGCACGGTGCCGCCGCCAACGATCACCGCATCGCAGCCGGCCCGCAGCCGGTGCACCCAAGCGCGGGCCTCGGGCCCACTGATCCACTGGCTGGCGCCATTGCTCAGGGCGGTGCGGCCATCGATGCCCATGGCCCACTTGAGGATGCCCAAGGGGCGGCCGCTGCTGATGCGGTGAATGAAGGCCCGGTTGAGGGCGCGGGCCTCGGCCTCGGCTACGCCGGTGATCACCTCGATGCCCGCGGCCCGCAGCTGGGCTAGGCCGCCCCCCGCCACCTGGGGGTTGGGATCGGCCATGGCCACCACCACCCGGGCGATGCCGGCGGCGATCACCGCCTGGCTGCAGGGGGGGGTGCGGCCGTGGTGGCAGCAGGGCTCCAGGGTCACCACCAGGGTGCCGCCGCGGGCCCGCTCGCCCGCCTGGGCCAGGGCGCCCACCTCGGCGTGGGGCTCGCCGGCCTGGGCGTGATAGCCCTCCCCCACCAGCGAACCGCCGGCATCGAGCAGCACCGCTCCCACCAGGGGGTTGGGGCTGGTGCGGCCGGCTCCCAGCTCAGCTAGCTGCAGGGCCCGTTGCATCCAGGGGCGCCAGGGGTTTGGTGTGGGGGGTGGCACTGAACAGGCGTGGAAGAGCAACAATTAGAGCGGAGAAAATAGACCGGAGAAAACCCAAAAGAGATATTCAGTCACTCCCAGGCGATGTTTGATCCATCCGTTGTTTCCCTGAATTCATCATTTCCGTGTAAGACAGGGCCCTGGGGAGTTGCTGATCAAAGGAGACAGTCTTAAGTTCCTCGGCTTGCGGGCGAGTCTTTCCAGTCAGGAGTTTTTTAACCATCCAGCCGATGATCAACGAAAAACCAAGAAAGACCAGTGTGCGCATGGCTTAATGATGGCGTAGATATGCATTAGTGCAATCCAAGCGTTGTCTTCACTGCGCGGATGCCGAAGGTTTTGCCTCGTCTGTGATTTGCGCAGGAGGCAGGGGCGCGGGATCTTGAAGGGGTTCGGTAGGAGTGGCAGGCAGGGACGGAGTTGACGGAAGCTGAGTGGCAGGAGGCTGAGCTTGCGGACTCTGGTCGCTATTTTCGCTGCCTTTGAGCTCTTTTTGCAACTTTTCAATTAAAAGCCGCTGGTCTTTTATTTGCCCATCCATGCCATCAAAATATCTAACGGCAGCAACGGCGCCGACCGCAATAGTCGTCAGGCTCGCAACAACTGCAATGCTCTTAGAAAAGCTAACCATGATGCCATCCTCGTGCACAGTGTTTTCGTGATTCTACCTTGATCAATCCAGTCACTTCTGGCGGGGCTGAGCAGGGGGTAGGAGCATTCATCCATAGGCCCATAGACATTCAGCAATTGATACTCGTGGAGTTTTAGAGGGGCTGTTGTTGGCAATCCTGGCTAGGTGGGATTGTCGATGGCTCCTGTGGGTTGAGCGGCGGCCAGCGGCAGGCTGCGCCATTCCGCCACCACAAATGGCGGCACCGGTAGCTCCACAAACACCCCCGGCAGCAGCAGGCGCAGGGGCCGGTCTTGGTGCAGGTCGGCCAGCAGGGGGGCCAGATCAAACTCGGCGGCCGCGGCGCGGCCATCACCCGCCAGCTGGGGATTGTCCAGGGTCATATCGGCCAGCTCCCAACGGAAGTGGCCGCTGCGAACCTGCAGGGAGGTGGGGTGGTCTAGGCGCACCTTGCCGGGATAGCCGACGATGCGCAGCTTCAGGGGGCCGCCCGGGGGGCCTTCGCGGTAAGCCACCACCTGCCAGCTCTGGTAGTCGAGGTCGCGCAGGCTCTCGAGGCTGCGCACCACCGGGGTGCCATTTTCGTCTTTGTGGGCGTGCACCAGGGCCTGGGCCGGTGTGGGCAGGCTCAGCCAGAGCACTAGCGCCAGCAGGGGGGCCAGCAGCAGGGAAAGCAGGCGTTTCATGGTTGGCGCTCAGCGCCTGGAATTGCTTGCCAGTTGGTGTGGGTGGCCCACAGGGCCCAGATCGCCATGGCGCGCAGGTAGTGGCAGGCGCGGAAGGTGTTCACGCCAGTGATCGCCTCGGGGGTGCGGAACTGCAGGCCGCCGCTGTACACCTGCTCCACCACGGCGCCGGTGATGGCAAAGGCCGTGCTGGTTTCTCCCATCAGGCGGTAGTAGGCCGCTAAGCCGAAGTTGATGCCGGTCCAAACCTCAAGGGGATGGGTGCCGTTGGGATCGAGCGGGCTGCCGTCGCGGCGCAGGCCGTTGGCCACCCCGAGCTTGCCGCCCTGGAAACCCTCAAAGCAGGACTCTTTAATCGCTTGGAGCGCACTGCTGGCGCGCTCATCGGCCACCACGGCGGGCAATCCCAGCAGGCGGGCGTAGAAGTCGCCGCATAGCTGGTCTGCCATCACCACCGGCGTGCCGCTCTCGGCATCGATCTTGTAGTACTCCCCGTTCCAAAGCAGGGCATCGAAGTTGGCTCGGGACTGCTCCAGCCAGCCGCCCAGTTGGCGTTGTTCGCCACTGGTGTCTAGCCCTAGCTCCAGTTGCAGCTGCTGGGCGATCGCCAGCCCCGCCTCCAGGGCGGCGATCCAGAGGGCGCCGCAGTAGGCACTGACGCCCTTGAGTGGCCAGTCGTCGAAGGTTTGGTCGGGGGCGCCGCCGTTGTCCGGCAGGCCGTCGTTGTTTACGTCGAAAGTTTTGAGATAGGTGAGGGCCTGGATAGCCGCCGGCCAGCACTCGGCCAGGAAGCCAAGGTCTGGGCCGCTGGGGGCGAGCTTGTAGGTGCGCCACACCTGCAGCACGTAGTCGCTGGCCAGGTCTTTCCAGAGATTGCAGTCTTGGTAGGCGGTGTAATTGGTGGCCTCAAACGGCCGCTCGTTGGGGGCGCCTAGATCGTGGGGCGTGGCACCGGCCAGTTTGCGGGCGGCCTCCACCCGGCCCTTGCCCTGGGTGAAATACCAGCCGATCGGCCGCAGGGTGGCGTCGGCAGCGGGGATGGCGCGGGCGAAGCTGCGCAGCACGGCCTTGTCGAGCTCGGGCCAGAGCTGCAGCAGGGCAAAGGAGCCGTAAAGCCGCACGTCCAGGCTTTCGTACCAGGCGTAGTCGAGGCACTCGAGCACGCCAAATTGACCCACCGGATCGCCTGCAGCAGCGGCGGTCCAGAGGCTGCCGCCACTGGCTAGGTCGTAGAGCTCGTTGAACAGGGCCATCCGCAGCGGTTCGGGCAGATCGCTGCGCTCCAGCACCGGCTTTTGCCAGGCCTCGATCTGATTGCGCCAGTCGCGCCAGTCGCGAAGAGCCTCGGCGGCGACGGCGGCGGCGCCGGTGCCGCTATCGCCATGAAAGTCGGTGTAGCGGCGCAGGGAGCGGCTGCCGGTGGCGAAAGCTGTGACCGGCAGGTCCCAGCTGATCACCAGGGGGATTTCGATGCTGGCTCCCGGCTCCAGACAGCACTTCACCGCCAGGGCGGCGCTGGCAGGGTCGCTATCGCCACTGCGGCGGTCGTTGTTGCTGTCGGGGATCGAGCCGTCGCGGGCGAAGGGTTCCCACAGCTCAGCGCCACTGCCGCTGGGATCCCAACGGCTGCAGCGCTGCACTTCGAGGTGGTCGGCGGTGGCGATGCACCACTGGCCCTGGCCCTCGGCGAGGGGGATGGCGCGCTCACCATCGAGCAGCACCCCCTTGAGCCCTGGTTGCTCCACCCAGGTGTTGCGGTGGCCCTTGCTGCGGCCGATCGCGGGCACATAGTTGTGCTCCGGGCTGCCGTCGTCTCGAAACTCGACTGCTGCTGTGGGGTCTGTGTTGGTGAACCAGCCCGTGGTGTTGCGCCAGCTGAGCAGCAGGGAGAGGTCGAGGGGCCGGTTGGTGGGGTTGGTGAGGGTCCAGACGAACACCGCCACCGGGTAGCTGGTGCGCTGGTAGTCGCCCGGCAGGATCGGACTGAAGGCTTCGCAGCTCACCTCGGCTTGGAACACACCCGTGTACCGGGTGTTGCTGATCGGGTAGCGGGCTGCGTAGGTGCCGGTGCGCTGCTTGGCGCTGCTGGCGGGATACCAGCTCCAGGCGCTCAGGGATTCGCCGGCTGTGGGCCTGGAGGCATCGGCCTCAGGCTTCACCGCCAGGGCATGGGCGCGGCTCTGGTCGCCGTCGGTTTCAAACAGGGCGAACTGGCAGTCGGGCAAGTTGCCAAACCAATGTTCGCCGCCATCGAGGTGCCAAAGGTTGAAGGAGCCATCTGGGGCGCGGCCGATGCAGCCGGCGCCGAAGCCCCCCAGGGGCATGCCGTGGTTGGGGCCGTCGTCGAGGTTGCTGGCATAACGCACCGTGTAGGGCTGCTCCCAACCCAGGCCAAAGGCCCGGCTCCAGCTACTGCTGCCAGCGGTGGGAGCCCCGTTGCCCTTCAGCAGCGATGTGAGGGCTGAAAGGCCGAAGCGCGCCATGGGGCCAGAAAAGTTGCGGCCAGCTTGTCAGAGGCTGCTGTCTGGCGTCTGAAAGCCCCCATTCACCTCCTGATCCACTAGGGCGTCGAGGGTCACGGCCGAGCGCACCAGGGCCTGGTAGCGCTGCACCACGCGGCGGTTGCGTTCGATCCAATTGCCCGGATCGCCGCTGGGCAGGCCCGTGCCGTCGCCGGCCAGCAGCTCCAGGTCTTTTTGCTGGGCCAGCAGGGCCAGCACCAGGTCGTGGATGCGCTGGCGGCGGTCGCTCATGGCCAGGTCCGGTGGCACAGGCCAGCCATCATGGCTGCAGTGACCGTGGGGCGCCCTGGCTCAGCAGGCCGTGTTGGAGGTGGTTGGCACCGATGCCGGGGGAGTGGCTGCGCTGCCGGCCCGCAGTCTCGCCTTGGTGCGAGCTGCCCAGCTGCTGCTTGCCCCCCAGCGCTTGCTGACGGAGCTTGGCCCTTGGTGGCAGGAGGAGCAGGGGGCCGGCCGCATCCCGGCGGGCAGTCCCTGCCCCCAGCTCCTGGCCAGCGATCGGCCCGAGCAGATTTTTGGCCCGCTGCAGCAGGCCCTGGTAGCCGGCCGGCCGGTGGTGCTGCTCGCCAGCGGCGACCCCCTCTGGTTTGGCATCGGCCGCCTGCTGCTGCAGCGATTTCCGGCGGCCCAGCTGCGCTTTCATCCCGCCCCCTGCTCGCTGCAGCTGGCCTTTGCCCGCCTCGGCCGCCCCTGGCAGGACGCCACCTGGATCAGCCTGCACGGCCGCGACCCCGAACCCCTAGCCGCCGCCCTGCAGAAGCGCCCCAGCGCCCTGGCGGTGCTCACCGACCCAAGCCGCGGTGGCGCCGAGGAGGTGCGGCGGATCCTGGCGGCCTCAGGTCTGGAGGCGGCCTATGCCTTCTGGCTGTGCGAGCGGCTGGGCCACCCCGAAGAGCGGCTGCAGCGGCTGGTGCCGGGGGCACCCCTGCCGATCGATTGCGATCCGCTGCACCTGGTGCTGCTGATCGCCGAGCCACCGCCGCCGCCTGCGGACCCGGCCGCCCTACCCCTGTTTGGCCTCGACGACGGCCTGTTTCTCCAGCACGACGACCGCCCCGGCTTGATGACCAAGCGGGAGGTGCGCATTCAGCTGCTGGCCGATCTGGAGCTGCCCGAGTGCGGAGTGCTCTGGGATATCGGCGCCGGCGTGGGCTCGGTGGGGCTGGAGGCGCTGCGGCTGCGGTCTGGTCTGGAGCTCTGGGCCCTGGAGCGGCGTGGCGGCTCAGCGGCTCTGATCGCTGCTAACGCCGAGCGGCTGGGGGTACGGCCAGCTGGTTTGCGCGAGGGCCGCGCCCCCGAGGCCCTGGCGGAGCTGCCCGATCCGGATCGGGTGTTGCTTGGTGGCAGCGGCCGCGAACGGGCGGACGTGCTGACTGCGGTGCTGCAGCGGCTGCGGCCTGGCGGCGTGGTGGTGATCCCCCTGGCCACGTTGGAAGCTTTGGCGGAGCTCAGACCCCTGTTGGAGGCCGCGGGGCTGACGGTGTCCGTGAGTCAGTATCAGGCCTGGCGTGGTGCCCCACTGGCGGACGGCACCCGCCTAGCGCCCCTCAATCCCGTGCTGGTGCTGAAGGGGCGGCTGCCTTGATGGCTTTTATCCGCACCGGGCTGCCCACCCTGATCCCCTGGGCTTCGGCCTGACCAGCGGCCAGTTCAATTACTCCATCGACAGCATGATCGGGGCCGTAGCTGCGGCAGGGCAGGTGCATGCAGGGTTTGGCGTGAGCTTCGATCGCCACCACCCGGCCACCCAGCACAAACAACATATCCAGGGGCTCCGGGGTGCGGTGCATCCAGAAGCGAGCCAGAGAGGGCGGGTTGTAGGGGAACCACATGCCCCGCAATGGCGCCAGCGCCGGCCGCATCTGCAGGCCCTTTCCTTGTTCGTGGGACTCATCGGCCACTTCCAGCTCAATACAACGGCCGTTGTCCAGGCAAAAGCGGGCCTCTATTGGCAGCTGCTGGGGCGGCGGCGTGAAGCCGCACAGCAGGGCAGCCACCCCAGGCAGGGCCAGGCCCCAGCGGCCTCTGGCCTTCATTCGCGGCTCTCCAGCTGGGGTAGCCGCTCACTTAGGCAGTAGCCCTGGCCGCGGATCGTGTGGATCAGCCGCCGTTCACCGCCCTCCTCCAGCTTCTGGCGCAGGTAGCGCACATACACCTCAATGACGTTGCTGGTGGTGGCTTGATCGTCGTTCCATACCTGGCGCAGGATCAACTCCCTGCTCACCACGGTGCCCTTGCGCTCCAGCAGCAGCAGTAGCAGCTGGTATTCCCTAGCCGTGAGGCCCACGGGCCGTGCTCCCCGTTTCACTTGGCGGGTGCTGGGGTTCAGCACCAGATCGCCCACCTGCAGTAGCTGGGCCGGCACATTGGCGCGGCTAGTGAGATCAAGATGCAACCGCAGCCGCATCAGCAGGTCGCTGGGGCCGAGGCTCGAAAGCCAGAAGTCATCTGCTCCTGAGCTGAGGCAGTGGACCCGCGCCTCCACCGTGTCGTCGCCCACATCCAGCAGCACGGGGATGGGGCCCCACTGCTCTCGCAGGGAGGCGATGCGGCCCGAATCGCCGTTGGAGAGCAGCACCGCATCTGGGGTTGCCCCCGCCGGCACAGGCTCCCTGCAGCAGGAGTAGCCGGAAGCCTCCAGCCGCGGTGCCAGGGCCTCGGCCTCCGGGCCCAGCAGCAGGATGTGGGGATCGTTCATGGCGCTGTGCCGTTGCCGGGCTTGGCCACGTGGGGCAGGCCCCAACCCAATTTGTTGCGCAGCACCTGGAAAAACTCGTGGTCGGCCAGCCGCACGAAGCGCACGGGCTGTTCGCTGCGGCGCACCAGGATCCGGTCCTCCGGCCAGATGTAACAACCAGCGCTGCCATCCACCACCATCATCAGCCGCTCAGGCGTGGCGGGAAACACCGTCACCGGCTCGCGGTCGCTGAACACCAGGGCGCGCGAGGCCAGCGAATGGGGCGCGATCGGGGTGAGTTGCAGCACCGGGCAGTCGGGGGTGATCACTGGTCCGCCGGCGCTGAGGGCGTAGGCGGTGGAGCCGGTGGGGGTGGCAAGTATCACCCCATCGGCGGCGATATCGACCGGCGCATGGCGGCCGATGGCGATTTCGAAGTGGCACATCGAGGTGAGCGGCTCGCGGTGCAGGGCCATTTCGTTGAGGCAGAGCACCTCCCAGCGCCGCTGCTCGCCGCGCATCACGCTGACGATCAGCATGGTGCGCTCCTCCACCGTCCACTCGCCGGAGAGCACCTGCTCCAGGGCCCCCTCCAGCTGGTGCAGGTAGGCCTCGGCCAGAAAGCCCAGATGGCCGGTATTGACGGTGAGGATCGGGACGCCAACCGGAGCCGTTTGACGGGCGGCTGAAAGCACGGTGCCGTCGCCGCCCAGCACCACCGCCAGGCTTAGGTCCCGGTCGAAGCCGGCCGGCACGCAGGCCGCATAGCCCCGGGTGCGCAGGTGCTGGTCGGGGTTGGCGAAACCCACCATGCCGCCGGAGCTGCTAACCCGCACCACGCCGTAGCCAGCCGCCGTAAAGCGCGCCTCGATGGCATCGGCGGTGGACAGGGCGAGGTCCTTGCCGTCATTCACGATCAGTCCGACGCGGGGCACCGATCGGGAAGCGGAGAGCTGCCCGAGTTTATGGGGCTCCAATCAAACCGCCCAACTAAAACTGCTCCAGGAAGCGCAGATCGCTTGTGTAAAGGCGGCGAATGTCGTCGATGCCGTGGCGCACCATGCAGAAACGCTCGACGCCCAGGCCAGCGGCAAAGCCGCTCCAGCGCTCTGGATCCAGGCCCATGCCGGTGAGCACGGCCGGGTCGACCATGCCGCAGCCCATCACCTCCAGCCAGCGGCCACGCCACTGCACATCCACCTCGGCGCTGGGCTCGGTGAAGGGGAAGTAGCTGGCCCGAAAGCGCACCGGTAGGTCGCCGAAGAACTGCTGCAGAAAGGCCGTGACGGTGCCGCGCAGGTGGCTGAAATCCAAGCCCTCATCTATCGCTAGCACCTCCACCTGGTGGAACACGGGCGAGTGGGTGGCATCCACGGCGTCGCGGCGATATACCCGCCCTGGGGCGATCACCCGCACCGGCGGTGGGTTGTTCTCCAGGTAGCGGATCTGCACCGGCGAGGTGTGGGTGCGCAGCAGCTGGCTATCGCCCAAATAAAAGGTGTCCTGCATGTCCCGGGCGGGGTGATGCTCGGGGATGTTGAGGGCCGTGAAGTTGTAGTAATCGCTCTCGATCTCAGGCCCCTCCGATACCCGATATCCCAGGCCGGCAAAGATGTCGACGATCTCCTCGATCGTGCTGATTAAGGGGTGGCGGTGGCCCGGTGGCGTGAAGCTACTGGCCGCCGTGACGTCAATGGTTTCGCCGGCGAGACGCTCGGCCATGGCGGCGCTTTTCACTGCTGTCAGCCGCTCGCCAAGGAGAGCCTGCACCTGCTCTTTGAGCACGTTGGCCCTTTGGCCGATTAGGGGCCTCTCATCGCCAGGCAGCTTGCCCATGGCGCCGAGCACGCCAGAAAGGCGCCCCTTCTTGCCGAGCAGTCCCACTCGAAGTTCTTCCAGTTCAGCAGCGGTGCTGGCGGTGGAGATCTCTGCTGCAGCCTGGCTTTCCAGCGCCTGGAGCTGGTCGGTGAGCTGCTGCAGGGAAACGGTGGCGCTCACGGCAGGGGCGGAGGGATTGCTGACTGTAAGGAGCCACCCCAGTTACGTTGCGGCTAAATGGCGTTAGGCCCGATGGCACCGCTCAAGATCCTGATCAGCAACGACGACGGGGTCTTCGCTGAAGGCATTCGCACCCTGGCCAATGCGGCCCTGGCCCGCGGCCACCAGGTGAGTGTGGTGTGTCCTGACCAGGAGCGCTCCGCTACGGGCCACGGTCTCACCCTGCAGACCCCTATCCGGGCGGAGCGGGCTGATGAGTTGTTCGATGATGGCGTCCAGGCCTGGGCCTGCAGCGGCACCCCCTCCGACTGCGTCAAGCTCGCCCTGTTTTCCTTGCTGGATGAGTGGCCGGATCTGGTGCTTTCCGGCATCAACCACGGTCCAAACCTGGGCACCGACGTGCTCTATTCCGGCACGGTGAGTGCGGCGATGGAGGGCACGATTGAGGGCCTTCCCGCCCTGGCGGTAAGCAGTGCCGACTTTCAGTGGCGCCAATTTGCGCCTGCGGCCCGCCTCGCCCTCGATGTGACTGAGCGGATGCTGGCCGAGGGCTGGCCGAGCAACATGTTGCTCAACCTCAATGTGCCGCCCCGGCCGGCAGAGGCGATTGGACCGCTGCGCTGGTGCAATTCAGCGGTGCGTCGCTACACCGACCAGTTCGAGCAGCGGGTAGACCCCCGCGGCCGCAGCTACTACTGGCTGGCGGGGGAGGTGGTCAACGACCTGGAGGCCCAGGTGTCGGGGCCGGCGGCCTGGCCCACCGATGTGGCCCAGATCAATGCCGGTGGGGTCTCGCTGACGCCGCTCCAACCGGACATCTTCTGGCGCGGTCGCACGGCCGATCTGCCGGTTTGGTGAGCGGCCGTTAATCAGGTTGTGCGGTAAACCCGCTGCAGCAGCCAGAGGCTGATCCAGAGCCCGATCAGGTGGGCAAACAGCACCTGGGTGTTGCCCAGCACGGCCAGCATCTCGATCGAGGTGATTGGTAGACCGATCACTCGCCCAGCCACGCCAGGGGTCGACTGGATCTGGGCACCAAAGAAGCCGGGCACCTGCTGGGAGGCCTGCACGAACAGGCTGCCCGCCAGCGACTGATAGCCCAGTACCGCCAGGGTGATGCCGGCCAGGTCGGCAAGCACGCCCCGCTTGATCAGCCGCGAGGTTTCACCCTTGCTAGGCCGCACCGGCGAATTGAGGGCCCGGCCGCAGCGCACCACCAGCCAGCTCTGCCAGATGCACCAGAGCAGCAGCAGGAAGGCGATGGTGGTGAGCGAGATGCCAGGCCCCAGCCCCAGGGCGCGGGCTGAATTGGCCGCCAGGCGGCCACCGATGTTGTTGAAAAGCAGCACCCCAACCACCACCACGCCCAGCACCACCTGGGACCAAAGCCGAATCCAGCCCAGACGCCGCAATGCCGCGGCGATTAGCTGCAGGTCGAGGCGGTCAGCCATTCAGCCATCCAGATGGGTATCCCAAAGGTGCCATGGGAGGATCGATTTGGCTCCCGTTGCCTTTGGGTTCCGTAGCGTTGATACCCCTGCGATCCCCCCAGGAGGCCCTGCGCCCCACGGCCATCGCCCTCGGCAGCTTTGATGGCCTGCACCAGGGCCACCGCCGCGTCATCGCGGCGGTTACCGCAGCCCCTTGCAGCGAACAGGCGGCAATCGCCACGGTGGTGAGCTTCTGGCCCCATCCGCGCGAGGTGCTGCACGGCGAGGCGCGCTTACGGCTCGACCTGCCCGCTGAAAAGCTGCATCTGCTGGAGCCCCTGGGCATTGAGCAGCTGGTGCTGGTGCCCTTCAGCCGGGAGCTGGCCGCCCTCAGCCCCGAGGCTTTCGTGGAGCAGGTGCTGGTGGGCCAGCTGGCGGCCCAGCGGGTCGCCGTGGGTGACAACTTCCGCTTCGGGGCCGGCCGCAGCGGCGACAGTCAGGCCCTGGCGGAGATTGGTGCCCGTCACGGCATCAAGGTGCAGGTGCTGCCGATGCTCTGGGATGGCGAGGAGCGGGTGAGCAGCAGCCGTATTCGCCGGGCCCTAGGTGCCGGAGATCTGGCGGAGGCCCGCCGCTTGCTGGAGCGTCCCTATCGCTTCAGCGGCCGGGTGGTGCGTGGCCGCGGGCTTGGTAAAACGCTGGGCTGGCCCACCGCCAACCTGCAGGTGGATGGCCGCAAGTTTTTGCCGCTGGAGGGGGTTTATGCGGCGACCGCGTCTGTGGAAGGTGGGGCCATGTTGCCGGCGGTGATGAACCTCGGCCCCCAGCCCACGGTGGATCCCACCGCCCCTTCGGCGGTGGAGGTGCACCTGCTCGATCGGCAGCTGGAGCTTGAGAGATTGGAGCTGGTGGTGGAGCCGCTGCAACTGCTGCGCCGCCAGCAAACCTTCGCCAGCTTTGAGCAGCTAGCAGCCCAGATTGCGGCCGACGCCCAGCTGGCCCGCGCCTTAAGCGCTGGGATAGGCGTGGGTGAGACCCCAGCCAATGAAGGTGGCAATCCCGCCGATCAGCAGAATCCCTGAAATCAGCACCAGCATCGGGCTGTCGGTATTGCCCCGATTTGGATTGCCTGGCTCGCCTGCCATTGGCCCCTGTGTGATGGATCCCACCCTAGACAGCTCCTCCAGCCCAGCCCGCGATCGGCTGCTCGATGCCAACCTCGATCGGGCCCGGGAGGGCTTGCGGGTGCTGGAAGATTGGGCCCGCTTTGGCCTCGATCGGGGCGATCTGGTGTTCCGCACTAAGGACATGCGCCAGCGGCTGGGCCGGTTGCATCGCGATGCCTACAAATTCGCTCGCCATACCGCCACCGATCCGGCCGCGGGCCTGGGCCATCCGGCCCAAGCGGAGCGATCCAGTCCCAGCGCCGTGGTGGGCGCCAACGCCGGCCGGGTGCAGGAGGCCTTGCGGGTGCTGGAGGAATTTGGGCGCAGCAGCGATCCCCTGCTGGCGGAGGAGGCCTCAGCGCTGCGCTATCTGCTCTACGACCTTGAAGTGGATTTATTGCAGGCCTGTCGTCTTGCCGCTGCGGGCGGGCTGGGCCGCCGTGAGCTGCTGGCTAGCTGCCGGCTCTATTTAGTTACCTCGCCGGTGCCCGACCTGGAGGGGGTGGTGGCCGCCGCCCTGGGGGCCGGGGTACGCCTGGTGCAGTACCGCGCCAAGGAGGCCGCTGGTCTAGATGACCTTCAAAAACTCAGCCAGGCCCGGGCCCTGCGCCAGCTCTGCGCCGCCCATGGCGCCCTGTTTTTGGTGAATGATCGAATTGATATTGCCCTTGCTGTGGAGGCCGACGGGGTGCACCTGGGCCAGGGGGATCTGCCGCCGGCGGTGGCGCGCCAGCTGCTGGGCCCCGATCGGTTGATCGGCCGCAGCACCCATGCCCTGGACCAGTTGCAGCAGGCGGTCAGCGATGGCTGCGACTACTTCGGAGTCGGCCCGGTGCAGGCCACCCCCACCAAGCCCGGCCGGGAGCCGGTGGGGCTCGATTACGTGCGCCAGGCCGCGGCGGCTAGTCCGATCCCCTTCTTTGCCATCGGCGGGCTCGATGCCACCAAGGTGGCGGCGGTGCGGGCTGCTGGAGCCCAGCGGATTGCGGTGGTGCGGGCGATCACCGAGGCGGTTGATCCGGCTGCCGCCACAGCCGAGCTGCTAGCAGCACTTGAGGTGCCGGCTTCGTGATCCGGCTGCAGGTAAACGGCGATCAGCGAGCCTGCTCAGCCGGACTCAATTTGGAGCAGGCTTTGCTGGAGCTGGGCTACAAGCCCCGCTTGGTGGTGGTGGAATTCAACGGCACGATCCTGCCCAGACAGGCCTGGCCCACCCAGCCGGTGGTGGAATCCGATGTGCTGGAAGTGGTCACCATTGTGGGCGGTGGTTCCTAGATTCCGATCAATTGCTTCCAGCGCCTTGGCGCTTTCTACCCGTCTGGTTTTGCGGCGCTGTTTCAGCTTGTTGGCCGTGCCGATGTTGGCCCTGAGCCTGTTGGTGGTGCACCCCAGCCCCAGCTGGGCCGCCAGTGGCGGCCGCATCGGTGGCGGCAGCTTCCGCTCGGCCCCCTCGATGCCAAGGAGCTACGGCGGTGGTGGCTACAGAGGTGGTGGTGGCGGCTACAACAGCGGCTACCGCGGTGGCTACGGGGGAGGGGGCATCGGCTTTCCCTTCCTGCTTCCAATGTTTGGTTTCGGTGGCGGCGGCCTCTTTGGTTTCCTTGTGCTGATGGCCGTGGGGGGGCTGCTGCTCAATGCGGTGCGAGGTGGCGGTGGTGGCGGCCAGGGGCCAGCAATTTCTGGTAGCCGCAGCGATCTGGTGGGCGGCGGCCGCCCCGATGGCCCAGTCACGATCAGCCAGCTGCAGGTGGGGCTGCTGGCATCGGCCCGCCAGCTTCAAACCGATCTGCGCCGTCTAGCTGGCAGCGCCGACACCAGCCATGCGGCTGGCCTCCAAGCCCTGCTTCAAGAGACCACCCTGGCCCTGCTGCGCCACCCAGACCTCTGGGTCTATGCCAATTCAGAGGTGGGTCAGGTGCCTTTTGTTAGTGCCGAATCCACTTTCAATCGCCTCTCAATGACGGAGCGCAGCAAGTTGCAGCGCGAGGTCACCACCAATGTGGCCGGCAAGCGCTTTAGCGATGACAGCGTGGCTGCAGGTGATAGCGATGCCAGTAGCGATTTCATCGCCGTCACCCTGCTGGTGGCAAGTCGCAGTCGGCTTGCTCTTAAGGGTTCGGGCAGTGCCGACCAGGTGCGCGATTCGCTGCAGCAGCTCGGTGCCGTCGGTGCTGCTGACCTGCTGGCCATCGAGGTGATCTGGCAGCCGGAAGGGGCCGGTGAAGTGCTGAGCACCGAAGAATTGCTAACGGCCTACCCCCAGCTCCAACACCTCTAGGACTGCTGTCCTGGTTCGAGTCCCAAACGGCGAGGGGAGATCTTTGTTTGTCCCCTTGCCCATGGCTGGCTAGCTACCCACACTGCGCTGAACGTCAGTTGGTTTGATGCTGCGTCGCTCGCCAACCTGGGTAAACACAGCGGTGCTGCTGCAGGCCATCGAGCGCTACGAGCAGGGACTCTTGCCCCGCTCGATGCAGCTTTGGATCCAAGCGGTGCTCGAGATTGAGCAGCCCGGTTCAACTCCCCTGCGTCCTGGCTGCTGAGCGCCCAGGCCCGCAGCCCAGGATCCGCAGGGCTGCCATGGCGGCGCCGTAGCCGTTGTCGATGTTGACCACGGTGAGCCCGGGGGCGCAACTGGCCAACATGCCGTGCAGGGCGGCCACGCCACCGGCACTTACGCCGTAGCCCACCGCCACCGGCACGCCGATCACCGGCTGGGGCAGCAGCCCGGCCAGCACGGTGGGCAGGGCTCCCTCCATCCCGGCGCAGGCGATCAGCACATCGGCATGACGCAGGTCCTCGAGGCGCTCCAGTAGCCGGTGCAGCCCCGCCACGCCCACATCCAGCACCAGCTCGGTGGCGATGCCATGGCAGGCCAGGGCCAGCTGGGCCTCGGCCGCCACCGGCAGATCACTGGTGCCGCCGCTCAGCACCGCTACCCGCCCCAGCCTGGAATCCGGGCTTGCTAAGAGGCCAGCGCTGAGACAGCGGGCCTGGGGATGGTGCTGCAGAAGCCAGGCCTCCCCTCGCTCCGGCCCAAGTAGTGCTGCCACGGCTTCAGCCTTCTCAGGGGAGATGCGGGTCACAAGCGCCAGCTCTCCTGCGCCATGCAGCTCCTCCAGGATCCGGGCGATCTGCTCGGCACTTTTGTGCTCGCCCCAGATCGCCTCCACCATCCCCAGCCGCTGGCGGCGGCCAAGGTCGAGTCGATGCTCCGGGCTGCCGCTCATAGCCGCTCCCACACCATCTCAACAATGGCCGGTGTCACCCAGAGGCTGCCGCGCTCTTCGGCATGGCTGCCCAGCACGTAGGTGGCCTGGTTGGCGCTGATGCGGCTCATGGCGGCAGCAGCTCACCTTCAAACACCAGTGGGAAGGGGTTGCCTTGCGATTGGCCGGTGGCGGCCTGGGCGAGCTGCTCGAAGCGCTCCTGCACCGCCTGCACCGCTTGCGGCGGAATTGCTTTCCAGTGCTCGCGATCGACCCAGCGGATCAGAAGGGTGCCCTCCTCGGTGGCGGGATCCCAGAGCAGCTGGCGATCGAGAAAACCATCCTGCTGGGCCAGCCAGGGCTCCCAGCTGCCCCGTTCCGCCTCCAGCCAGGCCTGGCGGCCCTCGGCCGGCACCTTTAGGCGCAGGTGTTCCACCACCACCACGTCGTAGGAGCCATCGGGCTCAGCAAATGCCGCGTGCACCGCGCCGGGATGGCTGGAGAGCAGCACCAGGGTCATCCCTAGAAGCAATATTAATCTCACAAACTTAGAAAAGCAGGAGTACCAGAGGCGGCTCACGGCTTTTGCAGCAGGACCACGGCGTGGCAGGAGATGCCCTCTTCGCGGCCTTCAGGCCCCAGCTGTTCGTTGGTGGTGGCTTTGACACCCACCTGATCGGCTGCCAGGCCCATGCGCGCCGCCATGGCAGAACGCATCGCAGCGATGTGGGGCTTGAGCTTGGGTCGCTCGGCCACTAGCACTGAATCCACATTCACCACGCTCCAACCCCGCTCCATCACCAGGGCCACTATCTGCTCCAGCAGCTCCAGGCTGTCGGCCCCCTGCCACTGCGGGTCGTCCGGTGGGAAATACAGGCCGATGTCGCCTAGGGAAAGGGCCCCCAGCAGGGCGTCCATGATTGCGTGCACCAGCACGTCGGCATCGCTGTGGCCATCAAGCCCCAGGCCGGCGGGATGCTCCAGCCGCTGGCCACCCAGGATCAGCCCCCGACCGGGCACCAGCCGGTGCATGTCGTAGCCATTGCCGATGCGCAGTTGCATGGTGTGGGGGTGCTTGGGTTCAGTCTCCCCTAGGGATGGGTCTACACCAAGACTCAATCTCACCCTGGGCCCATCACCTGCAGCTGATTGCCCTCGCGGCCCAGCACGGTCACGGTCGCACCTGGGCTGAGGGCTTGGCTGCTGCCCAGGTTGACAGCGCTCCAGCTCTGGCCGTGCCAGCGCACCCGACCCGTATCGCTGCCGTTGAAGCCACTTAGCACCGTGGCGGTTTCCGCTGGTGGCAGACTGCGATGTCGCTGCCGTGCCGACCAGCGCCGCAGACCCAGCACCCCTAGGCAAGTGAGGCCCGCCAGTAGGCCTAGCTGCAGCAGGGGCGGCAGGGGGAACCAGGCCGTCGCCACTGACAACACCAGGGCCACCACCGCCGCCGGCAACAGTTCATCCACCTCAGCACCCGCCAGGGCAAGCAGCAGCAGGCCAGTGGCCAGCAGCAGCCAGAGGAGCGACACGGGAGCCATGGCGGCGCGGCGGGTGTGGGTGGTTCAGTCCGCCCATGCTGATTAGCGTTGGCATCTCATGCTCGGATTCCTGCCGTGGAAGCTCTGCTCTCCCTGCCCGCCCTGGCTCTGATGGCACTTTTGGGCGTTAGCAGCGTCAAGGTCACCAGCGGCGGCCAGTCGCGCCTGGTGGAGCGGCTCGGCAAGTACGACCGCCAGCTGCAGCCGGGCCTTTCCTTGGTGCTGCCGGTGCTGGAGAAGGTGGTGAGCCACGAATCTCTCAAGGAGCGGGTGCTCGACATTCCGCCCCAGCAGTGCATCACCCGCGACAACGTCGGCATTGAGGTGGATGCGGTTGTGTATTGGCAGCTGCTCGAGCACGCCCGTGCCTACTACGCCGTCGACAACCTGCAGGCGGCCATGGTGAACCTGGTGCTCACCCAGATCCGCGCTGAGATGGGCAAGCTCGACCTGGATCAAACCTTCACCACCCGCCAGGAGGTGAATGAGGTACTGATGAAGGAGCTGGATCAGGCCACCGATCCCTGGGGCGTGAAGGTGACTCGGGTGGAATTGCGCGATATCCAGCCATCCCGTGGCGTGCAGCAGGCGATGGAGCAGCAGATGACGGCCGAGCGGGAGAAGCGGGCGGCAATTTTGCGTTCGGAAGGCGAGCGCGACTCCCAGGTGAATGCGGCCCGGGGCCGGGCGGAGGCCCTGCTGCTTGATGCCGAAGCCCAGGCCAAGCAGCAGACCCTGCTGGCCCAGGCCAGGGCCGATGCGGCCAGTCGGCTGGCCGAGGCGATGCAGGCCAACCCCCAGGCCGCCGAGGCGATGCGTTTGCTGCTGGCCGGCGACTGGATGGCCATGGGCGAGCAGATGGCTCAGGCGCCTGGAGGCAGTGTGCTGATGGTGGACCCCCAGAGCCCTGCTGCCCTACTCACCGCGTTGCGGGGTCTGCAGCAGGGGCAGGGTTGAGGGCAGGGGTGCGGGGGCAGCAGCACCGCCACAGGGGCATCAAATTTGTGAAGCCCCATCAGCTTCATAGCGGTCTATTAACTCAGCAGGGATAAGTAAATCATTTCTGATAGTTATCGCGAGTGCTCAAGGCTATTCCTATGGGACTGACCAATGCCTTCAGAGCAGGCATTGGCATTGCAAGTGCAGCTTTTTTTGGGGTGATGGCTTACATCCAGATTCCAAATTCGGATCAATTCATGGGGGTTATTTGATCTCTAGTGGTGCTGTGGTTATAAACCTCTCGGGAGCGGTGCCCGCTGAGATGCCTATGCCGCCTGGCTAACGACATCCAGTCGCTCCATTGCCATAAAGTTGCATCAAGGGTGATTCATGCTTTAATTTCCAAGTTATTCAATTACCAATTGCAAAATGACAACCAGTCAGTCGTCAGCGGTGTGGAATGGCAATCTGATGGAAGGTTCAGGCACGATGCGGTTGGGTGAGGGCGGCTATGAAGGGCCCTTCACAAAAGCCTCACGGTTTGAAACTGGTGATGGAACAAATCCTGAGGAACTGATCGGCGCGGCGCACGCGGGATGTTTTTCAATGTTTTTGTCTGCGATCCTTTCCGAGAGTGGATTTCCGCCAGTAGAGATTCGCACTACTGCAAAAGTGCATCTGGGTGAAGGACCGGCGATCACACTCATCGAACTCGAGACTGAAGCCATCGTTCCCGGTTGCAGTGAAAAGGTCTTTCTTGACCACGCCGATAAGGCAAAGGCCGGCTGTCCGGTGTCCAAAGCCCTGTCCGCAGTTCCCATGACCATGTCCGCCCGTTTGTCGATGTAGCGGAGTCGCATAAGCCAGGTCGTTTAGTTGATTGGTCTCCCCTCCTACCTAACGGCGTTCTCATGCAGCAGATCTAGGTACTTCAACCGCTGGCCAAGCTGGGATTAAATTCAGCGCAAGGTCAGCTGGTGGCAGTAAGTTGATTGAAGTGATCGTTGTTTGTTTTCATGGCAAAGTCCGTAGGAGTCTTGCTTTCATTGGGGATCGCGTTGTTTCCGCCGGTGCTGGCCCATGACAGTCATGACCGCTCTGCCCAGGGGGTAATGGTGCAAGCCCTGGCAAGTGGCAATCAACTGGAGTCTTTAGGGCCTGGGGTCACGGTGCAAACCCTTACCCGCAGCGATCGGTCCTGGAATGGGGCGCTCCTACCGCCGCTGTCTGTAGCCCATCCGGAGGTGCACGTTCTGCGAATGACGATACCTCCGGGTGTGACGTTGAAGCTTCACAAGCACCCGGTTATTCACGCGGGCGTGCTGTTGCAGGGCAGGTTGCGCCTTGAGACCAAGGACGGTGCCACCCAGCTGCTTGAGCCTGGTGAGGCGGTGATTGAAGTTGTCAATAATGCGCACCGAAGCGTGAGTCTCGGCCCAGATCCTGCGGTGCTAATCATTGTTTTCGTCGGTCCACTAGGTCAGGCCATCACCCTTCCTGCGTCCCACTAAGAAGCCGCTTAATGAGCAAGACGACTGCGTAAGGATGGGGAAGCGGATGTGCGGCCAGGGGCGTCTTTCAACTCTTGGCACACCACCCTCTCCACTAGCGGCAGGTTACCGTTTTCCTAGCCTGGGCCAAGGTGATGAAGGCCAGAAGCTAGCTGCCTAGAGAGCAGTGGCTCTTTGGGCTTTTGCTCTTCCCGGCTTACGAAAAGTGTCACTCACTATGACAGGTCAAGCTAAAGCAAGTTAGACGTGCGAAGATCAGAAGGAAATAAACTAGGGATCACAACAAATGATCAAAAGTTACCCATTAAAGGCCGTCCATGCTCTGCGCAAGTGCGGAATATCTTTGTCCACAATTGCCAACTCATGTCTTGTTGGCGCCCTCGTAGCTGTGGCAACCACCAGTGCTGCAAGAGCTGGTGATTCATCAATAGGGTTTCAAGCCTTCGGCATGAGGCATGTCGGCACCTGGGTTGGGACTGGTGTTTACTCAACTGATTTTCCGGGAGTTGCCAAAAAGGGGGAGAAGTTCACTACTACGTCTACATGCAGTTGGACCGCAGGCAGATCGGCCATCCTTTGCCAGGGCGTTGAGGGAGTCGAACGAAAGGAGAATGGCGTACAACTCATTTATTGGGACCCTGCAAAGAAAAGTCTTCGAATGACCTTGGTAGATTCTGGTGGAAACTTTGACCAAGGAATTGGCTCAATAGATGGTGACAATCTTTTATGGAAAAGTGTCGGAAATTTCGCCGATGGGCGTCCAGTTAAGTTCGAATGGAAAACAGCTTTTAGCGATGATGGCAATACAATGATCCATTCGGGATTTATAACTGTTGATGGTGCAAGAAGTTATTTCTCCTACGCCGTCAAGCGAGTGGTCAAATAGTTAAATTGTCAGGATTTTCAGTCCAGCCACTAGCGGAGTCTAAATAGCTATAGGTGGTCATGTCCGTCCATGAGCTGCGCTGGATTGCCTGAGTTGAGATCATCCAAAATACTCTTTGCTGTTGGCAAAAAGTTACTTCGGGCTCAGCGCTAGAAATTTGTTTGGCAATGCCACTCGGCTACCATTTTAAGATAGAGAATTTTATTTTAACGCCAAAGGACGAGGTATCTTTCGAGAAGTCGTTTCTCCCTAAAAAAATAACATCACTAGCAAATCATCAGATGCACTTGCCATACCATCGAGCCGAGCGATGGGAGGAAAGCTGATTAGAAGGGTGGGTTTGAGAGGTCGGAAGCCTAGTTGGGCATGAAAATCTTACTCTTAAATTTCTACGCTATTTCTAATGCACTTCTAATGTTGCCATAGTTGTTTGAAATTCATAAAGAATAGCCCAACTTATTTGCCTTTGTGGACAGGGCTTGTTGTCAGCTCTTTGATGCTGCTACTTCTGTTGGTGGCTTCTTCATGCCTATTGATATCGCGGAAAACTCCGACTATTGTAGGCGCCCTTAATTGAGTGCGAGTATGGGAAACTGTATGGCTAATTAAATCTGGCATGGCAATCTCAATTGGCATTATGTTCAGCCTTGGCTAAGATGGGCCGCTAATGGCCTCGGTTGCCAATTGGGCTTCTGATAGTGGCTCCAATTGGGTTTTCTGTTGTAGCGCTCTAGTCTTCATTTGTTGGAGCATGGTTTGGTCCTCGGCCACATAATAGCGGGTCTTGATGATGTGAATATCGTAAAACAATCGATTGCTTGACTTGGCTTAGCTCCTATGGGCTTAGCCTGGGCATTAATATGTGGGAGTTGGCTAGGTTCGTGCTCTTTCTGACCCTGCTGGGGGCAGCGGCGGTGGCGGTAGGGATCGATCCGACGAATATTCGAGCTGCACTGCGGTTCCGATTGCGCAGGCCATCAACATTCCACCCGCCTGTCCCAGCACCTCGTAGTCCACCCGCACCCCCACAACGGCATCGGCTCCCAGCAATCGAGCGCGCCTGCCTAGTTCCTGCAGGGCCATCTCCCG
>JBIKWZ010000032.1:0-28299 GCA_044356035.1 Cyanobium sp. | reverse complement strand
ACCAGCTGCAATCACGACCAAGCCGCTGATTAAGCCGGCAATCAGCAGTTCTGGCAAGGTGAATCCTTCCGGTTGCTGTTGTCTGTTGATTACCATCCGCTTGTCCAATCGCAGCGATTGTCGACAACTCGGCCAAGGCGAATCAGCCCGAGGGGGGAAAGTAGTGCGATGCAGCGATTATGGCTTTGATTGGCACTGCGTAGCTCAATCAGCGTATTTGTGGACGTAGTGCCTCGGGGGCTGAACCGCAGGGTGACGGCGGGGCTGCCCTGGTTGCTGCTGCAGGGGGTGAAGGTTTGACTAGGGTCGGTGGAGGCTGCGCACATTTGAACAGCGTCACCTTGTCCTACTTGCTCTTGCAGGTTGAAGGTTTCGATGCTGCCGCAGATGTTTGTGCTAGCGGCCTTAATCGTACCCGAATCTGGATTGATTTCGATAGTACAAGTTTTAGAGTTTTGAATTGCCATGCGCCGCACTTGATCGAGCCAGCCTGCGATGGCCTTGCCACCAGAATTGAGGCGAGCGTCGGACATGAAGCGGTAGTAATTGCTAAGGCCAATCATGGTGGTAATGCCCACCAGAGTCACTACCAAAAGTAGTTCGATTAGGGTGAATCCCTTGGTTTTGTGAGAGCTTGTCAAGCACACCAGCCGGTTGATTCGGGTACGATTAAGGTCTGTTGGTAAACAGGTTGATTTCCAGATGATGATGAGATAGAACCATATTTTACTTCGAGTTCGTTCCCGGATGCGGTGATAGTGCGGCTGACGGTTACTCCGCCCAAGCTGATATCTGACACGTTTTCAGGAATTGTTAGCGTGGAGCTGCTCACTAGGGCGGGATTGGTGGCGACCAAGCCCTCGGCCAGGGTACCAGCGTTGCAACGGGAAGCATCCGGAACGAAGGTGACCTGCCCATCAGAAAACTGGTTCAGCCGTGCATCGCTACATGCAACTGGTTCATTGGCTTGGGGAGTGGGTTCGCAACGCATGTAGTTGTAGGCAGCCGCACGAACTTCTTCGAGATCCTTGGCGATAAGGGTACTGATTGCATCCCTTTCGCGGCTGCGGTTGAAACTTTTGCCGGATTCGGTGAGTGTTCCAACTGAGCTGGCGACCACGATGGCCAGCACGGTAGAGGCGATCATTACCTCAGGCAGGCTATAGCCAGTGAAGGCATATTGTGACCTTAAATATATGTTAAGGGGCCGGCACTTGGCAAGGTGGCGGATGGTAGTTGCCATTTGTTTACTTGGCTGAAACCTCGGCGACTTGTCGTGCTTTCGGAAACCACGTAACGCCCTCCTTGTCAACATTATTGTGGTCATCGGAACATCCCAGTTGCAGACTCGGGCATTTGAAAGCTGGCCCAGTTGTTGATGCCAATGGCCACAAAATCTCGAATGCTCAATGCAAAACTGTTGCCAAAACGCGTAAATACACGTGCACCCATGTCGTTGGGTACGAGCAGCTCGGCTCTGTTCGAACTGGATCCAACGGGTCCAAACGATTTCACCCATAGGGCTCCAACCAGATCCGGGTTGCTTGATCCCCCCATTGATGCCAGCGCAGGCATCGGGTAAGTAGGCAAACATCACCGTGGCACTAGATCCACCGCTCAGGCGAATGGACTGAGCAGGCTTCACTTGTCCTGGCAGGATTGCCAAACAGGGCTAATTCTGTTGGATCACTTGCTGTTGCCGTGCAACTACCGTTTTTACAATGCTTGATCGCGGCGTTTCCTGAAAGAGTGATATTTGGACCCGAGCAGGGTGAGTTGTTCTGAGGATCGCATTGCAGGTAAAGCTGCATCGGCCCATTCGTGGTGTTGAATTCCACCTCCTCAGATCCGCTGAGGTTGATGTTGCCAAGCAAGCAATGGGTGACTGCTGGTGTTTTGCTGTTGTCCACCATGCAGCTTCCACCATTGTTGCTTCCGGAGCTGTAGGTGCCTGATGCCGTGATCGCTGAAAGCCCTGCAGGTGCCCTTGGTACGTCGGGCAGGGAAATATTGCTGGCAAATATGTTGCCGTTCACGATGGATTGTGGGCCCTGGGTGACTTCGCTGGGGTTCTGGCAGCCCACGCATAGAACGTTTCCGCTTACCTCCCCCAGCACATCGTTGTTGCCAAGAGAAATGCTATTGGCGAGAAGACCTGGGAAACCTGTTGAAGTTGGCGGCTGGTTAAAGGCGGCGTCGCAATTCTTGGGTTTGATCGAAAGCTCTTGGTCTACATAGGCTTCCGCTAATACTGTGCCATCGGCGCTGAGGCGTTGCCCACGCACCCGCATTCTGCCCTGCCCACCATATAATTTGCTTCCACTAAAATGGTAAAACTCTAACTGCCAGCGCCCTGCACGATCTCCTGTGCTGGTGTTAACGCTGCCGTCCACTACCATGTTGGCCGAGCTGAGATTGGAGCCTGGGCAGGTTGCCGTGCCGTACTTGGGGGCGTCCCAGGTGCCAATGGCCGTTTTGGATTTGCAGTTGCTCCAGTCCACGGTGTTGGTGTCCCTGTCGTAACAGTTGATCAGCAAGTACGAATATTCGCGGTTCAGTCTTTCAACAACTCGGCCCGTTCCATTTTCTGCAATCTCCCGAGCCTCTCGGCTTTGCTGTTGGCGAATTGAGCCCAGCATTCCCGATGTGGAACGAGCCATTAATGCCATGGCCCCAGCCGCCAAGATCAGGCCCACAATCACCACCAAGGCAAGGACAAAGCCCTCGTCATTGGCTTTGGTGATTTTGGATAGAAGCCATAGCCGATGCCTGGTGCGTTTGTGCATTTCAGGCTCCAGATGTTGAGCGGTGTACCGGGAACAAAAGGCTGGCAGGTTTGCAGTGCTGCCAGCCTATGGATCTCTTAAAGTGACTTCGAATGGGCGTTGTTTAGTTCAGCTCCAGGCGCAAGTCATCGCGCCCGCTTGGGTGATCGAGATGGTGGCTCTTACGTCACCGACGATGGAATCATCTGCAAGGCACTTCACGCCGGCCGGTATGGAGGTCAAGTTTGCGGTTGCTAGAGTGACAGCTGTGGCTGATGCTCCGTCGCAGACGCCGGTAATCGTGATTCCACTGTTGCCAACGGCGGGTGTTTGAGCCACTTTGGTCACCTGACCAACGGCACATTCTTTGGCAAGACCCACTAATTCGCCGACCTTGGCGCCAGCGGCGGCCCGGTCACGCACTCCCAAGAACTGGGGAATGGCAACAGCTGAAAGAACGCCGATAATCGCTACCACGATCATCAACTCAATCAAAGTGAAGCCCTGGGCGAGGCCCTTGCGTTTTTTTGTGGCGTTCAGGCGGTTGATCAGCAGCTTCTGCTGCATCAGGCGTGTGGTGTTGGTCATGAGTCCATAGGTTGAATGAACTCAGAATCCTCCTTTCGTATTGCCCGGTCCATGGGAATCTGCTGAGATGTCTCTGAGAGTTTTCTGAGAGTCGTTTCTGTCCCGCTCTTCGCTGCGTCTTTGGTTTCAGTCCACCTCGCTGCTGGCGGTGCTTGCTGGCTATGCCCTACTGCTCACTGCCAATTGGCAGCTGCTGCAATGGCGTCGTCTACAGGCTCACCAGAGTCAGGCTCAGTCGGCCTACGCGGCTTTCAGCGCACTTGAAGGTTCCGAAGCTTCGGATCAGCAGCTGCGGCTGAAGCTGGCCGACTATTCCTCCTCAGATCTCCTGCACTGGCTGGAACCCCAGCTCGTCGTCCAGTCATCAGACCAGCAGAGTCAGACTCAACGGGTTCTCCCCGCCGGGTCAGCGTTTTTTGGCTTAGGCCAAAATAAGTCGCTATTTGACTTGCTAGAGCGGCAGCAACTTCAGGGCGATCTGAGCCTCACGCCGCGCTGCCTGGAGCAGGGGACGGCTGAGTTTTGCATCAGCAGCCAGACCCTTTGGTTGGCTGGCAATCCCTGGCGGCTATTCACCGTGCAAAACACCAGCAATCAGCTGGCCCAGGAGCGCACGTTGTTTTTGCTCTTCATCGCCGGTGCCGGTTTGGCGGCCCTGTTCACCAGTGCTTTGCTGCGGCGGGTGATTGACCGTGGTCTGCAGCCGCTGGAGCAGTTGCAGCAGAGCATGGATTCGATCACATCCGATACCTTCACGGAGAGTCGCCTTGGCCTTGACGACCAACTGCCGGAACTGCAGCCCATCGCGGTCTCCTTCAATGGCCTGCTCGATCGGCTCTCCACCTCCTGGGAACATCAGCGGGCTTTTGTAAATGCGGTGTCGCATGAATTGCGAACACCCATCACCCTGATTGGTGGTTATGCCAATTGCCTGGAGAGGCGTGCCGCAAATCTCAGCCCAGATCAGTTGCAGCAGTTGGGCCTGATCCGCGATGAATCACAGCGCATGGCTCGCTTGGTGACGGACCTGCTCGAAATCGCACGCAATGACAGCGGCACGCTCAAAGTTGCACGGGAACCACTTGATGCTGAGATAGTGCTTGTTGAGGCCTTTGAGCGCCTATCTGGCGCTCTGCGAGGACGACTACGTTTTCGTGATCCGGCCAGGCCTGTCAAGGCTATCGGAGATTCGGATCGTCTGATTCAGTGCCTCACTAATCTGATTGAAAATGCCAGCAAATACTCCCCTCCCACTGCACCGATTGAATTGAGTTTGTCGTGTGTGGCTGATCAAGTGATATTTCATGTTCGCGACCATGGTCCAGGGGTGCCGCTGGAGGAACGTGATCAAATCTTTGAACGTTTTGTGCGCGGCAATGACGCCATTGTGGGGCCCCATGCCGGCAGTGGAATTGGCTTGGCGGTGGTGCAATCGCTAATGAAGGGGATGGGCGGTGATGCGTTTGTCACCGACGCACCAGGCTGTGGTGCTGATTTCCAGTTGCGTGTATCTGTATATAAGCCATCGGATGATCAGCCAGGGGCTGACAAGTTGAAGCGGGATTCGACAAAAAATCGAAGATTGCCGCAATTGCCATGGTTCATCAATGATGGATCAAAGCGCGCAAACCATTAAGCAAGTTGGTCTTGAGGACGTATTGATCGGCACCCGCCTCTATTGCCTGTTGCTTCTGCAGAGGATCGCAGAGGGCAGTAAGCACGATCACTCGCTGATTGAAACCCTGGCTACGCAGCTGTCGCAGGCAGGTCAGCCCATCCATCACCGGCATGATCAGATCTAGGAGTACAAGGTCAAATTGGAGAAGTTTGTTTGACGCCAAAAATTCATGACCATTTGAATAACATAGGCACTGCCAGCCCTCGTCACTAGCTTCCGTCTCCAACAGCATCCGCATGCGCGAGTCATCGTCCACGATCGCGATCAGCATTGGTTCAGCTTTTTGGGGAAGCCTGCTTGAGCATGTAGCCCACGCCGCGCACAGTTTGGATCAGGGTAGGGCTCCCTTGGGATTCCAGTTTCTGGCGCAAGTAGCGGATATACACGTCAAGAACGTTGGGGTCGCCGTAGAAGTCATGGCCCCACACCGCCGCCAGCAACGCTTCTCGCTCTACCACCGCATTGGCCTGCAGCAATAGCTGTAGCAGCAGTTGGTATTCCTTGCTGCTCAAGCTAATCTCCCGCCCTCCGCGCGATACCTCATGGCTGGCTGTATTGAGCTCCAAGTCTGCCAGGTACAACATCTGGGGCAGCTTGGCCGCGTCTTGGCTGGTGGAGCGGCGAAGTAGGGCCCGTAGCCGGGCCAGTAGTTCCTCGATTGAGAAGGGTTTCACCAGGTAGTCGTCGGCACCGGCATCCAGTGCTTTCACCCTGTCTTCAATCCCGTCAACGCCCGTGAGCATCAGCACGGGTGTGGCGTTATGGCTACTCCGCAGCCTCCGGCAGATCTCCACACCGCTGAAATCTGGCAGGGTCCAATCAAGGACTAATAGGTCAAACGATTGGGCCCGGATCAGTACCAAGGCTTGCTGTCCCGTTGCCGCCTCCTGACATTTGTAGCCCTCCAGCTCCAGCTCCGCGCGCAGAAACTGGCGCAGGCTTGGGTCGTCGTCGACGATTAACAGACTGGCGCTGGACATGGGATGAGGCTAGGGCGAGGGAGCGTCCATGGGGATTAGCTCAAGGGCTCTTTGCCGCGTGCCATTGCGAATCTGTTGAGTGGTCGAGTTTGGCCAGTCCCCCTTCCTGTGTAGTCGCAGGATGATGAAGGGCTGGTGTCTGACATCACTTTTCAACGTTAGCCCCGGTCGCGATGGCGCTGATGCCCCATCTCTGCTCAACTAGTAGTTAGAGCCACCGCCGCCCCATTCTGTGATTGCAGGCTTTGCCCTTCGCCGCGCCCCCAGCCTTTCGGCCCTCATGGCCCGCTGGGGTTTGGTGATCGTGGTGGCCTACGCCCTGGTGGCCCTGATCACGCCGCTGCTGGTTCATGTCGGCTGGCTGAGCGATCCCAACGCCGGCCTGCAAAACCCGATCTATGCCCAGCCTTCGCTGAGCCACTGGTGCGGCACCGATCGGTTGGGGCGTGACGTGTGCGTGCGCACCCTTGCCGGCAGTGGCGTGGCCCTGCAGGTGGTGCTGCTGGCCCTGGTGATCGCCCTGCTGATCGGTGTGCCGCTGGGCATGGTGAGCGGCTACTTGGGCGGCTGGGTGGATCGAGTGCTGGTGCTGCTGATGGACACCCTTTACACCTTGCCGGTGCTGCTGCTCTCGGTTGTGCTTGCCTTCCTGTTGGGTCGGGGATTGCCCAATGCCGCCGCCGCCCTTTGCGTCGTCTACATCCCCCAATACTTTCGGGTGGTGCGCAACCAAACGGCCCAGGTGAAGGCCGAGCTGTTTGTGGAGGCGGCCCAGTCGCTAGGCGCCGGCCCGATCTGGATCCTGCGCCGCTACCTGCTGCGCAACGTGATCACCTCAGTGCCGGTGCTGCTCACCCTCAACGCCGCCGATGCCGTGCTGGTCCTCGGTGGCCTCGGTTTTCTGGGCCTGGGCCTGCCCGAGACCATCCCCGAGTGGGGCGGCGACCTGCAGCAGGCCCTCACCGCCGTGCCCACCGGCATCTGGTGGACTGCCCTCTACCCGGGCCTGGCCATGTTTGTGCTGGTGCTGGGGCTATCGTTTTTAGGCGAGGGGCTCGAGAGCTGGCTCAGTGGCGGCAGCGCCCAGCGCACTGGATCCTGAAGCGCCACATAGGAAGGCGTTGCCAGGGGGTGGCTGCAAAAATCGCCATACTCCCGCGCCATAATCAGAATCCACCTGCATTGAGCCCATGCCCTGGTGGTTGGATCTGCTCCTGCTCTCCGCCGCGGTGGCACTTTGGTGCAGCGGCAATGCCAACGCCGACGACGTTTGGAGCCTGTTCCAGAAGTTGCTCGCTGCCGTTGCCCTGGCGGTGGTGCTGCTCGGCGGCCGCCAGATTTTCCTTGAGCTGCTGGGCCTTGGCCTGGCCCTGTGGCTGCCCAGTGCCCGCAGATATCAGTAACGCAGCTTGATCGTGCGGGGCAGGGTTTCGCTGATGGACCCCTCGGCATCAAGGCTTGGATAGGGGCGGCCTTCGCGCTGGCACCAGGCCGCCACCTCCGGATAGGCCCACTCAAACAGCAGGTTTTCGTAGCGCCCCGCCGGCACCCCTTCGCCGTGGCGTGGCAGGAGGCCGGCAGCCTCCCGTTGACGCAGCGCCTCAAACAGCAGCGTGGCGCAGGCCACGCTCACATTCAGCGACTGCACCATGCCGTGCATCGGAATCACGATCGGCTGATCTACCAATGCCGCCGCTTCAGCGCTTAAACCCCACTTCTCGGCCCCCAGCACCAGGGCGCTTGGGCCGCTGAAATCGCATTGGCGGTAGTCGACTGCTTCCACCGACAGGTGGGTGCCATAGAGCCGAAAGCCCTGGGCCTTGAGTTGGCGCAGCAGGGCCACGCTGTCGCCGTCGCTGTGGCGATGCAGTGGCACCCACTTTTCACTGCCCTTAGAGGTGCAGTTGAAGGTGGGCGTGCGGCCCGCCAGGCTCACCACATGGGCCTCCAGAACCCCCACCGCATCGCAGCTGCGCAGGATGGCCGAGAGGTTGTGGGGCTTGTCCACATGCTCAAGCACCACGGTGAGATCGCCCATGCGGCGATCGAGCACGGCCTTGAGCCGCTCAAAGCGGCGGGGCAGTAGGGGCATGGCGTCGGGCTCAGTTGAGGTGCGGAATCACGGGCATCTCCCGAATCACCAGTCTCCCCAATGACAAGTCGCCTGCATGACAGGTCCCTTGGGCAGTCACTTTTTTATTTTTAGGCTGGCTTCAACACTCGGTTGCACAAGCTCAAACCACTTTTGCTTCCTCCCGCCCCCACGTTTGATCAGCGGGTTTACGCAGCCGTGGCCCGCATCCCCCGCGGCCAGCTGGCCACCTACGGCCAGATCGCTGAGCTGGTTGGGGTCTGGGGCGCCGCCCGCCAGGTGGGCTGGGCCCTGCGGCGACTGCCCCTGCCGTCGGAGATCCCGTGGCAGCGGGTTGTTAATGCCAAAGGGCAGATCAGCTTCAACCCCAGCCGCGAAGGCAGCGACTGGATTCAGCGTGAGCTGCTGCTCGCTGAAGGCATCCCCGTAGATGCAGCGGGCCAGTTGCCTCTGGCCCAGCACCGTTGGCGGCCTGGGGGTGATGAGTTTGCGAATTAGTCCTCCTTAGCTAACCAGAAAAAACATTCACCTCCCCGCCGCCTCACCCCGCCACCTCCCCCCTGCGCGCTAGTTGTGGAGCCTTGCCCTCCGCCGCCCCACTCCCTGGCATCCGCCCCCCCCGCCGAAACCGCAACCGAAACCCCCGCGATTGGCTTGGCGCCGCGCCAGCTCGCCTGGCAGGTGTTGCTGGCGGTGGGCGCTGGCGCCTACGCCGATCTGGCGCTCGAGCGGGAGCTGCAGCGCCATCCCCTTGAGGGCGCCGACCGGGCCCTAGCCACCGAGCTTGCCTACGGCGCCATCCGCCAGCGGCGCCTGCTCGATGCCTGGCTCGATGCCCTCGGCAAGGTGCCTGCCGCCCGCCAGCCGCCCAAGTTGCGCTGGCTGCTGCACCTGGGGCTCTACCAGCTGCTGTTCAGCAGCCGGGTGCCGGCCTCTGCGGCGGTGAGCACCACAGTGGAGCTGGCAAAACGGGGCGGACTCGGCCGGCTGGCGCCGGTGGCCAATGGCCTGCTGCGGGCCTGCGGGCGCCGGCGCGCGGAGGCCGGGCCTGAGCCCTGGGATGGTCTGGGCCCCCTGCCCAGCGACCCTGCCACCAGCTATGGCCTGCGCCATTCCCTGCCCGCCTGGCTTGCGGAGCTGGCTTTGCAGTGGCCTGATCCCGAGGCCTTCGGCCTGGCCTGCAACCAGCCCCCCGCCCTCGACCTGCGCCTCAACCTGCTGCGCACCAGCCCCGCTGCTGCCCTGGAGGCCTTCACTGCCGCCGGGATCGAGGCGGCCCCCCTGCCGGATCTGCCCGGGGGCCTCACGCTGCTGGGCCGCAGCGGCGAGTTGCGCGCCCTGCCGGGCTACTCCGAGGGTCACTGGTGCGTGCAAGATCGCGCTGCCCAGGCGGTGGGTCTGCTGCTCGATCCCCAGCCCGGCGAGCGGATCCTCGATGCCTGCGCCGCCCCGGGTGGCAAGAGCACCCATCTCGCTGAGCTGCTCGCAGATTCGGGTGAGGTGTGGGCCGTTGATCGCTCTGAAGGGCGCCTGCGCCGGGTGGGCGTCAATGCCGCCCGCCTTGGCCTGCAGTGCATTCACACCCTGGCTGCCGATGCCACCGCCCTGGCGGCTGAGAAGCCTGAGTGGCTCGGCTGGTTTGATCGCATCCTGCTGGATGCCCCCTGCTCGGGCCTCGGCACCCTGGCCCGCCACGCCGATGCCCGCTGGCGGATCAGCCCTGAAACGATCACCGAGTTGGTGCCCCTGCAGCGGGCCCTGCTGGAGTCCCTGCTGCCCCTGCTCAAGCCGGGCGGCCAGCTGGTGTATGCCACCTGCACCGTGCATCCGGCTGAAAACGGCGAGCTGCTCGCTGGCTTCCTTGCCGAATACCCCGGCTGGCAGCTGCAGCAGAGCTGGCAGCGGTGGCCAGCCGCCAGCGGTGGCGACGGCTTTTTTGCCGCCCGGCTACAGGCGCCACCAGCGCCTCTTGCTTAGGGGGGTGGTGGCGCCACCATTGGCGGTGGCGGAGCTTCCAGCGGCGGTGGTGTGGAGGGCGCCTGGCTAGGGGGTGCAGGGGGGCTTGGTGTTTGCGGTTGGGGTGAGGCTGGTGTGTAGGGCTGCTCGTTGAGGCTGGGGGTCGGATCTAGCTCCAACGGCAGGGGTGCCGGCTCACCCAAGCTTTCGGGATTTGCTGCCGGTTCACGGCGGCGCTCGGCTTGCTTTTTATCGAGCCGGTAGGTGTCCTCTAGCTGCGGCTTGGGCGGAAACTGGCGCACTGGCAGGTCCTTGCTGATCGGCGCCATAAAGGCCCGCCAGGCGTAGGTGGCCACCACGCTGGTGCTCTTGGTGGTGCGGCTGTCGTCGTAGCCCAGCCACACCCCGGTGGTGAGCTGGGGAATCGAGCCGATAAACCACAGGTCGCGGCCCCCCTCTGAGGTGCCCGTCTTACCGGCTACAGGCCGGTCCGGCAGGGCCGCGCCGCCGCCCGTGCCCGAGCGCACCGCCCGCTCCAGCATCCACAGCATCAGAGCCGCGATGTCGCTATTCACAGCCCGGCGCCCTTGATCGCCATCCACCCGGCGGCTCCACAGCAGCTCGCCATCGGGGCCGAGGATCTCCTCAAACGGTGTGGGTTTTACATAGATGCCACCGTTATTGATGGCGGCGTAGGCGGCGGTCATGTCCACCACGGTTTGCTCGGTGGCGCCGAGGGCTAGGGGGTAGAAGCGTCCCAGCTCTCGGGTGATGCCAAGGTTCTTGGCCGTTTCGATCACCTTGTCGAAGCCCAGCTCCTGCAGCAGCCCCACCGCCACCGTGTTGAGAGAGTTCTGCAGCGCCACCACCATCGACACCGAGCCGAAGTAGCGGTTGCCGAAATTCTTGGGGCAGTAGCCGGCGAAGCAGCGGGCCGAATCGCGGAATAGCCGCTCCGGCAGCATCCCCTGCTGCAGGGCCGTGAGATACACAAACAACTTGAAGGTGGACCCCGGCGAGCGCAGGGCCTGGGCCGCCCGATTGAACTGGCTGTCCTTGAAGTCGGTGCCGCCCACCATCGCCCGCACCAGGCCGGTGCCGGGCTCCATCGCCACCAGGGCGCCCTGCATGCTGCCGCTGGCATAGGTATTCACCGCCGACTGGGCCTTCTCCTGCCAGGCCAAATTGACGCTGCTGCGCACTGTCAAACCACCCACCTCGAGCTGCTCGGGGCTTAGCACCTTGGGCAGTTCCTGTTGCACCCAGCTGCTGAAGTAGGGGGCGCGGCTATCCCAGTATTTGGGTTCAGCTGGCTTGAGTTGCAGCGGTGCCGCTTCAGCCTGCTTTTGCTCACTGACGCTGATGAAGCCCGCCTCCTCCATCCGGCGCAGCACAACGGCCCGCCGCTCCAGGGCCAGGTTGGGGTTTACCAGGGGCGAATAAACCGAGGGGGCCGGTGGCAGCCCTGCGATCAGGGCGGCTTCCGCGAGGGTTAGCTGTTCCGGGGTTTTGGTGAAATACACCCAGGCCGCGTCGGCCACGCCGTAGGCGCTCGAGCCGAGATAAACGACGTTGAGGTATTCGGTGAGGATCTGCGGTTTGCTGAGCTGGCGCTCGAGCTTGCCGGCCAGGGCGGCCTCCTTGAGCTTGCGAATCAGGGTGCGGTCCTGGCTCAGAAATACGGTGCGGGCCAGCTGCTGGGTGATCGTGCTGGCCCCCTCCTCCACCGAGCCCTTGCGCAGGTTGCGAACCATGGCCCGGCCGATACCCACCGGGTCAATGCCGTTGTGCTGATAGAAGCGCCGGTCTTCCGCGGCGATAAAAGCCTGCTGCACCAACGGCGGCATCGTTTCGGGCGTCAGCTTCTCGCGAGTTACCGGCCCGATTTTGTGCACCACCTGGCCATCGGCCGAGAGGATGGTGAGGGTGCCTGGGCGGTTGAAGTGGTTGATGCCACGGGCGTCGGGCAGCAGGCTGTCAAAGCCCGCCACTAGCGCCGCCTGGCCACAGGCAACGCCGCTGCCAATCAGGGCAGCAAGCAGCCCTACTCCCACCAGGTTGGTGCGGCGGGGCTGGGGAGCTTTGCCGGTGGCGGGGCGCTGGCGGTTCACCTCAGCTAACGAGGGAGCTGTGGCCGATTGCCAGGGCTGTTACCAGCATGCCGATCACCAGGAAGGGTTGGGCGCTTGCCTGGTATTTGACATCGAAGGCGACCGGATCACGCAGCAGCCAGATATCCTGGAAGGTGATCTGGGGAATGATCAGCAGCACCAACAACACGGCCGCGAAGTGTTGGCCGATGGCAATCAGTACGGCCACCATCGCCAGCTGAAACACATCAATCATGCCGGCGCTGATCCAGCTGGCTTTCTCGATACCGAAAGCCACCGGCAGGGATTGCAGGCCCATGGCCCGGTCGCCCTCGACGCTCTTGAAATCGTTGACCACGGCTATGCCCAGGCCGGCTAGGGAGTAGGCCAGGGTGAGCAGGGCAGTGGTCCAGGTGAGCTGGCCAAAAAGAGCCTGGCCGGCCCACCAGGGCAGGGCGATGTAGCTGGCGCCCAGGGCGTAGTTGCCCAGCCAACCGTTTTGCTTGAGCTTCAGGGGCGGAGCTGAATAGATAAAGCTCACAAAGGAGCCGCCCAGGGCCAGCAGCAGCAGCACCGGGGTGGTGTGCGCGGCCCAGAGATCAAGGCCGTAGGCCACTCCAAGCCCTGACAGCAGCAGGATCCAGATCTGGGCCTTCACCTGGCCCAAAGGAATCGCTCCTGAAGGAATCGGCCGGTAGGGCTCGTTGATCGCGTCGATTTCGCGGTCGTAGTAGTCGTTGATCGTTTGGGTGTAGCCGGCCAGCAGGGGCCCGCTCATCAGCATGCAGGCGATCGAGGCGCCCACCTCACTGATGCTCCAGTGGAAATTGCCTGAGGCCGCAGCACCACACAACACACCCCAAATCAGGGGTATCCAGGTGACCGGCTTCATCAGCTGCAGCCGGATTTTCCAGATGCTGCTGGTGCCGCTGGCACCCTTCATGCCGAGCAGCTGACGGGCGCCGCCGCCGCTGGCCGCTTCGGGATTGGGGCTGTTGCTCAACGGCCTAGGCCTCAGGCGAGGGTGAGTTCGTCGTCAAAGAACCAGGCGATCTGACCACCGCTTAGCTCCACCACCACGCCAATGCCCTTGCCATCCACCGTGCGGAAGCCGGTCACGGTGCCGGTGGAATCAGACTTAAGGGAATCAACCATCTCGCTGGAGATGCGATCCCGCACCCGGGTGATCCGCACCTTCGAGCCGATGTTGATGGTGGCAGCCTGGGACATGGCCGGCGCGACTGGAAAGTGGCGCAACCTTAACAGTGCCTAACGGAGCTCCAGTCCATGGTTGCCAAGCGGATCATTCCCTGTCTCGACGTGGCTGACGGCCGGGTGGTGAAGGGGGTGAATTTTGTTGGGCTGCGCGATGCCGGCGATCCGGTGGAGCTGGCCTGTCGCTACAGCGCCGCTGGGGCAGATGAGCTGGTTTTCCTCGACATCGCCGCCAGCCACCAGGGCCGCGGCACCCTCGTGGAGCTGGTGCAACGCACCGCTGAGGCGGTCACGATCCCCTTCACCGTGGGTGGTGGCATCAGCAGCGTTGAGGGCATCACCGCCCTGCTGCGCGCCGGCGCCGACAAGGTGAGCCTCAACTCATCGGCCGTGCGCGACCCCGAGCTGGTGGCCCGGGGCGCCGAGCGCTTTGGCTGCCAATGCATCGTGGTGGCCATCGATGCCCGGGCCAGAGCTTGTGGGGGTTGGGATGTGTACGTCAAAGGTGGCCGCGAGAACACGGGCCTCGATGCGGTGGCCTGGGCCCGGCAGGTGGTGGCCCTCGGGGCTGGCGAGATCCTGCTCACCTCCATGGATGGTGATGGCACCCAGGCGGGCTACGCCCTGGAGCTCACCCGCGCCGTGGCCGATGCGGTGCCGGTGCCAGTGATCGCCTCCGGTGGTGCCGGCTGCATCGACCACCTGGCTGAGGCCCTCGACCCCGGTCCGACGGGTGGCCATGCCTCGGCAGCCCTATTGGCTTCCTTGCTGCACGATGGCATCCTCAGTGTTGAGCAGATCAAAAAGGAGCTACTGCGGCGCGGCTTGCCGATCCGGCCCCTCGCATCGAGTTGTTAAGCCTCGTTACATTGCATAAAGATCTTCACTTGGCCCGTCCAGCACTTGTTTCCCGCCCTTCCCGTACTGCCGCCTCCCGCCACTACCGCAATTGCCCTCGGCATGGTGGCGGCTGTGGTGGCTTTGATTGCGTGGGCCCTGCAGCTGATGCAGGCCGCCAGTGATCGCCGGGAATTTTCGTTGATGCTGGCTGGTTGCATGGTGTGTTCAGCTGCAGTTGGCCTGGCCACCGTGATGGTGCTCACCTTCACCAGCCCCAGCTTGCTGCCTGCTGTGGATGCGGGCATCAGCCTTGATTCGATCGTGTTGCCCTGGGATGGCGAGCTTTAGGCCCGGAGATCCAGGGGCGGTTCAGGAGCTGTTCGAGCAGATCGCGCCCCGCTACGACCAGCTCAACGACCTGCTCAGTTTTGGCTTGCATCGCCTCTGGAAACGTCAGGCGATTACTTGGTTGCAGCCCAAGCCTGGCCAGCATCTTTTAGATCTCTGTTGCGGCACCGGCGATCTAGCCCTAGTGCTGGCTTCCCGGCTGCGGCCAGGTGGCAGCGTGCTCGGCATAGATGCGGCCGCTGCGCCTCTGGCAGTGGCGGCCCGGCGGGCGGCCACCCAGCCCTGGCTAGCGGTGAGCTGGCAGCAGGGGGATGCCTTGGCCACCGGTTTGGCGAGCGCTAGTTGCCATGGGGCCGTGATGGCCTACGGGCTGCGCAACCTCGCTGATCCAGGGGCAGGCCTGCTGGAGTTGCGGCGACTTTTGCGCGATGGCGGCCGCGCCGCAGTGCTTGATTTCAACCGCCCCTCTGGGGCGGTTGCGAGCTTCCAGCGCTTTTATCTACGCCGGTTGGTGGTGCCCACCGCCGAGCGGTTCGGCATCCCCGAGCACTACGCCTACCTGGAGGAGAGCCTGCAGCGCTTCCCCACCGGCTCCGAGCAGCAGCAGCTTGCGTGGCGGGCGGGCTTCAGCCAAGTGAGGCATCGGCCCCTGGCCGGAGGCCTGATGGGTTTGCTGGAGCTGGTGGCCTGAGGGGCAGGGGCTGCCGCCATCGACAATGGAACCACGATCCAGCCCCCTCCACCAGATCAGGAAAGAAGAGTGAATTTCCAGGACATCATCAGCACCTTGAATCGCTTTTGGGCCGACCAGGGCTGCCTGCTCCTGCAGCCCTACGACACCGAAAAGGGCGCCGGCACCATGAGCCCCCACACGGTGCTGCGGGCGATCGGGCCCGAGCCCTGGGCCGTGGCCTACCCCGAACCCTGTCGCCGCCCCACCGATGGCCGCTACGGCGACAACCCCAACCGGGCCCAGCACTACTTCCAATATCAGGTGCTGATCAAGCCCAGCCCCGATGGCATCCAGGAGACCTACCTGGCCTCGCTGGAAGCCCTGGGCATCCGCGCCCGCGAGCACGACATCCGCTTTGTTGAAGACAACTGGGAATCGCCCACCCTGGGCGCCTGGGGTGTGGGCTGGGAGGTGTGGCTCGATGGCATGGAGGTCACGCAGTTCACCTATTTCCAGCAGTGCGGCGGCCTCGACTGCCGGCCGGTGTCGATTGAAATCACCTACGGCCTGGAGCGCCTGGCCATGTATCTCCAGGATGTGGAGAGCATCTGGGATCTCAGCTGGAACGGCGAACGCTCCTACGGCGAGATCTGGCTGCCCTTTGAAAAGGGCCAGTGCACCTACAACTTCGAAGCCTCCAACCCCGAGCGGCTCAAGCAGCTGTTTGCCATCTATGAGGCGGAGGCGGCCGATCTGGTGGCCAAGCAGCTAGCAGCTCCAGCCCTGGATTTCGTGCTCAAGTGCAGCCACACCTTCAACCTGCTCGAGGCCCGCGGCGTGATTTCCGTCACCGAGCGCACCGCCACGATCGGCCGCATCCGCACCCTGGCCCGTCAGGTGGCTGAGGCCTGGCTGGCCGAACGGGAAGCCCTCGGTTTTCCGCTGCTGAGCGAGGCCAAGCGCCCCGTGGTGGTGTGAAGAGGCTGCTGCAGCGCAGCTTGCTGGTGGTGGTGCTTGCCGGCGGCAGCTTCCAGTTGGGGCGTCTGAGTGAGCGGGCCGTGTGGCCCTGCCGGCTGCGCCCGGTGGCCAAGCTGGTGGCACCGCTATTGGGCCAGGAGATGCCGAGCCGGGAGCTCTGTGAGCTGCTGCTGCAGCTTCCGCGCCTTTAACCCCAGCCCGTGTGGGAACCCTGGCTGGGTTCATGCGGAGTGACCTGTGGCCTGTTGTGGTGTTGGGGCGAACACTGCCGGCGCAGCCAGGCTGCGCCTGAAGCCGCTTTTGTGGGGCCTGCTTTTGGCCCTGCTGCTACTGCGGGTGGGCTGGCTGGCGTTCACGCCGCTCCAGCCGGCGGCGGGTGATCCAGTGCTTCAACTCCAGGCAGCAGTTAGCCCGCTGGAGCTGACGCTGCGGGGCACCCTGCTCAGTGATCCGGTGCCCAGCGGTGATGGCTGCCGGGCCCTGCTGCAGCTGCCCGTGGGCCGCACCGAACTGCGCTTCAAGCAATGCCCGGCGCTGCAGCAGGGTTGGCGCCTGCAGGTGCAGGGGCGCCTGCGGCGCCCCCAGGTGTCGCCCCATCCGCTGCTGGCCGCACCGGCAGAGCGACTGGCGCGCCAGGGAAGCTTCAGCCAGCTGCAGGTGCAGGATTTTGAGGTGTTGCAGCGTGCGCCAACGCCGGTGGCAGACCTGCGCCGCCGCATGGCCCAGGCGCTGGTGCAGCATGCCGGCCCAAACAACGGCAGCGTGCTGGCTGCCCTGGTGCTTGGTAGCGCCGTGGTGCCCGTGCCGGCGGAGCTGCGTGAGGCCTTTCGAGCAGCCGGGCTATCCCATGCTCTGGCGGCTTCCGGCTTCCATTTGTCAGTGCTGCTGGGCGTGGTGCTACCCCTGGGCGAGCGCTTGCCGCGGCTGGGGCGGCTCACTTTGGCGGCGGCGGCGATGGGCCTGTTTGTGCTGTTGGCAGGCCCCCAGCCCTCGGTGCTTAGGGCGGTGCTGATGGGCGCCCTTGCCCTGGGGGTGGTGGAGTGCGGCTACCGCGGCAGGCCCATGGGCATCCTGGCCGCCAGCGCCCTGGTGTTGCTGTTGGTGCGGCCCGACTGGCTGCTGGATGTGGGTTTCCAGCTCAGCGTTGTGGCAACCGCTGCGCTGGTGGTGTCGTCTCGGCCGCTGGAGCTGGGCCTGCGCCGCTGGCTGCCGGGTTGGTTGGCTGTGGCCACGGCGGTGCCGCTGGCGGCCTCGCTCTATACCCTGCCGCTGCAGCTGCTGCACTTCGGCGTGGTGCCCCTCTATGCGGTGCCCGCCAATTTGGTGGTGGCGCCCCTGCTCACACCCCTCACCCTGGGAGCGATGGCCCTGGCTTGCCTGGCGGTGTTGCTGCCGCCCCTGCTACCGCTTGTCACCGCGCCCGTGGCCTGGCTTGCCAATGTGTTGGTGGCGGTGGTCAAGCTGTTTGCGGCGCTGCCCATGGCCCAGTGGCAATTGGGGCGCCCCGCCCCGGGCCTGGTGCTGCTCTTCACTGTGGCGCTGCTGGCCCTGGCCTGGCCTGCCCTGGCCCGGCGCTGGCGCCTGCTGGGTGCTGCCCTGTTTGCGCTGGTGGTGGCGGTGCAGTTCAGCTTGCTAAGCGCCGACCAGTTGTTGCTGGTGCACCAGGGAAGGCTGGATCTGCTGGTGGCGCGGCACCAGGGCCGGGCGGTGCTGGTGAGCAGTTCTGGTGATGGCTTCAGTTGCAGCCAGGCCGGCCAGCTGGCCCGGGGCCTGGGGGTGCAGCGCTACGACTGGGCCCTACTTCTAGATCCGCTGGCGCCCGAGCAGCCGCACTGCTGGCAGGGGCAGGCGGGCCTGGTGATGGCCAGTGCCGATGGCAGCCTGCCGTTTCAGCCTGGTCAAAGGTTGGCTAGCCCTGGGCTGAGCGCCGCACCGGTGGCGATCGAGAGCCGGGCCATCCAGCTGCAGCTGGGCCGCTGGCGCTGGCTGCTGTTGCCCGACCGCCAGGCGCTCTGGGCCTGGCGGCAGCTGGCCGCCGCTGGCTCAGATTCCAGCGTGCTGCGCGGCCGGCTTGATGGCGTCTGGCTGGGTTTTGCACCCTCCGCCCGCGAGCGCCGCCACCTCAAGGAGCTTGGCGCCAAGCGGCTCTGGCTCAGTGGCACCATCCCGGCTGGCTTGCCAGCGGCCTGGGCGGCCAGCGGTCCCAGTGGATCCCTGCAGGCCGCCATAGGCTGACCGATCCTTAGAGTGTCGCAGGCCCAGCGGGTCTTTGGAGAGGTGGCTGAGTGGTCGAAAGCGAACGACTCGAAATCGTTTGAAGGGAAACCTTCCGTGGGTTCGAATCCCACCCTCTCCGCTTCTGAAGAGTTTTCAAAGGGTCTGGTTCGTCCAGACCCTTTGCTGTATCTGGGTTCTTGGCGGGCAGGTGGTTCAGATTCGTCCCGCCAAGTATGGGGGTAAATCGCGCACGTGTTGTTGGATGTGTTGTTGGACGATAGGATGGTGTTGTTGGAAAAAAAGCGTGTTGTTGGATTGCTCAAATGCACCTCTCTGACTCGCAAGTTCGTGCTCTAAGGGCAGGTGAGCGCAGGCAGAGCAAATCTGTAGGCGATTCCCTGATTTTGGTGATTGAGTCTTCCGTCAAAGGTGGTGGTAAGTCCTTTGAGGGGCGGATGCGCTTTCCTCCTGGAAGGCAGGGGAAGCAGGTTCCAGTGCGGATTGGTCCCTATGGCAAAGGACCAGGCAAGTGGACCCTCAAGGAAGCGCGAGAAGAGTGGGATCGCATCAGATCGTGGTCCAAACAGACGGGCATCGATCCCAGGGGACTAAAGCGTCAGGAGCAGCAGGCATCGATCCAACAACACACAGGACCGTCCCTTGAGCAGGCAGCAGAGTCATTTCTGGAGCGTTCCACCACCCGGGAGAGCACCAAATCGGGATATCGCAACATGCTCTGGAACCAGGTGTTTCCCGCTCTTGGGGCAACGACGCCCGTTGAGCACTTCTCTTGGGACCACAAGCATTCAGGGGGAAAGAACGGTAGGCAGGTGGTCCTAGACCTCAAGGCAGATATTGAGCGACGTGCTCCCGTTCATGCGGACAAGGTGCTGATGGTGCTGCGGCAGGTTTTTGACCATGCCATCGACCAGGGATGGATGCCCAGAGATCAGAACCCTGCACTCGGCAGTAAGGGCACCAAGTCCAAGCACAAGTCAACGCCACACCCAACGCTCCGTTGGGATCAACTGCCTGAGTTCTTCCAGGCATTGGAGCAGAACCAGGCACATGGGTCACTCATCACCATCTGCGCAGTGAAGGTGCTGTTTATGACCTTTTTGCGAGTGGGGTCGATGGTCCCGATGCGCTGGTCTGAATTGGATTTGGAGCAGGACCTGTGGGTAATTCCTGCTGAGCGTATGAAAAGCGGAAAGGAGCACTTGGTGCCGCTGACAAATCCTCTCAAGGACCTATTCGAATCACTCAGAAAGATTTATGGCGACGAGGAGTTTGTATTCCTTTCTCCCAGAAGTAGAAGATCAGTGCATCTAAACCCATCTTCCATCAATCAGCACTTTATTCGCATGGGGTATAAGTCTGTTTTAAGAGCACATGGAATCAGGTCGATTCCTCTCACTGCTGGGCAAGAGGTACTTGGTTTCTCGGCAGAGGTCATTCAGCGCCAGATGGCACATGTGATTGGTGATAAGGTCCGTCAGGCATATGACAGGTCACAGTTCCTTGATGAACGAAGAAAGTTTATGGTCTCCTGGTGCGATGCTCTTCTCTCACAGGGACTAAAAGTTTGAATTATATATTCCTCATGCAGATTCAGAAATAAAAAAGGGGTGTTACCCCCTCGCTGCTGAGACCTGCTCAGTAATCCAGTTTTGAATATCTGCTTCAACCCAAACCACAAGGCGTGGACCAAGCGAAATCTGTTTCGGGAAGGTGCCCTCAGAGATGCGGGCGTAGATAGTGGATTTAGAGAGTCCTGTCGTTGATTTTACTTGCGGGAGGCGGATAAGTTTTTGCTGCAGATTTTTCATAATCATTAAATACTGGTAGGTTTATTATAGACCAAGAAGGGTAATTTGTAAAGTAGCAAGATGCTCTTGATGCTTAGGATTGAAAATGCTATTGCGGACCTGCCATCGCTTCATCGAAGAGGAAGCAACTGCCAAGAGGGCACGGGCACAGATTCGCCCAGGCGATTGGTCGATGGTGAAGAGGGTTGGTGGATAGGCATAAAAAAGAGGGGTGTTACCCCCCCTTTGTGATGAGCAATACTTGCTTTGCGCCTCTGTCTTGGCAGAACCTTACAAATTACTTAAAGATACTAGAAATCAAAGAATAAACCCATTTTTGCTTGGCAACTACAGTTGTATTGACGATCCCTCTTGCAGGAATGGTTTGACGTATGGATACACCACGGATAGAGAACAAGTGAACCTCGATAGGGTCATACGCAAAAGAACGACTACCAATCCGAATCCGGTCTAAATGTCCATCTTTGACAAGATTGCCAACGTGAGAAATAGATACACCAAGAATCTTGGCGACTTCCTTGGCGCGGATCATCTCAGGATACTTTGTGTGAGCAGTCATTGATCAGTAGAGCGAGGAACAGGACCCGTGACCCAGGGCATCTTCTATTCGGGGAAGCGGAGGGTTTGAAGGCAGTCGCTTATTGCCTGGTCGGAGCAGCAGGCACTGCCGCTCTCAACTGAACTTATAATACGCCCTACGCGCAGAGGCATCAAGACTCAAGTGCCACCTCGCCGACTGGCACGCTCTACGCGCGTAGGGGTGTTATTCTTTTGAGATGAGGACTCATGCCCCCGCCTTGCCCACCGCTGATCTGGCATCACACCTGTCTGGACCACCTGGTTCCAAGGTTCGCTTCGGCGTCACTGCTGCCGAGGTCCTTCAGACGTGCTTCTTGGTTTCTGCTGCTCAGGAGTCTTGGGACAAGGGCACGATCCTTACCTTTCTGGAGCAGGAGGACCTCAACCCCAAGGTCTGGGACAAGTTGGTTGCCATTGCCCGCAGCAAGAACCTTCAGGGTCTGCCTAAGAAGTCCCTTCCTGCCTCCTACACCGCCCTCTATGCCCTGGTGGTGATGAAGGCAGAGGAACTTAAGGCAGCAGGTGCAGAGGGTGTCATAGGACCTGATGTCTCCTCTCGCTCCATCCTGGATTGGACCAAGGCATACCGCCTCAAGATCACAGGGATTGAGCAGGAGATGCCCCTAACACTGGTACTGAAGGAGGCACTGTCATCTGAGCAGCACCAAGACCTGCTGGATGCTCTGAAGGTGACAGCAGAACGGTTTGGTGCCGAGGTCCGTGCAGGCAAGAGCAGTCTGAAGCAAACAGAGGTCAAGGCAGAAGCACGGAAGGTACTTGCTGTCCAAATTGAGGAGGAACTAATGCAGGAGATCGGACAGGTAGTTGCCAGTGCTCCTGTGGACCTCAAGTCGCGTTTTGGCATTCGCAGTGCTGCTGATTTGCTCGAAGGACCCAAAGCAACTTTCACGGGGTTCTTTCAAAATCTGGTCGGTAAAGTCAAGATTGAGTTCTGGAGGCAGTTTGGTCGTGCTTACTTGTTGAAGATTGCCCGCGACTTTAACTTGACTGATTCAAGGGCAGAACGGTTTCAGTACAAAAAGAGAATTGCTGATGCTGTTAAAAACTGGGGACCTCAGGTTGCTGGATTTGACGCTATGGCAGATGAGATCCTGACGACATATATGAGTAAATAGTTTTTTGGCGGATTTTTTTGAGGTCGCCCGTAACACTTTTTAGATTCAGGAGACCCATTGATTTTCAACTGCGATCCCCTCACTCATAAATGCAGTCAAGAGCACTAATGATCTGATCAAGAAGGTGGTTGGGCATTGCTTGCTCTACTTCACGAATCATTCCAGTGCCATCAATGCAAAAGTAATAGTCCCTCATACCTTTACTGAACCAGAAGGTACGAACAATCTGGGGGGTCTCATCGTCCAATAAGTCGTGAGTTAGGTCAATGGCATAGTTACTAATGCCCTGCTCCAGTGCTGTCTGAATGGTCTTGAGCAGTTTTAGGGCACCTTCTAATTGCTCTGGCGTCAGGTGCTTCAGTGCATCTTGATACTGGTGCTCTACAGAAAACTTACTTTTGACTTTATCTGCATTCTTCTTCTTCATCTGATTTGGGTCACTTAGAGGATTTTTTGCTTCTTCATTTGCTCGTAGATGGTTTTGATTGCGTAATCAATGACGGCATCGTCATTTGGAAACTCTTTCTGACCAGTAATGGTACTTTTTACCTTGTTCTGGATTTCACGCATCAGAATCCTGGTTTTACTAGTCATTTCTTAGGTTCTCGTAAAAGTCTTGAATTTTGAGTGCCATCAGTTCTCTTTGCTGGTGGTCCATCTCGGTCATCAGAAACTGATAGGTATCTGGTAGAAAGTGTTCTAGTGACTCTATTTGTTCTTGTAGGAATGAGATTCGTTGCTGTATGTGTTCTTGAGTTTTCATAACCATTCCTTGATGAATCCAGAAGGAACTGTTTCGGGTCTTTTCAGGAAAAACTCTTCTTTCTTTATCAGATACTTCACCAGGTCTGATTTGTTCAATTGATAATGAGAACAAAGGAAAGTCCAGGAGTCTTTAATGTGCTGCTCTCGTTGCTTGAAGGATACTTGTTCTCTTATTGCTCCAGACTGATCTCTCATTTTATTGCTACGGATGACTAAGGTATTTATAGTAGTGTCAAGGTATAAAGTGATTCCGGCGAAACCTTATCAACCGCAGTCTTTGCGGGCATTCCAGTGGGGTCTCTAAACACTCTAATCATATTTTATAAGGTATTTCTAAAGCAACTTATAGGGGTTTAGGGAAGTATCTTAGTGGAATGTCCTTCGGACATTGCCTTCGGCAACCTATTGAATTATACTTGAGAACAGAAGACAGCAGCAAAGTAATTCAATAAAGTTCCTATAACCTGTTGAAAGCGATACGTAGTATATATAAGACTTTGATATTACACTTATACCAGTTCTGAAACTAGTGCATAGTTATTCTACTCCCAAAAGCAGTATTTGTCAAGTTGACTGAATAGAGTAAATGCCTTATAATGTCAACATAGAGTTTATCGATAGAGGCAAGTTAAAGTATTATGGAATCAGTAATTAACGAAAGATACAGGTTGTTATTGATAGAGCATTATCTTGAGAACAACAAAGAGCTTTCTATTTCAGGTGGTATAGGTAAGTTGACATTCTCCTGTCCGTTCTGTGGTCCATTAGGGCGCTCAGAGGCAAAGAGGAAGCACCGAAAAGCAGCACTACTCTGGAATTCTATTCAGCACTCCTGGGTCTTCTACTGTGCCAAGAAGGGTAGTGTCGAGTGTATGAATGGTAAGACCTTTAGCAACCTCATTAGTGCCCTCAACCCTGCCCTTGGAGAGGCATACAGGCGTGAAAGGTGGCATTCGGGTACAACGGGCAAGGGACACAACTCCAGGGAGCCAGAGCGTCTTGTAGGAGTAACAACAAGTGCCTACGGTTCAATCAAGTCCAGAAGTGCTTCTGACTCATCCACAAGTCTGTGACGCTTACCTGTGCTTCGTGCCCGCTGTTGGGCAGTTCGGAAGGCATCAACGGGCATTGTGCTTCTCCTGGAATCGCTGCCATTTGCCGAACTGATCCTGCCACTGAATGATAATGCGGACGCTCACAGGGTGAATAAATATCTGTGAGTTTATTCTATCCGTAATCTTGATTGACAGAAGGCAGGACCATATTTGGAAAACAGTACAGGCAGTTCTCAGGGAGCAGCGGTATCAAACCAGACTTGCTCTCCTTGAGGATTTGTCCTTTTATGTCTTTCGCACAGACACAAATGCCGTCCTGGCAAGGGGCATTCAAGGGTTTGAAGCAGCAAAGTCAAAAGCAAATGATTTTCGCAAGCAAAATGGATTGAAGTGGGATCAGGTGAAGTTCAAGGCAGAGCGTGGTATGGGGGGCAGTATGGGTGGTTCACCAACGGCAGTAAAAAACCCATTTGGAGTCAGTAGAGACGGCAAGACCTTCACCAACACTTCTGGGCAGAGCGGCAGAGTGGATTACGCCAAGCGGTTCAACCCGTCAAAGGGGCGTAGGTTTAGGGGATATATAGATCCACAGGGCAACTATCACGATATTGATTGATGAAAAGCATCCGCCCTTGGTCTGTCTGGTTAGTGCTGATCGCAACTTATTTCCGTTTCTCGTATGCAAAGTATATTAGTGTTCCAATACAGACCGCAAAATAGACATACAGAAGATATCGACCTCCATAGGCAGAGGTTCCATGAATTCCGTTGCTCCATATCCCAATCAAACCAAGAAGATATGCTCCTGGAATAAGAGCAAGTACATAGGGGGACAGTTCGGGAGAGCGCCTGCTGATCAACAGGTAGATAAATCCAGTCAAAAAGTTGGAGATCCCAAATGTACCAAGCATGAAATACTGATCAATCGGTGTTGTTTCGGCATTGAATCCAGCGATGTTTGTTCCTGACCACCTCAAAACAAAGGTGTGCATGAATCCCCTGATAATGTCGTATATTCCTAGACCGAATAGGACTCTGGAAGGTACTTTATAGATGCCCATGCTCATTGAATTGGGTGTCGGACTATTTTGCTGCTTCTATTCTACGCTTCTTGCCGTGATGATCAAAATATTCGCTGAGTAGGCACGACGCTGCCCTCCTGAGGCACGAAGAAGCAGCAACCTCAGCAGCGGGTGCCTTGGATACTGACTCCAATGGTTCCGATGCCACTACTCCACCAGGCACTGCTGCTGCTGAAGTGAAGCCGTTGCCTGAACATCTCAGCATTCTGCAGAGAAGCGATTGCTGAGAAGTTAGAGCGACTGGAGGTAGTGAAATGAAGACCATCACCATACGGCTGCCTGATGTGGAGGCAGAGATGCTTGTTGAAGTGCAGAAGGTGAATAAGGCGTATAGAGACCTCCAATCATTGCTATTCAATCAAATCCAGCAGGAGTATGCCAAGACGCCAAAAGTTAGAGCCACTAAGTAAATTATTTTCGTTCCGGTCAAGTTGGTTTATTGAGAGTTGCAAGGAGGGGCTGTGCCAGGCATCGGAGGCTTATTGAGGCTGGGTTGAGGATAGTGAGACAATAAAAGCCCCTGTGGTGGCAGGGGCTTGGTCGGTTTAGGCTTTCTTTTCAGTTGCTCTGGCAAGGAGGGTTTCTGCTAGACCCCTAAGGACCGTTAGAAAGTCCCAGGGGTTGTAGGGGCTGTTACTGCCGTTGCCTGGATTCCGAGTAACCCCAGTATATGTTGCAGGAATGCTCGCACCCGTGGAAACCGCCCACCGCTGGCAGCAGCACTTTGAGCAACTAATCCACTCGATGAATTCTGAGTCTTCAGGTTGAACTGAGAAGCATTAGACGATGCCTCCATCACCACGATGCTTACGGTGGTTTCCTCAGAGACCTTGGCAGCACTTACAGGGCTAACGGCAAGGGGCAGTGATGCCAGTGCCACAGCGGCAGTGCTTGCGATGGAAAGGCTGATGCGGCTGAACTGGGGCACGACTTGAGATGAAAACCAAGGCAATGACTCTAGCCCTTCTTTTTGCCTATGCCATGAATTCTGTATTGACTAATCACCTGTCCCAAATCCGCCAAGCAAAAGCCAGTGAGATGCTGTGAAGTCAATAAAAAGCCCCTGTGGTGGCAGGGGAGCGATGATAATTGACAGGACTAAGATCAATTATTTGCAGCCAGTACCAGTACCGCCAGGTTTGACACAGTACTGGTCTGTTCCCCCTGTGTTTGAAATTCCAATCCCCACACCACCCCCCGTGGAGAATCCAAGCAACACCAGCAGGTTTTGTAAGAAAACTGGCAAACTTCTTCCACCGCCGTCGTTCCTTCCACCTCTTCGTGCCACTAAACCAGTTGATGAACCCTGAAGCCCAAGGCTCCCTAGGTTGAACTGCTGGGCGTTAGAAGCAACTTCCACCACCCCGATACTTGAGGTGGTTCCCTCAGTGACCTTGGCAGCACTTGCAGGGGTAATACCAAGGGGCAGTGATACCAGTGCCACAGCGGCAGTGCTTGCCAGGGAAAGGCTGAGGCGGTTGGAGCGGGGCACGGTGACGTCTTGTCAAATGGTTTTGTTCCCCCCACTTTGCCCCATCAGCACAGCAGTGTCTGCCTGGTGAGACAGGAGTTGGCAGACAGGATGGCTTCAGCACTTCCCCCAATTCTTCTTCGCCCGCCCCGATTCACCCCCACAACTCCAACCCCAACCCAGCTAGTGCCGCTGCCCTTCTCAAGCAGGAAGAGGCAGCAACCTCAGCAGCGGGTGCCTTGGATGCCGACTCCAATGGTTCCGATGCCACTGCCGAGTAGTGAAGCAAGTCTCCATCGGCAGTGGGAATCGTCAAGCGCCCAGTGACCACAACGGCACCACCAACCTCCTGAACCGACTGAACCTCCCAGCACCACCCAGGAGCACGATGGTGGAGGTGACGGGCAATGGTGTTCCAAGGGCAGTAGGTCAGGGTCGCTGTTCCCTGCTTCCTTGTCTTGAAGTGGCGCGCCCCTGTGGATTCAGTACGACGCTGAGCAACCCGATAAGCATTCGCCAGATCTTGCTTGGTCTGGCGATGATGCGAGGTGCCGTTTTGGTCTTGCCACTGGATCTAGAGTGTCATTGGAATTTCAGTCTTTACCAGATTGATCCCTCATCAAGGATATGACTGCGGCATAATCTGAAATGTCTGCATCACTACATTCCCCCAATACTCATCCAGCAAAATTGTTTCTTCGTAGGGAATGCCTAGTTCAGACAATGCTTGATGCCAAAATGATGTGGCGTGAGTTGCCTGCTTTAATTGCTTCACTGTCCACTTCCCGGGATAGAAGGAGAAAACTTGCCTGGCAAGATAAGTCCCTATCTTTTTGCCTCGCATTGTTGGCACAATGTAGAACTCGCGAAGGTCTCTTGTCCCTTCTTCTGGAACTGATGCTGCGGCAAACCCAATTGCATTCGCGCTGTTCTGAAGAATGTATGCCTTAACTTCGCCACCAATAGTCGTGTCCAACTCGTAGAGACCTGTGAGGTTAGGGTTCTTCTTGGTAATTGGCGAGAACTCTGCCTCATACGCCTGGGCAAGATTGAGATAGGTAGAAAGGTTGCTATCGCAAACCGCCTTCAGGCAGAGATTTTTCACTGGATCGTTGAAGAAAGTCACTGCCACTCAATGTTAATCGTCATTTGAGTGACTCACACGCCTTTCCATCGCCAGCGCGGTCACGGCAGGAGTGACCTTTCCTGACTAGTCCCGCATCTTGCCCTAGGTTCTGATCTGAGTACATGAATAATAACCTGCCTTGACATGGCGGCATAAATTGACGAAGATAATCGTTATTGCTTGCGGATCCAAGTTCCCGCTGAAACAACTTTCTCGTTAGGCTTTAAATGAGAATAAGAGGCATTTATTGTATTTTGAGATACAATCTGACCGCTTAGACTGCCTGTCTCGTCGACATATGTAAAAGTCTTTCCGTCTACGCCGATAACCCCAGCGAAGCGTTCGGTATTGCTTGCTGATCTCATTATGCCAGCGACCCTTCTGCCGTCTTGTGTCTTAATGGTCGCTTCTGCTTTAAATGTGAAGAATTTACTGTCAGGACTTGGTTTTCCTCCTGAATTGGAATCCATTGGTAGGGCGGCACCCTCAGCACTTATTATCCAAGTCCCAATAAGGTTGGGAATGGGTGCTGACGCAGCAGAGGACTTGCGTCCTGCAACTGACACTGCTGAAACAAGTATGCCAACCGATGCGACTGCCAAGGAGGCGGAAAATAGAGGTGACTTCATTTTGTTGGTCCTTGACTTTTCAGTTTATTCAGGACTTTCTTTCCTTCCCTGAGAATGCAGGATTGCTAAATCTTCTCTCGCTCCTTAGGAGTTTTAATACACTCAAGGTTTGTCACCATTCTTCTCGTTTGGTTCATCACGACGCTTTGCAACCACATAGGCATCCGCCTGGTTCTGCTTGCTCTGGTAGTGATGCCAGTTGCCGTG